>NZ_JBIARL010000009.1:0-345551 GCF_042889835.1 Streptomyces sp. NPDC002463
ACGTCTCGCGACTGCTCACCCGCATCCTCCACGAGCTCAGGGACGGCCTCCTCCAGGACGACGCGGCGACCGACCGCGCGAGCGGCTGAACCGGGCGAATGGGCGACGGGATCCGGGGCAGCCGCGGCCACGTGAAGAAGCAGCAGGGCCAGGACGGACCCGACGGCTCCCGCGAGCAGCCCGAGGAGTCGATGGACGAACCGGCGACCGGGATCCGGAAGGAAGTCGGCGAGGCCGGCCGGCGCCTGCGCCGAGAGGCGACGTGGTTCGGGAAGGAACCAACGGGGGAACGGGGCAAGTCCCAGGGGGTCAGAAGCGGGCGAAAAGGGGCAGGAATGAGGTAGGGGCTTCTGGCCGTGGAGGGGTCCCTCGGAAGTCTGGAGCCAGGGGGGTGCGGAATCGTACACGAGGAGGCGGGTGAACCCCATGGAGGCTGCGAGCCGGACGGGAGAGGCGAGGCCTACGCGGGCGGAGGACCGTCTGCTGGTGGTGAGCCGGCACGGCGGACACCCCGGGGCCGTCGTCCTCGCGCTCGACGGCGAGCTCGACCACGACACGGTGGAACCCCTGCGGAACGCGCTGGCCGAGAGCGCGGGGGCCGTGCGCGTCGTCGTCGACTGCACGGGGCTGCAGTTCTGCGACTCGACCGGTCTGAACGTGCTCCTGCGGACGCGGCTGCGGCTGCTCGCCCAAGGCGGGCACCTGGACCTCGCCGGGCTGCGGCCGCCGGTCCGCCGCATCTTCGAGATCACCGGGGCGCTGCAGGTCTTCCAGGTGTACGCGGACACCGACGCCGCGCTCGCGGACACCGACGCCGAGGGCTGACCCCGGGAAGTCGCCGCACCGCGCGGTTCGGCGGCCCGGACGGGGCGGCAGCACCGTATGGCCGGCCCGCGCGTACGGCGTGCGCCCGCTCGTTCCCGCCGCCACGAGCTGACGGAGGGTGACGGAGTGGTGCGGAGTGTCGCGAACTCACGGAGCGGGCCCTGAGCGGCTGGTTCGGGCCCGCCGGGGAACCCGGGCAGGTCGCCGCCGAGGACGCCCTGCTGCTCGCCCCCGAGGCCGTCCTCCTGGAACGGCTCGCGGTGAGCTGGGGCTGCGTCTCCGGGCCGGGGGACGGCCGTGTGGTTCGAGGTGGAGGTGGTGGTGACGGCCCCGCCCGATGGACCGGGCCCGGCCTAGAGTGGAGGGTGATGCGGGACCTCCGTGCAGCCTGCACCCGGGCCCGCGCCACCCCCTGTGCGAGGTCCCCATGGCAGAGCACGGTTCCACCCCGGACCCGGCCGCGCCGCAGACGGAACCCGGGGAGGACGGCCTCCGACGGCTGCTCGCCGGGCTCACCGCCGTACGGGACGGCGACCTGTCCGTCCGACTCCCCGACACCGGGGGCGGCATCCTCGGTGAGATCGCCGGCGTCTACAACGACATGGTCGGCCAGCTGTCACTGGTCACCTCCGAGGTCACCCGGGTCGCCGGCGAGGTCGGCGGACAGGGACTGCTCGGCGGCCGGATCCGCGAACCCCCCGCACCCGGGGTATGGCGCGAGCTGACCTCCGGCGTCAACACCATGGCCGACAACCTCACCAACCAGGTCCGCTCCATCGCCCAGGTCGCCACCGCCGTCGCCGGCGGCGACCTCACACGGAAGATCCGGGTGGACGCACGCGGCGAGATCCTGGAACTCAAAGAGACCATCAACACCATGGTCGACCGGCTGTCCTCCTTCGCCGAAGAGGTCACCCGCGTCGCCCGCGAGGTCGGCACCGAGGGCAAACTCGGCGGCCAGGCCACCGTGCACGGCGTCTCCGGCACCTGGAAGGACCTCACCGACAACGTCAACTCCATGGCCGACAACCTCACCAACCAGGTACGCAACATCGCCCAGGTCACCACCGCCGTCGCCCAGGGCGACCTGACCAGCCGGATCGACGTCTCGGCACGCGGCGAGATCCTCGAACTCAAGACCACCATCAACACCATGGTCGACCAGCTGTCCTCCTTCGCCGCCGAGGTCACCCGCGTCGCCCGCGAGGTCGGCACCGAAGGCAAACTCGGCGGCCAGGCCGAGGTGGAGGGCGTCTCCGGCACCTGGAAACGACTCACCGAGAACGTCAACGAACTCGCCGGAAACCTCACCCGCCAGGTCCGCGCCATCGCCGAGGTCACCAGCGCCGTCGCCGAGGGCGACCTGACCCGCTCGATCACCGTCGACGCCCCCGGCGAGGTCAAAGACCTGCGCGACAACATCAACTCCATGGTCGAATCACTGCGCGCCACCACCCGCGCCAACCAGGAACAGGACTGGCTCCAGACCACCCTCGCCCGCATCACCGGCCTGCTCCAGGGCACCCGCGGCCTGCCCGAGATCGCCGAACTCATCATGGCCGAGGTGCCACCACTGGTCGGCGCCCAGTACGGCGCCTTCTTCCTCGCCACGGACGGCGAACGGGGCACCGAACTCGTCGTGACCGCCTCCTACGGCTCCCCCGACGACCCGCACACCCCACCCCGCCGCTTCCGCCCCGGCCAGTCCCTCGTCGGACAGGCCGCCCACGACCGCCGCACCCTCGTGGTCGAGCACGTACCCCCCGGATACGCCACCATCGCCTCCGGAACGGGCTCCGGCGACCCGGGCATGCTGATCGTCCTGCCGATCGTGGTCGAGGAACAGGTCCTCGGCGCCGTCGAGCTCGCGTCACTGAGCCCCTTCACACCCCTGCAGCGGGCTTTCCTCGACCGCTTCGTCGTCAGCGCGGGAGCCGTGCTCAGTTCGCTCGTCGCCAACCTCCGCACCGACGAACTCCTCGGCCAGTCACGTCAGCTCGCCGACGAACTCCGCTCCCGTACCAAGGAGCTGCAGACGGGACAGCAGGAACTCCAGCGTTCCAACGCCGAGTTGAAGGAGAAGGCCGCCCTTCTGGCCGAGCGGAACAAGGACATCGAGTCGAAGAACCTGGTCATCGAGCAGGCCCGGCAGGAGCTGGAGGAGCGCGCCCAGCAGCTCTCGCGCACCTCGATGTACAAGTCCGAGTTCCTCGCCAACATGAGCCACGAGCTGCGCACCCCGCTCAACAGCCTGCTCATCCTCGCGCGACTGCTCAGCCAGAACGCCGAGGGAAACCTGACGCAGAAGCAGATCGACTACGCCGAGGTCATCCACTCCGCCGGATCCGACCTCCTCCAGCTGATCAACGACATCCTCGACCTGTCGAAGGTCGAGGCCGGCAAGATGGACATCCGGCACGAACCCTTCGCCCTGCGGCAGCTCCTCGAGTACCTGGAGGCGACCTTCGGCCCGGTCGCCGACGAAAGGCACCTCGACTTCACCGTCACTCTGGCGGACGACGTGCCCGAGACTCTCGTCAACGACGAGGCACGCATCCGGCAGGTCCTGCGCAATCTGCTGTCCAACGCCCTGAAGTTCACCAACGAGGGCGGGGTGTCGCTGACCGTCGGGTACGCGTCCCCCGCCGAGACCCCGCCGACCCTGGCCGGGGCCGGGCACGTCCTCGCCTTCCGGGTCACCGACACCGGCATCGGCATCCCCGCCGAACAGCTCCGGAACGTCTTCGAGGCCTTCCAGCAGGGCGACGGCACGGTCGCCCGCCGGTACGGAGGGACCGGCCTGGGTCTCTCGATCAGCCGGGAGGTGGCCGGGCTCCTCGGCGGGGCGATCCAGGCGGAGAGCGTCCCCGGCCGCGGCAGCACCTTCACGCTCCACCTGCCGGCTCCGCGGCCCGCCGAACTCGCCGCGGAAGCCGACGGCTCCGCCGGCCGGGCGGGGACCGCCCCCGGCGCCTCCTCCGCCGACCGCCCGGACGGCACCGGCTCCCCCGACGGCCTCGCGGGCCGGACCGTGCTCGTGGTGGACGACGACGCCCGCAACGTGTTCGCCCTCACCGAAGTCCTGCAAGGGCACGGCTTCCGGGTCCTCACGGCCGACGGCGGCCGGGCCGGCCTCGACGTGCTCGCCGCCCACGACGAGATCGCGCTGGTGCTGATGGACGTCATGATGGCCGGGATGGACGGCTACTCGGCCATCGAGGCCATCAGGCGGATGCCGGACCGCGCGGGGCTCCCCGTCATCGCGGTCACCGCGAAGGCGATGCCGGGCGACCGCGCCCAGGCCCTCGCGGCGGGCGCCGACGACTACGTGGCCAAGCCCGTCGACGAGGACGAGCTGACGGCCAAGATCCGCAGCTGGCTCGCCGGTTGAGAGCGGACGCGGAGAGCGGGGCGCCGAGGGCGGCCGCCGGAGGCGGGTCCGCGGGTGTCGGCTCGGCTTCGGCTCGGCGCGCCGGTCGAGAGGTCACGCGGCCGGCGGTCGGCCCCTGACCCGTACGGCGACGATGCTGGTGTCGTCGTCGGTGTCGCCGGCCGCCGTGCCGAGCAGGGAGTCGACGAGCGTGTCCGGCGCGTGGCCCGCGAGCCGCTCCGCATCGGCGGCCAGCCGTGCGACGCCCACGTCGAGGCCGTCGTGGCGGCGCTCGATCAGCCCGTCGGTGTACAGCAGCAGGGTGTCCCCGGGGCGCAGCCCGATCCGCTGCTCCCGGTAGCCGTACTCGGGGACCGCGCCGAGCAGGAGGTCCTGCGGCGGTTCGAGCAGCCTCGCCGCGCCGTCCCTGAGCAGCACCATCGGCAGGTGCCCGGCGCTCGTCCAGAGCAGACCGCGGTCCTCGGGGTCGTACAGGGCGCAGACGGCGGTCGCGGTGATGCCGTCTCCGGTGCGGAGGGTCACCTCGTTGAGCCATTCCATCAGCTGCCGGGGCGAGTGGCCGGTGAAGGCGAGCGCCCGCTGGGCGTTGCGGAGCGCCACCATGCCGGTGACGGCGTCGATGCCGTGCCCCGCGATGTCGCCGACGGCCACGAGGATCCTGCCGCTGGGCAGCGCGAGCACGTCGTACCAGTCGCCGCCGACCCGGTACTCCCTCGCCGCCGGCCGGTACCGGGCGGCCACCACCAGGTCCCCGGGCATCTCCTGGAGCCCGGGCCCCTCGGGCACGATGGCCTGCTGGAGCTGGAGGGCCAGCTGATGGCGCACCTCCGCCTGGTCGTGCAGGGCGGTGAGGTGGTCGAAGGTGGCGGTGAGCGCGGCCTCGGTCCTGCGGCTGTCCGACACGTCCTGGTAGACCCCGGCGAGGCCGGTGACGATCCCCTCCGCGATCAGCGGTTCGGCGGCCACGCGCACGTGGCGGACGGTCCCGTCGGGGAGCGCGATCCGCAGGACCGTCTGCCCGCCCGTCTGGCGTTCGGTCACGGTCGTCACGAGGTCGGCGAGGGCGTCGCGGTCGTCCGGGCGCACCCGGTCGCGCAGCTCCGCGAGCGGGACCGGCGGTTCGTCGCGCGCCATGCCGAAGATGCCGTACGCCTCGGGTGACCACAGCGTCCCGCCGCCGGTCAGGCTGTCCTGGAAGGGGGCGACGCTCTGCAGCCGGGCGACCGCCCGGGCCGCGGCGAGGCCGGTGGCGCCGACGGTGTGCCACAGCACGATGGCGTGGCCTCCGCCGGCCGGAAGCACGCGCACGTCGAGGAGCGGCGGCGGGTCCCCGGGCCCGGGGGACGCCGGAAGCCGGGCGGCCTGCTGGGTGCGGGCGGTGCCGGCGGCGCGGCGTGCCATGCGCGCCAGGTCGGCGTGGACGAGGGGGAAGGCGCGGGCCAGGGAGGCGTCGCTCCCGGAGGAGGTGCCTCCGAGCGCGACGGCCCCTTCGTCGTTGAGGTGCTCGACGGCAGGTTCCCCGGACGTGCCGGGCACGGAGAGCAGCATCGCGGGCTGCGCGAGGGAGTCGAGCACGTCGACGAGGACGGGGACGGCGGCCGGTGGCGAACCGGCGGTGTCGAGGACCGTGCCCGCCACTTCCATGAGGCCGGTGAGGGCCCGGCGTGCCGTGGTGTCCAGGGGTGTGGGGCCCGGCCAGCCGACGAGGGCGACGCCGACGGTCCGGTCGCGGCGGCGCAGCGGGAGCAGGGCGCGGGCGGCGCGGGCGGTCGGGCCCGGGAGCACCTCGTCGGGGGGCGGCCCGTCCTCCAGCCAGACGGGTGTGCCGACGAGGACGGTACGGAACGGCTCGGGGGCGGCGGGTGGGATCCACTGCCAGGCGGCGGCCTCGGCGGCTCCCGCCCCCGCGCAGCCGGCGAGGCGCAGGCAGTCGCGGTCGACGCGCTGCCACAGCCAGAGACTGTCCACGCCGAGCGGAGCGAGTCCCTCGTCCAGGAGGGTCCTGGCCGCCTCGCCGACCGTGTCGGCGGCCTCCGCCGCGGCGGCCGTGCGGCGGGCCCGGCGGGCCTCGCCGGGGTGCGTGGGGGCCGCCCGGCCGGGCCGGGGTTCTTCGCTCTCCGGGGGGACGGTGACGGCGGGGCCGCTGCCGTCGGCGGCCGCGTTCACGATGTCCGCGGCGAGGTCCTCCGCGGACAGGCCGGTCGCCTGGGCGAGGGCGGAGAGGTACTCGGCGGCTTCGGAGGGCGGCAGCCGCAGCTGTGCGGCGAGCACTCCGGTGGCGAGGTCGAGGAGGTGGCGGCGGGCGAACCGGTCGTGCAGCCAGCGGTTCTCGGCGGCGAGTTCGTGGAAGCCGCGGGCGACGGCCGCGGGCCCGGCGGAGTCTTCGGAACCTGTCACGTCGACCTCCGTCCCGCCTCGCGCGGACGTCCGGAGCCCGTGTGCGGACACGATCCGGATTTTACTCGTACGCGCACGCGTGCGGCCGCTCGTGGCCGGCGGGCCAGGCGGATCGCGCACCTCGCCTCCGTCAGCCGGACGGCTCCTCCGGGGCGGGGTGCTCGGGATGGGCGGTGCCTTCCCGGACCCGGCCCCGGGGGCCCGTGCCGGCCTCGTCGGTGTCCGGCGGGCTCGCCTCGCGGTCCCCTTCGGGGAGGGGGACGGACAGCGGGTCCTCCACCGTGGCCTGCTGGTCCTCGGGCTCCCGGGGCACCGGCTCGTCCGGATGCCGTGGCTTCCGCGGCTCACTCATCCTGGTCACCTTCCTTCGCTCCGGGGTTCTCCCTCGCGGGTGAGGGGCATGAGCCCGATGCACTCGGCGTCGATGCGGTCGGCGACCTCCGTCAGCGCGCCGACCAGCGCCTCGACCGTCTCCGGTTCGAGGCCCGAGTCGTACGCCTCGGCCGATTCACGCCAGTTCTCGGCGAGGCGCCGCAGGAGGAGGGTCACCTCGTCGGCGGGAAGCAGGAGGGGGCCACCGGGGACGTGGACGAGGGACATCGACGCGTTCATCGGAACCGGCCTCCGGGGTGCGGGACGGGCGTCACGGCGTCGTGTCCGCGGACGATGACGACGGGGCAGGACGCGTGCACGGCGCACTGCCGGCTGACCGAGCCCAGGAGCAGGCTCGTGAAGCCGCCCCGGCCGCGACCGTCGACGACGAGCAGGCCGGCGCCGGCCTGCGCCTCGATCAGCACCTTGGCGGGGTACGAGGCGGGTGAGCCGTCGACGCCCACGACCACGTGGGATCTGCCGTCGCTGAAGTCCATGACGTGCCCCTTCGCTGACGTGCTCGACCGGGCCCGGGGTGGCGTACGGGACGCAGGTCCCCGTCCCCTCTCCCCGACCGACTACCCGCTGCTCCGGCCCGTACGCGTGGATACGGACGCGTGAGGGCCGGACGCGCGGGTAGACGCGGGCCGAAGGCGGGGGCCGGCCGGCAGGGGAGGTCGCGGTGGACACCTCCGAGGGGATCGCCCGGCTGCTGCGCGCGTACGGACGGACGCCGAGGAGGCGGGGATCACCCTGCGGGACGAGCCCGCCCCGCTGTACCGGCTCCTCGTCCTCACCGTCCTGTGCTCGGTCCGGATCAGGGCCGGCATCGCCACGGCCGCCGCGCGCGAGCTGTTCGCCGCCGGGCTGCGGACCCCCCGCGCCATGGCGGACTCCTCCTGGCGGGCCCGTGTGGACGCGCTCGGGCGGGCGCACTGCGTCCGGTACGACGAGAGCACGGCGACCGCCCTGGGTGACGGCGCGGCGCTGGTCCTCGACCGCTACCGCGGCGATCTGCGGCGGCTCCGCGAGCGGGCCTCCGGGGAGCCGGAGAAGCTGCGCGGGCTGCTCCAGGAGGTGCCCGGGATCGGCCCGGTGGGCGCGGGCGTCTTCTGCCGCGAGGCGCAGGCCGTCTGGCCGGAGCTGCGCCCGCACTTCGACGAACGCGCGCCGGCGGAGGCCGCCGCTCTCGCCCTCCCCCACACCCCGGCGGGCCTCGCCCGTCACGTCCCCCGAAGGACCTGGCCCGCCTGGCGGCCGCCCTCGTGCGCGCCGGCCTGTCCGGGAAGGAGGGCGCGGCGGAGGTCCTGCGTGCCGCGTGAGGCCGCGCGGTACGGAAGGAGCCGTCAGGATGGACGTGTGCGAACGGAACCGGCCGGAAGGAAACGGTTGGGAACGGAGCCGGCCGGCAGGGACCGCTTGCGAACGGCACCGGCCGGCAGGGACCGGTTGCGAACGGACCGATCGGAAAGGACCCGGTCATGACCGCACCACCCCTCACCCCCACCACGCTCGGCCCCCACAGCGACCTGGCCCAGGTCTCCGAGCTCGCCCAGCAGCTCCGGGTCGACTCGGTGCGGGCCAGTACGGCCGCGGGCTCCGGGCACCCGACCTCCAGTCTGTCGGCGGCCGATCTGATGGCGGTCCTGATGGCCCGCCACCTCCGCTACGACTGGGCGACGCCCGACAACCCGGCCGGTGACCACCTGGTCTTCTCCAAGGGGCACGCATCGCCCCTGCTGTACGCGATGCTCAAGGCCGCCGGGGCGATCGGCGACGACGAGCTGATGTCGACGTACCGCCGCTTCGGCCACCGGCTCCAGGGCCATCCGACGCCCGAGCTGCCCTGGGTGGACGTGGCCACGGGCTCCCTCGGCCAGGGCATCGGCTACGCCGTCGGGATCGCCCTCGCGCTCCGGCATCTGGAGCGGCGGTCCTCCCGGGTGTGGGTGCTGTGCGGGGACGGCGAGACGGCCGAGGGCTCCGTGTGGGAGGCCCTCGACAAGGCCGGACACCACCGGCTCGGCAATCTCACCGTCCTGCTCGACGTGAACCGCCTCGGCCAGAGCGGGCCCACCGAGCTGGAATGGGACACCGACACGTACGCCCGCCGCGTGGAGGCCTTCGGGTGCCGGGCGCTCGTGGTCGACGGCCATGACCTCGAGGCGATCGACCGGGCCCTGACCGCGGCCGCCGGCAGCCGGTCGCCGACCGTCGTGGTCGCCAGGACCGTGAAGGGCCGTGGCGTGGCGGAGATCGCCGACAAGGACGGCTGGCACGGCAAGGCGCTGCCCGAGGACCTGGCCGCCCGCGCGGTCGCCGAACTCGGCGGCGTACGCGATCTGCGGGTGCGTGGTCCGCAGCCGCCCGCCCGTCCGCCCGCGCGCCCCTCCGCCCGGCATGCCGAGCCGGTGGAGCTGCCCCGCTACGAGGTCGGCGACGCCGTGGCCGCCCGGGTCGCGTTCGGTGCCGCCCTGGCCGCGCTCGGTGCCAGGCCGGACGTCGTCGTCCTCGACGCCGAGGTCGGCAACTCGACCCACGCCGAGGAGTTCGCGAAGGCCCACCCGGAGCGGTACTTCCAGACGTACATCGCCGAGCAGCAGATGATCGCGGACGCGGTCGGCATGGCCGTGCGCGGCTTCCGCCCGTACGCCGCGACCTTCGCCGCCTTCCTCACCCGCGCGCACGACTTCATCCGGATGGCCGCCGTCTCGCGGATCTCGATGGCGCTGTGCGGGTCGCACTGCGGGGTCGAGATCGGCGCGGACGGCCCGTCGCAGATGGGCCTCGAGGACCTCGCCATGATGCGCGCCGTCCTCGGCTCCACCGTGCTGTACCCGAGCGACGCGACCTCCGCGGCCGCGCTGACCGCGGCCATGGCCGACCGGGACGGGATCTCCTACCTGCGTGCCACCCGCGGCGCCTATCCGGTCCTGTACGACGGTGACGAGACGTTCCCCGTCGGCGGGTCGAAGACCCTGCGCCAGAGTCCGGACGACCGGGTCACGCTCGTCGGCGCCGGTGTCACGCTGCACGAGTGCCTGGCGGCCGCGGACGAGCTGGCCGCCGAGGGGGTACGGGCCCGGGTCGTCGACCTGTACTCGGTCAAGCCCGTCGACGGGGGCACCCTCGCGCGCGCTGCCAGGGAGACCGGCGCCGTCCTGGTCGTCGAGGACCACCATCCCGAGGGCGGGCTCGGCGAGGCCGTCCTGTCGGCGCTCGCGGCGGACGCCGGGCGGCCCGCCTTCCCCCGTCTCAGCTTCGGCCATCTCGCCGTCACGGAACTGCCCGGGTCCGGCACCACGGCTGAGCTGCTCGACGCGTGCGGCATCTCCCGTACGCACATCGCCCGGGCGGCCCGGGCACTGATCGCGCGATAGGAACCACATCACCCTTCGATACGAAAGTCCCTCCTTCCGATCGTTTCTGTCGGTTGGCCGGGCTCTGCGTGTTATCGCCACCCCGCGGTCCGCCGTACGCGACCATGACGGACGCCGAAACCGTCACAGATGAGCGGAAGAAGGACCCACGTGCCCGGCAGCGACAGCGAGAACCCGGCGATCGCCTCCCCCACCCCCACCGAGACCCGGCCCAAGACCAACGCGGACTGGTGGCCGAACCAGCTGGACCTCCAGGTCCTCCATCAGAACTCGCCCCTGTCCGATCCGATGGGCGAGGACTTCGACTACGCGAAGGAGTTCGCGGGCCTCGACGTCGAGGCGCTGAAGCGGGACGTCATCGCGCTGATGACGGACTCCCAGGAGTGGTGGCCCGCCGACTACGGCCACTACGGGCCGCTCTTCATCCGGATGAGCTGGCACGCCGCGGGGACGTACCGCATCGCGGACGGCCGGGGCGGCGGCGGCCGCGGCGCCCAGCGCTTCGCCCCGCTGAACAGCTGGCCCGACAACGCGAGCCTGGACAAGGCGCGCCGGCTGCTCTGGCCGGTCAAGCAGAAGTACGGGCGGAAGATCTCCTGGGCCGACCTGCTGGTCTTCGCCGGCAACTGCGCCATGGAGTCCATGGGGTTCAAGACCTTCGGGTTCGGCTTCGGGCGCCCGGACGTGTGGGAGCCCGAGGAGATCTTCTGGGGCCCCGAGGACACCTGGCTCGGGGACGAGCGCTACAGCGGCGACCGGGAGCTGACCGGTCCCTTCGGCGCCGTGCAGATGGGCCTGATCTACGTCAACCCGGAGGGCCCCAACGGCAATCCGGACCCGATCGCCGCCGCACGGGACATCCGGGAGACGTTCGGGCGCATGGCGATGAACGACGAGGAGACCGCCGCGCTCATCATCGGCGGCCACACCTTCGGCAAGTGTCACGGAGCGGTCGATCCGCAGTACGTCGGCCCGGAGCCCGAGGCCGCCCCGATGGAGCAGCAGGCCCTCGGCTGGCGGAACACGTACGGCACCGGCAAGGGCGCCGACACGCTGACCAGCGGGCTCGAAGGGGCGTGGACCAACGAGCCGACGAGGTGGGACAACGGCTACCTGGACAACCTGTTCCGGTACGAGTGGGAGCTGACGACCAGCCCGGCCGGCGCCCAGCAGTGGACCCCCAAGGACCCGGCGGCGAAGGGCACCGTGCCCGACGCGCACGACCCGTCGAAGCGGCACGCCCCGATGATGCTGACGACGGACCTCTCGCTGCGGCTCGACCCGGTGTACGCGCCGATCGCGAAGCGCTTCCACGAGCACCCGGAGGAGCTCGCGGTGGCGTTCGCCAAGGCCTGGTACAAGCTGCTGCACCGTGACATGGGCCCGCTCTCGCGCTACCTCGGCCCGTGGGTCCCCGAGCCGCAGCTCTGGCAGGACCCGGTCCCCGCGGTCGACCACCCGCTGGTCGGCGAGGCGGACGTCGCCGCCCTCAAGGCGAGGATCCTCGACTCCGGGCTCTCCGTCTCCGAGCTGGTCACCACCGCCTGGGCGTCGGCCGCGAGCTTCCGCGGCACGGACAAGCGCGGCGGTGCCAACGGTGCGCGGATCCGGCTCGCGCCGCAGAAGGACTGGGAGGTCAACGACCTGCCCGAGGTGGCCCGGACGATCGAGACCCTCGACGGGATCCGCGCGGACTTCACGGGCGCGGCCGGGGCGCGGATCTCGCTCGCGGACCTCATCGTGCTCGGCGGGTGCGCGGCCGTGGAGCGGGCCGCGAAGAACGCCGGGTACGACGTCACGGTCCCGTTCGCGCCGGGGCGCACCGACGCCTCGCAGGAGCAGACCGACGTGGAGTCGTTCGCGGTGCTCGAACCCCGGGCGGACGGCTTCCGCAACTACCTCCGGGCGGGCGAGAAGCTGTCGCCGGAGACCCTTCTCCTCGACCGCGCCAGCCTGCTGACCCTGACCGCCCCCGAGATGACGGTCCTCGTCGGCGGCATGCGGGTGCTCGGCACCGGATTCCGGCAGTCGGCGCACGGGGCCTTCACCGACCGGCCGGAGTCGCTGACGAACGACTTCTTCGTCGGGCTCCTCGACATGGGCACGGAGTGGAAGGCCTCGGCGGCCGACGAGAACGCCTTCGAGGGCCGTGACCGCGCCACGGGCGAGGTGCGGTGGACCGCCACGCCGGTCGACCTCGTCTTCGGTTCGCACTCCCAGCTGCGGTCCCTCGCGGAGGTGTACGCGTCGGCGGACGCGGGAGAGAAGTTCGCGCACGACTTCGTGGCGGCGTGGGACAAGGTGATGAACCTCGACCGGTTCGACCTGCGCTGAACCCGCCCCTCCCGGCCGGCTCATCGGGCCGGCCGGGAGGGGGCTGCCGTGCCTGGTGGTGTGGACACCAGGTGCGGTACGCACTCCCTCGGGGCGCCCGGCGCTGCCACTGTCGTCACCATGAACCGGCACACCACTCTGATCACCGGCGTCACCCAGGGCATGGGGCACGCGCTCGCGCTCGACCTGGCGCCTCGCGGCGGCACCCTCCTCCTGCACGGCCGGAACGCCTCACGCCTCGAGGCCGTGGCCGCCGAGGCCCGGGCCGCGGGGCCCGGCACCACCGTCCGCACGTACCTCGCCGACCTCTCCGACCTGGACCAGGTCCGCGCGATGGCCGCCCGGATCCGGGCGGCGGAGCCGCACCTCGACGGGCTGATCCACAACGCGGTGGCCGGGGGCGGCGCGCAGCCGCTCACCCGGGAGCTGAGCGGCCAGGGCCATGAACTCCGCTTCGCGGTCAACCACCTGGCCCCGTACGCACTCACCCGAGCCCTGCTGCCGCTGCTCACCGCCTCGGCTCCGGCGCGGGTCGTGAACGTCGCCTCGATGGGGCAGGAGGCCGTCGACCTCGACGACGTGATGCTGGAGCGGGGCTACGAGGGCCTGCGCGCGTACTGCCGGAGCAAGCTGGCCATGATCATGGCGACCTTCGAGCTGGCCGACGAGCTGGAGGGCACCGGGGTCACGGTGAACGCCCTGCACCCGGCCCACCTGATGGACACGCCCGGCGTCCGCGCCTACGGCCTCACGCCGGTCATCACCACGGAGGAGGGCGTCCGCCCGACCGTACGCCTGCTTCTGGACCCGGACCTGGCCGGCGTCACCGGCCGTTACTTCGACCGGTTCGCCGACGCGCGGGCGCACGAGCAGGCGTACGACACGGAGGCGCGCGAGCGCCTGATGAGGATGACGCACGAGCTGATCGGGTAGGGCGGGTCACTCTCTCGGTCACTCCCCTGGACCGCGCGCCTCGCCGCGCGGGGCGCCGCAGCACACAATCACTCTGAGTGATGTGTGCATCACGACACGAGTCCCGCCGGTGAGGAAGAGAGCCATGATCGACAAGCCCGCCATCGTCCTGGTCCACGGTTTCTGGGGTGGCGCCGCCCACTGGGCGAACGTCATCGTCGAGCTGAACAAGCGTGGGTACGACCAGATCCACGCCGTCGAGAACCCGCTCACCTCGCTCGCCGACGACGCCGAGCGCACCCGCAAGATGATCAACCAGGTCGCCGGGCCGGTCGTCCTGGTCGGCCACTCGTACGGCGGCGCGGTGATCACCGAGGCGGGCAACCTGCCGAACGTCACCGCGCTCGTCTACATCGCCGCCTTCGCGCCGGACGCCGGCGAGAGCCCCGGCCAGATCACCCAGCAGATGCCTCCGGCGGGCTTCGACAGCATCGTCCCGGACTCCGACGGATACCTGTGGATCAAGAAGGACGAGTTCCACCAGACCTTCTGCCAGGACCTCACCGCCGACGAGGCCCTGGTCATGGCCGTCACCCAGAAGGCGCCGGTCGGCTCCACCTTCGGCGACACGGTCACCGTGCCCGCCTGGCGCACCAAGCCGAGCTGGTACCAGGTGTCCACCCAGGACCACGCGATCCACCCGGACAACGAGCGCCGCATGGCGCAGCGCATCAACCCGCGCAAGGTCGTCGAACTCGACGCCAGCCACGCCTCCCTGGCCTCCCGGCCCGAGGACGTCGTGAACCTGATCGAGGACGCGGTGAACGCGACGACGGGCTGACGCGCTCCCCTGCCGGTGCCGTCACCGCGCTCCCGCGGCGGCGGCGCCGGCCGGGCACCGCCCGCGCGGGCCTGACGGGTGATGTTCGCGCGGGTCGGCGGCGCCTCGGCCGTCGCGCGGCGCCCACCGGCCAATACTCCGGCCATGAGACCACCCCGCTCCAAGCCCGGACCGCCCCGGTCCGCTCGACGGTCGCACCGCGCCGCCGTCACCGCCGTCGCCGCGCTCCTCGCCCTCGCCGCCCCGGCCGCGGCGGCCGGCGCCCCGACGAACGACACCCGCCACGGCCGGCCCTGCGTCGCCTCCCGGCTGCCCGAGCGCGGCCCGGCGCGCGAGGTCCTGCGGATCGCCGAGGCGGCCGAAACGGAGATGGGCCTCAAGTCCGTGATCCTGCGGGTCACCGTCGACGGCCGCGAGCTCGTCACCGCCGCGCTCGGCGAGTCGATGACGGGCGTACCGGCCACGCCCGCCATGCACTTCCGCAACGGCAACATCGCCATCAGCTACATGGGCACGGCGCTGCTGCGGCTCGTCGACCAGGGCAGGGTGCGCCTCGACGACCCCGTCGCCCGCTGGCTGCCCGGCCTCGAGGACGGCGACCGGATCACCCTGCGGATGCTGGCGGCCTCCACCACCGGCCTCGTCGACTACGTCCGGCTGCCCGAGTTCCAGCAGGCCGTCCTGGCGGATCCGTTCCGCCAGTGGACGGCCGACGAGCTCGTACGGCTGTCGACGGGCAAGGACCGCTGGTACGAGCCGGGCACCAACTGGAGCTACTCGCACGCCGGCTTCGTGCTCCTCGGCGCCGCCCTGGAGAAGATCACCGGCACACGGCTCGACGTCCTGCTCCGGCGTCAGGTCCTCGGCCCGCTCGGGCTGCGCGAGACGGGCAACGGCTTCACGCCCGACATCCCGACGCCCGTCCTGCACGCCTTCACGTCCGACCGGGGCAGGTACGAGGAGTCGACCTTCTGGAACCCCTCGTGGACCACGGCTCCGGGCGCGGTGGAGACCACCGACATCTGCGACCTGGCGAGCTCGGCCGTCGGCATCGGCTCGGGCCGGCTGCTCTCGCCCGCGTCGTACGAGGAGCTGCTGGACCCGGGGACGGTCGGCCTGGGCCACGCCACCCGCACGTGTCCGGCGACGGTCTGCCTCGCGCAGACGGAGGCCACCCACTACGGCCTGGGGCTGCTCGTCCTGGGCGACTGGGTGTCCCAGCACCCCTTGTTCTTCGGGTACTCGGCGTCCCAGGACTACCTGCCGTCCGAACGTCTCGCCATCGCGGTGTCGACCACCAACGGCCCGAACGCCGCGGCGGGTCACTCGGCCCACACGATCGCCCAGCGCATCGCGGCCGCCCTGGCTCCGGCCCACCCCATCCCCGACTTCGGCTGAGGACCGACAGCCGTCAGCCGGCGGCCGGCTCAGACCGCTGCCGAATCGCCGTCCGGCGTGTGTTCGGCGGCCTCGGCCTCGGCGGCGGTGTAGGAGGAGGCGAAGGTGAAGGCGCGCGGGGACGGTCCGTGCGCCCGCAGGTCCTCGAGCCGTTCGACGGCCTCGGCGACGGTCGGGACGTGCCCGGCGGGCACCCACCAGAGCACCAGATGCGCCTCGACGTGCCGGTGGAACCAGTCGCGCCGCTGCCGCACGACCTCCAGGTGCCCGCTGCGGTAGGCGAAGTCCCACAGGGCCTCCTGGGTCTCCCACACGGACAGGTTGACGATGACGTCGTCGCCCAGCGGGCGCAGGCCGGTGGCGTCGGCCCCGCCGTCCTCCACGAGCCGCCACACGAAGCCGGGCGCTCCGTCGGCGGCGGCGTTGACCGGGTCGAGCGCCTCGACGAACGGCGCGACGCGCGGGTCGTCGAGGGGGTGACGGAGCCGTGCGACGTTGAGCTGGGCAAGGTGGACGGGGCGCGTGGGTGCGGTCATGGCCTCATCCCAGCACGCGCCGGTTTTCTATGTCAATCATCATTGTTTTTAGAACTCAGACAGAAGCCTCCACCGCCTCGACCACCACACAGCACTCCCCCGGCCGGGCGTCCATACGGGCGCGCACGGGACCCTCCGTGCCGAGCAGCCCTTCGAGCAGCGCGAGGTTCATGCCGCAGACGAGCGGCGGAAAGCTTTCGGCGACGGCATGGAAGGGGCAGTTGCGCATCCGGACGGCGCCCGCGGCCTCCCCCTCGACGTCCTCCCGGTACGGCTCGTAGCCGCGGGCCGCGAGCGCCTCCACGGCCTCGCCGAGGCCGCCGCACGGACCCGCCGGGCCGCGCAGGGCCTCGCCCCGACGGCGGGCCGCCGCGCAGAGCCCGGCATCGAGCCCGGCCTGCTCGGCGGCCTCGGCGAGCAGCTCGGCGGCGGTGCGGTAGTCGCGGGCGGGCAGCGACACCGAGCGCTCGCCCCGCGCCCGCGTGTACACCTTGGCGGGGCGGCCCGCCCCGGGCCCCGAGCGCCCCGACAGCCGGCGGCTGCCGCTCTCGAGGAGTCCGGCCCCGGTCAGCTTGTCCAGATGGTGCGCGGCGAGCGTGCGCGCCACCCCGGTCGCCTCGGCGGCCTCGTTCCGCCCGACCTCGCGGCCCTGCGCCACCACGTACTCGTACAGGCGGCGCCGTACAGGATCCTGCAGCACCGCGATCGCGTCGATGTCCTCCACGGGACCATTCTAGGAACAACGCAGGTTAGTGATAGAACCGTGTGATGACGGAAGCGACGAAGCCGGAGCCGGACGCGCGGCCGCGGGTGCGCAGGCAGCCGCAGCAGGCGCGCAGCCGGGCACGGGCCGAGGCCATCCTCGCGGCGGCCGACCGGATCCTGTCCCAGGAGGGGTACGAGGCGCTGACGATGCGGCGGATCGCCGAGGAGGCGGGTGTGCCGGTCGGCAGCATCTACCAGTTCCATCCCGACAAGAGCGCCGTCGTGGACGCGCTCGGCCGGCGGTACCTGGAGGGCTTCGAGACCGCGATCGACGGGCTCGTCGAGCGAGCCGTCGCGGGTGAACTGACCGATCTGGTGGGGACGATGGTCGACGTCTACACCGAGCTGTTCCGGTCCCAGCCGGGCGGGATGGCGCTGTGGGCCGGGCGGCACCTCAGTCCCGAGCTCGCCCGGGCGGACGAGGCGAGCAACGCGCTCATCGCCGACGGCCTGCGGCGGATCATCGAGCGCCTGACCGGCGGTTCCGGCGGCGAGCGGGCGCAGCGGGCGACGCGGATGGTGGTGTGGGCGGCCAACGCCGTGCTGCACGAGGTGTTCAAGGGCGGCGGCGAGCCGGACCTGGAGACCGTGGACGAGCTCAAGCGGATGCTGCACTGCTACTGGGAGGACCTGCGCGGCCGGCTGACGACCGGCTGACGGCCGGGCAGGGGGATCCGGCCTGTCCCAGCCATAGAACGTGAACGCGTGTTCATGTTACGTTGCGGCCCACCTCGGACGGCAGGCCGGCAGTCGGCGCGCCGCAGTGAAGGCAGGTGCCCGTGACCATCAGTCCCACCGAACTCCCCCAGCTCCCGGCCGACTTCGTCTGGGGCGCCTCGACCGCCGCGTACCAGATCGAGGGCGCGGCCGACGAGGACGGCAAGGGGCCGTCGATCTGGGACACCTTCGTGCGGCGCCCCGGGGTCGTCCGCGACGGCCACACCGGCGACACGGCCTGCGACCACTACCACCGGTTCGACGAGGACGTCGCACTGATGCGGCGACTCGGGCTCGACGCGTACCGCTTCTCGGTCTCCTGGCCGCGCGTCCTGCCGACCGGTGCGGGCAAGATCGAGCCGCGCGGCCTGGACTTCTACGACCGGCTGGTCGACGGGTTGCTCGCCGCCGGGATCGAGCCCACGCCGACCCTCTTCCACTGGGACCTGCCGCAGGCCCTGGAGGACGAGGGCGGCTGGCTGAACCGCGCGACCGCGTACCGGTTCGCGGAGTACGCGGCGGTGACGGCGGAGCGGCTCGGCGACCGGGTCAAGCGGTGGATCACCCTGAACGAGCCCTTCGTGCACATGTCCTTCGGGTACGGCTTCGGCGTCCACGCCCCGGGGCGCGCCCTGCTCCTCGACGCGCTGCCGGTCGCACACCACCAGCTGCTCGGCCACGGCCTCGCGACGGAGGCGCTGCGGGCCGCCGTCCCGGACGGTCAGGTGCTGATCGCCAACAACTGCACGCCCGTGCGTCTGCGTACGGACGCCCGTCCCGACGTCGACGCGGCGGCGGCCTCGGCGTACGACATCCTGCACAACAGGCTCTTCAACGACCCGGTCCTCCTGGGGAGTCACCCCGACCTCTCGGCCTACGGCATGGCCGATCCGAGCTGGGGAGGCGTGGTGCGCGACGGTGATCTCGCCACGATCGCCGCGCCGCTCGACGGGCTCGGGATCAACTACTACAACCCGACCTGGGTGACGGCCCCGGCCGATCCCGCCGCGGGCCTGCCCTTCGATCTGGCGGAGCCTCAGGAGGCGTACCGGCGTACGGCGTTCGACTGGCCCGTCGTCCCCGACGGGCTCACGGAGCTGCTCACCGGCCTCAAGTCCCGCTACGGCGACGCGCTTCCGCCCGTGTGGATCACCGAGAACGGCTGCTCGCAGCCGGCCGGTACGGATGACCGGGAGCGCATCGACTACCTCGCCGGACACCTCGCGGCCGTCGCCGACGCGGTGGCCCGAGGGGTGGACGTGCGCGGCTACTTCACCTGGTCACTGCTCGACAACTTCGAGTGGGCCGAGGGGTACCACCAGCGCTTCGGCCTGGTCGAGGTCGACTTCGCCACCGGGCGCCGCACGCCCCGGGCGAGCTTCGCGTGGTACCGGGACCTGATCGCCTCGCAGCGGGCCCGAACGTCCTCATGACCCGGGCCCGCACGCAGGGCGCGGCGGACGGGGCCGGCCGGGCCGCCGTCCTCGCCGAGCCCACCGTCCCGGTCTCGGCCGGATGGACGGCGAGCCTCTCGCTGGCCACCCTGGCCGTCTTCATGGCCTTCATGACACCCATCCAGATCCTGCTGCCGCTCCAGCTGGAGCACATCGACCCGCAGGACAAGAACACCGCCCTGTCGCTGGTCACCGGCCTCGGCGCGCTGGTCGCGGTCCTCGCCAACCCGCTCGCCGGCGCGTGGTCGGACCGGACCACGAGCCGCTTCGGCCGACGCCGGCCCTGGATCCTCGGCGGTGCGCTCGCCGGGGCGGCGGGCCTCGCCTTCACCGCCTCCCAGCACACCGTGTGGGGCGTCGCCGTCGGGTGGTGCCTCGCGCAGGCCGGCCTCAACGCGATGCTGGCCGGTGTCACCACCCCGATCGCCGACCGCGTGCCGCTCGGGCAGCGCGCCCAGGTCTCCGGCTGGACGGGCCTCACGCAGTCCATCGGCCTGGTCCTCGGCGCGCTGATCACGACGCTCCTCGTCACCGGCGTCGGGTCGGGCTACGTCACGCTCGCCGTGCTCACCGTCGTCCTCGCCCTCCCCTTCGTCCTGCGCCAGACCGAGCCCGCGCTGCCCAAGGCCCTGCGCCCCGCCTTCGACGGCCGCGCGTTCGCCCGCTCGTTCTGGCTGAGCCCCCGGCAGCACCCCGACTTCGGCTGGGCGTGGCTCACCCGGTTCCTGATCAACCTCGGGAACGCGCTCGGCACGCTCTACCTGTTCTACTTCCTCGCCGACGCCGTCCACTACGACGACCCCGGCACCGGCGTCCTGATCCTGACCGTGGTCTACACCCTCTGCGCCGCGCTCACGGCCGTCCCCGTGGGCGTCCTGTCCGACCGCGCGGGGCGCCGCAAGGGCTTCGTCGCCCTCTGTTCGGTCGTCATGGCCGCCGCCGCGCTGCTGCTCGCCCTGCTCCACACCTGGCCGTCCGCGCTCGCCGCCGCGGCCGTCCTCGGCGCGGGGTACGGCATCTACCTCGCCGTCGACCAGGCCCTGGTCACCCAGGTCCTGCCCGAGGCGGCCGACCGCGCCAAGGACCTGGGCGTCATCAACATCGCCAACTCAGGCCCCCAGGTCCTCGCGCCCGCCCTCGCCTCGCCGGTCATCGCCCACCTCGGCGGCTACACCGGCCTGTACGCGACGGCAGCCCTGGCCATCCTCCTCGGAGGCGTCCTCGTCCGCCGCGTCCGAGGCGTGGCGTAGCGCCCCGGATCTCCGTCTCGATCTCTGAAATTGTTCATTCAGAGCCTTGATCCCTGTTGGAGTCCATGCG
Organism: Streptomyces sp. NPDC002463; assembly: GCF_042889835.1. Lineage (NCBI taxonomy): Bacteria > Bacillati > Actinomycetota > Actinomycetes > Kitasatosporales > Streptomycetaceae > Streptomyces > Streptomyces sp. NPDC002463. Next base: position 20,643 of record NZ_JBIARL010000009.1, read on the forward strand.
AGATTCGGCGCACCGCAGTGCGGGCACATGACTGCGGTGCGTCCGGATACACAGGAATCGCTGCGGGGAGAGGTCTCCACCATGCCGGTCCAACACACCCCCGGGGAACGTCTCTCGATGGAGAGGCGCACCATCGAGGTCATCCCCGACGCCGAGCGGCACGGTACGCCGCGCAGCCAGTTCACGCTGTGGTTCGGCGCCAACATGCAGATCACCGCGATCGTGGACGGCGCGCTGTCCGTCGTCTTCGGCGCCGACGCGCTGTGGGCGATACCCGCGCTGCTGATCGGCAACGTGCTCGGCGGCATCGTGATGGCGCTGCACTCCGCGCAGGGCCCGCGGCTCGGCGTACCGCAGATGATCTCCAGTCGCGCGCAGTTCGGCGTCCACGGCGCGGTCCTGCCGCTGCTCCTCGTGATCCTCATGTACCTCGGCTTCGCCGCGACCGGCAGCGTGCTCGCCGGCCAGGCGATGTCCGAGCTGCTGCACATCGACGACGCACGGATCGGCATCCTCGTCTTCGGCGTGCTGACCGCCGTGGTCGCCGTCACCGGCTACCGGCTCATCCACGCCGCCGGCCGGATCGCCACCGTCGCCGGAGTGCTGGGCCTCGGCTACCTCCTCGTGCGGGTGTTCACCCAGTACGACGTCGGCGCGCACGTCGGGACCAAGGGCTTCGAGACGGCGACGTTCCTGCTCGCCGTCGGGCTCGGCGCGGGCTGGCAGCTGACCTTCGGCCCGTACGTCGCCGACTACTCGCGCTATCTGCCGCGCGACACCAGCACACGCGCCACGTTCTGGTCCACGTTCGCCGGTTCCGTGATCGGCTCCCAGTGGGCCATGACCCTCGGGGCGCTCACCGCGGCCGTCGCCGGCAAGGCCTTCCTCACCGACCAGGTGGGCTTCCTCGGCGACCTGGCCGGGCCCGCGGGCCTCGCCCTCCTCGTCTACCTGGTGATCGTGGTCGGCAAGCTGACCGTCAACTGCCTCAACGCGTACGGCGGTTTCATGTCGATCCTGACGACCGTCACCGCCTTCGACGGCCGCTCACGCATCTCGACCGCGGCCCGCGCCGCCTACATCGTCGGCTTCACCGCCGTGTCGATCGGCATCGCGCTCGCCGCCAGCGCCGACTTCCTGAACAACTTCAAGAACTTCGTGCTCCTGATCCTGATGGTGTTCACCCCGTGGAGCGCGATCAACCTGGTCGACTACTACCTGGTCTCCCGCGAACGCGTCGACATCCCCGCCCTGTACGACCCTGCCGGCCGCTACGGGCGCTGGAACGTGACCGCACTGACCTGTTACGTCGTGGGTGTCGCCGTCCAGATCCCGTTCCTGGCCACGAAGCTGTACACCGGCGCGATCACGAAGAAGCTCGACGGCGCCGACATCTCGTGGATCGTCGGCCTCGCGGTCACCGCGGCCCTGTACTGGGTGTGGGTGCGGCGCACCGCCGACCCGCCCGCCGAGACGGTCCATCCGTCCGCCGCCGACGACGACCGGTCCACCGCGCCCGTCGCCTGACCCGCACTCACCTCACCGGATCGGCCTCCTCGGGCTGCGGGTGCCGGGCGGACCAGCGGGCGAAGGCGAGGACCGAGAAGACGATCGACGTGACGCCGCGCGGGCCGAGCCAGCCGATCGCGATGCGCTCGGGGCGGCTGAACGCCGTCCCCGAGAGCGAGGCGATCACGGGCACGGAGCGGGCCACGACGAGGACGAGCAGCGCGTAGGCGAAGTACCGGAGGACGTGGCCGCCGGTGAACGCCTGCGTCGCCACCGCCCCGAAGGCGTACCAGGCGGCCAGGGCCGGCAGATGGCTGACGTCGTTCACCAGGCCGAGGGAGTCCTCGCTGAGTTCGGACGCGACGTGCGCGTACCAGAGGCCGGCGACGAACGCCGCGACGAAGCCGTCGCCGTCGACGAGGACGGAGGCCGAGTAGGCCGGGAAGGGCAGGGCGAGCCCGGCCAGACGCAGGCTCGCGGGCTCGGCCCAGCCGGACCTCAGCGCCCACCGCACCGCCTCGGAGGCGAGGAATCCGAGGACCGAGCCGACGATCGTCGCGCACACCGCGCCCTTGAGGGCGTTCGTGACGAGGTGTCCGAAGGCGTCGCCCTCGGAGACGACGTGGGCGAGGCAGAACACGAAGAGCGGCGAGATGAGCCCGTCGTTGAAGCCGCCCTCGATGTTGAGCGCCGCACGCACCCGCAGGGGGAGCCGCTCGTCGCGCAGGAGCATCAGGACGGGGGCGAGGTCCATGGGCATGACGACGAGGGCGATGACGGCGAGCAGCCACCAGCCCGTGCCGGGGAAGACGAGGGCGCCGAACAGCACGGCGAGGACGAGGGACCCCGGCAGGGCGAGCCCGAGCAGCCGCACCTGACCCACGGGCTCGCGCAGCCGCGCGTACTCGCGGGCCTCGGTGGCGTCCGTGAACAGCATGACCGCGAGGACGAGCTCGAAGGCCCGCTGGAAGGTGTGGGTGTCCGCGTCGAGGGGGACGACCGGGTGATCTCCGCCGCTGAGCAGGATGCCGGCCGCGGCGAAGGCGATCGGGGCGGTGATGCTCCACCGCGACAACCGGTGCGAGACGAGGACCCACAGGAACAGCAGGGTCAACAGGACCGAAGAGTGCGATCACGGTGCCATGTCCTGACAGACGTGAACATTCACCGCGCCGGTGCGACGGACGACGGCGAGTAGTCGTCGACCGTCACGGAGTCGTGGTGGCGTGTGCTCCTCGTGGCGAGACGGAAAAGGGCGCGGCCGGGGCCCGCGGGCAGGGCGGAGATCAGGCGGGCGCCCTGGGCCAGTCCTCGTACGCCGAGACGGGACGTGGGGATCAGGGTCTTCGCCGCGCTCAGCGCGGCCTCGCGGCTGCCTCGTACGTGCTCCGCCATCGCGCGCTCGTAGGCGGGGAAGGCACGTTCGTGGTCGCCACCCGCCCGCGCGAGCTCCCCCGCGAGGACGTACGCGCCGACGACGGCCAGGCTGGTGCTGCCGCCGACGGCGGGACCGGGGCTGTAGCCGGCGTCGCCGACGAGCGTCACCCTTCCCCGCGACCATGTGTCCATGCGCAGCTGGGTGATCGAGTCGAAGTAGAACGCCGGGGTGCGGTCGAGTTCGTCCAGCCAGCGGTCCACATCGGCGTGCATGCCCGCGAAAGCGCCGCGCAACAGCTCCTTCTGCCGGGGGACGTCGCGGTGGTCGCAGTCGAGTTCGCGCTCGCTCCGGAACAGGAACAAGGCCCGCGCGTCGCCGAGGTGACGCGCGCCGTACATGCCGACGGTGCGGCCGACGCCGACGTGCATGAGGAGTTCGCCGTCGAGGACCGAGGCGTCGGGCAGGGTCAGCACCCCGAAGTAGGCCCCGATGAAGGCGTGGTGGCGCGACTCCTCGCCGAAGACGAGGCGGCGCACGGTGGAGTGCAGGCCGTCCGCGCCGACGACCAGGTCGAAGCGGCGCGGGGAGGCCTGTTCGAACCGCACCTCGCCGGCAGGCGAGATCGCGGTGACCGAGTCGCCGAAGACGTACTCGACGTCGTCGCGTGTGACGTCGCGGTAGATCTCGCTCAGGTCGTCGCGCATGATCTCGACGTGCCGGTCGGAGGCGGCGCCGAAGATCTTGGAGAGGTCCGCCCGGACGGGACGCCGTGAGCCCTCCGGGTGGACGGTCATCCGGGTCGTGCCGGTGGCCCGCTCCTCGATGCGCGGGAGCACGCCCATCTTCTCGGAGATGCCCATCGCGGGCCGGAAGAGGTCGACCGCGTGGCCGCCGGTCCTGCGCAGGGCCGGTGCGCACTCGACGACGGTGACGGAGAAGCCGTGCCGGGTGAGCCAGTAGGCCAGCACCGGTCCGGCGACGCCGGCACCGGAGACGAGGATCCGCATGGGACCCCTCCTTTCGTTCAGTCCACCCGTACGGCGTGGAGCGCGGTGAAGGCCAGCAGCGGGGTGGCGGTGCGCTGCGGGTCCTCGATCAGGGGCGAGTGCCCGAGGCCGGGCAGCAACTCGACCTCCGCGCCGGGAACGGCGCGGTAGTCGGCGGCGGACGAGGACCTCCATCGGCGGTCGTCCTCGCCGAAGAGCACGAGGAGCGGCTTGCCCAGGGTCGTCAGCCGGTCCGGCAGCGCCCGCTGCTCCAGGTAGGAGCGCGTGGCCTGCATCGTCGCGGTGAACGTGTGAAGGGTCATCTCGCGTACGTCGTCCAGGAGTTCCTCCGGGATCCGGTACCCCTCGCGGCTGACCGCGGTGCTCGCGAAGTGGCGGAGCTGCTCGTCGCTCGGCGGCCACTGCGGGGAGCCGGTCGCGGCGGGCTCCGGTGCGATGAAGGCGCCGAGGCCGGGGCCGGTGTTGACGAGCGCGAGCGCGGTCACCAGGTCGGGCCGGTGTTCGGCGAGGGCCGTGGCGACGACGCCGCCGCTGGAATGGCCGACGACCACGGCACGTTCGACGCCGAGCCGCTCCAGCACCGCACCGACCCGGCCCGCCTGGTCCGGGACGGCGTAGCTGCGGTCGTCCGGTTCGGCCGATCGCCCGTGTCCGAGCAGGTCGATCCGGATGACACGGTGAGAGCCGGTCAGCAGGGGAACCATCGGGTCCCATGAGCGCGTCGAGGACGCGGAACCGTGGAGGAGCAGGAGCGCGGGTGCGTCGCGGGGGCCGTCCTGGCACACGTGGATGTCGCCGTCGTCCAGCGGCAGAAGCGAACTCTCGGTGGTTTCGGCGCCGTTGTCCACCCACGGACCGCCGTCGGAAGCTGTCATGTGCCGATCGTCCGCGCCGGCACGCTCCGGCGTATTGGACGAATGTTCCCCCCGGCCGGCTCGCGGAGCATCATGGAACGATGCAGACGTTCGCGCACGGTGCCGCCACATGGGGCGTCGAGTGCCCGCGGCGGCCCAGCCCGGTGGCCGGTGTCACCATGGCCGGGTTCCGCGTCCCCGACCTGGACGCGCTCCGGATCGTCCCGCACCCGGCCGTGACGCTGCTCCTGGAGTTCGGCGACGGGACACCCGTCCTCGACTGTGCGACGGGGCAGCAGCGGGGAAGTCTCGTCGCCGGGCCGGGACTCGGCACCGGTGGCGCGGTCCGGGCGCGGGGAGTGGACGTCGAGTGCGTGCAGGTGCGACTGTCCCCGGTGATCGCCCGCGCGGTACTGGGCGTCTCTCCCGCCGGCCTCGACGGCGCCGTCGTGCCGCTGGACGACCTGTGGGGCCGGGAGGCGTCACGGATCCGCGAACGACTCGCGGACGTCTCCTCGTGGCAGGAGCGCTTCGCGCTGACGGACCTGCTGCTCGCCCGTCGGCACGAGGCGGGACCGCCGGTGGACGCGGAGGTGGCCTGGGCCTGGCACCGGATCGTCGCCGGCCACGGCCTGACCCGGATCGACGGACTCGCGGACGAGGTCGGGTGGAGCCGGAAGCGGCTGTGGTCGCGGTTCCGCTCGCAACTCGGCCTGCCGCCCAAGCGCGCCGCGAAACTCGTCCGCTTCGATCACGCCGCTCATCGCCTGGTCGCGGGCGAAGGCGCGGCCCACGTCGCGGCCGACACCGGCTACGCCGACCAGTCCCACCTGCACCGGGACGTCCGGGCACTGACCGGGGCGACCCCCGCGACCGTGGCCGGCGAGCCGTTCCTCGCCGTCGACGACATGGCATGGCCCACCCGCGGAAAAGCCGTCCTGCCCCACCCTCATCATTTGTCACACCTTCATACATGAATACAGGGGTGTCACGGTGAAGGCGTGGCGGCGAAAAGACTGGAAAACGACGGCCCCAGCGGGTTTCCCGACCGCTTCCCTTTCTCCTTGATCACTCGTGACCTCCTGGGCGTGCGCAGCGACCGGTCGATGATCCACTCCGCCCACTGCGAGGAACGGATGCACTGGTCAGGCATGCGTTAAAGCCAAAACAGGGGGCGCTCTCCTTTAATTGCTTTCCGCCTCTTCCGTGTCGCCTATTTTCTTAAGGGCGCGTCCGGGTCCGCTTTCCGGCCCGGAATTCCCTGCGCCTCGACACAGGAAGGTCCACAAATGAGTCCGCACGAGGTTGACCAGCTGCTCGACCGCAAGCTCGACGTGTGCTTCGGACACGGCGACCAGAACGGCGACGGTGTCCTCGAAAGTGCCGACGCCCTGGCCCTGGCGGCCCGGATCGTGGCGTACATCGGCGAGCCGTTCGGCTCCGACAAGGCGCAGGATCTCTTCAAGGCGTTCGGGCTGTTCTGGCAGCACGTCAGCGCCGCCACCGACCTGAACAAGGACGGCCAGGTCACTCCGGAGGAGTGGCGGACGGGGCTGCGCCGCGCCTTCGCCGAGGACGAGGCGGGCTTCACCGCGGGCTTCCGGCCGCTGGCCGAGGCGCTGTGGGCGATCTGCGACCAGGACGACGACGGCAGCGTGGACGCCCCGGAGTTCGCCAACTTCCAGAAGGCGTTCGGCACCTCCGAGGAGAACAGCCGCATCGCCTTCGCGAAGCTCGACCGCAACGGTGACGGAAGCCTCTCCGTCGACGAGCTGCTGGTCGCCTGGAAGGAGTACTACACCAGCCCGGACCCGGACGCCCCGGGCAACTGGCTGTTCGGTGACATCTGGCAGAAGGAGATCTGGGACGGCACGCGCGTCAAGCTCTGACGCCCCCCGTCCGATCACTGGCCGGTCGCACCACCCTCGGTGCGGCCGGCCAGTCCGCCGCATGCCCCGAGCCGCACGGGGCACCGAAGCAGGCCGTCCACACCACCCGAGGAGAGTCCCGCCGCATGCCCAGTATCCCGGCAAGCCCCGAACGTGAACCCATCGCGGTGATCGGCATCGCTTGCCGCCTTCCGGGCGGCATCGACTCCCCGGAACAGTTGTGGGAGCGGCTGTCGAACGGTGAACCCGTCGTGGGGGACCTACCCGCCGACCGGTGGGCCGAGGCGGTCGCACGGGGCGGCGCCGCCGCCCGACGCGTCCTGGCCGGCACGCCCTCCCGCGGCGCGTACCGGGACGACATAGCCGGCTTCGACGCGGGCTTCTTCGGCATCCCGGCCGACGAGGCCGCGATGATGGACCCGCAGCACCGCATGGCCCTGGAGGTGGCCTGGGAGGCGCTGGAGCACGCGGGGGTCCCGGCCCGCGGCCTGGCGGGGTCGGACACCGGCGTCTACGTGGGCATCGGGGCCGACGACTACGGACGCCGGGTCCTCGAGGACCTGCCCGGCATCCAGGCGTGGAGCGGGATCGGCGCGTCGCCGTGCGGCGCGGCCAACCGCATCTCGCACGCACTGGACCTGCGCGGCCCGAGTGCCGTCATCGACACCGCCTGCTCCTCCTCCCTCGTGGCCGTGCACACCGCCTGCCAGGCGCTGCGCGCCCGCGAGTGCCGGATCGCGCTGGCCGGAGGCGTGATGCTGATGGCCGGCCCCGGCCTCGCCGTCACCCTGGCCCGGGCCGGAGCGACCTCCCCCGACGGTCGCAGCAAGCCCTTCGACGCGGCGGCGGACGGGTACGGGCGCGGTGAGGGATGCGTCGTCGCCGTGCTCAAGACGCTCTCCGACGCCCGCCGCGACGGCGACCGCGTGCTCGCCGTGATCCGCGGCAGCGCCGTCGGCCAGGACGGCCGTACTCCCGGCATCATGGCTCCGAGCGCCCGCGCTCAGGAGGCGGTTCTGCGGGCCGCGTGCCGGGCGGCCGGGATCGCGCCCGGCGACCTCGACTACGTCGAGGCGCACGGCACCGGTACCCGCGCGGGCGACCCGGTGGAGGCCGAAGCGCTGGCCGCGGCCTACGGCGTGGTGCGCGAGGCCGACGATCCACTCCTCATCGGGTCGGTGAAGGGGCTCATCGGCCACCTGGAGGCGGCCTCCGGCGCCGCCGGCCTGCTCACCTGCGTCCTGGCCCTGGGCCACGGGCGACTGCCGGCGACACCCGGCGTCGCCGGCCCGAGCCCGGCGATTCCGTGGGCCGACGCGGGGCTGCGTCTGGTCACCGAGGAACGCCCCTGGCCGACCCGAGGTCCCCGGCGACTGGCCGGCGTGTCCAGCTACGGCTACGGCGGCACCCTCGCCCACCTGATCCTGGAACAGCCTCCCGCCCCGTCCGGTCGGGCGGCCGACCGGCCCGCCCGCGGCCTGTTCCCGCTCTCCGGCGCGTCGGCGGGCCACCTGCGCGCCAACGCCGAACGGCTGGCCGGACACGCGGCCGCCCACCCGGAGCTCGCCCTGGCGGATGTCGGCCGTACGCTCGCCGTGCACCGCTCGCCCCTCGCGCACCGGGCCGCCGTGACCGCCGACACCTTCGACGAACTGTCCGTCTCCTTGCGCGACCTGGCCCGCAAGGACGAGCAGGAGCTGCCCGCTGTCCGACCGCTCGGGGACGCGGTCTGGGTCTTCTCCGGGCACGGCGCGCAATGGCCCGGCATGGGACGGACCCTGCTCGCGGAAGAACCCGCCTTCGCCGCCGTACTGGACCGGCTCGACGACGTCTTCCGTACCGAGGCCGGGTTCTCACCGCGGGAGGCACTCGACGCGGCCGACCTCGGCGACACGGGGCGCGTTCAGGCCCTCACCGTCGCGGTGCAGCTCGGCCTCGCGGCCGTGTGGCACTCCTACGGGTTCCGGCCGGCGGCGGTGATCGGACACTCCGTCGGCGAGATCGCCGCCGCGGCCGTCGCGGGAGTGCTGGACGAGGCGGACGCCGCCCGGCTGGCGTGCCGACGCGCCGCCCTCGTACAGCGGGCCGCGGGAGACGGCGCCATGGCCCTCGTACCCCTGTCCTTCCAGGACGCCGAGCGGCGCCTCGCGACCGAGGGGGTGACGGACGTGTGGGCGGCGATCGACGCCTCGCCCACCAGCTGCGTGCTGTCGGGCCGGGCGGACGCGCTGGCCCGGCTGACCGCCGCCTGGGCCGGGCAGGGGACGTCCACCCGGCCGGTGGCCAGCGACACGGCCTTCCACACCCCCCTGCTCGACCCACTGACCGCGCCGCTCGAAACCGCCTGCGCGAACCTGACCATCCGTCCGCCACGGCTGCCGCTGTACACCACCGCGCTCGCGCGACCGCGCGACGACGCTCCCCGCGACGGCGCCTACTGGGCCACCAACCTGCGCGCTCCCGTGCGACTGCGGGCCGCTGTGGAAGCGGCGTGGCAGGACGGGCACCACGCCTTCGTCGAGGTGTCCACCCACCCGGTGGTCGCGCACTCGGTCGCCGAGACCCTGTCGGGCGCGCGCACCCCGGGTCGCCCGGGTCCGGTCGTCGCGCACACCCTGCGCCGCGACAGCCGTGAGCGGGCCACGCTCCTCGCCAACGCGGCGGCGCTGTACGGCGCGGGCGTCGAGCTCGACTGGACGGCGCACCACGGGGAAGGCGGCCTCACCGACCTGCCGGCCACCGCCTGGCAGCAGACACGGCACTGGGCGGCGCCCTCCGAGACGGGCGGCTCGTCCGGTGCCGGTCACGACCCGGCCGGTCACACCCTGCTCGGCGAGCACACCACCGGGCCCGGGCCCGACCCGCTGCACCTGTGGCAGACCCGTCTGGACATGGCGGGCCGCCCCTACCCGGGCGACCATCCCGTGGCGGGAACCGAGGTGGTGCCGGCCGCCGTCCTGGTGCACACCCTCGCGCGCGCCACCGCACTGGCCGGCGGAGGCGCGGAGGCGGGCTGTCTGACCCGGGTCCGTCTCGCCGTCCCGGTCGCCGCGGGAGTCCCCCGTGACGTCCAGGTCGCGCTGCAGTCCGACGCCCTGCGGCTGTCCTCGCGCCTCGCCGCACGAGAGACACGCGAGAACGGTGCCGAGACCGGCGCCTGGCTCACCCACACCACCGCCCGCACCACCCCGTGCGCCCATGACGCGCTGCCGCCGCTCACCGGCCCCGGCCCCGAGGCGGTCGTGGAGGATCCGTCCCTGGTGACCGACCGGCTCGCGGAGCTGGACGTGCCGTCCATGGGGTTCGTCTGGACGGTCAAGGAACTGGTGCGCACGGAGGAATCGGCGTACGCCATCGTCACCGCGCCGACCGGACGGCCCCGCACCTGGGCCGCGCTCCTGGACGCGGCCTTCTCCACCGCCTCGGTGTGTCTGCCCGGTGCGCCGCGTCTGCGGATGCCGGCCGCGCTGGCGACGCTGTGCCTGGCGGACTCCGGCGAGGCGCCCGAGGAGGCCGTGCTCGTGATCCGGCTGCGGTCCGGCACGGACGACACCGTGGACCTCGACCTCGTGGGCCCCGAAGGGCGGACCCGCATCCGCATGCGCGGGCTGCGCTACGCCTCCCCGGCGCCCGACCCCGCCACGACCGGCGGCACCGTGTTCGTCACCGCCCGCCGCCCCCTGCCGCCCCAGCCGGACGCCCGGCCCCCGCGGCGCGTCGTGGTGGTCGGGTCCGAACCCGGCTTCGCCCGGGCCCTGGGCGCCGAGCACCTGCACGGTCCCGACGGACTGCGCACCGCACCCGGCGACGTGGTCCTGGTCGCCCCGCCGCACGACGACGGCGGCCTCGGCCCCGACCGGGCCGCCCTCGAGCACGTCCGGCTCCTGGCACGCACCGCCACGGCGCTCGCCGCGAACAGCGCCCCGGCGGCCCTGTGGGTCGTGACCCGCGGCGCGGGGACGGCCGACGACGTACGCGCGGTGGCGCAGGGCGCCCTGTGGGGCCTGGGCCGCGCGCTGGCCGGCGAGCTCCCCCACCTGTACCGCGGAGTGATCGACCTGCCCGCCACGCCCGGCCCGGACGATCTGGCGGCGCTCACCGGGCTGCTGGGCCGGACCGGCGCCGAGGACGTCGTCTCCGTCGAGGCGGGCACCGCCTGGGCCGGCCGCCTGGTACCGGCCCCGCCCGTCCAGGACGGAGGGCCGCGGTGCCGTCCGGACGGGACCTACCTCGTCACCGGCGGGCTCGGCGCGCTCGGCCTGCGCACCGCCGCCTGGCTCGCGGGGCGTGGCGCACGCCGGTTGGTCCTCCTCGGCCGTACGGGACTGCCCGCGCGCCGGGACTGGGACGATCTGCCGCCGGGAGCGGAGGCCGAACGCGTCGCCGCCGTACGGTCGTTGGAGCACGCGGGCGTCACGGTACGGGTGGTGGCCGCCGACGTGTGCGACGAGGAGGCCCTGCGCCGGGCTCTGGACCCCGACGCGCTCGGACTGCCACCGGTCCGCGGGGTCGTGCACGCGGCGGGCGTCACCGCCGGCGGCTTCCTGCCGGACGCAGACGCGCCCGTGTGGGAGCACGTGCTGCGCGCCAAGACGAGCGGCGCACTCGCCCTGCACGGCCTCTTCCCGCCGGGCAGCGTGGACTTCTTCGTCCTGTACTCGTCCGCCGGCCAACTGCTGCACCTGCCGGGCCAGGGCCCGTACGCCGCGGCCAACGCCTTCCTCGACGGGCTCGCCAGGCACCGCCGGGCCGGCGGGCACCGCGACACGCTGTCGCTGGCGTGGACGAGTTGGCGCGGGCTCGGCATGGCCGCCGGGGCCGACACCGTGACCGCCGAGCTACGGGCCCGGGGCACGGACGCCCTCGACGCCGAGGAGGCCCTGGAGGCGTGGGGCGGCGCCGATGCCGGCCGGCACGGCGAGCTGGCCGTGTTCCGCCTGACCGATCCGGGCCCCGGTGAGGACCCGAACCCGCCGGTGGCGCCACCTCTCCTGCGCGAGCTGCGGGCACGGACCGCACCCACGGCGGGCCGTGCACGTGAAACCGCCCCCGACCCGGTGTGGCGGAAGCTGCCCGCCCAGCGCCGGTACGACGTCCTGCTCCGGGAAGTCCGCGGTGCGGCCGCCCGCGTCCTGGGCGGCGAGCCCGCCGGCATCGCAGCCCACCACGCCCTGTCCGATCTGGGTCTGGACTCCCTGCGCACCGTCGCCTTCCGCACCGACCTCGAACGCCGTCTCGCGGTCCCGTTGCCGCCCACGCTGTTGTGGAGCCGCCCCGCCGCCGCCGACATCGCGACGTACCTGACGGAACTCGCGGAACCGGCGGAGCAGGCCGAGCCGACCGCCACGACCCCGCTCGCATAAAGGAGTGATCCACCGATGACCACCACCCCCGTACGCCCCCCGTCTCCTCGCCGACCCGACCACGAGGTGCGGCAGTTCGCCGACGATCCGCTGCGCTGGTTCGGCGGTGACCGCGCGTCCATGCACCGGCTGCCGGCACCCGACCTGGCCGCGCTCCAACTCGCCGCGCTGCGCATGCGCTTCACCGAACTCGTGGACCGGCTGCCGGTGGTCGGCGCGCTCGCCCGCGAGCAGAACCTGGACGGCATCGGCGCGCTCGACGACGCGGCCCAGCTCCTCCTGCCCCACACCGTCTACAAGTCCTACCCTCCGTCGCTGCTGTCCCAGGGCCGGTTCGACCAGCTCACCCGCTGGATCTCCCGGCTCACCACCGTCGACCTCGGCGGCCTCGACACCGCCGGCTGCGACAGCGTCGACGCCTGGCTGACCCTGATCGACGACCACACCCGGCTGCGCCTGGCCCATTCCTCGGGCACCTCGGGCACCATGTCCTTCGTGCCGCACACGGCGGAGCAGTACAGCCTGCTGTACGAGATCGTGCGGCACGACACCGTGCCGGCGGGCACCCCGGCGGACGAACCGGTGCACGTCGTCTGGCCCTCGTACCGCAGCGGGCGCAGCGGCATCGCCCGGCACGCCACGGCGATGTTCGAGCAGCTCTCCCGCCACAGCCCCGACCACTTCCACACCCTCGACCCCGGCCACCTCAGCGCCGACCTGATGCTGCTCGCCGCCCGGGTCAAGGCGGCCGGCGGGCGGCCGGGTCAGGTGGAGATCCCGGCGGCACTGCGGGAGCAGCGCGACCGCTACCTGGCCGGCCGCCGCTCGGCGCCCGAGGCCATGCGCCGCTTCACCGCCGACCTCGCCGAACGGCTGCGCGGCGAACGCGTCGTGTCGCTCAGCCTGTGGGAGACCTACTACGAGTGGGCCCGCGCGGGCCTGGACCAGGGGCTCGACGGCGTCTTCGCCCCCGATTCCGTCCTGATGCCCGGCGGGGGCACCAAGGGCTCGGTGCTGCCGGACGACTGGGCGGCCCAGGTGGCCGGGTTCGCCGGCGTGCCGTCCGTACGGCTGGTCTACGCCATGGTGGAACTGATCATGCTGAGTCTGGTCTGCCCGGCGGGCGCCTACCACGTCGAACCGTGGATCGTTCCCTACGTGCTCGACCCGGACACCGGCCGCCCTCTCCCCCGGCAGGGCACCGTGCGCGGCAGGGCGGCCTTCTTCGACCTCACGGCGGACGTGTACTGGGGCGGTTTCGTCACCGGCGACCGTGTCGCGGTGTCCTACGACCCCTGCTCCTGCGGCCGCACCACACCGCGGGTGGAGCCCGGCATCTCCCGGTTCGAGGACGACGACAAGATCACGTGCGCGGCCACTCCGGAGGCGCTGGACGACGCCCTCGAATACCTCGCCGACGCCGCCCTGTGACCCTGTCGACCCCAAGGAATCACCCCATGACCGCGCCCACGCTTCCGCCCGACACCGCCGCCGGTTCCCTGACCGTGCCGGCGTACGTGCGGGGAACAACCGTGACCGACCGGCTCGTCCCCTTCGGAGGCCGTCCCGGTCGCCCCGCCTTCCACGCCCCCGACCCGGCCGCTCTCCTGCCCCGTCTGCCGCTGCGTGACCCGAGCGCCCTGCGGGAGCTGCACGGCCTGAGCACCGCCGAGATCATCGACCTGCTCACGGCGCTCGGCCCCCTCCTGACGCTGGAGGCCAATCCGCTGCTGCGCGAGGCGCTGCGCACCGCGGCCGCCTGGTCCGACATGACCGAACCGGTGCTGCGCGCCGCGTACGAGGGCCTGCCGGCGCTGTTCACCCGCGAGGCGCTGCACGACGTGGCGGAGCACACCGTCGGCACGCGGTTCCTCGACGGCTGGGTCCCCGTGCCCGGCCGCGACGGACGCGGCGCAGCGGTCCGCGCCGTCGGGGCGCGGACGGTGCACGTCATCGCGGGCAACCACCCGATGATCGCCGCGCTCACCGTCATCCGGAACGCGCTCACCCGCTCCGACGCGATCGTCAAGACACCGTCCAACGACCCCCTCACGGCGGTCGCGATCGCCCGCACGCTGGCCGATGCGGCACCGGACCACCCGCTGACCCGGCACCTGGCGGTGGCCTATTGGAAGGGCGGTGACGAGACGGTCGAGCAGACGCTCTACCAGCCGCGCAACCTGGACAAGATCATCGCCTGGGGCGGCATGGCCGCGATGCGGCACATCACCCGCTACGTCCGTCCCGGTCTCGAGATCGTCGCCCTCGACCCCAAGGCCAGCGGCACGGTGATCGGCCCGGAGGGCTTCACCGACGCCGCCGCCATGGCCCACAGTGCGAAGCTGGCCGCCGCCGACGTCGGCGAGCTGAACCAACTGGCCTGCTTCAACGCCCGCGTCGTGCACGTGGTGACCGGAACCGACGCGGGGGGACTGCGGCGGGCCGAGGAGTGGGCGGAACTGCTGCACGCCGAGATCCAGGCGCTGCCCGCCCACCGCAGCACTCCGGCCCGGCACTTCGACCCCGCCCTGCGCGAGCATCTGCGTGCCCTGCGCGCGACCGGCGGCGACTGGTACCGGGTGATCGGCGGCAGGGCCGACGAAGGGGCCGTGGTCCTCTCCCGTACTCCGGACCCCGTCTCCTTCCACACCGCGCTGTCCGGGCGTGTCGCCAACGTGATCCCGGTGGACGACACCGGGCAGGCGCTCTCCGGGATGGACGCCTCCACGCAGACCCTCGGGGTCTACCCGGACGTCCTCAAGGAGCAGTTGCGCGATCTGGCGCCCTTCCACGGCGTGCAACGCCTGGTGCCTCTCGGCCGGGCGACCGACTACCGCCCCGACCTTCCCCAGGACGCGACCGAACCGCTGCGCCGCATGGTCCGCTGGATCACCGACGAGTCCCACGACCCCACCGCGGCGTCCGGAGGGCGACGATGACACAGACCGCACCGGCCACCCACGACGCCTCCTCCTTCCCCGGCCCCGGCTGCCCCCACCTGGCCCGCCTCACCGCCGACTTCGACGCCCACGACCCGCATCTGACCCCCGACCTCGCCGTGGACGTGCACCGGGCGATCCGCACCGCCACACCGGTCGCCCACTCCCACGCCCATGGCGGCACCTGGATCGTCTCCCGTTACCGGGACGTACGGGCCGCGCTGGCCGACCACGAGACCTTCAGCTCCGCGTCCGGCGTCTTCTTCCCCCGCGCCGCCGGCACGCCCCGCTTCGCGCCGCTGGAGTACGACCCGCCCGAGCAGAACCGATTCCGTGCCGCGATGAAGCCGCCGTTCCAGCTGTCCCGCGTCCGCGAACTGCACGGTGCGCTGGCGGACCTGATCCGCGCGCACGTCACCCCGATCGCCGAACGCGGCCACGGAGACCTGGTCGCCGAGCTGGCCGTGCCGCTGCCGCTGGCCGTGGTGGGGCTCGCCGTCGGCTTCACCGAGCACGCCCAGCACAGCATCCGGGAGCTCACGAGCAACACCTGGGCACGCATGCCCAAGGACGACGGGCCCGGAGGCTTCTGGCCGGCGTTCGCCGCGCTGTTCGACGGCGAGATCCGCCGGGCCCGGGAACAGCCCGGCGACGACTACCTCAGCACCCTCGTACGCCTGCCGTTCGACGGGCGGCCCGCCACACGCGAGGAGCTGCACGTGATGCTCGTCGCGTACGCGATCGCCGGCCACGAGACCTCGATGAACACCCTGGCGCACCTGCTGTGGCAGCTCGGCCGGCAGCCCGAACTCCAGTCGGCGCTCAGACGGGACCCCGGCCTGGTCCCGGCCGCCGTGGAGGAGGCGCTGCGGCTGTGGACGCCCGTCGACCACGGCACCCGCGTCACCACCCGGCCGGTCGTCGTGAGCGGCACGGAGATCCCGGCCGGCGCCAGGGTGGTGCTGCTGACCGGTGCGGCCAACCGCGACCCGGAGGTCTTCCCCGACCCGGACGCCTTCCGTCTGGACCGCGGCATCAACCGGCATCTCACCTTCGGCCACGGCATCCACTTCTGCCTCGGCGCCCACCTCGCCCGGGCGGAGTTCGCCCAGGTGCTGCACGAACTCCTCCGGCACCCGGAGTTCACCCTCACCGAGAACCCGACCCGCTACTTCGAGAACGGCCGGCACATCTGCCTCGACCGGCTGCCCGTACGCTTCGCCTGACCCGTCTCCGTACGACCGACGGAGCCGGAGGGCCAGGGCCTGCTGTCACAGGCCCTGGCTCGGCTCCACCGGCATGCGGCCCGTCTCAGGTCCGCACGGCGCGTGCCCTGCGGAACTCGGCGCGCGCGAGCAGCGAGAACGTGATCGTGGCGCAGAGGGCGACCCCGACGATCACCCATTCCAGGGCCCCGCTGTGCTGGTCGGGGTCGACTCCGAAGACCTCCTCGATCCAGGTGGGCCAGACCAGGGTCAGGAGGAACAACAGTCCACTGAGGGAGGCCGCGATCGCTTCGATCCGGCCCCGCAGGCGTACGTTGCGCATCATCGTGCTCACCTTCACCATCGGAGACCGTCAGACCGAAGAGAGGTCGATCCGGAACATGCCGCGGCCGTGGGTCACACAGACCAGGGTCTCGTCCATCCAGAACAGGTCGTCGACCGAGCAGTTGGCCGGGCCCTCGTTCGTCGGCGACCAGGTCGTCCCCTCGTCCTCGCTCGCGAACAGGCCGACCTCGGTGCCGCAGTACAGGAACTCATGGCGCCGCGGATGCACGGCGAGCGCCCGTACGGGGGCGGCGGGCAGCGTCGGGGAGAGGTCCGTCCACTCCGCGCCCCCGTCGTTCGTCACCCACAGGTTGCCGGCCTCGAACCCTCCGAAGGCGACGTAGGCGCTCTTCACGTCCGCCGGGTGGGCGGTGATGCACGTGCAGTACCGCTGGGGCCCCAGCGGACTCGGGCCGATCACTCCGACGCGCTCCCAGGTCGGGGTCGTCGCCGTGCCGTTGGTGGTGTGGAAGAGCATGCCGTTGCGGTGGCCCACCCAGACGATGTCGGAGTCGGTCGGGGCGACGGCGAGGGCGCTGATGGGCGAGCCCGCGCTGGGCTTGATCGACGTCCAGCTGGGGCCCGAGGTCGGCGTGTTCGGCGCCTTCGCGTTGTTCGTCCGCCACAGCGAGAGGCCGCCGGCGAGGAGCCGCTGCGGGTTGCCCGGATCCATGACGAACGGTGCGATGAAGAGTGCCCGCTGGTTCTTGGCGTCGGGGATCCGGAACGGCACCGGTTTCCAGTCCCAGCCCGGAATCGCGGGGTTCCAGAACTGGCCGCTGATGTACCGGTCCGGATCGTCGGTGGCGCCGCCGTCGTCGTTCCGGTGGATGTTCAGGAAGACGTACTCGCCGTAGAGGACGTCGGGGTCGGTCGGGTCGCAGGCGCACCAGCCGCCGTCACCGCCCTGGAACTCCGCCCAGCCCTCGGTCCCCGCCGCGGGGTCGAAGACGAGCGTGCCGTTGTCCTGTGCACCACCGATGATCTTTCCGCTGACGGTGTTGCCGGATCCGCCGAAGAACTGCGTGACGCCGTAGTTGTTGTCCAGTTCGGTCCAGCCGTCGACGAACGGCGCCTTCGGCTCCGTCCCCACCACGGCGAGGTCCGCGGCCTTGAACACGCCGCCGTCGTTGCCGAAGAACACCGTCCTGTTGTGCGTCCCGTCGTAGGAGGGGTGCGAGACGATGGCGTGGTGGTCGGCGTGCGCCGAGGCCGGGTCCCACCAGGTGCTGATCTCGGCGAGATGGTCGCCTCCGTCCGTACTGCGCCACAGATTGACGCCACCGGTGACCAGCAGGTCCGCGTTCGTCGGGTCCCCGGCCCAGATCGCGTTGCTGTACCAGCCCTGGTCGCCCAGGTAGTCGGCCACCTGGCCGCTCGGGTCCCGGGTCTGCCTGCTCTTGTACGTCCTGCCGCCGTCGGTGGACCGGAAGATGCGGCCGGTCTGCGCCTGCACCGAGGCGTACACGATCGTCGGGTCCTTCACCGCGTAGGCGAGTTCGACCCGGCCCGACCACGGGCCGTGCGTCGCGGCCTGCCAGGTGAGCCCGCCGTCGGCGCTGAACCAGGCCTCACCCGCGTCGAGTGAGCCGGCGACCGCCTTCTTGTCGTCGCTCGGGTCGAACACGACCTGCCCGGGCGGGATGTCCAGGACCCGGGTCCACGTCGCCCGCGCAGGATCGGAGCTGCGGAACAGTCCGGTGTCGGTGGCCGCGAGGACCACCGCACCCGATGCGGAGACCGCGATCCGGTTCACGGCGCGGAAGTCCTCGGTCTGCGTGGCCGGCAGGGGTGTCCACGTGGTCGCGTCGGTGGTGCGGAAGATGCCGCTGCCGCGGAGGGCGTCGACGTTCGAGAAGCCCTCGCCGGTGCCCACGTAGACCGTCGACGGATCCGAGGGGTCCATCGCCATGCACGCGCAGGCGAGGTTGCCGAGGAAGTCGTCCACGGGCGCCCACTTCGCGCCGCCGTTGCGGGTGATCCACACGCCGCCGCCGGCGCTCGCGGCCCACATCTTGTTCGGGTGGTCCGGGTCGACCACGATCGCTCGGGTGCGGCCGCCGATGTTCCCGGGGCCGAGCCACTCCCAGCGGGTGAGGGCCATCCCCGCCGTCGGCGCCGGCCTGTCCGCGCGGGCGCCGCGGAGATGACCGGTCGGTACGCCGGCCGTCTCGGGAGCCGGGGCGGTGCTCCGCAGCAGGGAGCGCATCCGGGCCCGTGCCGCCCCCTGGGCGTGCGGCGGCACCGTACCGTCGTCGCCGCGTTCCTGTTCGAGGCGGAACAGTACGCGTGCATGGGGCAGGTCGGGGTAGTCGAGGCGGCGCAGTGCCCGTCGCACCGCCGTGACGGGCAGGCCGTCGAGTGTCTCGTTCGTGGCCCCCCGGCTCCTGCGGAGCAGTTGCACCTGCTCGACGCTGATGTCCTTGGCTTGAGCGAGTTGTTCGTCCGAGATGGTCATGATGCGCCGCCTCTGATGTGAGGGGATCCATGCTCGGCATGGCTACGGTCTGAGTTTGCGGGGACGGCTCTCGGCCGTCTCGTCGAGCACCACCTCCCAGACGGCCGAAGCGGTACGGGTGTCCACCGCCCGCAGTACGACGGCGTCCTCGCCGCCGGAGCCGGGGCCCACGGTCAGCTCCATCCGGAGGTCGCCGACCTGCCCGTATTCCAGGACGTCGGCGGCGAGCGGCGGGTGCGGGGGCGGGACCTCCGCCTCCGCCTCGGTCGCCGTCCAGGCCTGCGGCTCAATCGACGGACTCGCCACACCGATCCGCAGGGCGCCGTGCGCCGTGCGGGGCTGACTCCCCGCCACGTCGGGACCTGGTGGCGCTCCGCCCCGGTACAGGGCCCGGGCGGTCCACCGGATCACGACCGGGTCCTGGTCCCCGTCCGTGTCCACGCCGAACTCGGGCGAGTCGTGCAGCGCCGGGCGCGCCCACACCGGCAGATCGACAGGGGGCGACGTCCAGCGTTCGGTTCCTTCGTCCGTGTCGAGCTGCTCGACACGGACGAGGGAACCGACGCGCAGAGCCACCACGGTCCCGGCCACCAGCGCGCAGGGCCGAAGGTCGCGTCCCTGACGCCACAACACCGCGCCGGTCTCCAGATCCAGTGCGATGAGTGTGCCCTGGCGGTCGCGTACCACGGCCCGTCCGGCAGACGCGTCGGCCACGCCGCGGGGGATCCTGGGCATCCGGCCCCCGATCACCGACTCTCGGCGCGGTGGGACAGTTCCACCGGCCACGCCCCGGCGACGAGCCGGAGCTCAATCACCATTTTCCCCGTCTGCAGGGCGAGCAGCAACCGCGAGAGCACCGTCTCGGGACGGCAGGATGTGAACCTGCATCCCTTGACCCCCAGGAGTGAGGGTCGCTCGGCGTCGGCCCTGGAACTCCCACAGCGCGAACGTGTCACCGTTTTCGCCGGATCGCCGACGACGCATCGGGCCCTGCTGAACCGGGAGGACACGACCCCGTTCGACCCGCCGACATCGCCGCGAAGCGGCGGATTGCGCCTCGGGCGGTCCGGCCCCGCCGGTGGAGGCCCTTGGGCAGGCTCGCCGACCTCCGCGGATGATCACCGCCCCGGCCGAGGAACAGGAACAGCAGCACGACCTCATGGCATGGACCACCCTCCGCCACCGCGTCGACGACGGCATCCTCACCGTCACCCTCGACCGGCCCGACCGCCTCAACGCCTTCACTCCGACCAAGGCCGGGGAACTCGAGCGGACCTTCTCCGAGGCCAACGAGAACGACGACGTACGCGCCGTCGTCGTCACCGGTGCGGGCAAGGCCTTCTGCGCCGGCATGAACCTCAGCTCCGAGGGCAACGTGTTCGGCTCGACGAGTCGCGCACGCCCGCACTCGCCGACATGCGTGACCTGTCCGACCCCGACATCAGCCGGGTCCGGGACACCGGCGGCAGGGTCACGCTCGCCGTGCACGCCTGCCGCAAGCCCGTGATCGCCGCGATCAACGGTGCCGCCGTCGGGATCGGCGCCACCATGACCCTGGCGATGGACGCCCGGCTGATGTCCGACGACGCTCGCTTCGGCCTCGTCCTCGGCCGCCTGGGCATCACACCCGAGGCCGTCTCCACCCGGTTCCTGCCGCGTCTGGTCGGCCTGCCCAAGGCACTGGACCTGCTGTACTCGGCCGAGATCCTCGACGCCGGGGGGCGGCTGCGGCAGGCCTCGCGACCGAGGTCCACGAACCCGGCCGACTCGTCGAAAAGGCTCGCGAGTCGGCGGATCGCTGGACTCTCGGCCGGTCGCGCGTCGCGCCTCGCCGCCCTCGGGTCCGCACTGCCCACGACCGCCGTCGCGGCCACCGCCGGATCGGGCGCCACGCTGCGGATCCCCGCGGAGACCGACCCTCACGTCCGTACCTTCATGGCCTGGCCGGCGCTTTCGTCGGTCTGGTCCACACAGCTCGACGGCGTCCGCAACGACATCGCACGCGTGGCCTACGCCATCTCCCGGTTCGAGCCGGTCGTCGTCCTGGCGCGCCCCTCGCAGGCCGCCGATGCCCGGTACGTCTGCGGCTCCGGCGCGTACCACGGCATCGAAGTCGTCGAGATGGCCAACGACGACCTCTGGATCCGTGACTTCGGCCCCACGTTCGTCGTCGCGCCTGGCGCCATCGCCGGTGTCGACACCAACTTCAACGGATGGGGCAAGACCGGCACGAGCTACTACCAGCCCTACGCCAACGACGCCGTGGCGGCCACGGCACTGCTGGGCCGGTACGGGGTCAACAGGATCCAGGCTCCGTTCGTCGGAGAGGGCGGTTCGCTGGAGACCGACGGTCAGGGCACCCTGATGGCGACGGTCAGCTCCATGGTGAACAGCAACCGGAACCCGGGCATGACCCAGGACCAGGTGGAGCAGTCGATGAAGTGGGCCCTCGGCGTCGACAAGGTCATCTGGGTCCCCGGTCTGGCCGGGCAGGACATCACGGACTGCCACATCGACTGTCTGGCACGTTTCGTCGCGCCCGGAAAGGTGATCCTCGACCAGCCCGGCCCCGGCACCAGCAGCAAGTGGGTCGCCGTCTACAACGAGACCAAGAAGGTCCTGCAGAGCGCCACCGACGCCCGGGGGCGCCGACCGGACATCACCGAACTGCCTGGACCCGACCGGCGGTACATCCGAGGAAGAGGAACGGACTTCCTGTCCAGCTACACCAACTACTAGACCGTGAACGGCGCGGTTCTCGTCCCCCAGTTCGGCGACAGCTACGCCGACGGTGTGGCCTACGACATCCTGCGGGCCGCGTACCCCGGCCGGACCATCGTCCAGGTCAGGATCGACAACATCGCCGGCGGGGGCGGCGGCATCCACTGCGCCACCCAGTCCCAGCCCGTCGTCCCTGCAGCGGTCTGACCCGCAGTCACGACGCGACGTGGGCGGTGACCGACCTGGCACCGTGACGCCGCTGTGCCCTCTTCGCCGACGCGGTCGCGTCGGCGAAGAGGGCACAGAGACCGGAGCCGGTCGAGTGGCCGTCCCGCGTCGGGACCCGGTGGTCGTGGCAACGCAGGCCGTCGACGTGGTGGCCACCGAGGAGCCCGGACTGCCGTTCGGCGGCGTCAAGGCATCCGGCTCCGGTCGGGAGCTCGGCCGCTACGGTGTCGACGAGTTCGCGAACCGGAAGCTCATCCGCGTCGCCGGCCGAGCATCGGGCAGCAGGCCCTGGCCAGTGACCCGCGGCACCGGAATCGGTGGCGCGGGTCACTGCCGTCCCGGCACGTCCGCGGGTCGGACGGCCCGTGTCAGACGCCGGCCCGGCGCCTGCCCCGCACGCGGCGCGGGTAGGGGAAGAGCCGCGGAGAGCGCTTCGCGGCCACGTCCTCGACCCAGCCGAAGGTCAGCACCAGCAGTCCGATCAGCGGGATCGCCACCATCAGCGGGAACCACTGGCTGGTCAGCAGCCACTGGCCGTGCTCGTAGAAGAAGCCGACGGACCAGAGGGGGTCGATCAGCGGGATGGCGGCGACCAACGCGGTCTCGTGCCAGAGGTAGACGCTGACAGCGCGTGCGTTGAGCAGGCTGACCAGGCCGTTCCAGCGTTCCAGCGGTCTGGGCCACTGTTCCCAGGAGGGACTGACGTGGAGCAGGACGGCGACGAAGCCGAAGGACCACAGGGCCTGGGCTATCGGCCAGCTCTCGATGTCGGTGGGCACGGTCGGATCGACCGGTCGGGTCTGCAGGTACCACCAGCCGGCCACCATGACCAGCGGCGCGACGGACGGCACGACGTACTGCGGGATCTTCTTGAGCAGGCCCTCCTGGTGGGCCATGCCGAGGATCCAGCAGGAGCCGAACGTGGCGAAGTCGCTGACGGTCTCCCAGACCCGGCTGTAGACGAACTCCTGGTCGATGAAGAACGTGTTCATGACGATCGCCAGCGCGAGCGGCACGGACAGCGTCACCACCGGCATCCGCCGCAGCGCCCACAGCATCAACGGTGAGAGCAGGACGTACCAGAGGTACGCGCGGAGGTACCAGAGCGGGACGATGACCTGCACCGCCCAGCCCTGCCCCACCAGATGGTCGAAACCGTTCAGCGACTCGGCGTACGGCGGAGTGCTCAGCGGCACGAGCCAGAACAGCAGCTTGCCCCACCACCAGTTGGGATGCCCCTCGGCCTCGGGCCCCCAGCCGTCGGCGATCTCGAGGATGAGCATGACCGCGCCGAACAGCCACATCGGCGGCAGCAGCCGACGCAGACGGCCCCGGATGACGCCCAGGGCGGGACGGCTGAGCGAGCGCGCCATCAGCGACCCGGCCAGCGCGAACATCACACCCATCGACGGGAAGACGATGGGCAGCCAGAACCAGCCGAAGTTGTGGTAGAGCACCACGCGCACCAGCGCCAGCGCGCGCAGCAGGTCGAGATAGCGGTCCCGGCCGCCCTTGCGCGGGGACGGTGCCGACGGCTCCGGCTGGGACTCCCGTCGCAGAGCGGCGGGGATGCGCAGCTGCACGGTGTCCTGGGTGCCCCCGAACCCGAGGGATACGGTCATGGTCAGGCCTCCACGGGTGCGGCGACCTCGCCGGTGCGCCGGAGCTTCTGCCAGCGCAGTCGGCCACCGGTCAGCGCCGTGATCGTGGACTGCAACAGGACGATGTACATCAGCTGTCGGTAGACCAGCTGCTGGATCGGCAGGCTGATCAGATGCAGGGGCTTCTCGCCGTCGAGCCGGAAGGCGTACCAGGACAGCACGGCCTGGAGCAGGATGAAGCCGCCCCAGCTGGCGAGGGTGATCGGGGCGTCCGCGAACAGCACGCCGTACAGCAGGAACATGTCGACCAGCGGCGCGAGCAGCGGGGCGACCACGCCGAACAGCACGACGAGCGGCAGCCCGATCCGGCCGAAGCGCCCGGCCGGGCCCCGGGAGGTCACGGCGCGCCGGTGCTTCCACATCGCCTGCATGCTGCCGTAGCTCCAGCGGTACCGCTGGGACCAGAGCTGCTGGACGCTGGCGGGGGCCTCGGTCCAGGCGCGGGCGCGCTCGGCGTAGACGATCCGCCAGCCGTCGCAGAGCACCGCCATGGTGATGTCGGTGTCCTCGGCGAGGGTGTCGTCGCTCATCCCGCCGACCCGCTGCAGGGCCTCCTTGCGGAAGGCGCCGACCGCGCCGGGGATGGTCGGGATGACGTTGAGCATGTCGTACATCCGGCGGTCCAGGTTGTGGCCGAGGACGTACTCGATGTGCTGCCAGGCGCCGATCAGGCTGTCGCGGTTGCCGACCTTGGCGTTGCCCGCGACCGCGCCGATCCTCCGGTCGCCGAAGGGCTGGACCAGCTCGCGCACGGTGGACGGCTCGAAGACGGTGTCGCCGTCCATCATCACGATGATGTCGTGCGACGCGGCCGCTATGCCGGTGTTGAGCGCGCTGGACTTGCCGCCGTTGACCTTGCGGATCAGCCGGACGAACGGCAGGTTCATCTCCTCGACGATGTCCGCGGTGCCGTCCGTGGAGCCGTCGTCGATGACGATCACTTCGATCGGATGGTCACTGGCGATCAGGGAGTTGAGGGTGTTCGCGATGCACTCGCGCTCGTTGTAGGCCGGGACGAGGACGGTGACCGGCTCGGTGACGGGCGGTCCCCACGCGTCCCGCCGCCGGGAGCGCCGGGCGTGGAGCGGTGCGAGGACGAGCATCAGCGCGAACCGGCCGAAGTTGAGGAAGCCGACGACGGCGAGCATCCCGACCAGGACGGGCAGGGTGAGCACGGCGGCCTGGCTGGCCCAGATGAAACACTTGCCGGCCCACAGCTGGTAGCCGTGCACCGGCACGGTGGCGTTGGTGGCGCCGAGCGCCTCGGAGATGGTGGCGAAGCGGTACCCCTCGCCCTGCAGCTTCTCGATGATCTGCTCGAGCGCGGCGATGGTCTCGGTACGGTCGCCACCCGCGTCGTGCAGCAGGATCAGCTCGCCCGCGCCGGGCTTGCGCGGCATCGCCGCCTTGACGATCTCGTCGACGCCGGGACGCTTCCAGTCGTCGGTGTCGCGGTCGATGAACGCGGTGAGGTAGCCGTGGGAGCCCACGTACTTGATCACCGGGTAGTTCCAGTCGTCGAGCGCCGAGGCGTCGGAGGAGTACGGCGGGCGGAACAGCGCGCTGTGGACGCCCGCGACGCCGGCCAGCGCCAGCTGCGTCTGCGCCAGCTCCCAGCTGGTCCGGGTGTGGGACTGGTAGGCCAGATCGGGGTGGGTGAAGGTGTGCACGCCGATCTCGTGGCCGCCCGCGACGATCTGCCGGATCAGCTCCGGGTGGCGCGTGGTCATCGCACCGGTCACGAAGAAGTCCGCGCGGATGTCGTGGGCCGCGAGCACGTCCAGGATCTTCGGGGTCCACTCCGGCGAGGGGCCGTCGTCGAAGCTCAGGACCACGGTGTGATGGGGGATCCGATAACTCACCGGGCGCTCGTTCTTGGAGCCGCGCGCGTCGATGATCGGGCCGCCCTTGAGCAGGTTCTCCGGCACGGTCGTCTTGTCGACCGAGGTCGCGATCCGGGTGTCGTGGAACGCCTCGTTGGTGGCGAGGCCGCGCAGGACGAGGAGCGCGAGCAGGCAGGCCAGCAGGGACAGCGGCATGAAGAAGCGCAGCGGCGGCGCAGCCAGTCGGCGTGGCCTCAGCAGGGACTGCCGACGACGCTGGTGGCGGGACAAGGGCGCTCCTGGAGATGGGTGGTGCGGACGATCAGGCACGCTCGGCCGGCCCGCAGGCGTCGCTCCGGGCGGCACGATGGTCGCGGGTCGTCGTGGAATGTCACGACATTCGGCGTGATGGCCGAACTTTCGGGTGGGGTGTCGCAGACCGCACCCTCCGGGGTCAGGAGGGCGACAAGGGTCCCCTGTCGGGCAAGTACGAGGGTTTCGGCGGTATCTCCATCGCCGGGGCGTCCGACTGCATGCCGATGAGGCTGCTGCCCATGGCGGCCGCCAGGATCGCGCCGACCACGGAGACCGGCCAGCCGAAACGCCGCAGCAGACGGCTGCGCAGACCCGACTGGTCGACGAACACCGGTGCCGGAGCAGGCTCCTCATAACGCGATTCGGCCATGCCGGGTTGTGCCGGGTGTACCGATCCGCGCCCGGAGGATGTGGCGACTTGGCGCATCGTGTGTGGCCTTTTTGTGCAGGGTGTGGAGACCGCTGAAGCGTAGAGCGGACCGTAGCGCACGGCCTGAATCGATTGGTATGCGATGGACGCATTTGGCACGATCCGATCGAGCGTCGTAACCGGATCGGTATGTCGGCGGGTGTCTCCCGACCCTTGGGGGGCCGGGTCGCGGACACGAGGTGGGACGGCTTGAATCCTTCGCTAGGATGACCGCTCGATTCATGCGATCAGCGATTGATCCGCATGCAACGGGCGTGTCCAGTCACCGCCTCTAGGCCCCAAGGAGCCTGTGTGAGCCAGCCCCGCCGCACCTCTCGTCGCCGAGCGTGGACCGCGCTCACGCTGCCCGCCCTCCTGTGCGTACTCGCCGCGTGTTCCGCCGACCCCGCGACCGGCGGGGGCGCCGACGCCGCCGGGCCCGCGCAGGAGGCCTCGCCGACGCCCACCGGGCCGCCGGGAACCCTGTTCGACGACTTCGACTACACCGGCGCCGACGACCCTTCCCTCGCCGCGCACGGCTGGGAGGTCCGTACCGGCGGGGGCGGCCCGGGGGTCAAGGACACCTGGAGCGCCGACGGCGCCGCCTTCCCCTCCGACCCGACGGCCGAGGGGGGCAAGGTCCTGCGACTGCGCTCCTCCACCGACGGCACCGAGCAGGGCACCACACAGGTCGAGGTGCAGACCACGAGCCGGAACTTCTTCACGGGAACCTTCGCCGCCCGGGTCCACCTCAGCGACCAGCCCACGAGCGGACGCGACGGCGACCACGTCGTCCAGACCTTCTTCCCGATCTCCCCCTCGGACTCCTCGGAGAACTACAGCGAACTCGACTTCGAGTACCTGCCGAACGGCGGCTGGGGTTCGGTGGGTCCGCAGCTCGACAACGTCAGCTGGTACAAGGCCGACCCGCCGGACCGGGTCCACAACACCCTCAAGCGGCGCCTCGGGGGCTGGCACACCATGATGATCACCGCCATGGACGGAAAGGTCACCTACTCCCTGGACGGCAAGGAGCTCTTCACCAGCTCCGGCAAGTACGTCCCGCGCGAGCAGATGGACATCCACTTCAGCAACTGGCTCATCGACCTCCCCTTCACCGGTGGCCCGCGCGTCTGGGACATGAAGGTCGACTGGGTCTACTACAAGGCCGACGAGGCCGTCTCCCGGGCGGACGTCCAGAAGACGGTGGACGACTTCCACAGCACCGGCACCGAGTACATCAACACCGTCCCGAAGCCCTGACCCCACCCGCTGCGCGGTCGTCCCCTCCACGTGCTGCTCATCGAACGGGAGATCGCCTGCCACCTGGAGGACCGCCGGCGGGCTTCACCCGTGACGTGCCCGCCGAGTTCGGTTTCGCCGTGGGCGCGACCACCGTGCTGCCGCCGCGCGCGGAGGCCGGCTGGACCGGTTCCCAGAAACGAGTCAGGGGCCGTTTCAGATTGCTCTGAAACGGCCCCTGATCTGCGACTCCTTCGAGTCGGGACGACAGGATTTGAACCTGCGACCCCTTGACCCCCAGTCAAGTGCGCTACCAAGCTGCGCCACGTCCCGGTGCTCGTCTCCGCGGGGTTTCTCCCGCGTCGCCGTGCAGGGAAAACATTACCTCACTCCGGAGGGTGGTGAGGACACACGGGCTGTCACACCTCCGAGGTCAGGGGGTCGACGCCGCAGGTGGCGGCCAGGGCGGCGGCTTCGGCGAGGGCGGTCGCGTCGCCGGTGGCGTGGGCGAGGTCGAGGCGGGCGCGGGCTTCCTCGTAGCGGGACGGCGACGCCGCGAGGTGCTCGACCGCCTGCTCCAGGAGGCGGCGGGACTCGGCCGGGTCGTCCGCGAAGAGGGCCAGGCAGCGGAGGGCCTCGCCGAGGGCGGTGTGCGTGCCGAGGCGCTCCGCGTGGCCGTGGGCCTCGCGGGCGATCCGGGCCCCGCGCTCCGGTTCGGTGGGCGCGAGGGCGCGGGCGAGGTCGAGCGGCCAGGGGGCCCACACGATGTGGTGGCGGCCCCGTACGGTCAGGGCCTCGGCGGCGCCCTCCAGGGTGGACACGGCCTCGTCGACGCGGCCTTCGGCGAGCAGCAGCCGGCCGAGGACGCTGGGGCCGTCGGGCAGCACGATCGCGCCCGGCCAGGGCGGGCCGAAGGAGTACCGGTCGGCGACGGTCCGCGCCTCGGCCGTACGGCCCCGGGCGACGAGGGTGTCGACGAGGAGGCAGGCGGTGTCCCAGTGGACGGGGAGGCCGTCGCCGACGCGGTCGGCGAGCCGGAGTCCCTCCTCCAGGTGGTGCTGGGCGAGCGGCAGGTTGCCGCGCCGGCGGTGGACCAGGCCCAGGAGGGCGCGGGCGAAGGCGAGGTGGGCGCCGCTCCAGCCGGAGATCTCGAAGGCGCGGACGGCCTCGGTGAAGAGGGCCTCGGCCCGGTCGGGACGGTCGGCGAAGGCGTACGCGATGCCGGTCAGGGACGGGATCTCGAAGCCCCACTCCTGGTCGGTCCAGCTGAGGCCCCGGGCGGGTGCGCCGTCGACGAGGGCGAGGTCGCAGAGCCGTACGACCTCGGCGGCGGGTTCGCCGCGCATCATCGCGTCGAAGCCGCGGACGGTGATGAGGGCCCGCTCGGAGTTGTCGGCCCCCGTGAAGCCGGCGGTGAGCTCGGCGAGGCGGCGGGAGCGGTCCGGTCCGTCCGCCTCGGCCGCCTGGAACCCCTCGTACATGAAGTGCGCACCCTGGAGGCGTCGTCGGCCGGTGCCGGGCGGCGTCCGGGCGTGTTCGACGGCGGCGGCCCTGGCGGCCTCCTGGAGCTGGTTGTTGTGGGCGAGGGCCTGGGTGAGCCGGAAGGTCGCGTCGATGCGCAGGTCGTCGTCGAGGCCGGGCAGGTCGAGCGCCGAGCGCAGGTGGCCGACGGTGGCGGCGGGCGCGGTGAGCAGGGAGGAGCAGCCGAGTTCGTACAGGACCCTGGCGTACGTGTCGGGGCCGGGCGGCTCGATGAGGGCCCGCTCCAGGCAGCGGCGGGCCGCGTCGGGGGCTCCGACGGCGAGGTGTTCGACGGCGGCGGCCCGGAGCCCGGTCACGACGTCCTGGTCGTCGTCGGGGTGCACTTCGAGGAGGTGGCGGGAGACGGCGGCCGGTCCGCTGCCCGCCTGGGTGAGTGCCCAGGCCGCGCGCCCGTGCATGGCGGTCCGCATCGCCGTGGGCACCGAGCCGTACACGGCCGTCGCGATGAGCGGATGCGTGAACTCCAGCGGCGGGACGGGCACGAGGGCCAGTCCGTTCCGGCCGTTCGTCGGGGACGTCACGATCCTGGCGGCGCGGAGGAGTTCGGTGTCCTCGGCGACCTGCTTCTCGCTCATGCCGGTGAGGGCCGCGAGGAGCTCGGGGGTGCTGTCGGTGCCGAGGACCGCGGTCGCCCAGGCGAGGCGGGTCGGGCCGCTGCCGAGTTCTTCCAGGCGGGCGACGAGGCCGCCGCCGCGGGTCCCGGCGCCGAGGTCGCGGAGCTGGCCCGCGGAGCCCGCGACGGGTTCGAGCATCCGGTCGCGGGCGTTGGCGAGCAACTCGACCGTCTCGTACGGATTGCCGGAGGTCACCGTCCACAGCTCCTGGCAGAACGACTCGTCCGCGTGCCCGCCCAGCGCGTCCCGGGCGAGCTCGGCGGTGGCCCCGGAGGTGAGGGCGTTGAGGCCGAGGGTGAGGACGGCGCGGTCCGCGAGCGCGGCGAGCGTCGCGGGCGCGCCGGGCCCCTGCGGCTCCCGTACGAACGGGCGGTGGGCGAGGACGACGAGGACGGGCAGCCGGTGGTCGCGCCGGGTCCGGGTGAAGGTGTCGAGCCAGGCCAGGGACTCGGCGTCGGACCAGTGGACGTCGTCCACGAGCAGCACCGGGGGCCGGTCCCGCAGCCGGTCCGCGAGGCGCTCGAGGAGCCGGGCGAGGCCGAGCAGCACGCCCTGCGGGTCGGCGGGCGCGTCCGAGGACGGCGGGGCGATCCCCAGGGCCGGGGCCAGGAGGTCGAAGTGGTCGCCGAAGAGCTGCCGCACCTCGTCGGCGCCGAAGCCGTCCAGGGCGGGCTGGAGCAGCTGGCGGGTGAGGTGGAAGGGCACCGAGGTCAGCGTCTCGCCGCCGCGGGCGGTCAGGACGGTGCAGCGGTCCCGGGCGGTGCGGTGTATCTCGGCGAGCAGCGCGGTCTTCCCTATGCCCGGTTCGCCCCGGTAGACGAGTATCCCGCCGCGCCCGGGGCCGTCCGCCGTGGCTCCGGCGACGAGTTCGTCGACGGCGTGGGCGGCCGCGGCGAGCTCCGGGCCGCGTTCGAGCAGACCGCCCCGATCCGCGTCGGAGGCACCCGGCGCGAACGGCGTTGCGGGCGGCGACTGTTCGGGATCCGTCGGCACCGGTGACTCACTCCCCACACACGAACTGTTGGTCATGACGCTACCGGTCTCACCACCCGCGCGGACCGGAACAGCGCCGGACCGACGAGCCTAGCGCCCGTGATCGTCCAGGGGGCGACAATGGACGGGTGAACCGGACAACGGGTGATGATGGCGGGCACGGCGAGGGCGGCGGCAGGGACCGCGACGAGGCCGGGCGCGCCCGCAGCGCCCGCCCGCGCGACGGGCTCGGCCGTCCGCTGCCGTACGGGGCGGAGGGCGTGCCCCGGCAGCCCGAGGGGGTCGTCCGCGGGCCCGACGAGACCTTGCGCGAGGCGCAGCGGCTGCTGGACGCGGGGATGCCCTTCCACGCGCACGAGGTCTTCGAGGACGCCTGGAAGTCCGGCCCGGAGGCGGAGCGGGACCTGTGGCAGGGACTCGCCCAGCTCGCCGTCGGCCTGACGCACGCGGCCCGCGGCAACACGGCGGGCGGCGCCAGGCTGCTGCGGCGGGGCGCCAACCGCCTGGAGGGTGCGACGCCCGGACCTGACGGCGCGTACGGGATCGATGTCGGCGGACTCGTGGCGTGGGCGCAGGAGTTGGCCGAGAGGATCGAGGGGGCCGGGGGCGGGGGCCGGGTGGTGGACGCCGCGGCCGAGGCGCCCCGGCTGTGCCCGCGCCTCGCCTAGTGCGCGTTCAGTTCGCGTTCAGTTCGCGCTGCAGGACGGACGTGTGACTGACCGACGGATCCTTCGCGGCCGTCAGGAGGGTGACGGTCCGCTCGGCGGCGAGGCCCCTGAGCCGGTCGAGCGCGGCGGCGGCCTCCGGGGCGTCCAGCTCGGCCTCGTAACGGCGGCAGAACTCCTCGTACTCGCCCTCGGGGCCGTGGTACCAGCGGCGGAGTTCGGTGGACGGGGTGAGCGCCTTGGGCCACTCGTCCACGTGGGCGTCCGTCTTCTTGAGGCCGCGCGGCCAGAGCCTGTCGACGAGGACGCGCACGCCGTCGTCGGGTGACGGGTCTTCGTAGACGCGGCGGACGCGGACGGCGGGGGTGCTTGCGGCGGCCATGGCTCCAGGGTGCAGGACCGAGCCGGGCCCCGCCTTCCCCGACGCGCCCGGGCCCGGCCTCCCCCGGACGCGCCCAGGCCTCGCCTTCCCCGACGCCCCCGGGTCTCTCAGCCCTCGACGCGCAGCGCGGGGAGGAGGACGGCGTCGACGAAGGTGCGCATGGTCGCGGCGTCGGCGAAGCGCTCCTCGAAGAGCCGCTCGATGCGGAGCATGCCCATGAAGCAGGGCGCGACGAATCCGATCGCCGGGTTGTCGGCGTCGATCTCGCCGCGCTCGACCGCCCGCGCCAGGACGGCGTCGAGAGCCGCGACCTCGGGGGCGATGACGGTCTCGCGGAGGGCGGCGCGCAGGTCGGGGTGCTGGATGAAGGCCTGGGCGACGGCCTCCATGAGCTCGGCGTCCCTCTCGCGGTGGGAGGCGGCGATGCGGCCGGCCTCGCGCAGGTCGCCGGCGAGGCTGCCGGTGTCGATGCCGGCGAAGACGGTGCAGCGGCGCCGGGCGAGGGCGGCGGTCACGAGCTGGGGTTTGGTGCCCCACTGCCGGTAGAGGGTGGCCTTGCCGCACTTGGTGCGGGCGGCGACGCCCTCCATGGTCACCGCGTCGTATCCGCCTTCACGGAGAAGGCAGAGCACGGCGTCATAGAGCTCCGTCTCGCGCTCCGGCGTGATCTTGCTGCGACGGGCTGCGGCGGTCGCGGCCTGTGTGGACATCGATCCCTCCCGGACACCTCTGTCTCTGCACATACGAGAGTAGGGGGTGCACAATCGAGACGCAAACGTATCGAGACGCTTGCGTCTCGCTGAATTCGGATCTAGGCTCACTCCGTTTGTTGGCGATTTGACGGATTAGAGGGCCGCGCGATGGCTGTCGGGATACGCGGGATACGAGTGCCACGTCCTGCAGGACCGGGGATGCCTCCTACCCCCGGCCCCGCCGGGCACGACGGGGCCGGGGAGGACGCGGGACCCGCTTCCGCTTCCGCTTCCGATCCCGAACCGGAGCCGGAGCCGGGGCTTCGGCCGGGGCCGGCGTCCGCGCCCGAGTCCCCGGCCGCGCCCGCGGCCGCCCGGCCGCCCCTCCTGCGCGAGCTCACGCTCGTCACCGCGCTCTTCCTCGTCTACAAGTTCGGCCGGCTCTTCGCCAACGGCCACGAGACCCGCGCCTTCCGGAACGCCGACCGCGTCTGGGACGCCGAGCGGGCGCTCCACCTGCCGGGCGAGGGAACGATCCAGCAGCTGCTCCTGCACGGCGAACCGCTGATCCGGGCGGCGAACACGTACTACGCGGCCGTGCACTTCCCGGCCACCCTCGCCTTCCTCGCCTGGCTGTACTGGCGCCGCCCCGCGCACTACCTGTGGTCGCGCCGGGTGCTCGCCCTCCTCACCGGCGCCGCGCTCGCGCTGCACCTCCTGATGCCGCTCGCCCCGCCCCGGATGCTCGCGGCCTCCGGGCTCGTCGACACGGCCCGGGTCTACGGCCCCTCCGTCTACGGGGCGGTGCCGGAGACCGACTCGATGGCGAACCAGTTCGCGGCCATGCCGTCGCTGCACTTCGGCTGGGCCCTGATGGTCGCGATCGGCCTGATCACCGCCACCCGGTCCCGCTGGCGGGTGCTCTGGCTGCTGCACCCGCTGCTGACCCTGCTCGTCATCGTCGGCACCGCCAACCACTACTGGTTCGACGCGCTCGCCGCCGCCGTCCTCCTCGGCCTCGCACTGCTCGTCGTCCGCGCCCCCGGCCACCGGACGGCGCCCCCACCCGTATCCCGCCCGCTCGGTGCGGCGCCCCTCCCGGTCGGAGCCCTGCGATGAACCCCGCCGTCGGCACCGTGCTCGCGGTGCTCCTCTCCCTCGTCTCCGCCGCCGGGTACGCGCTCGCCGCCGTCGCCCAGTCCCGGCTCGCCGCCGCCTCCCCCGCCGCCCCCGACGGGCGCGGCGCGCTGCGCGCCCTCCTCGCGCGCGGGCAGTGGTGGTGGGCGGTCGGCCTCAACGCCGCCGGAGCCCTCGCCCACGTGGCCGCCCTCCACTACGGGCCGCTGACGCTCGTCCAGCCGCTCGGCGCGCTGACGCTCGTCGCGGCGCTGCCGCTCGGTGCGTACTACGCGCGGCGCCGGGTGACCCGTACCGAATGGCGCGGGGCCCTGTGGACCCTGGGCGGACTCGTGGGGCTCGTCGCGGTGACCGGGCCGACGGCCCCCGGCGAGGCGCTCAGCCTGCGCGAGTCCCTGATCGTCGCCGCGTCCACCGCGTTCCTGATCGCCGTACTGGCCTCCGGGCGGCTGCGTGGGCGCGAGCAGAACGGGACCGCCGCGCGCGGGCTCGGGCACGCCACGGCCTCCGGGATCGCCTCGGGCGTCGCCTCGGCGCTCACCCAGACGCTGACGGCCGCGCTCGCGCTCGACCTGCCCGGCGCCGAGCCGACCTGGTGGCAGACCGCGCTCCTCGCGGTGCTGATATCCGCCTTCGCGAGCGGCGGACTGCTGCTGTCCCAGGCCGCCTACCGGGGCGGGCTCGCGGCGCCGCTGGCCGTCGTCAACCTCTCCAACCCGGCGGCCGCCGCGATCATCGGCGTGGCCCTGCTGGGCGAGACCTTCCGGGCGGGCGCGTGGGGCTGGCTGGTCGCGGCCGGCGCCTCGCTGGTCGCGGCGCGGGGCGTGGTGCTGCTGACGAAGGGCGGGACGGCGGCGGAGCCCGTACCGGCGCCGGTGACCGCCGCTTCGGGCTCGGCGGCGGTGGAGCCGGTGGCGGCGACTGCCGTTTCGGGCTCGGCGCCGGCCTCACCGGTCGGGGCGGCGCTTCTCCCGGCCGTACCGGCACCGCCCGCCGCCCCGGAGGCGCGGCCCGCACCCCGCACGACCGGCCTCGGCTCACCGGAGAGCGATCCGGTGCCGGTGCCGGTCGCGGGGTGAGGGTGGCGGTCGCGGAGGCCACGACCCCCTATTCGTCATCTTGACGACAATCGTTCGAGCCCACTATCGTCAGCATGACGACAAGGGGGCATTTCCATGGCTGACATCACCCGGCGGCTCGGCTGGCGCCATCTGCGTTCCGCGCCCACCGCCCACATCCGCCACCAGCGCCGCGGACGGCTCGTCCACGACGGCGCGGGGCTGAGCTTCTGGTTCCGGCCGCTCACCGCCGCCCTCTCCGAGGTTCCGGTCAACGACCGCGAGCTCGCGATGGCCTTCCACGCCCGCACGGCGGACTTCCAGGACGTGAGCGTGCAGTCGACCGTCACGTACCGGATCGGCGACCCCGGCGCGGCGGCCACCCGCCTCGACTTCTCCATCGACCCCGACACGGGCGCGTGGCGCGGCACCCCGCTCGAACAGCTCGCCACCCTCCTCACCGAGACCGCACAGCAGCACGCCCTCCACGTCCTCGCCCGCACCACGCTCGCCGCCGCGCTCGTCGACGGCGTGGCGGCCGTACGCGACCGCATCGCGGCCGGACTCGCCGCCGAGCCGCGCCTTCCGGACACCGGCATCGAGGTCGTCGCCGTCCGGGTGGTCGCGATCCGCCCCGAGCCCGAGGTCGAGCGGGCCCTGCGCACACCCGCGCGCGAGCAGATCCAGCAGGAGGCCGACCGGGCCACGTACGAGCGGCGCGCGGTCGCCGTCGAACGGGAACGGGCCATCGCCGAGAACGAGCTCGCCAGCAAGATCGAGCTCGCCCGCCAGGAGGAGCGGCTCGTCGAGCAGCGCGGCACCAACGCGCGGCGCGAGGCCGAGGAGAACGCGGCCGCCGACGCGGTACGCGCCGAGGCCGAGGCCGTACGGAAGGTACGACTGGCCCAGGCGGAGGCGGAGGCCGCGCGGGAGGTCGGCGAGGCGCGCGCCGGAGCGCAGTCCGCGTGGCTGCGCGCCCACGCGGAGGCGGACCCCGCGACCCTGCACGCCCTGGCCGTGACCCGGGCGGCGGAGAACCTGCCGCGCATCGAGCACCTGACGCTCTCCCCCGACGTGCTGACCGGTCTGCTCGCCAGGCTCGGCGGCGGCGAGGGCGGGGCGCGGCCGTGAGCCTCGCGCCGCGCGCGGTGCTCGTGCACCGGACCACGGAGTACGAGGAGTTGCTCGCCCGGCACGGGACGCACGGGCAGGCCGCGTTCTTCCTCGCCGCGCGCGGGCGCTCCGTCGACGCGGTGCGCGAGCGGCACGAACGCACCCTGGCGGCGCTCGCCGAGGTGGCGGGCGCGGTCCCGCTGACGTGGCGCCAGACCCGGGTGGAGCGCGCCGACCTGGACCGGTTCCTGTTCGGGCCCGAGGACGTCGTCGTCGTGGTCGGACAGGACGGGCTGGTCGCCAACGCGGCGAAGTACCTGACGGGGCAGCCCGTCATCGGCATCGACGCCGACCCCGGGCGCAACCCGGGCGTCCTCGTCCGGCACCGGCCGGACCGGGCGCGGCGGCTGCTGCCGTACGCGGCGGGGGCCGGTGCGGCCGTCGACGAGCTGACGATGGTCGAGGCGGTCACGGACGACGCGCAGCGGCTCCTCGCGCTGAACGAGATCTACGTCGGGCCGGCGGGGCACCAGACCGCCCGCTACACGCTCGGGCTCGACGGCACGGACGTCCCGCCCGAGCCCCAGGCCTCCTCGGGCGTCCTGGTCGGCACCGGGACGGGCGCGACGGGCTGGCTCCGGTCCCTGTGGGAGCAGCGCTCCAGCACGCTCGCCCTGCCGGCGCCGGCGGACGCGCGGCTCGCCTGGTTCGTCCGCGAGGCCTGGCCGTCACCGACGACCGGCACGACGCTCGTCGAGGGCCTCTTGGGGGCGGGGCGGGGCCTGCGCCTCACCGTCGAGTCGGACCGCCTGGTCGCCTTCGGCGACGGCGTCGAATCGGACGCGCTGGAGCTGACGTGGGGCCAGACGATCCACCTGACGGCATCGCCGTCCCGATTGCGCCTGGTCCATTGAACGGCGCCGCGGTTGTGGGCCCGCCCCCGCCCGCCGCGGGCGGGGCCCCGCCGTTGTGGGCATACGTCCCGCAGGGACGATTCCCCACACGGCAGGGGCGCCGTCCCGCCGAGGGTGCCGCGCGGCCGGAATCCGTCGGTGCTGGTGCGGCACGGCATTATGCTCGGCGCGCTTTGCCCGGGTTGGTTCCGACGCTCGGGCGTCCGCCCGCCCCCGGCCGTCGAAGGACACCCCATGAGTTCGCTCTCCGTCTCGTCCGCCACCCCGCAGGAGTGGGCGCTCGTGCGGTCCTGGGCCGCCGAGGAGGGGTGGAATCCCGGGCTCTCCGACGTCCCGGCCTTCTTTGCGCAGGACCCCGCCGGTTTCTTCCTCGGCCGCGTCGACGGGGAGCCGGTCTCCGCCATCTCGGTCGTCACCTACGACGACTGCTACGCCTTCCTCGGCTTCTACCTCGTCCGTCCCGAACTCCGCGGCCTCGGCCACGGGCTGACCACCTGGCGCGCCGCCCTCGCCCACGCCGGCGGCCGGGCCGTCGGGCTCGACGGGGTGCCGGCACAGCAGGACAACTACCGCCGCTCCGGCTTCACCACGGCCTACCGCACCGCCCGGTACGTGGGCGAGGTCCCGGCCCCGGACCGCCCGGTGACCGGCGTGGTGGCCGCCGACCGCGTCGATCCGGCCGCGCTCGCCGCGTACGACAGCGCCTGCCACCACGCCGACCGGCCCCGGTTCCTGGGCACCTGGCTGTCCACTCCCGGCCATCGGGCGCTGGCCCGTGTGGTCGACGGCCGCTTGACCGGATACGGGCTGGTTCGCCCCTGTGAGGACGAGGCGCGTGTGGGGCCGCTGTTCGCGGACACCCCGGCGGACGCGGCCGCCCTGCTCGACGGGCTGGCCGCCGAGGCGCGGGAGTTCGGCGCGGCCCGGATCGCGGTCGACATGCCGGAGGCGAACCCGGCGGCGGCCCGGCTGGCCCAGGAGCGGGGCCTGGAGCCGACGTTCGAGACGGCCCGGATGTACACGGGCCCGGTCCGCCCGGTGGCCCGGGACCGCGTCTACGGCGTCACGACCCTCGAACTCGGCTGACCCCGCCGCGCCGCCCCGAGGCCCGAGACCGCGTCCTCGGTGCACCACCCTCCGACTCGGCCGACCCGCCACACCGCCCCGCGGCACGAGCCCGCCTCCCCGGGGTCACCACCCTCCGGCTCGGCCGCCCCCGCCGCTCCCCGGACCACCCTCCCCGTAACCCCCACCACCCCCCGAGGGGTGACAAGGGTTTTCCCCGTATCGGGTTCACCCCCCCGTTCCCTACTGTCCTCCACACCGGCAGATATCATCCCCCGACCGCACCATGACAGGTGCATGCGGAGGGTGCCATCCGCCGCTGACGGCCTTGACCCGGGCCGTCGCGCCGGTGGCGGCGCACGGGCCCCCCAAGCCCAGGGAACGGCGGACGCGACCCCACTTCGCCCCGTGCGTCCCGCGCCGCCGCCACTGCTCCGCAGTTACGTCGTATTCGAAAGGGCCACACCTTGAACGGTTCCAGGCGGAGAGTCATATCCGTGGTCGCGAGCGCCGCGATCCTCGGTGCCGCTGCCATGACTTCCGGGGCGTTCGCCGCAACCCCGGTCGCTGCCACCCCGAAGCCGGTTCCGGCTTCGCAGACGATGCGGGCCCTTCCCAAGGCCCCCGTCGAGAAGGTGATCGTCACCTACAAGAGCCGGACCGCCGAGGCCGGTTCCAACACCGCCGCGAAGAGCGACACGGCCGAGAAGGCCGCGCAGACGGGCGAGAAGCTCTCCTTCGAGCGCCGCCTCGCCGGCGGTGGCGCCCTGGTGAACCTGGGCGGCAAGGCGACCAAGCAGGACGTGACCGAGGTCATGGACGCGTTCCGCGCCGACCCGTCCGTCGCCTCGGTCGAGCCCGACATCCGCGCCTACGCGATGGCGGTCACCCCGGACGACACCGACTACGCCAAGCAGTGGGACCTCTTCGAGCCCACCGGTGGCATGAACGTTCCTGCCGCCTGGGACAAGGCGACCGGCTCCGGCGTCACCGTCGCCGTCATCGACACCGGCTACGCCGCCCACTCGGACCTGGCGTCCAACGTCGTCTCCGGCTACGACTTCATCTCCACCTCCGCCGACGCCCGCGACGGCAACGGCCGCGACGCGGACGCGAAGGACGAGGGCGACTGGAACGCCACCGACGGCGAGTGCGGCACCGGCTCCACGGCCTCCAACTCCTCCTGGCACGGCACCCACGTGGCCGGCACCATCGCCGCCGTCACGAACAACACCAAGGGCATCGCGGGCATCGCGTACAACGCGAAGATCCAGCCCGTGCGCGTGCTCGGCAAGTGCGGCGGCTCGTCCTCCGACATCGCCGACGCCATCACCTGGGCCTCTGGCGGCACCGTGCCGGGCGTCCCGGCCAACCCGACCCCGGCCAAGGTCATCAACATGAGCCTGGGCGGCGCGAGCGCCACCTGCCCGAGCGTCTACCAGACCGCGATCAACGGCGCCGTCTCGCGCGGCACCACCGTCGTCGTCGCCGCGGGCAACAGCAACGCCAACGCCTCCGGCTTCACCCCGGCGAACTGCACCGGCGTCATCACGGTGGCGTCGACCAACCGCGCCGGCGCCCGGTCGTACTACTCCAACTACGGCACGATCGTGGACGTGGCCGCCCCCGGTGGCGAGACCCGCAACGCCACCGACACGCCCGGCACCGTCACCACCCCCGAGAACGCGATCTACTCGACGCTGAACTCGGGCCTGACGACCCAGTCGACCGAGACGTACAAGCCCTACCAGGGCACCTCGATGGCCGCGCCGCACATCGCCGGCCTCGCCGCCCTCCTGAAGTCGGCCAAGAGCACGCTCACCCCGGCCGACATCGAGTCGACGATCAAGGCCAACGCCCGCCCGCTGCCCGGCACCTGCACCGGCGGCTGCGGCACCGGCATCGCCGACGCCGCGAAGTCCGTGAACGCGGTCCTCAACACCACCCCGCCGTCCGGCACCGTCTTCACCAACGCGACGGACGTGGCGATCCCCGACAACACCACCGTGTCGTCCTCGATCGCCGTCACCGGCCTCACCGGCAACGCGCCCGCCACCCTCAAGGTCGCCGTGGACATCAAGCACACCTGGCGCGGAGACCTGGTCGTCGACCTGGTCGCCCCCGACGGCACGGTGCGCAACCTGAAGACCTCGTCCTCCTCGGACAGCGCCGACAACGTCCTGGCCACCTACACGGTCGACGCGTCGAGCGAGGTCGCCAACGGCACCTGGAAGCTCCAGGTCCGCGATGTGGCCTCGGGTGACACCGGCTACATCGACTCCTGGAGCCTCACCTTCTGACGCTCCGCCCGCACCACCTCTGAACCACCCCCCACAACAGCATCATTGCTGGTCAGCGACGCGCCCGTGGTCTACACCACTGGCGCGTTCTGGCGTTGTGGGAGCACCGTGGGAGCGCGCACGCGCCGGGCCCCCTGTCCGTATGCCGGACACAAGGCCTGGACTGTGCCCGTGGGCTCCGTATCCTCTGCGCACGGGGTTCATGGGCCGGGCCCCGAGGGGCCGGAGGTGGTGGACAGTGACGACAGCTCCGCAGAGCCCTGCCCCGGTGGGCCGGGAGGAACTCCTCACCCGACTGGAACGCGCACTCCACACCCGTGGCCGCGCGCTGCTCACCGGGCCCGCCGGCGTCGGTAAGACCGAGGTCGCGCTCGCCGAGGCCGCCCGTGCGGAAGCGCGCGGCGAGACCGTGCTGTGGCTCGCGACCCTGCCGTCCGACCGCGAGATACCCGGGGCGGCCGCCGCCGCGCTCGTGGCCTCCGTGGCGGCGACGGTCACCTGGCCGGGGCTCGGCACGAGCCGTCCCGAACCGCCCGCCCCCGCCGCCGATACGCATGCGGCCGGAGCCGACCCGACCACCGAGCCGTACGGGGCCGCAGCCCCCGGCGCGCTCGCCTCCGGGATCCTCACCGCGGGCGTGCTCGACTCCGGGATCTTCTCCTCCGGAGTCTTCGACCAGCTGCCGGGCCCCCAGCGCACGGCCGTCGCCATGCTCTGCCGCGAGGCGCCGATCGACGCCGGCGGCTGGGACCCGATCGCGCTGCGCCTCGGTGTCGCCCGGATCCTGCGCGCCCTGACCTGCCGCGGCCCGGTGCTGCTCGTCGTCGACGGGGTGCAGCACATCGACGCGGACAGCGCGGACCTGCTGCGGTTCGCCCTCCACCTGGCCCCGCCCTCGCTGCGGGTGGTGGCGGTGGAGACCCCGGAGCCGTACGCGGAGGCCCACGAGCCGTACCGCGAGGGCCACCGCACCGAGGACCCGCACGCCGCGCACCTGTGGGTGCCGTCCGAGGCGGACGTGCTGCGCGTCCCGCCGCTGCACGCCGACGAGATCGCCGAACTCCTCATCCACCACCGGCTGCCCTCCCGGATGGCCGGCCGCATCCACCGCGCCAGCGGCGGCAATCCGCGGCTCGCGCTCGCGGTGGGCCGCTCGCTCGCCGACGCGCGGACCCCCGTGCACCACGCCGAGGCGCTGACGCTCTCCGGGCGCGCCCGCGACCTCGCCCGCCAGCTCCTGGGCGCCGCACCGCCCGCCGTACGCGAGACGCTGCTGCTCGCCGCACTCGCGCTGCGCCCCTCGGCCACGCTCGTACGACGCGCAGGGCGGCCCACCGCGGAGGCGGACCTCGCCGCCGCCGAGCGGGCCGATCTGGTGTCGCTGTCCGAGGACGGCTCGGTGACCTTCACGGCCGGGCTGCTGCCCTCGACGCTTGTGCACGACGCCTGCTGGGCCGAGCGGAGCGCCGGGCACGCCGCGCTCGCGGAGGTCGTGGACGACCCCGTCGAGGCCGTACGGCACCGGGCGCTCGCGACCGAGCGGCCGGACGAGGAGCTGGCCGCCGAGGTCGCGGCCGCCGCCGATCTGGCCCGGCGGCGCGGGAACAGCGCGCTCGCCGCCGAACTCGCCCTGCTCGCCGCCGAGTCGACACCCGGCCGGCACGGCACGCGACGGATCGCGCGGCTCGTGGACGCCGCCGAGGAGGCCGCCCGCGCCGCCCGCGCCGACCTCGCGATGCGGGCCGCCACCGATCTGCTCGCCCGGGACGCGGGGCCGTCCGACCGGGTCAGGGCGCGGCTCGCCGTGCTCGACACGGCCGGCCAGGGGCTCACCGGGCTCGACGAGATGTACGCCCACGCCATGGAGGACTCCGAGGGCGACACCGCCCTGCGGGCCGCCGTGCAGCTGCGACTGGCCGTCAAGTACGTGCTCGCGGACGGCGATCCGGAGCGCTCGCGGACGGCGGCGGTCGAATCGGCCGCGCTGGCCGCCTCGATGGGCGACCCCCGGCTCGCGGTGCAGGCGCTGACCGTGCAGGCGCGGATGGAGCGGGCCCTCGGCGCCCCGGACGCCGAGGCCGTGCTCGCGCAGGCCCGCGCCCTGGAGCTGGCCGAGCGACCGCTCGGGATCCGCAACGCCGCCCAGATCCTGACGATCCGCCACGCCCTGTTCGACGACCGGCTCACGGACGCGCGCGACGAGCTGAACGCGCTGCTTCCGCTGGTCCAGCGACGCGGCTCGGTGGAGGACACCATCGAGCTGTTCTCCACGCTGGCCGCCATCGAGTCCCGCCGGGGCGCCTGCGCGGCCGCGCTGTCGCACGCGGGGCAGGCCCTCGCGCTCACCCTGGAGGCGGGCCTCTCCCCCGGCCCCGCCTGGTACACGCTCGCGCTCGCGGAGACGGCCGGCGGCAGCTTCGCGCGCGCCGCGAGCTACGCCCGCCGCAGCGTGCAGGCCTCGGAGGAGGAGGGCGACCGCGTCTTCCTCTCCCGCAGCCGGTACGCGCTCGGTCGGGTCCAGCTGATCACCGGCGACATCGCCACCGCCCTGGAGACCCTGCGGCGGGTCCAGGCCGACGAGCGCGCCCAGTCGACGGTGGACCCCTCGATGCTGCGCTGGCACGAGGAGCTGGCCGAGGCGCTGCTCGCCCAGGACGCGGGCGACGAGGCCCTGGCGCTCCTGGCGGAGGTTCGGCCGGTGGCGGAGCGCCTGGGCCGGTCCACGGTCCTGCTCGGCTGCGACCGGGCGTACGCCCTGTGCCTCGCGGCGGAGGGGCGGACCGACGAGGCGGCCGAGCTGCTCACCCGTACGGCCGAGAGCTTCGGCCGGGCCGGGCTGCCGCTCGAGCGGGGCCGGGCGCTGATCGCCCTGGCCCGGGTCGAGCGCCGCCGCCGGCGCCGGTCGGCGGCGCAGACCGCCCTGCACGAGGCGGCGTCGGTGTTCGAGCGGGCCGGGGCGGCCCCGTGGCTGGCCCTGGCGAGCGAGACACCGGCGGGCGAGGGCACGGGACCCGGTGCCGGGGTCGAGGAGTCGGTGCCCGCCCTCTCCTCCCTGACGGAGGCGGAACTGCGCCTGGCCCGTCTGGTGGGCCAGGGCGCGAGCAACCAGGAGGCGGCGGCGAAGCTGTACCTGAGCGTGAAGACGGTCGAGGCCCGCCTGACCCGCATCTACCAGAAACTCGACGTCCGCTCCCGCGCCCAACTGGCCACGGCCCTGCGCCCCTGACATCCGACGGTACGCCGCCCCCGGCAGCCGTCCCGCTCCGCACCCGCACGACCGGCCCCTCCGGCCGAGGCCGGACACCCCGCGCCCACCCGAGGCCCGGAACACGACGGGCCCGCGCCGAAGCGCCCGGAGGGCGGGGTCCGGCCGGCCGGACCCCGCCCTCCGGGGCAACGCACACGATCAGGCCGTCGGCGTGCCGAACCACTCCCGCAGGGCACCCGCCAGGCTCTCCTGGTCCTCGCCCGCCCAGACGACGTGGCCGTCCGGCCGGAGCAGTACGGCGGGGACGTCCAGTTCCTCGCTGACGTCGACGACGTGGTCGACGCGGTCCGCCCAGCCCTCCGCCGACAGCCGGCCCGTCTGGTCCAGCAGCAGGCCGCGGCCGCCGTGCGTCAGCTCGTACAGCCGTCCCCGCTTCAGCGTCAGGTCCCGCAGGCGCCGGCCGAGGAGTTCGTGGTCCTCGCCGAGGTCGTAGCGGACGTCGACCGCGGTGATCAGGCCGGTCACGTACCGGTTGACCTCCTCGAAGTCCATCAGCTCCGAGAGGAGCTTCCGCAGCGCCGTCGCCCCGGGGTCGGTGCCGAGCAGGGTCATCTGCGCGCGGGTGT
This sequence comes from Streptomyces sp. NPDC002463, assembly GCF_042889835.1. NCBI lineage: Bacteria > Bacillati > Actinomycetota > Actinomycetes > Kitasatosporales > Streptomycetaceae > Streptomyces > Streptomyces sp. NPDC002463. The sequence goes on from NZ_JBIARL010000009.1 coordinate 64,298, forward strand.
TCTCCACCACGCGGGCCCCGACCGGGTGCCGCTCGGACTCGTACGTGTCGAGCAGCCCTTCGGGCGCCCAGCCGGCGACCGCGGCGGCCAGCTTCCAGCCGAGGTTGAACGCGTCCTGGATGCCGAGGTTGAGGCCCTGGCCGCCGGTCGGCGGGTGGACGTGGGCCGCGTCGCCGGCCAGGAACACCCGGCCGACCCGGTAGTGCTCGGCCTGCCGGGTGGCGTCGCCGAAGCGGGACAGCCAGCGCGGCGAGTGGACGCCGAAGTCGGTGCCGGCGACGGCCCGCAGCCGGGTCTTGAAGTCGTCGAGGGTCGGCGCGGCCGTACGGTCCTCGGCCACCCCGTCGGCGGGCACGATGACGCGGTACGTGCCGTCCCCGAGGGCCTTGAGGCCGAACCGCAGCTGGGTCTTCTGGACCTCCGCGACGGTGGCGGCGATCGTCTCCTCGTCCGCGGTCGCCTCCATGTCGCCGAGGAGCGTCTCGACGGTGGCGGGCTCGCCGGGGAAGGCCACGCCGAGCAGCTTGCGGACCGTGCTGCGGCCGCCGTCGCACGCGGCGAGGTAGCGCGAGCGCAGCTCGGTGCCGTCCGCGAGGGTGACGGTCACGCCGTCCTCGTCCTGGCCGACGCCGACCACTTCGGTGCCGCGCCGGATCTCCGTGCCGAGTTCGAGGGCGCGCTCGTTCAGCAGCCGCTCGGTGACCGGCTGCGGGGTGGCGAGGCCGTACGGGTGGGCCGTGTCGAGCCGCTCGGGCCACGGCTTCATCACGCCGCCGTAGAGGCCCCCGACCGAGAACTTCTCGCTGACCGCGGTGAACCGCTCCAGGAGCCCCCGCTGGTCCATCATCTCGACGCTGCGCGCGTGCAGGCCCTGCCCCCGGGACTCCTTCGTCGGCTCGGCGAGCTTCTCCAGGACGACCACGCGCACGTCGTGCAGCCGCAGTTCGCTCGCGAGCATCAGGCCGGTCGGTCCGCCGCCGACCACGATCACGTCAAACATTCAGTACGCCCCGTTTCCGCAGTTCCTTGCTTCGAGCGGAGATTCTGCGGCAGGAAGGGGGCCTTGCCGCAAGGCCCCCTGTGCGCTATATCTTGAGAGTGGCAAGGAGAGGTCTTCCCTCCTTGCCTCTGTTGTTTTCGGCCCTCGGTTCGCTCAGACGGTGAACGGCCGCTGGTTCAGGAAGTCCGGCGACGGGGTGCCGGTCACGTAGAGGTTCGGGCTCTGGCGCGGAGGCAGCCGGCGCTGGATGTGCCGGTGGAAGGTGCGGTAGTCGCCCCGGAACGAGCCCTCGTCCCACACCTGGAGCAGGGCCTCGGTGAAGGCGCCGTTGACGTCGCCGTCGGAGGCGACCTGGTTGTCCTGGCAGGCCGAGACGAGCAGCGCGTCGTGCCCCTTCCCGTCGGCGGGGGCGTCCTTCGCCAGGGTCCGCTGGAGTTCTTCGAGATAGGACCGGTCGCGCTCGTAGAGCTGCCGCTGCCGCGGCTCCGGCATGTAGCGGCCCGTGCTCTCGTCCTGGCCTCCGCCGGGGAGTTCGATGCTGCTGCCGCTGTGGCAGCAGTCGAGGAGGGCGACGATCCGTACGTCGTCGGCGAAGGCGCGGAAGGCCTGCGCCACCTCGTCGTCGAGGAACTGGCGGTCGTAGAAGACGAGGGTCTCGTCGAGCGCGTCGGGCTCGTCGTCGGAGCCGGTGACGTCGGGGACCTGGCCGCCGTGGCCCGAGTAGGTGAAGAGCAGGATGTCGCCCGCGACCAGCCGGGCGGCGGCCCCGTGGAGCACGGAGGTGATGTTGGCGGTCGTGCCGTCCGGGGTGAGCAGGGTGGTGGCTTCGAAGCCCGCGGTCCTGGCCAGCCGCGCCATGTCGTGGGCGTCGTTCTCGCAGGCGTTCAGGGTGCCGTCCCAGCCCTCGTACCGGGCGGGGTCGACCCGGTTCAGTCCGACGTGCAGGGAGAGTCCGGTGGCCATGGGGTGCCTCCTGGTGCGGAAGGGAGGGATGCCGGGGCGGGGGACGGCCGGGGGCCCGGGATGCCGGGCGGCCGGTGACGCCGGTCTCCCGGGGACGCAGGGGCGGCTGATCGAGTGGCCTGTGGTCCCGTGCCGAGCGCGACCCTCTCCACGCGGTACTTACATCGTATGAATCCTTCCGATCCCCCGCTCTCCCCAGATCCCCCGGTCTCCTCCGCCCCTCCGCCGCCTCCCGCCTCGCCCGGTGCCCGCCGTGCCGCCCTCACCGGCCGGACCGGCTACGACGAGACCTTCCTCGGCCCCGTCGTGCCGCTGGCGCTCCCGGTCCGGAGCACGGTCGAGACGGTGATCCTGCCGTACACCCACTTCACCGTGGTCTTCCGGCCCGACCGGCGGCTCGCGGCGTCGACCGCGGTCTGCATCGAGGGGGGTCAGCTCCTCGAGGACGTGCCCCGGGAGGACGTCTGGGAGTTCGATCCCCGGCTGCCGGAGGAGCAGCAGGCCGGCGAGGAGATCTACCGGAACAACAGCCTCGACCGGGGTCATCTGGTCCGCCGGCTCGATCCGGTCTGGGGCGCCCCGGCCGTGGCCTCCCTGGCCAATACGGACACCTTCCACTTCACCAACGCCGCGCCCCAGGCCGACGTCTTCAACCAGGGCAGGGAGCTCTGGCAGGGCCTGGAGAACTATCTGCTCGACCACGCCGCCGAGTACGACCGGAAGCTTGCGGTCCTCACGGGCCCGGTGCTCCAGGACTCCGATCCGCCCTACCGGGGGCTCCAGGTGCCGATGCGGTTCTGGAAGGTGGCCGCGTTCGTCCAGGACGGGGCGCTCGCCGCCGCCGCGTACGTCCTCGACCAGAGCCCCGACCTGAGCCGGGACGCGGAGCGGGCCCTCGCCGGGGCGACGGCCGGTGCGCCGCCGCCGCTGGGCCCGTTCCGGACGTACCAGGTGCCGGTCTCGGACGTCGCGGAGATCACGGAGCTGGAGTTCGGTCCGCTGCCGGACGTGGACGTGATGCCGGTGTTCCGTGCTCCGGAGGAGCGCTGGCGGCGCCTGGAGTCGTACGCGGACATGGTCCTGCACCCGTGACCCCGGCGGGTCCCGGGGCAGCGATTGCGACCGTTCCCGGCCGGTGAAACGATGAGAGGGATCAGCCAGTTCGTCTGGCCTCGACCGGTCATGTCCGGTCACGACTGATCTCGTCAGGTCCGGCGCCGGAGCGACCGGCGCTGCGCGAAGAGCGCCGGGCAGGTGCGGTATGCCGCTCACCGAGACGGAGTGGGGGCTCGTCGCCAGCTGGGTGCGGGACCACCTCCTCGACACCCCCGAGCCACGCGACCGGCTGCTGCGCGCGGGTCTTCCGGCCGACTTCGTGGAGGACCTGCCGCTCACCCCGGACCCCGACCGGAACGCCCTGCTCGTGGTCGCCGCGGCCCGCCGGGACATCGCCCACCAGCGCCGGCTGCTCTCCGTGCTCGCCGGTCTCGACGCGCTGGCCGCCATCGACGACCCGCACGGCTTCGAGCAGGGCGCGGAGGCCCGGAACCTGCTGACCCGGCTGCGGGAGGACGAGCGGCTGCGCCGTTCGCCCGGAGACCCGTTCCTCAGCACGCTCCTGAAGCACGGCACGGAGGTGTTCCTGGACCGGAGCGAGCTGCGCGAGAAGCTCCGGGGCTTCCTGGCCGACCCGGAGCAGACGGTGCTCGTCGTCGACGGGCCGCCGGACAGCGGCCGCTCCTACACGTACGAGCTGATCCGCCACCTCGGCCAGCACTGCGACTTCCGGCCGGTCCGGGTCACGCTCTCCCGGACGTCGACGGCGGCGCGGCTGATGGAGCGGCTCTCGGCCTTCGTGGCCGGTCCCGAGGAGGACCGGCTCCCGTTGAACCCCACACGGTTGAACGATCCACTGCCCTGTTTCGAGGACGCGGCGCACCGGATCGTCGCCCGGGCGACCGCCGCCGAAGAGCGCTTCTGGCTGGTCCTCGACGACTGCGACCGGCTCGACCCGCACTCGGACGTGTGGGACTGCATCGGCGTCCTGGCGCGGGCGATCTACGAGCACACCCCGGTCCGCACCGACACCGTGCCGCGCCTCGTCCTGCTCGGCTACGCGACGACGATGCGGCAGCTCCCGTACGAGATCCGCAAGAACGAGTGCCGTGACACGACCCGCCTCGCCGACGAGGGCGATCTCCGCGTGTTCTTCCGGGAGTTCTTCGCCGACACCGTCCCCGCCGGGCAGGAGGGGACCGTCGGCGAGCTGACGGATACGGCCGTGGCCGAGGTGCTCCGGTCCGTCGAGTCCCCGTCGAACGGCGACAGCCACATGCGGCGCCTGTGCACGGCCGTGGAGGACGTCGTACGGCTCCACCGGGCGCTGCCGTCGACGTCGCCGCCGCCGGGCGAGGCCGGTCATGTGCTGCGCGACGCGCTGCGCACCAGCCTCGCCGCCCCCGCCGCCGCGCTGCCCGACCTGCGCCGCTCCTACCGCGAGGCCGCCTGCCTGCTCCGGGAGTTCGACCCCGCGGGGCTGCGGCTCCCCGGTGAGGAGCAGGCCACCGGGCGGGCCGTCCTGGAGCTCGTCGACGACTGCACGGCCCTGCCGGCGCCCGGGGCCACCGTGTGGGTGCTCAAGCCCGAGGTCCGCGACGCGGCCCTGGCGGGCCTCGCGGGCCCCGGTGCCGCGCGTGACGCCCTGCGGGCCAACATCGGCCTGCGGCCCGAGGGCCCCGGACCGGAACGCACCGCGCTCGCCCTGCTCACGGGCGCGGGTCTGCCGCCGCCGGAGGCCGGCCGGGACGAGGTCGAGGTGCTCTCCGACGCCCTCCAGGCCACGCTCTGGCTGAGCCGGGTACCGGGCGTGACCGGGCTGCCCGAGGTCGACGAGGTGCAGCACCGCCTGGAGCAGGCCCGGCTGCTCCAGCCGATGCGCCGGCTCGTCCGGGGGACCTTCCACGGCCGCACCGCCGAACTCGACGCCCTGCACGCGTATCTGGCGCTGCCCGAGGAGCCGGCGGAGCCGCCCGTCCTGATCCACGGCGTCGGCGGCATCGGCAAGAGCACCCTGCTCGCCAAGTTCCTCGTCGACGCGCTCGCCGCCGCGAAACCCGGCGGATTCCCCTTCGTCCACATCGACTTCGCGCGCCCCACGCTCTCCATCCACGAACCCGCGACCGTGATCGCGGAGATGGCCCGGCAGCTCGGCGTCCACCACCCGTCCCACCGCGCCGCGTTCGAGGAGCTCGCCGACGAGTGCGAGCGGACGGCGGCGCTGCAGCGCGCCGAACGCAACGAGCTCGACGAGCTCTCCCAGCTGGCCGGCACCCGGGCGACGCTCGGCCGCGACTACTCCTCCGACTTCCACGCCCGGGCCAGCGCACGCGAGCAGGAGCTCGCGCACCGGGCCGCGTCCCTGGTCGCCGAGGCCGTCCGTCCCGCGCCCGGCGAGCAGCGCCCGCCGCTGCTCGTGGTCGTCGACTCCTTCGAGGAGGCCCAGTACCGGGGCTCCCCCGTCCTCGCCCGCATGTGGGCCGTCTGGACGGCCCTGCGGGCGGCTTACTCGCGGCTCCGGTTCGTCGTCTCCGGGCGCGCGCCGATCGACCACCCGGCCCGGGTCCTGACCCCGCGCACGATGGAGCTGACCGAGCTGGACCACGAGGCCTCGGTGGACCTGCTGATGTCCTCCGGAGTGGACGACGAGCCGCTCGCCGAGGACCTCGCCGACCGGATCGGCGGCCACCCGCTGAGCCTCAAGCTCGCGGCCCGGACGGCGGTCGCCCTCGGCGCCGACTCCCCCTCGCTCGGCGAGCTGCTGCGCGGACTGCCCTCCCGACGCCGCTACTTCGACCGTCAGGTCGACCAGATGCTCATCCAGGGCACGCTGTACGACCGACTGCTCAACCACATCGCGGAGGACGACGTCCGGGCCCTCGTACAGGCGGGCCTGGCCCTCCGCTTCATCACCCCCGACCTGATCCGGGAGGTCCTCGCCGGGCCGGCGGGGCTCGTCGTCGACAGTGCCGGGGAGGCCCGGCGGCTCTACGGGCTGCTCACCTCCCGGGTCGATCTGATGGAGTCGGCGGGACCGGAGGCCATCCGGCACCGGACCGACCTGCGGGCCATCATGCTGCGCCTCTCGGACAGCGCGCGGACCGATCTGATGCGGGCCGTGGACCGGAGGGCCGTCGCGTACTACGCGGTCCGCGAGGGGCCCCGGGACCGTGCCGAGGAGATCTACCACCGGCTCCGGCTCGGGGATAACCCCCGTACGGTGGAGGCCCGTTGGGAGCCGGGGGTCGCGCCCTACCTGGGCGGCTCGACGCACCGGGAGATGGCGCACCGCTCGGCCGCGTTCCTCCTCGGCAGGATCGGCGGCCACGTGCCCGACCAGATCATGACCGAGGCCGACCAGGAGGACTGGGAGCGGATCGCGGCCCGCGAGGTCGAGGACCTGCTCACCCAGGGGTACGTGGAGGCCGCCGGCCAGCGGCTCTCGGAGCGGCGGCCGTGGACGCCGTGCAGCAGGCTGCACGCGCTGCTCGCCGAGACCCTCGCCCGCTCCGGGCGGACGGCGGAGGCCCGCGAGGGCGCCCAGCGGGCCGTGGACCGGGCCGAGGAGGCGGGCTGCGCGGAGACGCAGCTCGAACTGCTCCAGCTGTCGGCGCGGCTCGCCCAGGACTCCGGCGCGTTCGCTGAGGCGGACCGTGACCTCCAGGAGGCGGAGGAGATCGCCGCCGGGCTCGGCCTTCGCCACGAGTCGCTGGGGGTGCTCGTCGCCCGGTCGCGCCTCGCGGCGCTCGCGGACGTCGACGCCGCCCCGGCGGAGGAACGGCTTGCCCGGACCCTGCGGGGGATGCCTGACGCGGACCTGGCCCGGCAGCCCTCACTGGCCCGCACGGCGGCGGCCGCGGCGTACCGGGCGGACCCCCGGCTCCTGGAGCACACGCTGCGGCTCGTGGGGCTTCCGGCGGACGAGGAGGCGGTGGTCACCGAGCTGGCCCGCTGGATCGACGTCGCCTTCACGGACCAGCCGGGCCTGCGCGTGCCGCTGACCCGCATCCTGGAGTCCGCCGCCGGATCGGAGGACTCCCCGGGCGGGGACCGCCCGGACCTGGAGCGGATCGAGCGGGACCTGCGGGAGGCGCGGCGGCGCGGCACCCTCGACAGCGTCGCCCGGCAGGCGCTCATGCTCCGGGACGGCAGCGGGGACCTGCTGCTCGGGGTGGCCTCCGCGATGGACGCGGGCCCGGCCCCACGCGGCGCCGGCACTCCCCCGCCGCCTCCGCCCGGAGAGGACCTCCGCCACGGGTACGGCGCCGAGCCGGGGCTCGGTCCGCCTCCGCCGGCAGCGGCCGACGAGGGAGACGGCGCGGAGCGGAGACTCCGGATGCGCTTCCGGAGGGGACGCACCGGTGCGCGTCCCCGCCAGGGAGACACCGGCCGGTGGACCCGTCCCCGGCCGGGAGGGACCGGCCTGTGGACCCGGCCGCCGCCGACCGCCGCCGGGGCGGCGCTCCGGAAGGTGCCGTTCCTGCCGCAGCCGGAGCTGGTCCGGGTGCGCAACGCCGCCATGGAGGCCGGGCTCGCCGACCGGAGCCTGCGCCAGGCGCTGCTCAAGGGCGTCCCCGGCTACTTCACGGCCGAGCTCGACCCCCTCGACGACCCCCTGGAGCAGACGCACGCCGACCTGGACGCGATGAACCAGGTCGAGCGCCTCCTCGACGGTCTGGTGCCGCTGGAGATCTGGCTGCACAACGCGATCGAGCAGACCCACGAGCCGGGCCCGCGCGCCGTCCTCCAGGGCGCCCTGGACACCGTGGCCCGGGAGATCACGGGCGAGGCGGAGCTTCCGGCGGAGATGATGCCCGGGGAGATGAAGGAGGAGATCGTCCTCCAGGACGACACCGTGCCGTACGAGTTCCTGCACGGCGGCATCCGGGCCGGCGCCTCCGTGGCGCTGCTGCGGATCCCGCCGTACGAGTCGGGGGAGCCGCTCCTGCCGGCGTACCCGCACGGCGGCACCGGCTGGATGATCGCCCCCGGGCTGCTGATCACCAACCACCATGTGGTGATGGCCCGTTCGTGGGAGGCGGGCGTCCGGCCGTACGTGAGCGACACGGACCTGCGGCTCCAGGCGCTGATGTCCCGCTCCCGCTTCGACTTCGTCGAGAACGCGGCGGCCGCGCCGGAGGCGACGGCGGGTGAGCTCGCGGCCTGGGACGCGGCGCTCGACTACGCGATCGTGCGGCTCTCCGCCGACCAGGAGGAGCGGCCGACGCTCCGGATCGCCACCCGGCCGCTGCTCGTCCGCGAGCGGCAGCGTGTCCCGGTCAACATCATCCAGCACCCGGGCGGACTGCCGAAGCGGGTCGCGCTCCGCAACAACCTGGTCTACCGGGCGGACGAGCACGACATCCTGTACTTCACCGACACCCGGGGCGGTTCCTCCGGCTCCCCGGTCTGCCTCGACGACTGGACGGTCGTGGGGCTGCACCGGGGGACGCGGAAGGTGGACGAGGTCGAGTTCCAGGGCGCCCGGACGCGGTTCGTGAACGTGGGCACCCAGATGAGCGGCATCCTGGCCCATCTCCGGGAGTTCCGGCCCGAGTTGTACGCGGAGATCATGGCGGCCCAGTCCGGGCGGCCGGGCCGGGGGGAACCGAACGCGAAGCCGAGGTGAGCGACCATGCCGAACGGACGACGGAGCGTGTCGCCGGTGGCGACCGGCGCCGAGCGGATCTTCGACGATCTGCGGGAGGTCGCCGCGCGGGTGCGCGCGGAACTGGAGGCGGAGATCGCCGAGTCGGCGCTCGAACTGCCCGCCGACGCGGCACCGGCCGCCGAGATCTCCCGCTTCGCCCGTGACGAGCGGGCCCGCGTCCTGGAGGCGGGGGTCAGCGGCCTGGAGAAACTGGCCGCGCACCGCGAGGACGAGCTCGACGGGGACGAGACCTTCGGCGTGGAGGCGATCGTCCTCCTGGAGGGCCGGCCCGCCATCCTGGTGCAGCGCCAGGACTTCGCCCCGCAGTACGACGAGTGGGCGGTCCTGGAGCCGCAGCGGCCCGCGATCCGCGAGTCGCTCCTGCGGGTCGGCCGGGTCGAGGTCACCGGGCACCCCAGCCTGGACTGGATCGGCACGGCGTTCCTGGTGGGCCCGCGCACCGTGATGACGAACCGTCACGTGGCGGCGGAGTTCAGCCGCTTCGAGGGAGAGCGCTGGGCGCTGGAGTTCGGGATGTCGGCGCGGGTCGACCCGGCGGAGGAGCTGCCCGCCGAGGGCGGACCGCCCGGGCCCTCGGTGCCGTACGAGATCACCGACGTCATCGGCATCCACCCGGACGTCGACATGGCCCTGCTCCGGGTCGAGCCCGCGTCCGACGGCGGTCTGCCGACGCCGCTCGCGGTCGCGGCGGACGCACCCGCGAGCCTGCCGGGCCGCCCGGTGTACGTGATCGGCTACCCGGCCTGGGACGGCCGGCGCAACGAGCCCGAGTCGATGCGCCGGATCTTCATGGACGTCTACAACGTGAAGCGGCTCCAGCCGGGCACGGCCACCGAGTTCACCCCGGGCGGTCTGGTGATGAAGCACGACTGCTCGACGCTCGGCGGCAACAGCGGCTCCCCGGTGTTCGACCTCGCGGACCACCGGGTCCTCGGGCTGCACTTCGGGGGCCGCTACCGCACGGGGAACTTCGCCGTCCCGCTGTGGGAGCTCGTGGAGGATCCGCTGCTGGAGAAGGCGGAGGTCAACTGGGTCTGAGCGGGCCCTACTCGGCGAGGGCCACGGTGTACGCGCCGCGGGCGGTGGTGCCGTCGCCGAGACGCCACTCGGCCGTGACCCGGCCGCGGCCGGGGCCGCCGTCCTCGCCGGGGCGCAGGACGCGCCGCACCCGGAGCGTCAGCGGCGCGGCCGCGCCGGTCTCCCGTACCACCACGTCGGTGTGGTCGGGGCCGTCCGTGACCCCTACGAGCTCCGCCCCGGTCCCGGCGGGGGCGAGCGAGGCGGCGACGGTGGGGTCGGGCGTGCTGTCGACGGACTGGGCCTGCGCCTCGGCCCGGCCGGCGAGCAGGGCGTACAACTCGGCGACGAGCACCGGGTCGTGGACGCCGTCGTAGATCCAGCGGGTGCCGAGGACGCCGTGCTCGGAGGTGCCGATGAGGGCGTGCTCGGCGCCCTCCAGGGGCTCGCCGCGGTAGGTCATCGGGACCAGGTAGGTGACCGCGTCGGGACCCTCGCCGTCGGCGACCGCCATGAACTCGATGCCCACCTCGCCGGCCGGGTCGTCGAGCCGGAAGCCGCCGGTCTTCGCGGGGCGCGGCTCCTCGGCCCCACCGGCATACCAGGCGCGGGTGGGCAGCCACGAGGCGAGCAGCTCCAGCTTGGTGGGCTGCATGGTGGTGTGGTGGATGACGGCCATCGTGCGCTTCTCCCTCTCGCCCCCGGGTCAGGGATCCGCAACCTAACAGACGGACCGGGCCGCGATGCGAGGGCGCCCACGCCGACCTAGCCTGGAGGTGGAGTGTTGTCCCCGGCCGGCAGGAGGCCCGCCGTGAGGTACTCGCACACCCGGGACCGACGCGTCTGCGCGGCTCTCGCGGCCCTGGGCATCCTCGTCGCCCCCGTCGGCGCGGGTGCCGCCTTCGCGGCCGAACCCCCCGGTCCCGCCACCCTGGTGGCGGCGGCGCCCTCGCCCTCGGCGGACGCGAACTTCCCGGAACTCACCCCGGACGTCGCCGCGCGCCTGGACCGGGCGATCCAGGGCGTGATGAAGGAGACCGGTGTCCCGGGTGTCAGCGTCGCCCTCTCCGCTCCCGGCAAGGGCACGTACATCCGCTCCTTCGGCATCGCCGACAAGGCCACGGGAGAGCCCATGGACCCCGGGCTCTACATGCGGATCGGCAGCGAGACCAAGACCTTCACGGTGACCGCCCTGCTCGAACTGGCCGACCAGGGCAAGGTGGGCCTGGACGACCCGATCTCGAAGTACGTCGACGGTGTGCCGAACGGCGACAAGATCACCCTGCGCAACCTGGCGTCCATGCGCAGCGGTCTCTTCAACTACTCGGCGGACGAAGGCTTCTACAAGGCCCTCACGTCCGATCCGTACCGGCCCTTCACCCCGCAGGAGCTGCTCGCCTACTCCTTCAAGCACCCGATCCAGTTCCAGCCGGGCGCCGAGTTCGACTACTGCAACACGAACCTGATCCTGCTCGGTCTCGTCGTGGAGAAGGTCAGCGGGACTCCGCTGCACGAGTTCATCCGGAAGAACGTCGTCGAGCCGGCCGGCCTGCCCCACACGGTGTTCCCGACGGACGCCGCGTTCCCGAGCCCGCACGCCCACGGCTACACCGAGCAGACCGCCTCGGGGAAGCTGGAGGACTCCACCGACTGGAACCCGTCCTGGGGCTGGGCGGCCGGTGCGATGATCTCCGACCTCCAGGACCTCCGCACCTGGGCCCGCGTCGTGGCGACCGGCACCCTGCTGACGCCGAAGACGCAGGCCGAGCGGCTGCACACGTACCCCTCGGGCGTCCCCGGCGCCGGTTACGGCCTCGGCATCTTCGACGTCCAGGGCTGGATCGGCCACAACGGCTCCCTGCCGGGCTACGAGTCGCTCACGGTCTACCTGCCGGAGGCCAGGGCCACGCTGGTGGTCCTCCTCAACACGGACGTCCTGCACGACAACAACGAGCCCAGCACGCTCTTCGGTCAGGCCATCACCCGCATCGTGACCCCGGACCACGTCTTCGACATCCCGGTGACGGAGCCCAAGCCGAGTCCGAGCGGAAGCTGACGCGCGTCCTTCCACCCCACGACCACCTGCCTGTTAATCTCCGTTTCGTCCTGAATGATCCCCGGCGGTCGTCCGTGCCGCCGCAGAATCGGGAGCAGCAATGACCGGTGGACCCGAGCCCATCAGCGCCGTCGGCCGGGAGGAGCTCGAGCGCGAGCTCGCCGATCTGCGCGTCGAACGCGAGGCCGTCGCCGCCACCCTGCGGGACGGCGGTGGCGACGAGGTCGGCGACCGGGCCGACGAGGCCGACGAGTTGCAGCGCGGCGACGACCTCGACCGCCTCGACACCCGTATCACCGAGATCGAGGGGCGGCTCAAGGAGGCGTCCGTCGCGGGGGCTCCGTCCACCGACGCGGTCGGTGTGGGCAGCAGCGTGACCGTGCGGTTCGAGGACGGCACCGAGTCGACCCTCCAGGTCGGCGAGCTCGCGAACGCCCTCGACGCGACGCTGGTCACCGCCGACAGCCCGCTCGGCCGGGCCCTGCTCGGCCACCGGGCCGGTGACACCGTCACGTACGACACGCCCGAGGGCCGGACGACCGCGGTCGTGCTCTCGCTCGGCTGACGGCGGTGGGGGAGCGGCAACTCGGGAAGGCCGACCGCAAGGGCGGCCCCGGGCACACCGTCCTGCTCGCGCTGGCCCTCGCCGTACCGGTCACGAAGCTGGCGTACACGGTCGGCGGCGGTGACGCCGTCCGTGACGTGCTGGTCGGGATGGAGCCGGCGAACTGGCCGGACATCCTCGTCGGCATGGTCATCACGGACCCGCTCCTCGGGTCCGTCCTCGCCGTCGTCGTCTCCCGGGTGGTCTTCGCCCTGTTCGCCGCGCGCGGCGCGGTCCCCCTCGGCGGCGGGCCGGTGGGCGCCCTGCGGCGGGCGGCGCTCACGGTCGTCAACCCGATCGCGGTGGGGATCATCGACGCCTGCTTCTTCGGGCCGTGGTGGGGACTCGCCACCGGGCTCGGTGCCTTCGCGCTGCGCCAGGGCGTGGTCGTGGAGTACCGCACGGGACGCCGCCGGCCGCACCACCACCGCGAGCAGGACGGCGCCGGGCACGGCGATCCCGGCTACCGGCCGCCCGTCTGGCTGCGCAGGACCGCCGGGGCGGAGCAGTGGGCGGCCCTGTCCCTGACGGTGGTCGTGCTGCCGTTCCTGGCGTTCGTGTCGGCACTCGACGGGCAGGCGTGGACGGGGATCGTCGAGTGCCGTGTCACGGACGGCACCCGGACCGAGAGCGACCGCCTGATCGAGCTGAGCCGCGAGGGCGACGGCGTGGTCGGCTGGAACCTGGACTCGGAGCAGATCTCCAACGGCCTCGGGTGCGTGAGCGAGGAGAGCCGCTACGTACGCGAGCCGTGGTGGCGGCGCTGAGACCCGCCCCGGTCAGCCGGTGACGATCCCGGTGACGAGGTTGATGGTGGTGGCCAGGATGCTCGCCCCGAAGACGTACGACAGCAGGCAGTGCCGCAGGACGATCGACCGGACCGTGGCGCTGGAGACGTTCGTGTCGGAGACCTGGTAGGTCATGCCGAGGTTGAAGCTGAAGTAGAGGAAGTCGCTGTACTTCGGCGGGGACGGGGAGTTGAAGTCGATCCCGCCGCCGGGCTTCAGGGCGTAGTAGAGGTACGCGTACCTCGTGGCGTACATGAGGTGGAGCGCCGCCCAGGCCATGAAGACGCCGCAGAGCGCCGTCGCGGCCGCCGCGTGGCTGAGGTCGGTGCGGCCGACCAGGAGCAGCACCACGATGCCGACGAGTCCGCACAGGGAGGTCGCGACGACGACGAGTTCCTCGACGACGGGCCGGAACTCCTCGCGCCGGACGTTGTGGTGGGTCGTGGCGGCGTCCATGGGCCACAGGACGATCCAGCCGGTGACGACGAAGAGGGTCTCGGCGGCGGCGATGCCGGCGAGGACGCCCAGCGGCGCATGGGTCAGCGCCGCCACGGACGCGCCGGCCGCCGCGCCGCCGAACGCCGACGCGGCGAGCCGGGGCACGGCGCCGAAGAGGCGTCGGTCCACGGTTCAGGGCTCCAGGACGACGACTGCCTCGTCCGTGTAGGCCAGGAAGGTCAGGGTCTCCTGGAGGTACAGCTGCACGCCGGTCGCGTCGTGCCCGGTGTAGCCGATGGCCACGTCCTGGCCGAGGCGCAGCTCGAAGTCGCCGCCCCGGGTGGAGAGGACGAAGCCGCCGTCGAGGGCGGGTGCCCAGATCGGGGAGCCGTCGAGCATCCGGGCGAGGTGGGCCGCGATCGGGTAGCCGTGGTCGGAGGTCTCGCTGACCGCCCGGTACTGGTCGGCGCCGAGCAGCAGCGCGTACGGACCGTCGACACCGGCGAGCCGCAGGGCGGTGAGGGCCCGGCTGACCGCGTCGGGGTAGTCGCGGGGTTCGGTCGGCAGCCGCACCGGCGGGTTCGAGCTGCGGGCGCGCAGCCCTTCGACGCCGGCGGCCTCGTACCCCTCGAAGACCATGCGGTCCTCGATGAACGCGAGCGCGCGGGCCGCGTCCTTGACGGGCTGCCAGTCGGAGTCCTTCGAGCCGCGCTCGACGTCGTCGACGGCGGCCCGGTCGACGGTGAACGGCACCCGGACCTCGACGAGCCGCCGCGCCTCGCGCAGCCGTGCCGTGACGCCGGGCGCGGGATCCGCCAGGTCGGTCAGGTGCCCCGTACCGACGGCCGAGAGCTCCGGTCCCGCCGGGTCGGGGACGTCGACGACGCGGCGGCCCGCGATGTTGCGCCGGAAGGTGCGGCGGGCCTCCTCCTCGATCTCGGCCCACGCGGCCGCGGTGATCGGGGCGAGTTCGCGGTGGAGGTTGCTGGTGGACTCGGGGGACGTCATGGGGCGAGGGCTCCTTTCAGGCTGCCGATGCCGAGGGTCGTCCCGGGGGTCGCGGCGGCCGAGGGGGCGGGGAGGTCGTCGAGGAGGCCGGCGCTCGGCACGAAGAAGAGGCCGCCGGTGACGGCCCGGGAGAAGTCGAGGATGCGGTCCGTGGTGCCGGGGGGATCGCCGAGGAACATGTTGCGGAGCATCCGCTCGGTCACGGCGGGCGTCCGCGCGTAGCCGACGAAGTAGGTGCCGAACTCGCCCGTGCCGACCTGGCCGAACGGCATGTTGGCGCGGAAGATCTGCTGCTGGATGCCGTTCTCGTCGGTGACCGTGTTGAGCGCGACGTGCGAGTCCGCCGGTTTGACGTCGTCGGACAGCTCGATGTTCGACCCCTTGCCGCGCCCGATGACGTGCTCCTGCTGCTCGACGGTGAGCGCGTCCCAGGCCGGCATGTCGTGCACGTACTTCTGGACGACGACGTAGCTGCCGCCGCGGAAGTCCGGGTCCTCGTCGCCGATGTGGACCGCGTCGGCGGCCGTCGTGCCGTCGGGGTTCTCGCTGCCGTCGACGAATCCGAGCAGGTCGCGGTCGTCGAAGTACGCGAAGCCGTGCACCTCGTCGACGACGGTCACCGCCGCGCCCAGGGCGGCCACGATGTGCCGGGCCAGTTCGAAGCAGAGGTCGAGGCGCCGGGCCCGCAGATGGAAGAGCAGGTCGCCCGGGGTGGCCGGGGCACGGTGGCGGGGGCCCCGCAGGGTCGGGAAGGGGTGCAGCTCGTGGGGGCGGGGGCCGCCGACGAGCCGGTCCCAGCCCGTGGAGCCGATGCCGGCGACGCAGGTGAGCCGGGCGTCGGGGTACCGGAACGCCACCGAACGGGTCAGTCCCGACAGGTCCTGGAGCGCCTCCCGCACCGCGCTCTCGCCGCCCGGGTTGACGGTGGCCACCAGGAAGACGGCCGCCCGGGCGGGCGGAGCGACGACGGGCTGGGGTACGACCATGACGCTCCCACGAGAGATGACCGGAATGCGGAGGAATAGGGACAGCGTCAGCGTAGGTGCGCATGATCCGGTACGCAGCCCGGCGGCCGCTCCGCGGGCGTGGGGGGCCGACGCGGGGGCGACGGGCGTGGGGGGCCGGTGCGGGGGCGACGGGCGTGGCGGGCCGGTGCGGGGTGGCGGGCGCGGGGTGGCGGGCTTAGCCTGCCCAGGGGGTCCTTCTGTCCATCATGCCCATGCGTCCGCAGGGCGAGAGGATGAGGCGCCTTGAGCACCGACCAGGACGAGAACACGGCCCGGGACGAGCGGGAACCCCTCGGACACCGGGTGGGCCCGACCCCCGAGGGCGATCCGGAATTCCGTCCGTACCACCATCCGGCCGCCGGCTGGGGCGCCGCGAAGAGCGTGACGAACTTCCTGGTGCGCGAGGGCGCGCTGGTCGACGGGCCTCGCGCCATCATGCGGATGAACCACGAGAACACCGGCTTCGACTGTCCCGGCTGCGCCTGGCCCGACGACACCAAGGGCCTCCACCTGGACATCTGCGAGAACGGCATCAAGCACGTCACCTGGGAGATGACCCGCAAGCGGGTCGGGCGCGAGTTCTTCGCCGCCCACTCGGTGACCGAGCTCGCCGGGTGGAGCGACTACGACCTGGAGAACGAGGGCCGCCTCACCGAGCCGATGGTCTACGACCCCGAGTCGGACCACTACGTCCCGATCAGCTGGAAGGACGCCTTCGCGCTCGTCGGCCGCACCCTGCGCGGCCTCGACGACCCGAACCGGGCCACCTTCTACACCTCGGGCCGCCTCGGCAACGAGGCCACGTTCCTGTACCAGCTGATGGCCCGCGAACTGGGCACCAACAACCTGCCCGACTGCTCCAACATGTGCCACGAGGCCAGCGGCCGCGCCCTCCAGGCCTCCCTGGGCACCGGCAAGGGAACCGTCGACCTCCAGGACTGGGAGACCGCCGACGCGCTGTTCATCTTCGGCGTCAACGCCGCGTCGAACGCGCCCCGGATGCTGACCGCCCTCGCCGAGGCCCATCACCGCGGCGCGCAGATCGTGCACGTCAACCCGCTCGTCGAGGCCGCCGCCACCCGCACGATCGTCCCGCACGACTTCACGGACATGGCGCTGTTCAAGACGACGAAGACCAGCACGCTCAACCTCCAGCCGCGCATCGGCGGCGACATGGCGCTCGTACGGGGCATGGCGAAGGCGATCCTGGAGCAGTCGTCGACGGACCCGAAGGCCCTGGACCGCGAGTTCATCGAGCGGCACACGTCCGGCTTCGAGGAGTACCGGGCGCTGTGCGAGGCCACCCCGTGGGAGGAGCTCGAACGGCAGTCGGGGCTGAGCCGCGACGACATCCTCAAGGCCGCGCGCGTGTACGGCGAGGCCGACCGCTCCATCGTCAGCTGGTGTCTCGGCATCACCCAGCACGAGCACGGCGTCGACACCGTCCGGGAGATCGTGAACCTGCTGCTGCTCCGCGGCAACCTCGGCCGGGAGGGCGCGGGCCCCTCCCCCGTGCGCGGCCACAGC
Organism: Streptomyces sp. NPDC002463; assembly: GCF_042889835.1. Taxonomy (NCBI): domain Bacteria; kingdom Bacillati; phylum Actinomycetota; class Actinomycetes; order Kitasatosporales; family Streptomycetaceae; genus Streptomyces; species Streptomyces sp. NPDC002463. The sequence continues at coordinate 81,433 of NZ_JBIARL010000009.1, forward strand.
AACGTCCAGGGCAACCGCACCTGCGGCATCGACCACCGTCCGAGCGAGGAGTTCCTGGACCGGCTCGCCGAGGTCTGCGAGATCCGGCCGCCCCGCGCGCACGGCAAGGACACCGTCGCGAGCATCAAGGCGATGCACGAGGGCGGGATCAGCGTCTTCGTCGGCATGGGCGGCAACTTCGCGCTCGCCGCCCCCGACACCCCGTACACCTACGCGGCGCTGAGCAACTGCGAGCTCACCGTGCAGGTCAGCACGAAGCTGAACCGCAGCCACGTCGTGCACGGCCGACAGGCCCTCATCCTCCCCTGCCTCGGCCGGACCGAGAAGGACCACCAGCGCAAGGGGATCCAGAGCACCTCGGTCGAGGACTCGATGAGCATGGTGCACCTGTCCGTCGGCATGAAGAAGCCCGCCTCGCCGCACCTGCTCTCCGAGCCGGCGATCGTCGCCGGCATGGCGCGCGCCGCGCTGCCCGACAGCGCCACGCCGTGGGAGTGGTACGTCGAGGACTACGACCGCATCCGGGACACCATGGCCCGGGCGCTCGACGGCTTCGAGGACTTCAACCGGCGCGTACGGCTGCCGCTCGGCTTCCGCATCAAGCAGCCCGCCCGCGAGCTGGTCTTCCTCACCCCGTCCGGGCGCGCCGAGTTCTCCGCCGCCGAGCTGCCCGACGTGGTGCCCGCGCCCGGCACCCTGGCGCTCGGCACCATGCGCTCCCACGACCAGTGGAACACCACGATCTACTCCGACAACGACCGCTACCGGGGTGTCAAGAACCTCCGCACGCTGGTCTTCATGAACCGGGCGGACATGCGTGAGCGCGGGATCGCCGACATGGGCCCCGTCGACATCACGAGCACCGCGAAGGACGGCAGCAGACGGCATCTGAAGGGCTACCTCGCCGTCCCGTACGACATCCCGCGCGGCTGCGCGGCCGGCTACATGCCGGAGATGAACGTGCTGTGCGCGCTCGGCGACTACAGCACCCAGAGCGACCAGCCGATCATGAAGCACGTCAAGGTGACGATCGAGACCGCCTCCTGACGTTCCGTCACTCCTGGCGGACCAGCCGGTCCAGGAGGAGGTACGCGCGGCGTTCGGCGGCGGCGAGCTCGGTGGGGTCGATCTCGGCCGGCCAGAGCTCGCCCGCCGCCGCGTCGTCGGCCTCCCGCAGCTCCACGGCGGCCGCCGCGAGCCGCGCCTGCACGAGCGGGAACGACGCCACGGCCCCTTCCCCCAGGGCCCGTTCGGCCTGCTCCGAGGCCGCCGCGCAGGCGGTGAGCGCGCGCTCCGCCCGTACCGCCGCCCGGTCGTGGACCACCAGCAGCGCGCAGCCGAGCCCGACGACGACGCCGAGCGCGCTGCTCAGCGCCCGGTCCCGCACGAGGGACCCGGCCGGTGCGGGCGCGGCCAGATCCGTGAGGAGCAGCGCAAGGGGGGTGAGGAAGACGACGCCGAGGCCGTAGTTGCGGGCGACGACGTACTCCAGGAGGAACTCGAAGAGCACGATCACCAGGACCAGCACCACCGGTTCGGGGCCCAGGGCGAGGACGCCGAAGGCGAGCAGGAGGCCCGCGACGGTGCCGAGGGTGCGCTGGACGGCGCGCTGGGCCGCCGTCCGCACGTTGACCGAGTGCAGGACCGCGGCGGCGGAGATCGCCGCCCAGTAGCCGTGCCCGAGCCCGAGGAGGAGCGCGGCCCCGCCCGCGAGACCGGTGCCGAGGACCATCCGCAGCGCGGGCACGAGGAGGACGGCCGCGCGGCCGTGGACCGGGCCTGCCACGAGAGCGGCGGCACGGAGCTCGGTGGCGCGGAGGGTGGTGGGGCCGGCCGGGCCGGGAGCGGGGGCGGAGATGCCGGTGGTGGGGTCGGGGGGTCCGGTGGCGGCCCCGGAGGACCCGATGGTGGCGTCGGGCGACCCTGCAGACCCGTCCGGACGGGCCGGCATGCCGCCCTGGGCGATCAGGACCGGGAGGGCCAGTTCCGGCAGGAGCCGCGGGGGCCGTCGGCGGCGGCTGACCAGTACCCGGACCTGGCGGCGCAGGGCGCGGGCGAGGGGGGCCGGGTCGCTCGGTGGGCGGCGGGCGGAGCCGACGAGCAGCGACCAGGAGAGGTCGGCGAGACGGACGCAGGTGTCGTCGCGGCCGTGCGGGTCGGTGCCCGAGGGGGGCAGGACGCCGAGCGTGCGGTACGCCTGGAGCACGGCGGCCGTCGCCCGGTGCCGTACGGGACCGGTTCCGCCCGCCTCCCACAGGTCCGCGAGCTCGCGGAGCGCGGCGGCGACGGCGAGCCGCTGCGGGCGGTCCGGGTGCAGGAGCCCGCCCGCCACCGCGAGGACCCAGGCCACGGCCGCACCGCAGGCGGCCAGGCCGGCCTGCGGCAGGACGTCGGCGGGGGTCGACGCCCCGTTGGCGGCCACCGCGAAGGAGAAGAGCAGCAGCACCGCACCGAGCCCGCCGAGCCGGGCCGCGTCGCAGGCGAGCTTCGCGAGCCCGGCGACCAGGGCCGTGGCCGCGACCGTGACGGCGGCGCCCGCTCCCCCGTTCCGGGGCTGGGCCCAGGCGGCGAGCGCCGCGCCGCAGCCCACGCACGCGGTCATCGCCACGGCGACGACGGCGAGCACCCGGGCCCGGCGCGCGTACGGCAGATTGCGCCCGAAGGTGGTGGTGAAGGACCCCAGCATCGTGGAGACGGCGAGGTCGGCCCGCCCGGCGAGCGCCAGCGGCAGCGCGGGCAGCGCCATGGCGAGCGCGGCGCGCAGGGCGAAGGACAGGGCGCCGTCCACGCTCTGCAGGGCGAGCGCGCCTCTCGGGGAGAGGGTGCGACCGAGGCGTTTGTGCATGACCCGATCACCCTCGGCGAATTCGTTTCGCAAGTCAAAGAGGCAATTCCGATGACGCGATCCACCGGTCTTGTCGACCTGCCGGGAAAGGGCTCATAGGCCGCACCTATCAGCTCATCGAAAACATCTCTTTGACTTCGTTCCGCAACGGGTCGAATCTGCTCTGCGGCGTGAATCCGGCCAGGCGCGAGAAACGAGGCGGACCAGAGCATGAGCGGCATCGAGGACCCGGTCGACGACCTGAAGGTCACCCCGCCGAAGACCTGGGCGACAGGGCTCCCCGCCGTGACGCACGCCCTGGAGTACTCCCTGGGCCAGACGTCCCCGCGGCGCACCGCGCTCACTCTCCTCAACATCAACCAGCCCGAGGGCATCGACTGCCCGGGCTGCGCCTGGCCCGAGCCCGCGCCGGGCGAGCGGCACAGGAACGAGTACTGCGAGAACGGCGCGAAGCACATCAACGACGAGGCCACCTCGCGCCGCGTCACGAGGGAATTCTTCCGCGAGCACTCGATCGCCGAGCTCGACGGAATGTCGGACTACTGGCTCAACCAGCAGGGCCGGCTCACCGAGCCGATGGTGAAGCGGCCCGATGCGACGCACTACGAGCCGATCGGCTGGGACGAGGCGCTCGGGCTGCTCGCTGACGAGCTCACGGCGCTCGACTCCCCCGACGAGGCCCTCTTCTACGTCTCGGGCCGGCTGAACAACGAGGCCGCGTTCCTCCTCCAGCTCTTCGCGCGCGCGTACGGCACGAACAACCTGCCGGACTGCTCCAACATGTGCCACGAGTCCAGTGGTTCCGCTCTGTCGGAGACGCTCGGCATCGGCAAGGGCAGCGTCTCCCTGGACGACATCCACCACTCGGACCTGGTCTTCGTCGTCGGTCAGAACCCGGGCACGAACCATCCCCGGATGCTGTCGGCCCTGGAGGAGACGAAGCGCAACGGCGGGCAGGTCGTGGCCGTCAACACGCTGCCCGAGGCCGGGCTCATGCGCTTCAAGCACCCGCAGAAGGCGCGCGGGATCATCGGCCGCGGCACGGCGATCGCCGACCAGTTCCTGCACATCCGCGCGGGCGGCGACCTCGCGCTCTTCCAGGCCCTGAACCGGCTGCTCGTGGAGGCCGAGGACGCCGCTCCCGGCACCGTCCTCGACCGCGGCTTCATCGAGCGGAACACGACCGGTTTCACCGCCTTCGCCGAGCACGCGCGGAAGGTCTCGTGGGAGGACGTCCTGACGGCGACCGGGCTGTCCCGCGAGGAGATCCAGGAGGTCTTCGAGCGGGTCCTGCGCAGCGAGCGGATCATCGTGTGCTGGGCGATGGGCCTCACGCAGCACAAGCACGGGGTTCCCACGATCCGCGAGGTCGTCAACTTCCTCCTCGCCCGCGGCAACATCGGCAGGCCCGGCGCGGGCGTGTGCCCGGTGCGGGGTCACAGCAACGTGCAGGGCGACCGCACGATGGGCGTGTGGGAGCGGATGCCCCAGAGGTTCCTCGACGCCCTGGGACGGGAGTTCGGCTTCAGCCCGCCCGCCCACCACGGTCTGGACGCGGTGAACGGCATCCGGGCCATGCACGAGGGCCGCGCGAAGGTCTTCCTGGGTGTCGCCGGCAACTTCGTCCGGGCCACCCCCGACAGCGCGGTCACCGAGGAGGCGATGCGAGGGTGCCGGCTCACCGCGCACGTCTCCACCAAGCTCAACCGCTCCCACACGGTCTGCGGCGAGACCGCGCTGATCCTGCCCACGCTCGGCCGCAGCGACCGGGACGTGCAGGGCGGGGTCGAGCAGTTCGTCACGGTCGAGGACTCCATGAGCGACGTCCACGCCTCCCGGGGCAAGCTGCCGCCCGCCTCGCCCGACCTGCTCAGCGAGGTCGCGATCGTGGCGCGCCTCGCCTGCCGGACGCTCGGCGAGGAGCCGGCCGTCCCGTGGGAGGAGTTCGAGCGGGACTACGGCACCGTCCGGGACCGGATCTCGCGGGTCGTGCCCGGCTTCGAGGACTTCAACGCGCGCGTGGCCCGGCCGGGCGGCTTCCACCTGCCCAATCCGGTGAACTCCGGGGTCTTCCCCACGCCGAGCGGCAAGGCCGTCTTCACGTGCAACGCGTTCACGATGCCGCACGTCCCCGAGGGGCACCTGCTGCTGCAGACGCTGCGCTCGCACGACCAGTGGAACACCGTCTGGTACGCGCCGAACGACCGCTACCGGGGCATCCACGACGCCCGCCGGGTCGTCCTCGTCAACCCGGCCGACCTCGACGCCCTCGGCCTGGCCGACCGGCAGCTCGTGGACCTGGTGAGCGTCTGGCACGACGAGCGGGAGCGGCGCGCGGAGGGCTTCCGGGTGGTCGCGTACCCCGCGAGCCGGGGGTCGGCGGCGGCCTACTACCCGGAGACGAACGTCCTGGTGCCTCTGGACAGCGTCGCCGACATCAGCAACTGCCCGACGTCCAAGGGCGTCGTGGTCCGCCTGGAGCCGGCCCGTACCCCCGCCACGGGGTGACGGCGGGGCCGACTGGCGTTGCGGCGGGCGGTCGGGTAGACCCGTGACGTGCTGTTCCGTCAACTCGAGTACCTGGTCGCCCTTTCCCGGGAGCGTCATTTCGCCCGCGCCGCCCAGGCCTGCCACGTCTCCCAGCCCGCGCTCTCGGAGGCCGTCAGGAAGCTGGAGGACGAGCTGGGCGTCCCGCTGGTCCAGCGCGGCCGCCGGTACGAGGGCCTCACGCCCGAGGGCGAGCGCATCGTGGTGTGGGCGCAGCGGCTGCTCGCCGACCGCGACGCGCTGAAGAGCGAGGTCGGCGCCCTGCGGACGGGGCTGAGCGGCCGGCTGAGGATAGGCTCGGTGCCGACCGCGTCCGGCGCGGTCGCCCAGCTGACGGCGCCGTTCTGCCAGGCGCACCCGCTGGTGAACGTGGAGGTGGCGGCCGACCTCCGGTCGGAGGACGTCCTGCGGCAGCTGCGGGACTTCGAGCTCGACGCCGGAGTGACGTACCTGCACAAGGGGCTCGCGGAGAACTTCCGGGCCGTGCCGCTGTACGAGGAGCGGTACGTGCTGCTCACCGGCGCCGCCGACGCTCCCGCGCACCGGACGACGGCGACCTGGGCGGAGGCCGCGCGGCTGCCGCTCTGTCTGCTGACCGGGTCCATGCAGGGGCGTCAGGTGCTCGACGAGGTGTTCGCCGAGGCGGGGGTGCGGCCCACGCCCCGGGTCGAGACCGACTCGGTGGCTGCGCTCTTCGCGCATGTGCGGACCGGCGGCTGGACGAGCATCGTGCCGCACACCTGGCTGCACGTCTTCGGGGTGCCGCACGGCATGCGGGCGGTCCCGATGACCGAGCCGGCCCGGTCGGTGCCGATGGGCCTGGTGACGGTCGTCCGGGAGCCCGAGCCCGTCCTCGCCCGCGCGCTCCGTGAGGTCGCGGGCCGCACCGACGTCGCCGCCGTCCTGGACCGGCTCCCGGGAGACTCCGTACCTCGGTGAGACGAGGGCACGGAGCCTCCCGGGCTCCTGTCCGCGGTTCAGGCCGCGGCGGCGCTCTCCGCCCCCTCCGGCTTGCGGACCGTGCAGTGCAGCGAGTCGTCGATGACGTCCGCGACGATCGTGTCGCCGGGGTCGGCCTCGCCGCCGAGGAGCAGGGTGGCGACGCGGTTGTCGAGCTCCGTCTGGATCGTGCGGCGCAGCGGCCGGGCGCCGAACGCCGGCTGGTAGCCGTGGGCGACGAGCAGCTTCTTCGCCGCCTCGGTGACTTCCAGGGTCATGCCCTGGGAGCGGACGCGGTGCTTGCTCCGGTCGAGGAGGTGGTCGACGATCTCCGAAAGGTCGTCCTCGGTGAGGCTGTGGAAGACGATGATGTCGTCGATCCGGTTGAGGAACTCGGGCAGGAAGCGTCCCCGCAGGTCCTCCATCAGCTCGTCCTTGAGCTCGGCCGCGTCGCCCTGGTGGGCGAGGATGCGGTGGGCGCCGATGTTGGACGTCATGATGACGACGCAGTGGCGGAAGTCGACCGTGCGTCCCTGGCCGTCCGTGAGGCGCCCGTCGTCGAGGATCTGGAGGAGCGTGTTGAAGACGTCGGGGTGCCCCTTCTCGATCTCGTCGAAGAGCACGACGCTGTACGGCTGGCGGCGGACCTTCTCGGTGAGCTGGCCGGCCTCCTCGTAACCGACGTATCCGGGAGGCGCGCCGACGAGCCGGGCGACCGTGTGCTTCTCCTGGAACTCGCTCATGTCGAACCGGATCATGCGGTCCTCGGCGCCGAAGAGCAGCTCGGCGAGGGTCTTGGCGAGTTCGGTCTTGCCGACGCCGGTGGGGCCGAGGAAGAGGAAGGAGCCGACGGGCCGGTCGGGGTCGCCCATGCCGGCCCGGTTGCGGCGCACGGCCTCGGAGACGGCGGTGACCGCCTCGTCCTGGCCGACGATCCGGGCGTGCATCTCCTGCTCCAGCTTGAGGAGCTTCTCCTTCTCGCTGGCGGTGAGCTGGGAGACGGGGATGCCGGTACGGCGGGAGACGATGTCGGCGATGTCGGCGGCCGTGACCGAGACGACGCCCTCGCGGCGCTCCTCGATCCCGGCGAGTTCGCCCTCGGCCTCAGCGACCTGCTCCTTGAGCTCCTTGGCCCGCTCGAAGTCCTCGCGGGCGACCGCCTGGTCCTTCTCGCGCTGCAGCTTCGCGATCTTGTCCTCGCGGCTCACGACCTCGGTGGAGCGGCCGCCGCTGCGGAGCCGTACCCGCGCGCCGGCCTGGTCCATCAGGTCGATGGCCTTGTCGGGCAGGAAGCGGTCGCTGATGTAGCGGTCGGAGAGCTCGGCCGCCGCGGCGAGGGCGCCGTCGGCGAAGCGGACCTGGTGGTGGGCCTCGTACGCGTCCCTGAGTCCTTCGAGGATCTGCACGGTCTCCTCGACGGTGGGTTCCGGGATCAGGACGGGCTGGAAGCGGCGTTCGAGGGCGGCGTCCTTCTCGATGTGCTTGCGGTACTCGTCGATGGTGGTGGCGCCCACGACGTGCAGTTCGCCGCGCGCGAGGGCGGGCTTCAGCATGTTGCCCGCGTCCATCGCACCCTCGCCGGTGGCGCCGGCGCCGACGACCGTGTGCAGCTCGTCGATGAAGAGGATGATCTCCCCTTCCGCCTCCTGGACGTCCTCGATGACCTTCTTGAGGCGTTCCTCGAACTGTCCCCGGTACTGCGCTCCCGCCACCATGCCGGACAGGTCGAGGGAGACGACCCGCTTGCCCTTGAGGGTGTCGGGGACCTCGTCCGCGACGATCCGCTGGGCGAGGCCCTCCACGATGGCGGTCTTGCCGACGCCGGGCTCGCCGATGAGCACGGGGTTGTTCTTGGAGCGCCGGGAGAGGATCTCGATGGTCTGCTCGATCTCCTCGGCCCGGCCGACGACGGGGTCGAGCCTGCCCGCCCTGGCCTCCTCGGTCAGGTCCCTGCCGTACTCGTCGAGGGTCGTGGCCGGCTCCTTCGCGGCGGCGGGGGCGCCGCGCGGCTCCGGGCGGGCCGCCTGGTCGGTGAGGCCGCGCAGCTTCTTCACGTCCAGGTCCTCGGCCCGCAGGAAGCGGGAGGCGCCGGAGTCGGCGTCGCCGAGGAGGGCGCTGAGGATGTGCTCGGGGCCGATGTACGAGACGCCGGCCGCCTGCGAGTAGGCGTGGGCCCTGGCGAGGGTCCGCTTGGCCGCCGGGGTGAGTCCGGGCTCGGCGGACGGTTCGGCGGACTCCCGGGGGAGCACCTCGGCGAGCTGGTCGGCGAGCTTGTCGGGGTTCACGCCGCCCTGGGAGAGGAGCCCGCGGGTCGGCTCGACCTGGGTCGCGGCCCACAGGAGGTGCTCGGTGTCGAGGTCGGAGCTGCCGTCCTCGTCGGCCTTGCGCGCGGCCGTGTTCAGCAGTTCGTGGGCGGACTCGGTCAGCAGCCGTCCGATGGGCACGCGCTGCACCGCGGGCGGCGACGAGGCCGGCGACATCCCGAAGAACCGGTTGAACAGGTCACTGAACGGATCCGACGAACCGAAGGGCGAACCGAACGCCATCGACATGGCTGCTCCTGAAAGCGCGGAGGGGCTTCCCCACCGGATGAGGGCGCGAAAGGGGTCGCTCTCACTCAAACCCGGCGCCGACGGGTCCGCAATCGGAGAGCGAACGCGGCCGCGCCCGCCCGACACGCCCGCCCCGTACGGACGACCGAAATGCCCGGATCGCGGCTCCGTCCGCCGACGATGGCCCCATGACCTCCGCGATTCCCCCGAACACCCCGGCCCCGGCCTCGGACCCGGCCCGCGGCCCCCAGGTCCACGCCTCCGCGCTCCTGCGGCACGCCAAGCTGTGGCTCGTACCGACCATCCTGTGCGCCCTGGTGTCGCTGCTCCTGTCACTCCTCTACATGGGGGGCATCCTCAGCCCCGGCGACCACCTGGACCGGCTGCCCATCGCCCTGGTCGACGAGGACCAGGGCCGCCCGCTGCCCGGACAGCAGGAGAACCTGGGGAAGCAGATCACCGACACCGTCGCCACGGCCGGCTCCTCGAAGACCAGCATCGACTGGCGCCGCCTCGACGCGGCGGAGGCCCAGGACGCGCTGGCCTCGGGCAAGGTCTTCGGCGCCCTGGTCGTCCCGGCGGACTTCACCGCCTCCGTCGCGGCCCTGGCCACGAACCGGGCGACGACCCGCCCGACGCTGACCGTGCTCACCAACCCCGGCCTCGGCAGCCTGGGTTCGTCCCTGGCGTCCCAGATCAACCAGGGCGCGGCACACCAGGCCTCACTGGCCATCGGCAAACAGCTCGCGGCCACCAGCACCGTACCGACCACGCGGGTGCTCCTCGCCGACCCCGTCGCGGTCGTCACCCGCGTCGGCCATCCGATCGGCCGGCACAGCGGGCTCGGCCTGACCGCGTTCTACTACACGCTGCTGCTGGTCCTGGGCGGCTTCATCGGCGGCAACCTCGTCAACGCCGGTGCCGACACCGCGCTGGGCTACGCCGACAGCGAGATCGGCCCCTGGCACACCCGCCGGCCGACCGTCCCCGTCAGCCGCACGCAGACGCTCGTCCTGAAGATGGTGATGACCGCCGGGATCTCGCTCCTGACCACCACGCTCGTCATGATCGCGACGATCGCGATCCTGGGCATGGACGCCGACCACATCCCGATGCTGTGGCTCTTCTCCTACTGCGCGACGGTAGCCGTCGGCCTGGGCGTCCAGGCCATCAACGCCGCCTTCGGAGGCATCGGCCAACTCGTGTCCATGTTCGTCTTCATCGCGCTGGCCCTCCCCTCCTCGGGGGCGACGGTCCCCCTGGAGGCCACCCCGGCGTTCTACCGCTTCCTCGGCGTCTTCGAGCCGATGCACCAGCTCAGCTCGGGCGTCAGGTCCATCCTGTACTTCGACGCCCGAGCCGACGCGGGACTCGCCCGCGGCTGGATCATGATCGCGGTCGGCATGGTGGCGGCCCTGGCGTTCGGTTTCGCCATGACCCACTACTACGACCGCAGGGGGCTGCGGCGCCTCACGCCGCAACCCGAGTGAACGATTACCAGGAGACGCTGAACTGGATGGATCGGTTGTCGTTCCGGGTGTTCACCAGCGTGGAGACGCCGGACCGGCTGCCGACGTAGTCGTAGGCGCCCTTGTAGCCGGCGCTGTAGTACACGTTGGCGGAGTAGCCGTCGTACCAGTTGTAGGCGGAGGCGGCGTTGTTGCCGGCGACCTGGCCGCTGCCCGAGCCGGTGTTGGAGCAGAAGCGGAGCGGCGTGGCCGGGGTGTACGGCATCTTGAGGGCCAGCATGTCGTAGATGTTGTGGCCGATGTTGACCCAGGCGCCGGAGTAGTTGGGGCTGTAGTAGAGGCGGAAGCGGAACTCCTCGGAGGAGCCGGCGCACTTCTGCATCGACATGATGGTGTCCTCGTCGCTGGAGATCCAGGCGGTGGGGTTGCCCTCGGCGTGGGCCATGCCCGTGCCGGACAGGGCGGAAGCGCCCATCACGGCGGCGACGAGAGCGGTGCGGAGGCGGCGCCGCGAGGTGGTCGAGGTCTGCATCAGGATCTCCAGAATGATTGTCGGATCGGAATCGAGAGGAAGGAAGGTCGGGTGGGGAAGGGGCGGACGAGGACGTCCGCCGCCTTTCGGGGGCGGTGCAGGCGGGCACGTCCGCCGCCTTGCGGGTCGGGCGCGGGCGAGGACGTCCGGCGCCGGCGGGATCGGGGCTCGGGCGAGGACGTCACCCGCTCCGCGGGAGTCGGGCACGGGGAGGTCACCCCCTCGCGGGGCCGAGGGAAGGCGAGGACCTGCACCGCCTCGCGGGGAGGGCGCGGGGCGAGGACGCCCGCCGCTCGCGGAAGTCGGCGCGGGCGGGGACGTCACCCGCTCCGCAGGGTCAGGAGTGGGCCAGGACCTCCGCCGCCTTGCGCAGCGACGCGTCGAGCGCGCGGCGGTCCGCCGCGAGCGCCGTCGCGTTGCTCGCGATCGACGCGCGCTGGATCCGGGTCTCCGCCTCGTGCCAGATCTCCGCGACGTGGTGCGTGGCGCGGCAGCCGATGTCGGCCAGGGCCGTGCCGATCTCCTCGCGGGACGCGCCCTCGGGCCGGGGCCGGAACCGGGGGTCGTCGTTGGCGGCCATGGGCGCCGGATACGTGAAGCCCTTCGCCTTCATGCAGGCGGACCAGCGCGCGAACACCGCCTTCACCAGCGGGTCCTCCATGGACGCGGGGTACGAGTCGCTCGTGAGCCGCTGTACGAGGGGGGAGGCGCCCTGCGACGAACCGCCCAGGGTCCGGCGGGCCCGGCCGAAACAGCCGCCCTCGGGGATCTTCCGCCCCGCGTAGAAGCCGCGCCGGGCCTCGGGGCCGACCTTCTGCAGCAGTTCGGCGGGGACGTCGGTGCCACCCAGGACCAGCTGGGCGTCGTCGGAGAGCTGCGGCCGCGCGTCTGCGGCACGCAACGCCTTGTCGTAGCGGGCCTGTTGCGCCGGGTCCACCTGGTAGCCGAACTTCGCGGACATTCCCGCGTCGTGGATCCCGTACCGCCAGTCGAGCAAGTTCTTCGGGCCGACCCGGGGAAGCTCCGGCGCCGGCTTCCAGGGGATCCCGAACCCCTTGAGGCACTGGCCGACCAGCTTCTGTTCCGCCCGGGCGAGCGTCCGGGCCTGCTCGGTGGTGGGACGGTACGCCTGCATGGGCAGCGTCCAGGACGACGGGTCGGCGGCGGAGCCGGCCGTGACGGTGGCGGCGGCCGGCGCCGCGTGCCCTGTCGGCTGCCCGGAGGAACACCCCGTCAGGGCGAGGGCGGCCATGGCAAGGGCCGCACCCGTCCGCAGGATTCGGTCCCGGCTGCTCGTCATCGGCGGAAGGTTCCTCACATGAATGGGTCACGGCGTCTTGACGTTCGGGTGGAAGGCCGAAGACCCGCACATCATCGCAGGTTCTGACGCGACCATGATCATCGCCCCCGTCCAACGCACCGCCGCCGCACAGGCGTTCCCTGCCGGGGAACGGCCGGAGGCCGTGTCGGATGTCTCCGACACGGCCTCCGGCGACCGGTATGACCCGGTCTACTCGTCCTCGTCCCACGGCGGTTCGAACTCGTCGTCCCACGGCGGCTCCTCGTCGTAGGACGGCGGAACGTCCGGCTCTGCCCCGCGCACCGACGGCGCGGAGCCGGACGCGGCGCGTGCGGCGGGCACGGTCGGGGCGGGAGGCGCAGAAGCGGGCGCGGTCGGCGCGGCAGGCGCGGACGTGGTGATCCCGTCCGGACCCGCGTCGCCCGTCCCCCCGCCCCCGGACTGCGCCAGGGCCTCGAGGACCCCCTCCGCGTACTTGGTGAGCTTGGCCTCGCCGACGCCGCCGATGCTGCCGAGCTCCTGGACGGTGGCGGGCAGCCGGGTCGCGATCTCGCGGAGCGTCGCGTCGTGGAAGACGACGTACGCCGGCACGCCCTGCTCGCGCGCCGTCGCCGCCCGCCAGGCGCGGAGGGCCTCGAAGACCGGCACGGCAGCCGCGGGCAGGTCGACGGGCACGCGCGCGCCCTTGCCGGAGCGGCCGCCGGACTCCTTGCGGGAGGCGGCGGCGGGCGCCTTCTCCTTGCGCATCGGGACCTGGCGCCGTCCGCCGAGGACCTCCCCGCTGTCCTCCGTCAGCACGAGCGTCCCGTAGTCGCCCTCCACCGCGAGCAGCCGCTGCGCGAGGAGCTGGCGGACGACCCCGCGCCACTCGGCGGCGCCCAGGTCCGAGCCGACGCCGAACACCGACAGCTGGTCGTGGTCGAACTGGATGACCTTGGCCGTCTTCTTGCCCTGGAGGATGTCGATGATCTGCCCGGCGCCGAACTTCTGCCGCCGCTCCTTCGCGAGCCGCCACACCGTGGACAGCAGCTTCTGCGCGGCGACGGTCCCGTCCCAGGACTCGCCGGGCGTGAGGCAGGTGTCGCAGTTGCCGCAGGGCTTGCCGGACTGCCCGAAGTACTCCAGGAGGCGCACGCGGCGGCAGTCGACCGTCTCGCAGAGGGCGAGCATGGCGTCCAGGTGCATGGCCAGGGAGCGGCGGTGCGTCTCGTCGCCCTCGGAGCCGTCGATGAGCTTGCGCTGCTGGACGACGTCCTGGAGGCCGTACGCCAGCCAGGCCGTGGCCGGCTCCCCGTCGCGGCCCGCGCGGCCGGTCTCCTGGTAGTAGCCCTCGACCGACTTCGGCAGGTCGAGGTGGGCCACGAAGCGTACGTCCGGCTTGTCGATGCCCATGCCGAAGGCGATGGTCGCCACGACGACGACCCCGTCCTCCCGCAGGAAGCGGGCCTGGTTCGCCGCGCGCGTCCGGGCGTCCATGCCGGCGTGGTACGGGACGGCGTCGACGCCGTGCTCCACGAGGGCGGCCGCCGTCTTCTCCACGGAGGCCCGCGAGAGGCAGTAGACGACGCCCGCGTCCCCGTCGTGCTCGGTCCCGATCAGCTCCAGGAGCTGCTTGAGCGGGTTGTTCTTCGGGACGATGCGGTACTGGATGTTCGGCCGGTCGAAGCCGGCGACGAAGTGCCGGGCGTCCTCGAGACCCAGCCGCTTCGCGATCTCGGCGTGGGTGGCCTCGGTGGCCGTCGCCGTCAGGGCGATCCGCGGCACCTTCGGCCACCGCTCGTGGAGCATGGAGAGGGCGAGGTAGTCGGGCCGGAAGTCGTGGCCCCACTGGGCGACGCAGTGCGCCTCGTCGATCGCGAAGAGCGACACCGTGCCCCGGTCGAGCAGCCGCTGGGTGCCCTCGGTGCGCAGCCGCTCGGGGGCCAGGTAGAGCAGGTCCAGCTCGTCCGCGAGGAACGCCTGCTCGACGGCCTGCCGCTCGTACGGGTCCTGTGTCGAGTTCAGGAAGCCGGCCCGCACCCCCAGCGCCCTGAGCGCGTCCACCTGGTCCTGCATCAGGGCGATGAGGGGCGAGATCACGACGCCCGTACCCGCTCTGACCAGGGCCGGGATCTGGTAGCAGAGCGACTTGCCGCCGCCCGTCGGCATCAGGACGAGCGCGTCGCCGCCGCCGACGACCTGCTCGATGATCTCCTGCTGCTTCCCTCGGAAGGAGCTGTAGCCGAAGACACGGTTCAGCACCCGGGCGGCGTCGGAGATCTCGGGGGTGGCGTCGGGAGCGTCGGAAAGGAGCATTTCTGAAGCCTAGCCGTCCGCACCGACACTCCGGCCCCGCCCGGGACAACCTGTGGACAACCCCCGACACCTCACGTCACCGCGTCACCGCAGGCCGGCCGCCGCGGGGGTGTCGTCGATGAAGCCGCCCGACTGGTGCTGCCACAGCTTCGCGTAGGCGCCCTCGGCGGTGAGGAGCTCCTGGTGCGTGCCCTGCTCGACGATCCGTCCGCGGTCGAGGACGACGAGCTGGTCCATCGTGGCCACCGTGCTCAGCCGGTGGGCGACCACGAGGGCCGTCCGCCCCTCCATGAGCCGCCACAGCGCGTCCTGGACGAGCATCTCGCTCTCGGAGTCCAGGGCGCTGGTCGCCTCGTCGAGCAGCAGGATCGGGGCGTCGCGGAGGATCGCCCGGGCGAGGGCGACCCGCTGGCGCTGGCCGCCGGACAGCTTGACGCCCCGCTCGCCGACCATGGTCTCGAAGCCCTCGGGGAGGGCGTCCGCGAACTCCGTGACGTGCGCCGCCTCGGCCGCGCGCCGGATCTCGGCCTCGGTGGCGTCCGGCCGGGCGAAGGCGATGTTCTCCCGCAGGGTGCGGTGGAACATCGCGGGATCCTGCGGGACGTACGCGATCATGCTGCGCAGGTCGGTCTGCCTGAGCCGGCTGATGTCCTGGCCGCCGATCGTGATCCGGCCGCCGTCGACGTCCGTCATGCGCAGGAGCAGCCGGGTGAGGGTGGTCTTGCCGCCGCCGGAGCGGCCCACGAATCCGATCTTCGCGCCGCTGGGCACGTCCAGGTCGAGGCCCTCGAAGAGCGGCTTCGCGCCCGCGTGGGCGAAGGTCACCTTCTCGAAGCGGACCTCGGCGTCGGCGGGCCGGAGGGGTTCCGGGGTCTCCGGGTCGAGGACGGTCGGCTTGTCGAGGAGGAGCTCGGTGAACTGCGCGGCCTCCGTCATCGAGCTTTCCAGGCGCCGGTAGATCTGGTTGAACTCGAACATGATCCGGGTGGCGTTGGCGTAGTACGTGAAGGCGACGATGACGGCCTCGACGCCGTGCTCCCCGCCGCCGAGGGCGACGGCGAGGACGAGTCCGAGGACGTTCGTGAGGACGGACATGGGCGCGACGAGCGTGTCGATGCGCAGGTTGCCGTAGTCCCAGGAGCGCAGGGTGAGCCGCCGCGACTCCGCGACGCGGGACCGGTGCTCGGCGGCCTCGCGCCGCTCGGCGCCGAAGGACCGGACCGTGTCCATGTTGGTGAGGCTGTCGGCGACGTGACCCGAGACCCGGGCGATGGCCTGTTCGCGTTCGGCGACGAGCACCTGTCGCCGCCGGATCAGCGGGGTCACGCACGCGCCCGTGAGCGCGATGAGGACCAGGAGTCCGACCACGAGCAGAGGGTCGTACTGCCACAGCACCACCGAAGCGAACACGAGCGGCACGAAGCTGCCCATGACGGAGAAGGTCAGCGTGTCGATGAACTCCTCGAAGCGGGAGGCGAAGGTGACGACGCGTTTGGTCAGCGACCCGGCGAAGTTGTCGTGGAAGAACGCGGCGTCCTTGGCGAAGAGTTCGTCCATGCCGATGACGTAGAGGTGCTCGATGCCGCGTGCGTCGACCCGGTTCAGGCAGTGGTAGCAGACGCGCCACAGGACCTCGCCGAGCAGCAGGACGCCGGCGAAGCCCAGAACGTACGGAAGAAGGGGGCCGACGCCGCCGGTGCCGCCTTCCGCGATCCGTCCGACGAGTTTGGCGACGACCAGTGGTGCGACGTAGTGGATGCCGATGTTGCCGAGCGCCGCCAGGAGCAGCGTCGACGTGGTCAGCCGTCGAAGGCGGACCATTTCCCGTCCGTAGAAGCGAAGCGCGAGGAGTACCGAACCCTTGCTCGGCGAACCTTCGCGCGATTCTGGTGATCCCATACCCAACCCTGTGTTGTCGTACCGAAGGTGAGCAAAAGGAGTCTCCCGCGCGGACGCTCTCGCGGTCCAAGCATTTTCCGTCCGACCGTCCGGTCGGGCCTCCGCCCCTCGCGTCGTGTCGCAGCACGCAGAAACACCACGTGGTGGCCGGGAGATCCCGACCACCACGTGGTGTTCTTCTTGTGTCCGAGGGGGGACTTGAACCCCCACGCCCGATAAAGGGCACTAGCACCTCAAGCTAGCGCGTCTGCCATTCCGCCACCCGGACCAGGTGATTGTCGTTCCGGGGTTTCCCCCGGCGACAGAGAACAATCTACCAGGTCTTCGGGGTGCTCTTCACCCACGTTTCCGGTGGTCAGCGGGGGTGGGAGGGAGGGTCACGGGGAGACCGTGGCGGGCGGCGGGGTCCAGCGGCGGGTGCGCGGGGGGCCGGTGGGGAGGCCGTAGTCCTTCTTGAGGTGTTCGGGGATGGCGTAGTGCATGACGCGTCCTCGGGTGAGGGAGGACAGTTCGAGGACGGTGGCGAGGTGGCCGAGGCGGTCCAGGACCCAGGCGCCGAGCGGGGAGCGGTCCTCGACGGTCTCCAGGACGCCGAGGAGGTGGGGGACGGACTTCACGACGGTGTCCCAGGGGGTGCGGGGCACCTCGAGCCAGTCACCGCACGTGTCGCCGACGAGGTGGCGGATGAGCGCGGAGACGATCGGGTCGAAGAAGGTGCCGGGGACGACCTCTTCGTAGAGGTCGATGAGCTGCCGGGTCAGATGGACGCCCTCGGGGGAGGGTCCCATGTGGCGGAGCATGTACAGGTCGAGGAAGCGGCGGGCCTCGTCGAGGGTCTTGGGCACGGCCTCCTGGTCGACGCCCAGCATGGCGCCGACGACGCGCCAGGCGTAGTAGTACGCGTCGGCCCCCTCGGAGGACATGTGGATGCCGAGGCGGTGCAGGCTGTCGAGGACGAGCATCGAGAAGAACATCTGCCCGCCGATCATGTCCTCCTGGCAGATCGGCACCCCCGAGGCCTCGACGTCCCAGCGGTTCTCGCGCCTGAGGTGGTGCCGGATGGACGCGTGCAGCAGGCGGACCTTCTGCGCGGCGGGGATGAAGCGGCTGCCGGCCTCGAAGGCGTCGGGCTGCATCAGGTGGACGGTGAACTGTCCGGTCTCCGCCATCCGCTTGGAGGGGTACTTGAGACCGTGCGTCGCCGAGAGCAGCTTCGCCACGTGCGGGACGAGGTAGCAGGCGGGCATGGAGGCGAAGGAGAGGGCGGTGGAGATGTGCACGTTGTTGTCGATGAAGAACAGCCGGGCCTTCTCCATCTCCCCCCAGTCCACCCAGGACGGCGGGGCGCTCGTGGCGTGGAGGTACTCGCGGGCGACGTCGGGCAGCCCGGCCGGCAGGGGGGCGCCCGCGGTGGAGACGTACCGCATGAGGGTGTTGAACGTGCCGACCTCGCCGCGTTCGAAGAGGGTGGCGACCGTGGCGTCGGCGAGTTCGTCACCGGCGTGGCGCAGGGCGTCCATGGACGTCTCGGTGGGGGTCATGGGAAGAGCTCCTTGTCCAGGGTCGTTCTGCGTCAGGAACGGCGGACCGCGGCCGAGTGCGCGAGGGCGGTGAGCGCGGCGGCGGGGGCCGCGAGCAGGTTCAGCTCGTCGAGCGCGCGCAGGGCCTCGTCGACCCGCTCGGCGATCATGGCCTCGACGCGCTCGGGCGCCTTCAGCCGCCGCATCAGCTCGCGTACGGCCTCCGGGGCGTCCCCGTCGGGTTCGGAGCGGCCGAGCAGTTCGCGCAGCCGGGCACGTTCCCCGTCGCCGGCGAGCCGCCAGGTCTCGGCCAGCAGGGCGGTGGGCCGGTGTCCCCGTACGTCGTCGGCGTCGGCCTTTCCGGTGGCCTCCGGGTCGCCGAACAGGCCGAGCAGGTCGTCCCTCAGCTGGAACGCCTCGCCGAGCGGCACGCCGTACGCGGTGTAGCCCTCGCGCAGGCGCCGGCCGGCGCCGGCCAGGGCGCCGCCGATCAACAGGGGTTGCTCGACGGTGTACTTGGCGGTCTTGTAGCGGATCACCTTCAGCGAGGCCGTCGTGTCCGGGGCGGCTCCGGTACGCAGGATCTCCAGGGACTCCCCCGCGATGAGGTCCCGGGCGAGCGCCGCCCAGAGGGGGCGGGCCCGGCCGAGGTAGGCGGCGGGCAGGCCGCTGGTGACGAAGAGCTGCCCGGCGAGCGACATGAGCAGGTCGCCGACCAGCATCGCGAGCGAGCGGGCTCCCGCCGCGGGCCGCGGGTGATGCGCGACCGCGCCGCGCAGGGCCATGTGCGCGGTGGGCCGGCCGTGCCGCAGCGGACTGTCGTCGATCAGGTCGTCGTGCACGACGGCGGCCGCGTGCACCAGTTCCATGGACGCCGCCGCCCGCACGAGCGCGTCGCTGTCGGGCTGTCCCACCGCGCGCCAGCCCCAGTAGCAGAACGCCGCCCGCAGTCGCTTGCCGTCCGCGACCGCCGACTCCAGCTGCCCGGCCACCGGGCCGAGGGCCGGGTCGACCGCCGTGAGTTCGTCGGCCTCCTCGGCGGCGTACCTCCGCAGCACCTCGTCGACGCGCGCCTTGAACGCGGTCGGCTCCCAGTGCTCAGCCACCGTCGCCGGCCCGTCGCGCGAGGACGTGCCGGGCGAGGACCTCCAGGTGGGCCGGGGGCGGGGACACGTACCGGTCGAGCACGAGGCGGCCGCGCGCCTCCAGGTCCCGCTCGGCCTCGCTCGCCATCTCGGCGGCGTCCGACCTCCTCAACAGCCCCCGTACGATCCCGAGGCCCGAACCCAGCGTGGTCACCGCCAGATCCGCGAGACCCGCCGCCAGTAGCACCGCCCGCTCGTCCAGACCCCCACGGGATTCCGGTTCTCGCGTCACACCCAACTCCCCCGGTTCATGGTCACCTCTCGCTCCCAGCGTGGCGGCGGACGGGTGGCCGTGGCGGCGGAACTCACGAACGAGTGATCCACTCGGCTGGACGTACGAGGCCGGGACCGGACCTCTCCGACGCTTTCTCCTCAACCGGGCACGTGGTCTTGCCAGTTGCGGCATCTCCTCCAAAGAATGTGCATGACAACCGAAGGATCTTCGGCTGCACAGTCATCAGAGGGGAACCCCCACATGAAGAAGCCTCTCGTCGGCGCCCTGCTCGCCCTGCTCCTGACGGGCGCGGCAGCGGTCCCGGCCGCCGCCTCCGCACCCCGGGAGACGGTCGCGCAGGCCCCGGCAGTGACCGCCGTCGACTTCGCCGGAACGGTCGCGCTCAGCAACTGTTCCGGCTCCGTCGTCCGCACGCCCAGCTCCCTGCCGAGCGACCCCGCGCTGGTCCTCTCCAACGGCCACTGCCTGGAGACGGGCTTCCCGGCGCCCGGCCAGGTCGTCCTGAACAAGCGCTCCTCCCGCTCGTTCACGCTGCTCAACTCGGCCGGCACCGGCGTCGGCACCCTGCGCGCCAGCAAGATCGCGTACGGCACGATGACCGACACGGACATCTCGATCTACCAGCTGACCAAGACGTACGCGCAGATACAGAGCACGTACGGCATCAGCGCCCTGACCCTCAACGACGCCCACCCGGTGCAGGGTTCGGCGATCAAGGTGGTCTCCGGATACTGGAAGCGGATCTACAGCTGCGACGTGGACGGCTTCGTCTACCGCATGAAGGAGGGCGACTGGACCTGGAAGGACTCGGTCCGCTACACCTCGGCGTGCAACACGATCGGCGGCACCTCCGGCTCGCCCGTGATCGACGCCACCACCGGCAAGGTCGTCGCCGTCAACAACACGGGCAACGAGAACGGTGAGAGCTGCACCGTGAACAACCCGTGCGAGATCGACGAGAGCGGCGCGGTCACCGTCCGCCAGGGCATCAACTACGCCCAGGAGACGTACACGATCGTCCCCTGCATCGGCGCCGGCAACGTGATCGACCTGAACCGCCCGGGCTGCACCCTGCCCAAGCCGTAACACCTCGGCCGACTCTGCCCGCCGACCCCCGAGAGGACGGCGGGCAGAGGCGGTCGGGGGTCGATCAGGGCGTCATCTCGTACGCGCCCGACAGCGCCTCGACGCGCTGCCAGACCCGCCCCGACCGCGCCTCGTCGACGACGGGACGGCGGACCGCGCCGAGCGCCCAGAGCTGCTGCTGCTCCGTCGCGGAGTCCTTGCCGTGCAGCTCGACCGCGTGCGCCGAGAAGTCGCGGACGAGGACGGCGAACAGCTCGTCGAGCACGTCCTCGTCGAGTCCGGTCAGGGCGGCCTGCTCCAGGACCAGCTGCCCGTGGACGACGAGCGCGAAGAGCTGACCGACGGCGAGCAGCAGGTCGAGGTCGCGGCTCTGCTCCTCGTCGGGGGCGGCCTTGAGCACGAACTCGCAGAGCGCGTCGGCCTGTTCGCGGAAGCGGGCGACGTTCGGCACGTGGGCGTACGCCTCGTAGGCCGGGCGCCAGTCGTGGAAGCGGACCGAGCCGAGGCCGCGGGCCGGGCCCTGGCGGAACAGGAACGTGTCGTCGGCCGCGTCCAGACGCGTCGGCACGGGCTCGTACGCCACCGGGTCGAGGAGGTGGTTGCTCATGAACTTCAGGATCAGCGCCAGGTTGACGTGGACCGTGCCCTCCAGCTTCGGCAGGCCGCGGATCTCCACGGCGGCCTCGGCGAAGTAGTTGTCCTTCTCGAAGCCCTTGGCGGCGATCACGTCCCACATCAGGTCGATGACCTTCTCGCCCTCCGTGGTCACCTTCATCTTCGTCATCGGGTTGAAGAGGAGGTAGCGGCGGTCGTCGGGACCGGCCGTGCGGAAGTAGTCGACGGCGCGGTCGCTGAACAGCTTCATGCCGACGAGCCGGACGTACGCGTCGGTCAACTCGCGCCGCACGTGCGGGAAGACGGTGACCGGCTTGCCGTACAGGATGCGGTTCTGCGCGTGGGTGACGGCCTCGTACATCGCGTGCTCGCAGATGCCGATCGAGGCGGTGCACAGGTTGAACTTGCCGACGTTGACGGTGTTGAGCGCGGCGTCGAAGGCGGCGCGACCCGTGTGGAGGACGTCCTCGGCGGCGACCGGGTAGTCCTCCAGACGGAACTCGCTGACGTACTTCGACGAGTCGACGACGTTCTTGACGAGGTGGTACGCGGGGTGGCGGCTGTCGGCGGCGAAGAAGACGTAGCCGTCGGGGCCCTCGACGTCGGTGCGGCGGCCGAAGACCGAGACGAGCCCTGCGGCGTTGCCGTTGCCGATGTAGTACTTGGAGCCGGTGGCGCGGAAGCCGCCGTCGCCGTCGGGCGTGAGCAGCATGTCGGTGGAGTAGATGTCGGCGCCGTGCGACTTCTCGGAGAGTCCGAAGGCGAACACCTCGCCCTGGGAGAGGAGTTCGGCGGCGCGGGCGCGGGCGGCGGCGTTGTCGCTCTGCCAGACCGGGCCGAGCCCGAGGATGGTGACCTGCCAGGCGTACCAGTAGTCGAGGCCGTAGAAGCCGAGGATCTCGTTGAGGGCGGCGATGCGGGCGGTGTCCCAGCGCTTGTCGCCCTCGCCCTCCCCGGCGGCGGAGGACGGGGTCAGGAAGGTCGCGAAGAGCCCTTCCTCGGCGGCGAAGGCGAGGAAGTCGCCGAGCCAGGCCCTGGTCCGGTAGTCCTCGATGATCCGGCGCTTGCCGCGCGCCTCGAACCAGTCCACGGTGGCGCGGAGCAGCCGGCGGGTCTCCGGGTCGAAGTGCGCGGGATCGTAGGTGTGCGGGTTGAAGAGCAGCGGGTCGGCCATGACGTCCGCCTTTCGGGGATCGAGGGGTTGGTACGGCTCGGTTCAGCGGTCGGCTTCGAACCGGGCGAGCGTGGCGAGGACGTCGTCGAGCCAGGCGATCATCATCCGCTCGTACGCGATGCCGCCGCGCAGCACGGCGTGCTGGAGCTCCCGCTCGGCGTCGAGCGGCCCGTCGCTCTCGGCTTCCGGGAAGTCGCGCGCCTCGCCCGCGAGGTAGTGCTCGAGGCGGTCGGTGTGCGCCCGCCGGTGCCGCTGGACCTCGCCGATGAGTGCGGCCGGATCGTCGAAGGCGGCACCCCGGATCTTCACGGCGAGGTCGTGGCGCACGCTCTCGGGCTCGATCGGCTCGTGCAGCCACGCGGAGAGCGCGTCCCGGCCCGGTCCGGCGACGGAGTACTCCTTCTTGTCGGGACGCCCCTGCTGCGGGACGTCCCGGACGTCCACCCAGCCGTCGCTCTCCATGCGCTTGAGCACGCGGTAGATCTGCTGGTGGGTGGCGGTCCAGAAGTATCCGATGGACCGCTCGAAGCGCCGGGCCAGCTCGTAGCCGGATCCGGGCTTCTCGAGCAGGGACACGAGGATCGCGTGGTCGAGCGCCATGCGCCCGATCTTGCTATGCAACGAGTTGCATAGCAAGGCGGACCGGGCCGGTGAGACACGGCTCACGGGCGTTGTCAGTGGTGGGCGATAGCTTCGAGATCGTTCGGAAGATTGCACGACAGGGGGAATTCATGGGTGTCGAGCGTGCGTTGAGGGTCGTTCTCGTCGACGTCAACGACGAGGTGGTGGCGGCCTGGAAGTCCGCGTTCGCGGACACGCCCGGGGTCGAGATCCGGCAGGGCTCCCTTCTGGACGTCGATGTGGACGCGTGGGTGTCCCCCACGAACGCGCGGGGCCGGATGGACGGAGGGGTCGACGCCCTCGTGAAGCGGCACCTCGGTGCCGGTGTACAGGTGCGGGTGCAGCGGGCGATCCGCGAGCATTTCGGCGGGAGCCTGCCGGTGGGCAGCGCGGTGTGCGTCCCGTCGGGGGCGGCGGTGCCGCGCCATCTGATCTCGACGCCGACGATGCGGCAGTCCTCGCAGAACGTCAGCGACACGATGAACGTGGCGCTGGCGTGCGCGGCGGCGTTCCAGGCGGTCCACCTGCAGAACCTGGCGAAGCCCGGCAGCATCCGCTCGGTGGCGCTCGTCGGGATGGGCGCGCGGACGGGGCAGGTGCCCGCGCAGGTGTGCGCCAATCTGATGTGGACGGGGTACACCCTGTTCCACGACCACGGGTTCGCGGACTACGACGCGTTGCGGGCGGCGGTACTGGGGCAGCTGGACGACATCGAGGGCGCGGGCCCGGCGCAGCGGGTGCGGATCAAGGCGCCGGCCGCCCCGTCGCCCTCCCCCGCACCCGCGGGCGACCCCTTGAAGCTCGCCGAGCTGTTCACCGGTGGCGGTGAGCCGTGGCTGCCGCTCCTCGCCCCGGTGATCGAGGCGCAGCCCGGGGCCGGCGCGTTCATCGGGCCGAAGCGGAGCCCTGAGGTGGTTCCGGTGCGCGAGCTGACGTTCCAGGCGCTGAAGCCGCATCCGCCGCACAAGTGGAGGGTGGTGGCCTTCGGGCAGAACCCGTATCCGCGGGCGGAGAGCGCGACGGGCATCGCGATGTTCGACAACACCTTCCACGACTGGAAGGACAGCCAGTTCGGCCGGGTGGTGAGCATCCGCTGCCTGATCAAGGCGGCCGCGATGTGGAAGTACGGGATCGCGAAGAAGACGCCGATCGCCGACGTCCGGGCCCTGCTGAAGAAGGAGGACACGGTCCAGCCGCCGGAGTGGTTCCAGGCGATGCTCACCCAGGGTGTCCTCCTGCTGAACGCGTCCCTCACGGCGAGTGCGGACGGGGCCGTGGCGACCGAGCAGCACACTTCGTTCTGGCGGCCCGTGGCCGAGCAGATCGTCGAGGAGATCCTCCGGGCGAAGCAGGACGCCGAGGAGGAGGACCGTGGAGTGGTGTTCGCGTGGTGGGGCGCGCACGCCCGGAGTCTGAAGCGGGTCGTCCAGCGGCTCGAGAAGAAGTATCCGGGGGTGGAGGTCCGGCACCTGGACCACGTGAACCCGGCGGCGCAGGGGGACGTCTTCTGCGAGGGCGACCACTTCGCCCAGGTGAACGACGCCCTGGCGTCGGTGGGGGCGGAGCCGGTCGACTGGCTGCCGGCGAAGGGCTGGGACCAGGACTCGGCCGGGGCCGGCGGGTCCGGCGGTGGTGGTGTCTCGGAGCGCATGGGCGCGTTCATCGCGTCGACGATGGAGCTGCACCAGCTCTATCTGGAGCGGCTCACGAGCGTCAAGGACGAGGGGCTCGTCCTGCCGCCGATCACCGGGGTGTTCGACACGCCGGTGATGGACTTCCGGAAGGCCGTCGAGCCGGTGACGCAGGTGCTCGCGAACCTGGACCGGTACGTGGAGCGGTCCAGCCGGTTCGCGGAGACCAAGGTGACGGAGGCGGGGGCCGAGGGCGGCCTGTCGGCCGACGCGATCTCGGCGCTGTACCTGTACACGTGCGAGTCGGCGTTCTACCGCGAGATCAACGCCGTGCTGCGCTCACCCGACCGGGAGCGCCTCGTCCCGTACCTGCCGTACCTGCGCCTGCTGTTCTCGGCGGTCGCCGAACTGCCCGTACGGACAGAGCCCTTGTGGCGCGGCGTGGCCCTGGACCTGCGGTCCCAGTATCCGCTGGGGCGCACGGTGACGTGGTGGGGTGTCTCCTCGTGCACGTCCGAGCCGAGCGTGGCCCGCTCCTTCCTCGGCAGCCGCGGCCGACGGACCCTGTTCGAGGTGACGCCGGCGCGCGCGGTGGGGATCCGGCGGTTCTCCGCGTTCACGGGCGAGGAGGAGTACATCCTCACCCCCGGCACCCAGCTGAAGGTCACGGAGGTGACGACCGAGCGCGGCGGCCTGTGCACCGTGCGCCTGACCGAGCTGGAGGGGCAGGGGCTGGTGTCGTAGGGCCTCGGAGGACCTGTGCCGCAACCCCTCCCCGGCCGCGACCGGCCCGGGAGGGGTTCCGACCCGTGGGTCAGAGGGCGCCGACGATGTCCTCGACTCGGGCCTTCGCGTCGCCGAAGAGCATCGCGGTGTTCTCGCGGAAGAACAGCGGGTTCTGGACGCCCGCGTAGCCGGAGGCCATCGAGCGCTTGAAGACGATGACCTTGTTGGCCTCCCAGACGGTGAGCACCGGCATGCCGGCGATCGGGCTGCTGGGGTCTTCGGCTCCGGCCGGGTTGACGGTGTCGTTGGCGCCGATCACGAGGACGACGTCGGTGTCGGCGAAGTCGTCGTTGATCTCGTCCATCTCGAGCACGATGTCGTACGGCACCTTGGCCTCGGCGAGGAGCACGTTCATGTGGCCGGGCAGGCGGCCGGCGACCGGGTGGATGCCGAAGCGCACCTCGACGCCCTTCGCCCGCAGCTTCGAGGTGAGCTCGGCGACCGGGTACTGCGCCTGGGCCACGGCCATGCCGTAGCCGGGGGTGATGACCACGGACCGGGCCGCGCCGAGGAGTTCCGCGGCGGCCTGGGGGGTGATCTCCTGGTGCTCGCCGTAGTCGACGTCGGAGGACGACGGCGCCTCGATGCCGAAGCCGCCGGCGATCACGGAGAGGAAGGAGCGGTTCATCGCCCGGCACATGATGTAGGAGAGGTAGGCACCCGAGGAGCCGACCAGCGCGCCGGTGATGATCAGCAGGTCGTTGCCGAGGAGGAAGCCGGAGGCCGCCGCGGCCCAGCCGGAGTAGCTGTTGAGCATCGAGACGACGACCGGCATGTCGCCGCCGCCGATGGAGGCGACCAGGTGCCAGCCGAGGGCGAGCGCGAGGACCGTCACGGCGATCAGGAGCCACAGCTGCGGCGTGATCACGAACCACACGGTCAGGGCGAGGAACAGGCCGAGCGAACCGAGGTTCAGCACGTTCTTGCCGGGCAGCACGAGCGGCTTGGAGCTGATCTTCGCCGAGAGCTTCAGGTACGCCACGATGGAGCCGGTGAAGGTCACCGCGCCGATGAACAGGCCGATGAACACCTCGGCGTGGTGGATGCCCAGCGTGCCGAGCGCGTCCAGGGCCTGGGCCTCGTGGCCCTCGGGCTCGTGCTCGACGTTCAGGAAGCCGTTCCAGCTGACCAGTACGGCCGCCAGACCGACGAAGGAGTGCAGCAGCGCGATCAGTTCGGGCATGCCGGTCATCTCGACGCCGCGGGCCCGCTGCAGCCCGACCAGCGCGCCGATCAGCATGGCCACGGCCATCAGGCCGAGGCCCGCGGTGCTGATGTCGCCGTCGATCGCGAGCACGATCGTCGCGACGAGCGCGACGGCCATGCCGAGCATGCCGAACGCGTTGCCGAGCCGTGCGGACTCGTGCTTGGAGAGTCCCGCCAGCGCGAGGATGAACAGCAGCGCGGCAACGAGGTAAGCCGCCTGTGCGGCGATGGTCGCAGACATGTCAGCTCCGGTTGAACATGGCGAGCATGCGACGCGTCACCGCGAAGCCGCCGAAGACGTTGATACTGGCCAGAAGGATCGCCACGGCCGACAGCACCGTGACCGTGATGCTCGAATGCCCGATCTGCAGGAGCGCGCCGACGACGATGATCCCGGAGATCGCGTTCGTCACCGACATGAGCGGCGTGTGCAGGGCGTGGTGCACATGCCCGATGACGTAGTAGCCGATCACGATCGCGAGCACGAAGACCGTCACGTGCGGGAGCAGCGCAGCCGGTGCGAACCCGGCGGCGAGGAAGAGCGCGAGCGCGCCGACGGCCACACCGCCGAACTTCCGCTTCGCCGACATCGGCTCCTTCACCGGCGAGGGCTTCGTCTCGGCCACCTTGGTCGCGGGCGCCGGGGCCGCCGAGACCTGCACCGGCGGGGGCGGCCAGGCCGACTCGCCCTCGCGTACGACGGTGATGGAGCGCTGCACCGGGTCGTCCCAGTCGAGGACGAGGGTCGCGTCCTTGCCGGGCGTCATCAGCTTCAGCAGGTTCACGAGGTTCGTGCCGTACAGCTGCGAGGCCTGTGCCGGCAGCCGGCCCGCCAGGTCGGTGTAGCCGATGATCGTCACACCGTTGTCGGTGACGACCTTCTCGCCCTTCACCGTCCCCACGACGTTGCCGCCGTTGGCGGCCGCCATGTCGACGATCACCGAGCCCGGCTTCATGCTCGCCACCATCTCCGCGGTGATCAGCGTCGGCGCGGGGCGTCCGGGGATCAGCGCGGTGGTGATGACGATGTCGGCCTCGCGGCACTGCGCGCCGTAGAGCTCGACCTCGCGCGCCTTGTAGTCGTCGCCCATCTCCTTGGCGTAGCCCGTCTTGGAGACCTCGACCTCCGCGGACTCGATCGACAGGTACTCGCCGCCGAGGGACCGGACCTGGTCGGCGACCTCGGGCCGCGGGTCGGTCGCCCGTACGATCGCGCCGAGCGAGCCCGCCGCGCCGATCGCGGCCAGGCCCGCGACGCCGGCACCGGCGACGAGCACCTTCGCCGGCGGCACCTTGCCCGCCGCGGTCACCTGGCCGGTGAAGAACCGGCCGAAGGTGTGCGCGGCCTCGACCACGGCCCGGTAGCCGGCGATGTTCGCCATCGACGACAGCACGTCCATCGACTGCGCCCGGCTGATGCGCGGCACGGCGTCCATCGAGAGCGCCGTGAACGGCCGGCGGCCCAGCTCCTCGACCATCTCGGGGTCGAACGCCGGGGCGAACAGCGCGATCACCGTCGCCTCGGGCCGTACTCCGTCCAGCTGTGCGGGACTTGGGGCGTTGACACCGAGCACCACGTCGGCGGCCGTGGCGTCGCCGATGCGCGCCCCGGCGGCCTCGTACGCACTGTCGGTGAAGCCCGCGGCGACACCCGCGCCGGAGTCCACGACCACGTCGTACCCCAGTTTGCGGATCGGCTCGATCGTGGCCGGCGTGGCCGAGACCCGATGCTCACCTGCCCGCGCTTCCTTGAGGACTCCGACAATCACGAGTGTTCTCCGTTCGCTGGAGGTGCCGTCGATGGTCTGTAAACATCCCCGACTACGATTCGGGTTCTGAGTCCGACCAGAATCGGGCCGCCACCGCCCCGATCGGAAGCGTGTGAGCGGTGATCCATCCCACATCACCCGACAGGGCGGTCGAGGATGGTCGCAGAGCGCGCACACGGCGGCCCTGGTGTGACGAGCGCGGGCCGGAGGCCCGGTGCCACGCCGACGGTTTCGCGCCACGCGGCGAAGCCCGGGGTGGCTCCCGCAGCGCATCCGTCACGGCCGCGCCGCGCGTGCCTTCGCCTGCTGCCGCAGCTCGCTCTTCGCCAGAGCGTTCTTGTGGACCTCGTCCGGGCCGTCGGCGAACCGCAGGGTGCGGATGTGGGCGTACATGTCGGCCAGCATGAAGTCCTGGGACAGCCCGCCGGCCCCGTGGACCTGGATCGCCTTGTCGAGGATCCACTGCACCGTCGACGGGGTCGCGATCTTGATCGCCTGGATCTCGGCGTGCGCGCCCTTGTTGCCGACGGTGTCCATCAGCCACGCGGTCTTGAGCACGAGCAGCCTCAACTGCTCGATGCGGATGCGTGATTCGGCGATCCAGTCGCGGATGACGCCCTGATCGGCGATCGGCCTGCCGAAGGCGACGCGCTCGTCGGCGCGGGCGCACATCAGCTCCACGGCCCGCTCGGCGATGCCGATCGAGCGCATGCAGTGGTGGATGCGGCCGGGGCCGAGGCGCGCCTGGGCGATGGCGAAGCCGTCGCCCTCGCCCCCGATCAGGTTCGCCGCGGGCACCCGCACGTCGGTGAAGGTCAGCTCGGCGTGACCGCCGTGCTCGCGGTCGTCGTAGCCGAAGACCTCCATGCCGCGGAGGATCTCGAAGCCGGGGGTGTCCCGCTCGACGAGGATCATCGACTGCTGGCGGTGCCGCTCGGCGTCCGGGTCGGTCTTGCCCATCACGACGAAGATCTCGGCGTTGGGGTTCATCGCGCCGGTGATCCACCACTTGCTGCCGTTGATCACGTACGAGTCGCCGTCACGGACGATCGACGTGCCGATGTTGGTGGCGTCCGAGGAGGCGACGTTCGGCTCGGTCATCGCGAACGCCGAGCGGATCTCGCCCTTGAGCAGCGGCTCCAGCCACCGCTCCTTCTGCTCCGGGGTGCCGAACATGTGCAGCACCTCCATGTTGCCGGTGTCCGGCGCCGCGCAGTTCATCGCGGGGGGCGCGAGGTGGAGGCTGCGCCCGCTGATCTCCGCCAGCGGGGCGTACTGGAGGTTCGTCAGGCCGCCGCCCTCCTCCCCCGGCAGGCCGTGCCGGTCCACGAGAAACAGGTTCCACAGGCCGCGCCTGCGGGCCTCGGTCCGCAGCTCCTGGAGGACGGGGACCGAGTCCCAGGCCCAGGGGTCCTTGAGCTCGGCAAGCTGCTCGTGGAAGACCCTCTCGGCCGGGTACACGTGCCGGTCCATGAACTCGAGCAGGGACGCGCGCAGTTCCTCGGTCCTGGCGTCGAACTGGAATTCCATCAGTGGTTCTCCTTCAGTGCGGACAGGCCGGCGTCGAGCAGTGGATCGATGGCGTCGCCGAGGGTCTCGAAGCCCTCCCCGACCGTCTGGCCGTTGAGGTGGCGGTAGTGGATGCCCTCGATGATCACGGCGAGCTTGAAGGCGGCCAGACCCAGGTGGAAGCCGATGCGGGAGAGGTCGCGGCCGCTGCCCGCGGCGTACCGCTCGATCGTCTCGGCCTCGGTGAGGTAGCCGGGCGCGCCCGCGACGGTGCTGACGCCGGCGTCGTCACCGGCGACCTCGCCGAGCCGGTTGTAGACGACCATCAGGGCGAGGTCGGACAGCGGGTCGCCGAGCGTGGCCATCTCCCAGTCGAGCACCGCCGTCGCCCGGTCGTCCTCGTCGACGAGGAGGTTGTCGAGCCGGTAGTCGCCGTGCACGATGCCGCTCGCCGACTCCGCGGGGACGTCGGCGGAGAGCCGGCGGTAGAGCTCCTCGGCTGCCGGGAGGTCCCTGCTGTACGAGGCGTCGAGCTGCTTCTTCCAGCGGCGGACCTGGCGCTCCAGGTAGCCCTGGGGGCGCCCGAAGTCGGCGAGACCGACGGCCGCCGGGTCCACCCGGTGCAGTGTGACGAGGGTGTCGACGAGCCGCTCCGAGATCAGCCGGGTGCGCTGCTCGCCGAGGGCCGCGAGTTCCGAACCGAGCCGGTACGGGGTGCCTTCGCAGCGCGCCATCACGTAGAACGGCGCTCCCAGGACCTCGGGGTCGTCGCAGAGACCGAACGTCCGCGGCACCGGCACCGAGGTGTCGCGCAGCGCGCTCATCACGCGGTACTCGCGGCCCATGTCGTGCGCGGTCGCCAGGACGTGGCCGAGGGGCGGCCGGCGGACGATCCAGGTGCTGGTGCCGTCGGTGACCCGGTAGGTCAGGTTGGACTTGCCGCCGGCGATCAGCGTCGCCGACAGGTCGGTGCCGGCGCCGGGGACGTGCGCGGTCAGCCAGCCGCCGAGCCTGTCCGGGTCGAGGCCCGGCGTGGCGGGGTGCCGAGCGCTCGTCACGGCACCACCACGGTGACGGTGTCGGCCACGCACACCGGCTTGTCGCCGCCGTCGCGCTCGATGGTGATCCGGGTGACGACCTGGTGGCCACCATCGCCGGGGGTCACTTCGAGGAGCTCGACGCCGGCCCGTACCCGAGGGCCGACCGGGATCGGCACGGGGAACCTGACCTTGTTCGCGCCGTAGTTGACGCTCGAGCGCACGCCCTGGATGCCGTACACCTCCCAGCACGGCATCGGAACCAGGCTGAGGGTGAGGTAGCCGTGCGCGATGGTGGTGCCGAACGGGCCCTGGGCGGCCTTCTCGGGGTCGACGTGGATCCTTCCCCGAGCTCTTCGAGCAGGGGATGCCCCATGGTGGTCACCGGTGGAGTCGGCGAAGGTGTCGATCTGCTTCTGGGAGATCGTGTGCCAGTCCGAGTGGCCGAGGTGGGTACCGGCCGCCTTCTCCAGCTCGGCCAGGCCGTCGAACGTCCGTCGGGTGGTCATACGGGAGCTCCGTTCGGCGTGGGGCGCAGCCCCGGGACGAGCGCGGCCAGCGCCGCGCGGGTGGAGGGTGCGTCGACGTGCAGGTGGGCCCGCATCCCGACGGCCCGCGCGCCGAGCACGTTGGGCTCGGCGTCGTCGAGGAAGAGCACGCTCCCGGCGGGGACGCCGAGGCGCGCGAGGGTCAGTTCGTAGATGGGGGCCTGCGGCTTGCGCAGGCCGACCTCACCGGAGATGACGACGGGGTCGAGCAGCGCGTCGATCCGCTCGCGCGGGTAGGTGTTGCCCCAGCTGTTGGAGAGGAGCGCGACCCGTATGCCGAGCTCGCGCAGCTCCTCGACGAGGTCGAACATCGCCGGGTCGGGGCGCATCGCGGCGAAGAGCCGGGAGAGCACGCCGACCGGGTCGACCGGGCGGCCGTCGATCGTGCTGAGCTCCGCGGCGAGGAGGGCGTCGAACTCCTCGACGGTCAGCTCGCCGGTCTCCAGGCGGTGGATCGGGGTGCCGGCGGGGACGCCGCGGGACATCCAGGCCTTGAGGGTCCGGGAGAAGGAGTGCGGCTCGATGCCGTCGGCCTCGGTCCAGGCCGCGATCGACTCCTTCACGGGCCGGGTGAGCACGCCGCCGTAGTCGAAGACGACGGCCTCGACCGGTGCGCTCGCCTGCCCGGAGGCGGTCACGAGGCCGCTGCCACGAGCGTGACGCCTCCGTCGATGACGACGTTCTGGCCGGTGAGCCAGGCGGCGTCCGCGGAGAGCAGGAAGGCGACGACGCTGCCGATGTCCTCGGGCTCGCCGAGCCGCTTGAGCGGGTAGGCGTTCGCGAGCTCCTGCTCGCGGCCCTCGTACAGGGCGGTGGCGAACTTCGTCTTGACGACGGCCGGCGCGATCGCGTTGACGCGGATGTCCGGTCCCAGCTCGACGGCCAGGAGCTCGGTCATGGAGAGCAGCATCGCCTTGCTGGCGCCGTACATGCCGATCATGGGCGCCGGCTGGACGCCGGAGACCGAGGCGACGTTGACGATCGAGCCGCCGTGCTCCTTCATCCACGCCCCGTGGACGTGCTGGATCCAGGAGAGCGCGGCCAGGCAGTTGGTCTCGACGATCTTGCGGGCGGCCTCCAGGTCGAGCTCGACCATCGGGCCGTACACCGGGTTGACGCCGGTGTTGTTCACCAGCAGGTCGACGCTGCCGAACGTTTCGATCGCCTGGCGGACGGTGTCGGCCTGGTGGGCGAGGTCGGCGGCCTTGCCGGCGACGCCGAGCGCGTGCGCGGGGCCGCCGAGGCCGGCGACCGCCTGGTCGAGCGTCTCCTTGGTGCGGCCGGTGATGACGACCCTGGCTCCCTCGGAGACGAGCCGTTCGGCGATGGCCAGGCCGATGCCGCGGCTGGCGCCGGTGACGATCGCGGTCTTTCCCTCGAAACGCTTCATGTCTTCGTACTCCCTTTTCAGCTGAGGCGCTCGATGACCATGGCCATGCCCATGCCGCCGCCGACGCACATGGACTCGACGCCGAACTGCTTGTCGTGCCACTGGAGCGAGTTGACGAGGGTGGCGGTGATGCGGGCGCCGGTCATGCCGAACGGGTGGCCGACGGCGATGGCGCCGCCGTTGACGTTGAGCTTCTCCAGCGGGATGCCGAGCTGCTGCGCGGAGCCGAGCGACTGCACGGCGAACGCCTCGTTGATCTCGAAGAGGTCGATGTCGTCGAGGCCGAGGCCGGCGCTCTTCAGCGCGGCCGGGATCGCCTCGACCGGGCCGAGGCCCATGATCTCCGGGGAGAGCCCGGTGACGGCCGTCGAGACGATCCGGGCGAGCGGGGTGAGGCCCAGCTCCCTGGCCCGGGTGTCGCTCATGATCACCAGCGCGGCGGCGCCGTCGTTGAGCGGGCAGGCGTTGCCGGCGGTCACGGTGCCGTCGGGGCGGAAGACCGGCTTGAGGCCGCTGACGCCCTCCAGGGTGGTGCCGGGGCGCGGGCCGTCGTCGGCGGTGACGACGGTGCCGTCGTGGAGCGTGACCGGGGTGATCTCGCGGGCCCAGAAACCCTCCTCGACGCGCTGGACGGCGAGGTTCTGGCTGCGGACGGCGAAGGCGTCCTGCTCCTCGCGCGACATGCCGAGGACCTGCTGCACGTTCTCGGCGGTCTGGCCCATCGTGATGTAGACGTCGGGCAGGGCGCCGGTCTCGCGGGGGTCGGTCCAGTCGGACGCGCCGCCCTGCGTGCGCTCGTGGGTGCGCTTGCCGGCGTCGCCGAAGGCCGGGTTGAGGATGTCGTGGCCCGGGATGTGGTCGCTGGTGCCGTTGCGGAAGCGGCTGACCGACTCGACACCGGCGGAGATGTACGCGTTGCCCTCGCCGGCCTTGATCGCGTGGAACGCCATCCGGGTGGTCTGCAGCGAGGACGAGCAGTAGCGCGTGATGGTCGTGCCGGGCAGGTGGTCGTACCCCGAGAGCACGGCGACGTTGCGCCCCATGTTCCAGCCCTGCTCACCGCCGGGCAGACCGCAGCCGAGCATCAGGTCGGTGATCTCGCGCGGGTCGAGCTCGGGCACCTTCGCGAGCGCCGCCCGGACCATCTGGACGGTCAGCTCGTCGGCGCGCATGTCCTTCAGCGAACCCTTGCCGGCTCGGCCGATCGGGGACCGGGCCGCCGAGACGATCACTGCTTCGGGCATCGGGACCTCCATTTACATGCTAAGCGGTTGCTTACTCAAGAGGGGCCCACTGTGCAACGGGCGACGGAGAGCCGTCAACAGGCAAGGGGGATGCGAGCGGAATGACTTATGTCATGTCGACAGCGGCGCTCGAAGGCTGCAGTCAGCGGACCGCGATGCCCGCGATGAACAGGTCGGCGAAGGTACGGGCGACCTCGTCGGCCGAGGCGTCGCCCTCGGCGCGCCACCACATCGGAAGGTGGTGGACCGACCCGAAGCAGTAGTCGACGGCCAGCTCGGCGCTGACGTCGTCGCGGAACACACCCTCGCGCTGCCCCTCGACGACGAGCGCCCGGAAGGTCTCGTGGTAGCGGCGGCGCTCACGGCGCACCTGCCGCTGGTTCTCCTCGGCGAGCTGGTGCAGCGACCGGAAGAAGATCGTGGCGCTCTGGATGTTCTCGATCGTCGTCACGACGACGTCCACCACCGCCGCGTGGACGCGTTCCGCCACCGGCAGGTCCATCGCCACCACGGCGTCGAGGTGTTCGGTCTGCATCCGCAGCACCCGGAGGTAGATCTCGTGGAGCAGGTCGTCCTTGGAAGGGAAGTAGTGGTACATGGCGCCCTTGGTGACCCCTGCGGCGCGCACCACGTCCTGCACCGACGTGCCGTCGAAGCCCTTCTCCGCGAAGAGCTCGAGGGCCGCGTCCAGCAACCGCTCAGGGGCCGTGCGGCCGTTGACGGTCGCCGGCGGCCGGCCTCTCCGGCGCCCCTCGGATGTGGACACGGCCGGTCCCCTAGCGGCGCTTCGGGGCGTACGTCTCGAGGTACGCGGTCATCAGGCGGCGCGCCTCGTCGATCGTGGCCTCGTCGCCGGTCCTGGATCCCTTGAAGGCGACGCCGAAGACCCGGTCGGCGGCCTTGTAGCCGACGTACACGGCGAGCTCGGGCGTATCGGCGGCGATCAGCTCCCGGTCGAGCAGGTAGCGCCAGAAGTCCGAGGCCTGCGCCCTGCCCCAGGACTCCCCGAGCTCCACGAGCATCGGGGAGCGTCCCGGGGCGTACCAGAGCTCCACCACGCTCGGGTGTTCGCGGCAGTAGGCGAGCTGCGGGTCGATCAGCGCGTCGATCACCTCGCGCAGGGTGCCGAGCCCGGGGTTGTCCGCCGCTGCGACGACGAGCTCTTCGACGTTCCGGCCGTGGCGCTCCATGAGCGCGGCGTCGACCTGGTTGCGGTCGGCGAAGTAGTGGTAGACGGATGCGGTGGGAATGCCGGCGCGCTTGCCGATGGCGCCGAGCGTGGAGGCCTCGTATCCCTCCTCCGCGAGGATCTGATCGGCGGCGTCCAGGATCGCCTGTACACGCAGCATGCCGCGGCGCTGCACGGGCGCCGGGCGAGAAGCCACCTGCGATTCCACCCGGTTCTCGACCATGAGTCGAGAATATCAGCCGGAGGCCGTACAAGATCATTGAATGACAGTGCGCCCTGTCCGTCTCGGGGTCAGTCGCCGAGAGCGTCGCCGAGCACGTCCCCGAAGAGGTCGAGGTCCGGTTCGTCGGTGGCGATCGGGACCTCGGCCCAGATCGTCTTCCCCTCGCGCGTGGAGCGCGTACCCCACTGGTCGGCGAGCTGGGTGGGCGATGAGGAACAGTCCGCGGCCGCCCTCCTCGTCCGGCCTCGCCCGCCGCAGATGCGGCGAGGTCTCACGGCCGTCCGACACCTCGCGGATCAGCGCGCGGTCCTTGTCGCGCAGGAGCCGCAGGTAGACCGGCGGGGCGCCGTACCGGACGGCGTCGGTGACGAGTTCGCTGACGATCAG
This sequence comes from Streptomyces sp. NPDC002463, assembly GCF_042889835.1. Taxonomy (NCBI): domain Bacteria; kingdom Bacillati; phylum Actinomycetota; class Actinomycetes; order Kitasatosporales; family Streptomycetaceae; genus Streptomyces; species Streptomyces sp. NPDC002463. The sequence goes on from NZ_JBIARL010000009.1 coordinate 117,126, forward strand.
CTCGACGGCGAAGCCGACGGCGTCGAGCCCCCAGTGCTCCAGCTGGGCGTTCGTGGACGCGCGGGCTCCGGCCACCTTCGCCGGGTCCGGGTCGATGCGCCAGCCGGCCATGCCGTCCTCGGCCAGGGCGTGCACCCGGACCAGCAGGAGCGCGATGTCGTCGCGGGCGTGGGCGGGGAGGCCGGACGCGACGATCCTGTCGCGCATCTCGTCCGGACGGAGACCTGAGTACTCGGTCAGGGTCCGGCACAGGTCGGCGACGCCGGCATCGGGATCGCGCTCGGGGCCCGTCACCAGTCCGTCCGTGAACAGTGCGAGCAGGCTGCGCCCGGCGATCTCGAACTCCGCGGAATCGAAGGGCAGTCCGCCCACTCCCAGGGGCAGGCCGACGGGCATCTCCAGGGGTGCGGCCGACCCGCCCGGGGCGACGAGGACCGGCGGGAGATGCCCGGCGCCGGCCGCGGCGCACCGCCGGTGGACGGCGTCGTACACGAGGTACAGACTCGCGCGCCCACGGCCGGGTCCATGCCGTTCGTCTCCTGGGGGTCGACGCCGATACGGGCCTGCCCGACCAGGGCGTCGAGTCGGCCGAGGAGCTCCTCGGGGGCGAGGTCGAGCGCGGCCAGGGCGCGTACGGTCGTCCGCCGCCGCCCCGTCGTGACCGCCGCGTGCAGCCCGCGGCCCACCACGTCGCCCACCACGAGCCCGACGCGGGCGCCGGACAGCGGGATCACGTCGTACCAGTCGCCGCCGACGCCCGTGGGTCGGCCAGTGCGGGTGCAGGACGTCGATGCGGAAGTCGTGGGTGTGGCTCTGCCCGGCTCCCGCGAGATGCGGGTGGTCCCGGGGCAGTTCGGGGTGGGCGTGCGGCAGTTCGGCCGGGTCGGTGCGGGGCCACAGCCGTACCGCGACCACGGTTCCGGCGAGCGCGACCACCGTCAGAGCACCCGCCGCGACGGCCGGGCCGGCCCGTGCCGCGAGCCAGCCGGCCAGCGGGTAGGTGACGAGCCAGCAGGCGTGCGTGAGGGAGAACTGGGCGGCGAAGGCGGCGGGCAGATCGGGCGTCGCCGCGGAGCGGCGGACGAGCCGGCCCCCGGGGGTGAGGATCGCCGAGGTCGCCGCGCCGATGAGCAGCCAGGCCACGAGCAGCGCGGGCCACGCCCACGGGCCCTTCCCGGGCCCTGCCGCGAGCCCGGCCCCCAGGAGCCCGAGCACGACGGTCATGACGACCGCGGCCGGCAGCATGAGGGCCCGGTCCCCCGCGCGGCCGAGCACCCGGGGCAGCAGCAGCGCCACGAGCATGGAACCCGCCCCGTACGCGCCGAGCGCCAGCGACACGTCCCCTGCGGAGCCACCCAGGGTGTCGCGGACGAGGACCACCGTGTCGACCAGGACCATGGCGCCCACGGCGGCGACGACGAGGTCGAGGGCGAGCAGGGCGCGCAGCCGGGGGGTGGCGAGGAAGAGGCGCGTCCCGAAGGCGGCCTTGGCGTAGACGCCACCGGTGCGCTCGACCGGCGGGGGCTTGGGCAGCAGGACGGAGACGACGAGCACGCTGGAGGCGACGAAGCCGGCGGCGGTGCCGGTGAAGAGCCAGGGGTACGAGATCAGGGAGAGGAGGGCCGCCGCGAGCGCCGGGCTGAACAGGCTCTCCAGGTCGTACGCGAGTCGGGAGAGCGACAGCGCCCGAATGTAGTCGCGTTCCTCGGGCAGCACCTCGGGGACGGTCGCCTGGAAGGTCGGGGTGAAGGCGGCTGAGGCGGCCTGGAGCAGGAAGATCAGTACGTACACCTGCCAGACCTGCGTCACGAACGGCAGGGTCAGCGCGACGCCGGCCCGGATCAGGTCCATGGAGACGAGCAGCGCCCGCCGGGGCAGGCGGTCGGCGAAGGCGCTGACGAGCGGCGCGATCCCGACGTACGCCACCATCTTGATCGCCAGTGCCGTACCGAGGACGGCGGAGGCGTTTCCGCCCGCGAGGTCGTACGCGAGCAGGCTCAGCGCGACGGTCGCGAGACCGGTGCCGACGAGGGCGACGACCTGGGCGGTGAAGAGGTGGCGGTAGGTGCGGTTCCTCAGGACGGACAGCATGCGGGCATCCCTCGGTCGGCTGGGTCTTCACCGTAACCGACGCGTGCATGATTGCGCACCTGTTGACTTGTCGCTGCGGCTCGACCCCGCGGTCAGTCGTGCCAGGGCTCGCCCGTCACCTGGTGATCGGCGTGGCTGACGGCCTCCACGACCATCCGCTTCATGTGCCCGTCCGGCAGCGAATACACCACGCGACGGCCCTCCTTGCGCGACTCGACGAGACCACCGAGGCGCAGCTTCGCCAGATGCTGGCTCACCGCGGGCCGGGCGGCACCCACCGCCTCGGCGAGGGCGCTCACGTCCGACTCCCCACGGGACAGCAGCCACACGATGTGGAGCCGGGTGGGGTCTGCGAGCTGGGCGAAGACACGCGCCGCCGCCGTCAGCTCGGTGACACCCGGCGTGCGCTGATGCGCATCGGGTGCGGTCGGGGTTCCCTCGCGTGAAGCCATGAGGGAATGGTAGGCACGGGACGACGGAGGCCGTCCGAAGAGTCCGGATCGGACCGGCTTCCGAGGCCGCCCCGGCCGCCCCCACGCCGTGGCGGCCGGCTTCGGCGGCTCACCGGACCGCCTCGGGCCGGGCGCGTCGCCAGGCTCCGTCCGCGAGGAGACGCAGGCCGTTGAGGCCGACGAGGACCGTGGACCCTTCGTGACCGGCGACGCCGAGGGGCAGCGGGAGGGTGCCTGCCAGGTCCCAGACGACCAGGACGGCGATGAACGCACCCGCGATGACCAGGTTCTGGACGACGAGCGCGCGGGCCCTGCGGGAGAGGCCGATCACCGTCGGGATGGCGGCGAGTTCGTCGCGTACGACGACGGCGTCGGCGGTCTCCAGTGCCAGGTCGGAGCCGGCGCGGCCCATGGCGATGCCGGTGTGCGCGGCGGCGAGTGCGGGGGCGTCGTTGACGCCGTCGCCGACGACGAGGACCTTGGCTCCGGCGCCCTGGAGCTCGTCGACCGCGGCGACCTTGTCCTGCGGCAGCAGGCCGGCGCGGACGTCGGTGATGCCGACCTCGGCGGCGAGGCGGGCCGCGGCGCGCGGATTGTCGCCGGTGACCAGGACCGGGGCCCGGCCGGTCAGTTCGGTGAGGGCGCGGGTGGCGAGGGCGGCCTCGGGACGGAGCCGGTCGGCGATGCCGAGGACGCCGGCGGCGCGACCGTCGACGGTGACCACGACGGCGGTCCGTCCGCCCTCTTCGAGCGCGGCGGCGAGCGCAGCCCCCGGGTGGTCGACGTCGCGTCCGAGCAGGCGGGCCGGGCTGCCGACGGCGACGATGCGGCCGCCTACCGTGGCGGTGACGCCGGTGCCGGGGGTGGAGACGAAGCCCTCGACGGCGGGGAGGACGAGCCCGCGGGCGCGGGCGGCTTCCACGACGGCGCGGGCGAGGGGGTGTTCGCTGGGGTACTCGGCGGCGGCGGCGAGACGAAGCAGGGAGTCTTCGTCGAACTCGGAGCGGCCGGGACCACCGGGGTCGCCGAAGCGGCGGAGAGCACCGGGGTCGCCGAAGCCGCCGAGAGCACCGGGGTCGCCGAAGCCGCCGGGGCCGCCCAGGACCCGCACATCGGCCAGTCGCGGAGTGCCCTCGGTCAGGGTGCCGGTCTTGTCGAGCGCGACCGCGTCGATCCGACCGAGCCGCTCCATGACGACGGCGGACTTGACCAGTACGCCGTGACGGCCGGCGTTGGCCATCGCGGAGAGCAGCGGCGGCATCGTGGCGAGGACGACGGCGCACGGCGAGGCGACGATCATGAAGGTCATCGCGCGCAGCAGGGCGGACCGGAGATCGGATCCCACGAGCAGGGGGATCGCGAAGATCAGCAGGGTGGCGGCGACCATGCCGAGGCTGTACCGCTGCTCCACCTTCTCGATGAACAGCTGGGTCGGCGCCTTGGTCCCGGCGGCTTCCTCGACCATCGCGACGATCCGGGCGATCACCGACTCCGAGGGATCGCGCTCGACCTTGACCCGCAGGGAGCCGGAGCCGTTCAGGGTGCCGGCGAAGACCTCGTCGCCGGCCCGCTTGGCGACGGGCAGCGGCTCGCCGGTGATGGTGGCCTGGTCGACGTCGCTCGCGCCGTCGACCACCCGGCCGTCGGCGCCGATCCGCTCCCCCGGTCGTACGAGGACGAGGTCGCCCACGGCGAGTTCCGCGGCCGGAACGGCCTTCTCCGTGCCGTCGTCCGCGAGTCGGGTCGCGGTCTCGGGCGCCAGGTCGAGCAGGCCGCGTACCGAGTCGGCGGTACGGGCGGTGGCGACGGCCTCCAGGGCGCCGGAGGTGGCGAAGATGACGATCAGCAGGGCGCCGTCGAGCACCTGGCCGATCGCGGCCGCGCCGAGGGCCGCGACGACCATCAGCAGGTCGACGTCCAGGGTCTTGTCCTTCAGCGCCTTCAGACCCTCCCAGCCCGGCTCCCAGCCTCCGGTGACGTAGGTCGCGGCGAACAGCGGCGCCCACAGCCACACCGGTGCGTCCAGCAGGTACAGCGGGAGGGCGAGCAGGAACAGCACCAGGGCGGCGAGCGCCCAGCGGGCCTCGGGAAGGGCCAGGATCCCGGTGCGCCGACGGGGCGGCACGGAGCTCGATCCGGGGGCGGCCGTCGAGGGCCGTTCCAGGACAGAAGACATGACAGATCAACCCTTCACGGGCGGATGGGGCGACCTGCCCACCATACAAGAACACCTGAACAGCTCTTCATATCTCGTCCGTATCATGGTCGCATGGGCCACGGAACGAACGCCAACAGCGCCACCACCCGCGAACGCCTCGACGCGGTCGGCGCGACCGACGTGGCCGCGACCCTCCAGGCCCTCGCCACGCCCTCGCGGCTCTACATCCTGGCGCGCCTCCGCGAAGGACCGTCGTCGGTCGGCGACCTCGCCGCCGCCGTAGGCATGGAGCCCTCGGCCTGCTCCCACCAGCTCCGCCTGCTGCGCAACCTCGGCCTGGTGACCGGCGAACGGCACGGCCGCTCGATCGTCTACGCGCTCTACGACAACCACGTCGCCGAACTCCTCGACCAGGCGCTCTACCACGTCGAGCACCTCCGCACGGGCCTGCGCGACCTCCCTCCGGAGCTCGCGGCTCCGGCGGCGGCCGAATAGCCCTGCCGACGAGGGCCGGGAGGGTCGGGGAGCGTCCCCGCGATCGAGTAGGTGATCCACAAGCGAACCTCTAACATGAGCACCTCACCCGGTCCCCCTCCGCAGCCGTCGCCACCTGTGCGGCCGCGTCTGGGAACCGGCATGAAAGGGGGGTTCATGGAGATCGGTCTGGCGGACACCATCAAGGCCCTGCGCGGGGAGCTGTCGAGGGCCATGGCGGACGGCGAGGGTCAGCCCGTCCGGCTTCGGGTGCAGTCCGTGAAGCTGGACGTGCAGGTCGCCGTGACGGCGTCGGCGGAGGCCCACGGCGGGGTCAAGTTCTGGGTCCTGTCCGCCGACGGGAAGGCGACCGAGGGCACGTCCGCCACGCACACCGTCTCGTTGGAGCTGACGGCGGAGACGGCCGAGGGCGGCTCGGTACTGACGGATTCGGCACGTGGGGCCCGGCTGGAGGACTGACGCCGTGAGTGAGTCGGCCGGCCGCCGAGGATCCCGGGCGGGTCGGCGATGACCGGCACACAGCAGGGTCTTGAGCGGGTCGCCATGGTGGTCCGCCGGGACCCCGACGGCACCCCTCGTTTCGCGGCGACCGGTTTTCTGCTGGCTCCCGGGCTGGCCATCTGCGCGGGTCACGGTTTCACCCGACACGGAGCCGTCCACGAGGTGCGGCTGCCGGGGCAGTCCGCGCGGCGGGTCGGCGTCGTGGAGGTGTTCCGGCACCGCGACCCGGGGGTGGATCTCGCCCTGTTGCTCCTCGGCGACGGAGGCGAGCCGATCCCTCCGGCTCGGTGGGGCGTCGTCCCTCCGGCCGTGGGATCCCTCCCGTTCGTCGCCGTCGGGTTCCCCGACTTCGCGTCCCGCGGGGACGTGCCGACGACACGGCAGATGACCGGTTCGATCCTGTTGGGTTCCTTTCTCGGAAGCCACGAGATGGAGCTCTCGCTCTCGAGCCCCGCCCCCCGACAGGCGGTCGGATCCCCGTGGCAGGGGGTTTCGGGGGCGGGTGTCCTCACCCGGAACGACGTCCTGGTGGGTGTGTGCACGAGCCACCACGTTCCCGCCGGCGCCGCGAGCCTCACGGCGACCGGTTTCTCCCGGCTGACCGAAGACCCGGAGTTCGAGCGGCTGCTGGTCGAACACGGGGTGGAACAGGTCTCGTTGGGCCCGGCCGTGCCCTTCTCCGAGGACGGCGACATCCGCCGCCGCATACGTACACACGCCGACGTGGCCCGAGATCTGCGCGGACGACGCAACTACCTGGATCAGGAGCAGCTCCCCTTCGTCCACCCGGGGGTGGACCACGACTCCCATCCGGACAAGCTGTTCGGCAGACTGAGCGCCGACCGGCCGCGCGGGGTCCTTCTGATCGGACCGGCCGGATCGGGCAAGACACGCACGTGCTTCGAGGTCGCACAGCGGGCCGACCGCGCCGGCTGGCAGGTCCTGCACGTCCAGGCCGACAGCTCCGTGGACCTCGACGACGTGGCGACGTCGGTCCTGACGGGTGGACGCAGACGGGTGCTGCTGGTGCTGGACCACCTGGACGCCTGCCCGCAGTTGGACCTGCAAGCCCTCGACGAGGTGCTGCTTCCGGAGGCCCGGAGGCGCGGCGTCACCGTGGCGTGCCTGGCCTCGGTACGGCCGGGCGCGCGGCACGCCGTCCATCTGCGCGGCAGCGCGCGCGTGCTCGACGAGGTCTTCGTACGGGACGACTGGCCCCATCAGTCCGCGGTCATCACGCAGGTCCTGAAGCACGCGGCCCCCGAGACCGCGCGTACGTGGGGGCTCGAGGAACTGTCACGCCTGTGCGGGCGCCGTCCCGTCACCGCCCTGCTCATCGCCCGGGCCATCGAGGAGCAGGGCCTGGGGCGGCTCCCGCTCAAGGTGACGGCCTCGGTACGCCCCGGCGAACTGCTCGCATGGCTGCGGGAAGGGATGCGGCGGGACGCGCTCGCGACGAGTCTCGCCGGCTCCGCTTCGCCTCTGGACGTCGCGACTCCTGACGTCGGGCAGCTCGCGTTCGCCGTGGCGGTGGCTTCCACCCCGCAACCCCGGCGAATCGTCGAGCAGACCGTCGACTCCTTCCTCGCCGCGGCCGGGGAGCAGGGCAGGCGCTACAGCGGGCGCCAGGTGGTCGACACGCTGATCTCGCTGGGATGGCTCGACGAAGCCGACGGACGGCTGGTGGTCGTCCACGACATCGTCACCGACGAACTGCTGCTGCAGTCGCTGATGCCCGCTCCGGGGTGGAGCGTCCATCAGCCCTCCGCCGACCCCCTGCTCGCCGCGGTCGCGCGGCATCCCCGCACGTTCTCCGTGTTCACCGGTCATCTCCGGCGCCTCGCCGCCGACCTGACCGCTCACGGCCCCGCCCACCGCGCCACCGCCCTGGAACGGTTCTGCGGTGAATGGCTGGTCGCCCGCGCGGATTCACTGGGGCGCCTCCTGGAAGGCGCCGGCCATGACGGTGAACAAGCGCTGCTGACCCTGGTGACGAGCAGGCCGTGGCACGGCTACGCGCCTTCGGTGTGGAGCGCGCTCGTGACACCCTGGCTCGTCCGGGCCGAGGAAGGATTCGTGGCGCAGCCCTTCCTGACCGCCGCCCTTCGCGGTTCGGACGAACCCTCGGCCGCCCTGCTGGACGCTTCCGTCGGCTGGCTCGCGCGTCGCGGCCGGCAGACCGATGCCGAGCATCTCCTCCGCGCCCTGCTGGCCCGCCCGGACCTCTCGTCCGAGGCCGAGACCCTCGTCGTCGACTGCACGCTCAGGTGGGTGCCGTCCCGGCCCGACTGGCGCTACACGCCCGCGCTTCTGAAGCGCCTGCTGACGATGGACCACGCGCCCACTCGGCTGGCGCAGGTGACGCGCGTGGCACTCGGGTGGTTGACGCACTACCGGGTCGGCGGAGTCGGTGCGGTGATCCGTGCCCTGCTCCAGCGCGAGGACGTCGACGACACCGTCCGCGAGGAGGCGGTCAGCAGGGGGTTCGCCTGGTTGCGCTCGGGCATGCGAGCCGGCACGGATGTGGGACCCACCGTGAGCGCTCTCCTGGAATGCGACCGCCTGCCCGAAACCGCCCGGATCGAACTGTTCCGCCTCGCCCTGGAGTGGCTGGGCGAGCCGCGGAGGCACCCGAGCACGGGCCGCGTCCTGCGCGGCGTTCTGGTCGACGAGCGCTGTCCGGCGGAACTGAAGCGCCGTGCGGGCGACTTGGCGCGCTCGTGGGTCACCCGAGGTTTCGCCGAGTGGGAGGCATCGAGCCACTCCCAGCTCGTGCAGGCCCTGCTCGTCCACGACGACACACAAGACGCGGCTCTCCCCTTGCTGAACCAGCTGGCCTCACAGCCTGGTTCTCCCTCCTCCCCGGCGGTGCTGCAGCGCCTGCTCCTGCACCACGACCAGCTCAGCCCGGACCAGGCTCGCGCAACGGTCGCACACGCGCTCATATGGCTGAGAGATCATCAGGACCCCGAAAGCCTCGCCACCGTCCTCAGCCCCCTTCTCCGCGTGCCCGGACTGACCGCCCACCAACTGCAGAAGGCGGTCGAGCACGGGTTCGTCCATCTCCTGGCGCACCCGCACGACCACGAGGCCATGGCCATGCTGCTGAGTCAGCTCAACGGCCTGACCACCGCTCAGGCCCGGGCCATCGCCGACGTCAGCCTTCACTGGCTGGCCTCCCACCGCGGCAAGGCGCAACGGCCCGTGCTGGCTTCGTTCCTCACCCGCCACGACCTGTCCGCCGAACAGACGCGTGCCGGCATCGACATCGCCTTGGATCGCCTGACCGCCGACACGGCGTCCAAGGACCGTGCCGTACTCTCAGGAGTCCTGCGCAACCCTGCTCTGGAGGCGGACCAGCGCTCCCGCGCCGTCGACTGTGCGCAGCGATGGCTCCATCGACACGGCGGCCTGCCCAAGGCCTGCCTGATCCTCGAAGACCTGCTCGCTCTTCCGTCGCTCCCGAGCAGCGAAAGGACGCTGCTCCTTCGTCTGGCCGAGGGCTGGCTCGACCGGCACGCGGAACATCCGCTCGCCGAGAGATTGCGCGTCGCCCTGAAGTCGTGCACGGCCGGTGGCCGCATCGGATGAGCGACGGCGGCGTCCGTCACCGGCCCCCGCACGCGCTCGGGGCCGGCGACGGACGCCGCCGTCGTACCGTCAGAAGACGGTCAGGAGACGGTGATGAACTTGGCGATGCTCGGCACCCCCTGGGCGTCCAGGGCGAAGAGCATGTAGGTGCCCGGCAGGACGACGCCCTTGTCGGCCGGGATGGAGACCGTGTACGTGCCGGTTCCCGCGGCCGTGGAGGTCAGCGGGACGCGCCGCTGGTCGTTGTCCGTCGAGTGGGTCGCGGCCGCTGCCCGCATCAGGACGAAGGAGGCGACCGGCCCCTCGGTGGTGACGGTGAGCGAGGTGCCGGCGGCGGCCCGGGGCGGTACTCCGCCGGTGACGACGGGGCGCGGCTTGGGCGAGCCGTCCGCGTTGAGCAGGTACGGCGGGGTGAACACGGCCCCGTCGGCGTGGTTGGTGGCGCAGTCGCCGCACAGGCCGCCGCCGCCGGAGAAGATCCGACCGTCGGGCAGCAGGTTCGCCACGCTGTGGTAGTTGCGCGGGATCGCCATGCTGGCGAGCGGGGTGAAGCGTCCGGTCGCCGGGTCCCACAGCTCGGGGGTCAGCACGGACGTGGCGTCGCTGAACGGCACGGGGAACGCCTGGCCGCCGAACACGGCGACCTTGCCGTCGGGCAGGACGACGCTGTTGCCGAAGGCACGGGCGTGGCCCATGTCGCCGGTGCGCGCAGACTGGACCTGACCGCCGTCGACGTTCACGGTGTACGCGCGCCGGGTGGCGGGCGTGTTCTCGTACGCGGGCGAGCCGCCCAGGGTGAGCAGCTTGCCGATGTCGTACGCGACGGCGTTGCCGGTCATGGCGTCCTGGCTGTCTCCCCGGGTGCCGGCGGAGATGATGCTCCCGTCCCCGTCGGTCGTGATCCAGTTCATCTGCTTGCTCGGGCCCAGCTGGAGCACCTTGCCGCCCGAAGTGGCGTACAGCCACATGTGGTTGTCGGCGCGGTAGGCGCCGCGGGGGTCGGCCGTCATCGCCGGGACGGCGGGGACGCCGGGGAGCTTGCGCCAGGTGCCGGTGTCCGGGGACCAGACCTCGCCCGACTTGTCGCCCGTGGCTCCGCTCCAGGATCCGCCGAGGACGAAGGCCTCGCCGGTGGAGAGCAGGGTCATCGCCTGGTAGCCGCGGGCGATGTTCATGTCGGTGGTCGCCGACCAGGCATCGGTGGCGGGGTCGTAGATGCTCGCCTTCTGCGCGTTGCTGCCGCCGGTGACCAGGACCCGGCCGTCGGCGAGCATCGCTATGCCCGGGCAGAACATGTCGTGGCCGGTGTTGTCGATGCGGCGCTGGGTGACCTTGCCCGTCTTCAGGTCCAGGATCGCGGTCTGGGTGTAGCCGTTGCTGCCGCCGAAGCGGTCGACGGCGTACGCCGACCAGGCCAGGAGCTTGTCGCCCGGCAGGACGGCGGTGGCGACCGGAACCAGGGGGAAGCCGGTGATCCGGCTCCAGGAGCCGTGGGCGGCCGGGTTGGCGGGTCCGCTCAGGCGTATCTCGGCGGCGGAGGTCCAGGGCCCGCGGTTGCCGGCCTCGCTGGTCACGGTCAGGCGTATGTAGCGGGCGTTGGCGCTGCGGGTGAAGGTCGCGGTCTTGACGGTGTCGTCGTCGCGCCAGGTGCCGGTGGAGACCGGTGCGCCGAAGGTGGTGCCGTCGGTGCTGGTGGTGATGGTGTACGCGCCCGCGCGCCCGTTGATGCCGTCCTTGCGGGGCTGGTAGACCAGGGCGGAGACGGCCGCCGTGCGGTGCATGTCGATGGTGATGCTGTGCGGCAGCGGGGCGGGGGTGCCGGACCACCGGCTGTGCCAGAGGGTGGCGGCGTCGCCGTCGAGGACGTTGGCCGCGCGACCGTTCTCCTTGACGGTCTCCTCGTCGCTCGCCGTCGCGGTCCATCCGGTACGGGGCAGGTCGACGGTGGCCGCCGGGGTTCCGGGGTCGCCGAGGAGGTTGAGCTCCGCGGCGGAGCTCCACGGGCCGCGGTTGCCGGCCTCGGTCTTGGCGGTGAGCCGGACGAACCGCGCCCCCTGCGGGGCGAATCCGAGGGTCTTGGCGCTGGGATCGTCCGCGAGCGTGCCGGTGGCGACCGGACTGCCCCAGTTCTGGCCGTCGGCGCTCAGGCTGATGCTGTACTCGCCTATGCGCCCGTTGACCCCGACGGAGCGGGGCTGGTAGACGAGCGCCGAGATCACCGCCGTACGGTGCATGTCGATGGTGATGCTGTGCGGCAGCGGGGCCGGGGTCCCGGACCACCGGCTGTGCCAGAGGGTGGCCGCGTCGCCGTCGAGGACGTTGGCCGCGCGACCGTTCTCCTTGACGGTCTCCTCGTCGCTCGCCGTCGCGGTCCATCCGGTCCGGTCGAGCTTGGGAGCCGTGGGCTCCATGGCGTTCGCCGGAGCCACACCGTGATGCGGCGACTGCTTCGCCGTCTGCTGCTCAAGGACCCCCGGCACCGGCCGGGGCGTCGGGCGGGGGCCGTCCAGCCCCGTACTCGCCACTCCCAGCAAGGGGGTGAGCCCGACGAGCAGCGAGCCGAGCGCGAAGGCGATGTAGAGAGGGGAGCGTCGGAACGCTCCGGCAAGGGCGCGCATGCGTCTGGGCTGCAATCGGACCTCCTGGGCGAACCGTGAACCGTCGCGGGCCCCTCGAACATAGGTCAGAACGGTTCAACTCGACCGCGAAACAGAGGAGTTGGCACAAAACCGCGCCGGCCGCACACGACACGGCACCCGAGGCGCCACGACGGGGCGCCCACCTGGAGAATTCACGACCCCGGACGCACGAAAGGCCGCCCTCTCACGGATGAGAGAACGGCCTCCGACCTGCGTTTCCGCATGGTCGGGACGACAGGATTTGAACCTGCGACCCCTTGACCCCCAGTCAAGTGCGCTACCAAGCTGCGCCACGTCCCGATGCCCGTCTGACCTGGGGTTTCCCCCGGCCGAGCGCGCATGAGAACAATACCGCACTTTCCCCGGTGGTCGCGCACGCGTTTCCTGGCGCCCTCCGTGCGGTCCCGGCGCGCCGGGCGCGGGGCGCTCACTCTCCGTGACGCACCCCTGTGCGCCCTCCTGCGCCCGCGCCCGCCATGGCGGGGCGGGAGCGGGTGCCGGTCGGGGTTGCGCGGGCGGGAAGAGAGGAGGGGGAGCTTCCGGAATGCCTCCCTTCTCTGGAGGAATCGGCTGATACAGGGATATCGGGCACTCAATTGCCACACATCGGCAAAATTGTCATCGCCGGCGCGTGGCAGAAAATCGCCCCCGCGGACGAGGCTCCGGACCTGACAGAGAACGCCTAGACCACGCGAAACACAGTCAGACTCGATCGTCAACCGCTCCGGTTTCGGACAAACTCCGTGGCGATATTGATCAGTTCCGGAAAGATCAACACCATGAATGGGTCGGCCTGTTCGGGACGGGACCACTGCCGATGCTCCACCTGCTCGGACAACTCGCCGAGCAGGCGATTCGCAGGTGAGGACTCGGATGGACAGCTACTTCAGCAGCCGACGGCATCATGAGCTCAGGGCGACGGTCCGAGAGTTCGCAGAGCGTGAGGTCCGGCCCCGGATAGCCGAGATGGAGGCGTCCCGGACCGTCCACCACGAGCTGTCCCGAAAGATCGCCGAGCAGGGCTGGCTGGGTGCGACTATCAGCCAGGAGTACGGCGGTATGGGCGCCGGCCACCTGGCCAAGACGATCATCATCGAGGAGCTCTCCCGGGTCAGCGGCGCCATGGGCGCCATGGTCCAGGCCTCCCAGCTGGGCACCGCCAAGATCGTCCACTTCGGCAGCGACGAGCAGCGCAAGACCTGGCTCCCGGAGATCGCCGCCGGCGCGTGCCTGCCGACCATCGCGGTCACCGAGTACGAGTCCGGCGGGCACGTCCTCGGCATGGAGGCGAGCGCGGTCCGGGACGGCGACGACTACATCCTCAACGGCCAGAAGGTCTACGTCGGCAACAGTCACGTCGGCGATCTGCACGGTGTCGTGGTCAGGACCGGCCCCGGTTCCAAGGGGCTCACCGCCTTCCTGGTCGAAGCCGATCGCCCGGGCTTCCGGACCGGTCCGCAGCAGCCCGCGATGGGTCTGCACGGTTTCAGCTTCGGCGAGCTGATCTTCGAGAACTGCCGGGTGCCGGCCACGAACCGGCTCGGCGACGAGGGCGACGGCCTCGCCGTCGCGTACTCCTCCAGCGTGCTGTACGGACGGGCCAACCTCACCGCCGTCTCCCTCGGCATCCACCAGGCCATCCTGGAGGAGACCACGCGCTTCGCCTCCGAGCGCATCCGCTACGGAAAGCCGCTCCACGACCTGCCCACGGTGAAGCTGAAGCTGGGGCAGATGCAGTCCCGGCTGATGACCGCCCGGCTGGCCGCGTACCACGCCGTGCACCTGCTCGACCAGGGCCTCTCCTGCGACACCGAGCTGATGAACGCCAAGCTCGTCAACGTCGAGTCGGCGATCGACTCCGGCCGCAACGCCATGGAGATCCACGCCGCCGCCGGCCTCTACACGGACCGGGCCATCGAGCGGTACCTCCGGGACGCGCACCACATCTTCGCCCCCGCCGGCACCTCCGACATCCAGCTCCTGCGGCTGGCCGAGGTCGCTCTCGGCCAGGACAAGGGCAGCTGGTCGGAGCGGCTGTCCGAGCTGGTCCGCACCCGGGACCTCGAGCCGGTGCACGCCTGATCCTCACCCCCACGGGCCGGGAGCCCCGGTACGGCCACTGCCGTACCGGGGCTCCCGGCCGTCGTCGGACGGTGACGGTCAGAACACGCCGTCCTCGCGGCGGTGGATCTGCTCCATGAGCTCCGCCGCCATCGCCTTGATCGTCTCCAGGCCGGCACGGCCCCACGGCCGTACGTCGGTGTCGACCACGCAGATGGTGCCGAGCGCGACGCCGGTACGGTCGATCAGCGGCGCCCCCATGTAGGAGCGGATGCCGATCTCGTCCACGACCGGGTTCCCCGCGAAGCGCGGGTAGTCGCAGACGTCCTCCAGGACGAGCGCCTTGCGCCGCACCACGACGTGCGGGCAGTAGCCGTGGTCGCGCGCCATGAACCGGCCGACGCCGCCGCCCGCGGCGGCCGCGCCCAGGTCGCTGCCGGAGTGGGTGCCCTCGGGGGTGTGCAGCCCCGCGAAGAACTGCCGGTTCTCGTCGATGAAGTTCACCATCGAGAACGGGGCGCCGGTCACCTCGGCGAGCCGGTGGGCGAAGTCGTCGAACGCCGGGTCCGGTCGCTCCCCGAGACCGAGTTCGCGCAGCCGCTGCACGCGGGCGGGCGCGTCCTTGTCGATGGGGGTCAGCAGGAGGTGACCGGTCGGGTCGTAGGTCATGGCGTGGCTCCGTAGCTCGGCACGGTGTCCGGGATGGTGGTGAGCAGATGCTGGACGAGGGTCAGCAGGGTGCTGATGCCGGAGCTGGAGATCCGGGCGTCGCAGGTGACGACCGGCACCTCCGGCTTGAGGTCGAGGGCGGCCCGTACCTCGTCAGGTTCGTAGCGGTAGGCGCCGTCGAACTCGTTGACCGCCACGATGAACTGGATCCCCCGCCGCTCGAAGAAGTCCACGGCGGAGAAGCACTCCTGGAGCCTGCGGGTGTCGGCCAGGACGACCGCTCCGAGCGCGCCCTCGGAGAGCTCGTCCCACATGAACCAGAAGCGCTCCTGGCCAGGCGTGCCGAAGAGGTACAGGACGTGGCGGGCGTCGAGCGTGATGCGCCCGAAGTCCATGGCGACGGTGGTCGTGGTCTTCGACTCCACGCCCTCCAGGCTGTCGGTGGCCGCACTGACCGAGGTGAGCAGTTCCTCGGTGCTCAGCGGTTCGATCTCGCTGACCGCGCCCACGAGGGTCGTCTTGCCGACGCCGAATCCTCCCGCCACCAGGATCTTGAGCGCGGTGGGGAAGGGGTCGGCCGCGAAACTGTCGTGGCGCTCAGAGCCGTTGTCGTAGGCCATCGAGCACTGCCTCCAGCAAGGAACGGTCGGTTGGGTTGGCGTGGAAGCGGGGCGCCCGGGCGGTGAGCGCCCCGCAGTCCACGAGGTCGGAGAGCAGGACCTTGGTGACGACGGCCGGCAGCCGTAAGTGCGCCGCGATCTCGGCCACCGAGGTGGGCCCGCCGCACAGCCCGAGGGCCAGGCTGTGCTCGGGACCCATGTGCGCCTGCGGAGACGAGCCGGTCGCCATCACCAGGGACAGCAGGTCCAGGGCGGTGGTCGGCTTGGTCCGGCCGCCGCTCACGGTGTACGGGCGGATCAGCCGCCCGGCCGCGTCGTCGAGCCAGGGTCCTTCCTGATGGGACGTCACGTCTACTGCCCACGCCCGCCCATCGCGCCCGCGGCCTGGCGGGCGGGGGTGACCAGGTACGGCCGGACGCTCTTGACGAGCATCGCCATCTCGTAGCCGAGGACGGCGGCGTCCGCCTCGCGCCCGGCGAGGACGGCCAGGCACGTGCCGGAGCCGGCGGTGGAGACGAACAGGAGGGTGGAGTCGAGCTCCACGACCACCTGGCGGACCTCACCGCCGTCACCGAACCGGGCGCCCGCGCTGCGGCCGAGCGAGTAGAGCCCGGAGGCGAGGGCCGCCATGTGGTCGGCGGCGTCGGGGTCGAGACCGTGCACGGACTTCACGAGGCCGTCGGAGGAGAGCAGGACGGCGTTGCGGGTGTAGGGGACCCGCTGGACCAGCCCACTGAGCAGCCAGTCGAGATCCGAGGAATGGCCGGTCGGCGCATTGCTCGCCATGGTGATCTACTCCTTGTGCGCGTCGCCAAGACGCAGCGATTCGTGGGGGGCGGGCTGGGATTCGGCGAGGCCGATACCGCGCTGGAACGCGGCCATCAGACCCGGGTCGTGCAGGGCGTGCTCCTCGGTCCTGCGGGCCACGGGCTCGTCCCGCAGCTGCGGGACGATGTGCTCCTGTGCGCGCCTCTTGGGGAGCAGGGGCCTGCCGTCGTCCTCGGCACGGGGGGCCGGGGGGAGCGGCGAGAGCAGGTGGTCCGGCGGGCCCGCGTGGCCGGCGCCGGACGACTGGGCCGGTATCGCGGGACCGGTGTCCCCGTATCCGCTCGTCCCCTCGTTCGTACGGAGGTAGGGGTGCGAGCCGGGCACGGAGGCCTCCTCGTGACGGGCGGCGGCCCGCTCGGGGGAGGGCGAGGGTACGGACTGCGGTACGGGAGCGGCGGCGGCCGCTCCGTTCATGACGGCCGGCGCGGGCGCCTGCGCATGGCCGGAGCCGTGCACCGGAGCCTGGCTCGTACCGTGAGCAGGCGTCTGACCCGTGCCGTACGCCGCTGCCTGGCCGGCGACCTGCGCCGCGACGGGGGCGGGCGCCTGACCGGGCACGGAGGCCGGAGCCTGGACCGGGGCGTGGCTCGGGGCCGGGGCGGACGTGTGGCTCGGGGCCGGGGCCGTCGCCGGGGCTGCGACCTCCGGCGCGGCCTGCGGCTGCATCTGCACCTGGCCGGGCGGGATCGCCGCGGAGCCGGCGGTCGCGGCGGTCTGGCGCTCGTGCTGCGCGAGGCCCTCGGGGTCGGAGCCGAGGAGGCCCTGCGGGAGGACGAGGACGGCCTGGACACCGCCGTAGATGTTGGACTGGAGGCGCACGGCGATGCCGTGCCGGCGAGCGAGCGCCGAGACGACGAAGAGTCCGATGCGGCCGTCCTGGAGCAGGTGCGCGACGTTGACCTGGTCGGGGTCGGCGAGCAGGGCGTTCATCTTGTTCTGCTCGGTGACGGGCATGCCGAGACCCCGGTCCTCGACCTCGATCGCGAGGCCGGCCGTGACGTACTGGGCGCGCAGCAGCACGGTGGTGTGCGGCGCGGAGAACAGCGTCGCGTTCTCGACGAGTTCGGCGAGGAGGTGGATGACGTCGGCCACGGCATGGCCCCGGAGCGTACCGTCGATCGGGGGTACGAGCTTCACGCGCGGGTACTGCTCGACCTCGGCGATGGAGGAGCGCAGCACCTCGGTCATGGTGACCGGGTTCGACCACTGGCGGCGGGAGATGGCGCCACCGAGCACGGCGAGGTTCTCGGCGTGGCGGCGGATGCGGGTGGCCAGGTGGTCGACGTGGAACAGGCCCTTGAGCAGCTCCGGGTCCTCGACCTCGTTCTCCAGCTCGTCGAGGAGCTGGATCTCGCGGTGGACCAGGGACTGCAGGCGCCGGGCGAGGTTGACGAAGACCTCGACCTTCTGTTCGTTTCCGACGCTGCTGGAGAGCCGGGACGCCTGTACGACGGCGGCCACGGCGGCCTCGTGAGAACGTGTCAACTCGTGTGAGAGCAGATCGAATTCGTCGCCGGACACGGGGGCGGCCGGCTGCTCGGGGCGGGGCGGGGGGCCCTCTCCCCTGCGCAGCTGCTCGACGACCACCCGGAGTTCGCTCTGGCCGCGGGCGCTGGTGCGGCGCAGGGAGTTGCAGCGGTCGAGGACGGCCTTGGCGGCCCGGTCCGCGCCGAGCGCGGCGGCCGTCACGGAGGCGACGGTCAGGGCGGCGGCGCCGGTGAGCGCGGCCCAGAGGCCGGCGCTCGGGCTGGCTCCCGTGGAGCGGATGGTGAAGATGACGGCCGCCGCGCCGCCGAGGGCCACCGCGACGGCGGGAAGCACGGAGGTGCGCAGGAGTTGGGGGCGTATGCGGGCTTCGGCGGGAAGCGGTGCGGAGGTCTGCGCCGGGGGGTTGCTGTGGGTACCGGTGGCGGAGCGGGCGCCTGGCCGGCCGTGCCGCCCGCCCTCGCGTCGGTCGGACCGCGAGGCGGGTGCGCGAAGTTGAGACATGAGTGTCCTTGGTACGTGCCCAGGAATCGGCGTACTGCGGGGGTGTTCTGCAGGGGGGTCTACGGGGGAGGTGTTCTACAGACGTTCGATGAGCCTACCGATGATCATCAGCCACACACTGTAGTCGTCAACCGTTCATGTGCGGTGCGCAGTTGACAAACTTACCCGTAGACCGGGCCGGTCTGGTATCACCCCCGGGACGACTGGCCGAGAATGATCGACCGAAAGGCGCCATCAGGCCCTGACGGGGTCTCCGGCGAGCGGGAGCGGAAGGGGACGGAGGCGCCCCCACACCCCCGCAATCTGCGGAAATCGCCCCCTACCGGAATCCCTCGGAGAAGCTACGGCTCCCCGCACCCGCCGCCCCCTCGGCGCGCTGAACGAGCTCCGACGGCCCCCACCCCGGCGCCGCCGCCGGACGCCCCTGCCGCCACACGGGCCCCAGGATCCACGACGGCCCCGGGGGGCCGGATCGGGGTGCGCGGTGACGGTCGGTGAGAGCAGAGGCCGGCCGGCCATCTGCGGGGCGCCTCCGGCGCGTTGCGGTTCAGCCCTGGCAGCGGGCGAGCGTGCCGCTGTCCAGGGTGGACTTGTCGCCGAAGATCCAGCCTTCGGTGTCCGTGCCCGCGATGCGGGCGTAGATCCACTTGTGGGCCTCGGCGTTGGTGACGTAGCAGTGGTAGTAGACCTTCGTGCCGGAGTCGATCGCGGTCACGTAGGAGCACTTCGCGTACGGCCCGGTGTAGAGGTGGGTGTTCTGGGCCGCGCGGCCGTAGCCGTCGCTGCGGTTCTGGTGGGCCCAGCCGGTGCACGTCGTCGACACCGGGGTGGGCTCCTTCACCGTGGCGCTGGGCGTCGCCTTCGGGGAGGCCGACGGCTTTCCGGTCGGCTCGTCGCCCCCCGCGCCGGGCGCCGACGTGGGGCTCGTCGTCCGGTCCTCCTCCTGCTTCTTCGAGGGAGTGCCGGACGGCGTCTCGCCGGGGGTGCCGGCCAGCTCGCCGGGGGTGCTGGAGGTCAGGTCCCCCGGGGAGGTCGGGCCGTCGGTCGTCGGGCCCGCGCCGGGCACGCCGTGGTCGGTGGAGGTGCTCGGCGTGGGAAGCGCCGTGTTCGACGTACCGCCCTCGCCGTCTCGCACGTTCATCAGCGCATAGGCGACTCCGCCGCAGGTGAGCGCGGTGGCGGCCGCCACCGCGACGATGGTGCGGGTGCGGCGGCGGGCCCGGACCGCCGTGGCGCGGGTCTCGGAACGGCCGTCCTGACCGGCGGGCGTGCCGGGCGCCGTGCCCGGCTGCGGGGCCGCGAACGCGCCGGCCGGCATGGTGGAGGCCATGGGCTGGGCCGGCGGTGCGGCGAAGGCGGGGCCGAAGCCCGGCTGGGCGAGGGGCCGGGAGGGCGGCGCGGCGACGGCGGGGCCGAAGCCCGGCGGAGTGGCGGGCGGGGGCGTCGGTGCGGCAGGGAGGTCCACCGCCCTGCCACCGGCGACCGCCTCCAGCATCTCGCGCGCCTGCGCGGCGTCGGGCCGCTGCAGCGGGTCCTTCGCCATCAGCGCCCGCAGCACCGGGGCGAGCGGTCCGGCCTGCCGGGGCTCCGGCAGCGGTTCTCCGACGATCGCCGCCAGGGTGGACCACACCGACGTACGGCGGAAGGGGAAAGCGCCCTCCACGGCCGCGTACAGCGTCATGCCGAGCGCCCAGATGTCGGATGCGGCGCCCGGGACCTGGCCCTGTGCGCGCTCCGGCGGCAGATAGTCGAGAGAGCCGACGATCTGACCGCTCTGGGTCAGCTTGGCCAGGGCCTCGTCGCCCGAGGTGTCCATGCTGGCGATGCCGAAGTCGGTGAGCACGACCCGGCCTCCGCGCTCGAGGAGCACGTTGCCGGGCTTGACGTCCCGGTGCAGGACCCCGGCCCGGTGCGCCGCGTCGAGCGCGTCCATCAGCTTGGCGCCGATCGCGGCCGCTTCGCGCGGGTCCAGCGAGCCGCGTTCCGTCAGCACGTCGTCGAGGGAGGGCCCGTCGACCAGCTCCATGACGATGACCGGCAGTCCCCGCTCCTCGACCACGTCGTGGACGGTGACCACGCCGCTGTGCCGGATACGGGCGGCGGCCTGCGCCTCCCGCTGCATCCGGACCCGCAGATCGGCCAGTTCGGCCGGGGAGGCGTCCGTGTAGGCCCGGAGGACCTTGACGGCGACCTCGCGGTTCAGCAGCTGGTCCACCGCCCGGGCGACCACGCCCATGCCACCGCGGCCGATCGTCGCGGTCACGCGGTACCGCCCGCCCAGAACCTCGCCGTTCGCCCCCGTCACCTGTCACATCCCGTTCGTCGCAGTGCTCTGTATCCGCCACGTGGCGGGCACCAGGTTAGGGGGTTCGCGTGTGTGCGAGTGCACATGGGCCAGGCCTCGGCGCCGGGGCCGCGCCGCCAACAGCCCTGGTCAGCAAGACATCTCACCTGAGATCAGGACACACGCACCTTTGCCGCATCCAGAAACGCAGCGGCCCCGCCGAGTGGGCGGGGCCGCGTGGACGGCTCGTGAGCCGTCGGCGCAGGACTGACGTCACCTCTCGCCCGCGAGGTCGAGGTCGTCACTGTGCGTCTCCGCCGCGACCTCGACGCTCCGGGGGCGACGCCACGGGCGCGCGATCGGGTGGGACACCGCCTGCCACCACGCCTCCCCGGGCAGCTTCCCCCCGGGCTCGAAGGGCTCACCCGGCCGGGGGAACGCCACCGCCTGGCCGGCCTCCTCGGCCGCGTCCTTCGTCCACTCCCCCGGCTCCGCCCACGGGTGCGGGGCGAGGTTGAAGGTGCCCCAGTGGATCGGCAGCAGGACGCCGGCGGGACCGCCGCCCTGGAGGTCCAGATGGGCGCGCATCCCCTCGGCGGGGGTCATGTGGATGTCCGTCCAGAACTCCGAGTAGGCGCCGATCTGGATCATGGTGGCGTCGAAGGGGCCGTGGGCGGCGCCGATGTCCTCGAAGCCGGAGAAGTAGCCCGTGTCGCCGCTGTGGAAGATCCGGTGGGCGGGCCCCCGCACCACCCAGGACGCCCAGAGCGTGTGCTGCGTGTTCCGCAGGCCCCGGCCGCAGAAGTGCCGGGCCGGGGTCGCCGTCAGCCGCAGCTCGCCGACCTCGGTGGACTCGTTCCAGTCCAGCTCGCGCAGGCGGGACGCGGACACGCCCCAGTGCTCCAGGTGCGCGCCGACGCCGAGCGGCACCGCGAAGACCGTGTCGGTGCCCGCGAGCGCCTTGATCGTCGGCAGGTCGAGGTGGTCGTAGTGGTCGTGCGAGATCACGACCACGTCGACCGGGCCGAGCGCGGCGAGCGGTACGGGCACCGGGTGGAGGCGCTTGGGGCCGACGAAGGGGAACGGGGAGCAGCGGTCGCCCCAGACCGGGTCGAAGAGGACCCGGTGGCCGTCGATCTCCGCGAGGACGCCGGAGTGCCCCATCCAGGTCAGCCGAAGACCGGTGGCCGGGGGTTTGGCCAGGTCGGCGAGGGTGGTGGGGTGGACGGGGATCGTGCCGGTGGGGGCTCGGCGCGCGCGCCCCTCCTTCTCGAAGTAGATCTTGGCGAGCTCGAGGCTGGACCCGGAGGGGCCGCGTCGCGCCGGTTCGGGGTTCTGGAAGATCCCGTCCGCGAAGTTCGGCGAGCGGCGGATCCGGGCGAGACGCTCGCCCGTGGGGTCCGCGCCGAAGGACTCGGGGCGCAGCGCGCGCAGCCGCGCCCGCGGCGAACGGTCGGAGCCGGTACCGGTCACAGGACCTCCTGATCTCTGGGGGTCGTTCCATTATGGGCGGCCCACGCCGGAACGGTCCGGGGCGGTCGGTCGACCAGAACGGCCGAGGCTCAGCCCTCCCCCGCTGCCGGGCGGGGGAGGTACGGCACCAGCCCGTGCGCCCGGGCGCACGGGCTGGTGGAGGAACGGCTGCCGGCGAGCGCCGAACACTACGGTCGGCACCGAATCGGTCACAGACCGAAGTCGCCGGCGGAGGCCCGGCACCGCAGAGCCCGCGCCCGGCACCCCTCAGATCAGCTCGTAGACCGCCGAGACCGTGACCTGCTCCTCGATCTCGCCCGGTGCCAGCGGGACGCCCGGTTCGTCCGTGGAGGCCGCGGGGGACGCGCCGGGGCCGGGACGTACGGACTCGCCCTCGCTCAGCGAGACGAGCCGGCCGAGCCGGTGGCCGCTGAGCTGCGCGTGCTGCGCGGCCTTGTCGTACGCGTCCTTGTACGCGGCCTCGCGGGCCTTCGCGCGCAGCGCCGAGGGGTCGGCGACGTCGAAGACGACGCCGTTGATCCGGCCCGCCTCCCCGCTGGCGTCGTTGACGGCTCCGATGACCTGGCCGGTCCTGTCCAGGTCGCGGACCTTCACGGAGAAGGACTGGCCCGCCTGGTAGCCGGTGACCTTGCTGTCCCCGTCCTTGTTCTGGGTGTAGACGGGGGCGAGCGAGAGGCTGTCGGTGCGGATGTCCCGGTCGGTGATCCCCTGCCTGTGCAGCACGTCGAGCAGCGCCTCGGCCGCGGTGGACTGCACCGCCATCGCCTCCTTCGCCGTCGGGCGGGTGGCCTCGACCCCGGCGGACAGGATGGCCAGGTCGGGCGCGGCGGACGCGCGCCCGTTGCCCGTGACGGTGACCGTGGCCGGCGCGGTCTCCCCGGCGGGGGCGCGGAGGGCGGTCCGCCCGGGTGCGGCGGCCAGGGCGGGGGCCGTGGTGCCGGCGAGGAGGCCGCCGAGTACGGCGGTGGCGGCGAGCAGACGGGCGGTGCGGGCGGCGCTGGGCCGGCGGATCGTCACAGGCGGTCCTCTCTGGGGTGGGGGCCGGGGCTCCGGCGGGCACATCCCAGCACCCGGCGCCGCCGCCTCCCGCGCGCCACTCCTGACCGGCGGCTCCCTTCACCTCTCCGCACCAATCGTGCCCGGTCACGGGCGCGGGCTCAGGTCTGGACGAGGGGCTCGTACGCCTCGGGACGGAGTCCGAAGGTCCAGGCGACGCCCTCCCGCGCGGTCCGGGTCCGGGGCGGCACCCGCAGCCAGTACGTGCGGTGGGTGCCGTCCGGCTCGGGCGTGGAGTTGACGACCTCGACCATCACGACGTCCTCGTCGTCGGCGAGTTCGATCCGCCACAGGACGCCCGTCTCGTCGCTGTGCTCGTGCCGGGCCCCGGAGGCGGCGAGGTAGCGGTCGTAGCCGTAGTACTCCAGCATCACGCGCCGCAGTTCGGCGTTCTCCTCGTCGCGTATCCGCTCGGGGGTGAGGCCCGTGAGGCCGGCGAGGAACTCGGCCGAGACCGGCATGCCCCGCCAGGCGTGCAGGGCGAACCCGTCACGGAAGGCGAGCGCGGGGCCGTCGCCCCGGTCGAGGCGCCCGGCCTCGTCCCGGTGGAGTTCCACGGGCCGCTCGCAGATCACGACGGCGTTCTCGTACGGCCACCACCAGCCGGCGTGCTCGGCGACGGTGGCGAGGCCCGCGAGCCGTACGCCGTGTCCGTCGAAGGCGGCGAGCCAGGCGGCGTCGTGCTGGCCGAGCACCGTGTCGAGCAGCAGGAGCCGCACCTCGGCCGCGTCGGCGTCGGCCGCTTCCGTGACCCCGGCCCGTATCCGGTCCGCGAGGTTCCGCGTCAGGTCCCAGAGCTGGGCGCCGGTCGCCTGCCAGTGGTCGGCCCAGCCGGCCGGGCCGAGCACGTCGTGGAGGCGGCGGCGCTCCTCGGCCCACGGCCGGGTGCGCACCTCGTCCCGTACCGAACGGCCCCGGTCCGCCAGGCCCCGTACGAGCGTGACGGCGGCGAGCGGCGAGTCCGCCCAGAGGACGCGCTCCGGCTCGGCGAGGCCCGCCAAGCGGTAGGCGAGCCGGACGCCGACCTCGGCGGCGGCGCGGTCGGCGGGCCCGGTGGCGGCGGCGACCGCCCGCCACCTCTCCGCCGCGGTGAGGCGGTCCCTCTCGTACTCCTCCATGTCCTTCGCTCCTCTCCGGCGGACGTCAGTCCGCGACGATCCGGTACGCGCCGGGCACGTACTCCCGCTGCCGCACCACGCGGTACCAGCCCTTCGGGAGGGGTATCGGCGCGTGCTCCTCGTGCACCACCCGCCCGCCCTCGGGCAGTTCGAGCAGGAGCGGGCCGAAGGGGCCCGGCTCCCTCACGAGACGGCCGGGGCCGGGGATCGCGTGGGCGTGCCCGGTGACCTCGCCGAGGGCGAGGACCAGACGGCCCCGGCCGTCCCTCGGCTCCCCCGCCGCCTCCTTCGCCCGCTCCGGAACGGCCGACTCCGCGACGGGCACGATCAGCACGTCTCCCTGCCGGTACATGGCTCTCCCCTCCCCGTCCGGCACGTGCTGCCGAACACGAGAACGACGCTAGGGCCCGGCACTGACAATCCGTCCGGGGACGCCCCGGCGAGGGGCGTTGTCGGTGCCGCTTGGTAGAACTCTCTCCATCAGCCGACCCGTCCCGACCGTTGTCTGGAGCACCGCCATGACCGTTGGCACCTACCTGCAGGAACTCCACGGCCTGCCCGTGTTCGACTTCCCCGAAGCGGACGTGCAGGTCGAGCTGCCGGCGACGGACGCGGTCGCCTGGCGGATCTCCGCCCCGACGTACTCCGACCCCGGTGACGAGCTGTGGGGGCAGCGGTTCGAGCGCTTCCTGAAGACGGTCGACACGGGCCGGGTGCGCGCGCTGGTCGTCGGCGGCTGGGACGAGGCGTACGAGAACTCCTCCGCCGACATCGTCACCGCGCTGATCGGCGCCAACGACCGTCTCACGGCCCTGGAGGCGGTGTTCCTCGGGGACATGACCGGCGAGGACTGCGAGATCTCCTGGATCATCCAGTCCGACGTGACGCCGCTCCTCGCCGCCTACCCGGCCCTGCGGGAGTTCGGGGTGCGCGGTGGTTCGCAGCTGGCCTTCCCCTCCGTCCGGCACAGCGGTCTGGAGACCCTGGTCGTGGAGACCGGCGGCCTGCCCGCCGAGGTGGTGCGCGGGATCGCGGGCAGCGACCTGCCCGCCCTGCGGAAGCTGGAACTCTGGCTCGGCACCGACGAGTACGGCGGCGACAGCACCCCCGAGGACCTGGCGCCGCTCCTCGCCGGCACGGCGTTCCCCGCCCTGCGCCGCCTGGGACTGTGCGACAGCGTGATCCAGGACGCCGTGGCCGCCGCCGTCGCGGGCGCGCCCGTCGTCGCGCGCCTGGAGCGGCTCGACCTGTCCATGGGCGTGCTGACCGACGAGGGCGCGGCGGCCCTCCTCGACGGGCAGCCGCTGACCCATCTCACCCACCTCGACCTCTCCCACCACTATCTGTCGGAGGCGATGTCCGAGCGGGTCCGCGCCGCGCTCGTCCCGTACGGCGTGACCGTCGACCTCAGTGACGCGCAGGTGGGCGAGGACGACGGCGACGGGGACGTCTGGCGCTACGTCGCGGTCGCCGAATGACCTCCGGCCCGCGCCTCGTGGTCGTCGGCGATCCGGCGGGCCGCCGCGTCGCGTTCTTCCAGGACGCGCTGCGGCTCGCCGGGCTGCCCGAGGCGCGGGCGGTGTCCTGGCCGGACGTGCTCGGGGGCCGGGCGCGGTTCGCCGGGGGCGAGACCGTGCGGCTCGACTCTCCCGGTGAGGATCCGGAGGCCGACCGGCTGCTGCGCGGGGTCGACGATCCGGCCCGGGTCGAGGGCACCGGCCGCTGGTACGGGCGGTTCACCGCCGCCGTGGCGGACCTCGCCCGCTCCGTGGCGGAGGCGGGTGCCGTCCTCGTCGACGATCCCGCCGAGCCGGCGGTCCTGTTCGACAAGAGGCTGAGCCACGGGCGGCTGAGGGCGGCCGGAGTCCCGGTGCCCGAGTCGCCGACCTCGGGTCCCGAGGCCCCGGCGGTGCGCGACTGGGCGGACGTCAGGGCGCTGACCGCCGGGGCCGGCATGCGCCGGGTGTTCGTGAAGCTCGCGCACGGCTCCTCCGCCTCGGGGGTGCTCGCCCTCGAGACGAACGGCGCGGGCCGGGTCCAGGCCACCACCTCGGTGGAGCGCGGGTCCGACGGACGGCTCTTCAACTCCTTGCGCGTACGCCGCTATACGAGCGAGCACGAGGTCGCCGCGATCGTGGACGCCCTCGCCCCCGACGGCCTGCACGTCGAGCGCTGGCTGCCGAAGGCCACGCAGGACGGCCGGGCGGCCGATCTGCGGGTGGTGGTGATCGACGGGCGGGCCACGCACGCCGTGCTCCGCACCAGCCGCTCCCCCATGACCAATCTGCACCTGGGCGGCGCCCGGGGCGATCTCGACGCGGCGAGGGCGGCGATCGCCGCGGCCGGCGGGCGGTGGGCGGACGCGCTCGCGGTGTGCGAGCGGGCCGCCACCGCCTTCCCGGGCACCCGGTGCGTGGGCGTCGACCTGCTGCCCGCGAGCGGCTGGCGCCGCTTCGCCGTGGGCGAGGTGAACGCCTTCGGCGATCTGCTGCCCGGTCTCACGGGCCTGCCCGGCAGCGGTGCCGAGGGGCTCGACACGTACGCGGCCCAGGTCGCGGCGCAGTTCCCGCACCCCTACGAAACCGGCGCCACGGGACCAAGCACCGTACGAACCAGCACCATACGAACCAGCACCACACCAACCAGCGCCGCACGAACCAGCACCACAGAACCAAGCACCACAGGAACGAGCACCCCGTGAGCCAGCCCGACGTGAACCAGCCCGACATGAACGCGATCGTCGGCAGCCACGATCTGCTCCTGGTCACCCTCGACACCCTCCGGTACGACGTGGCGGCCGAGCTCGCGGCCGAGGGCCGCATCCCGAACCTGGCCCGCCATCTCCCCGGCGGCGCCTGGGAGCGGCGGCACGCGCCCGGGAGTTTCACGTACGCCTCCCACCAGGCGATCTTCGCCGGTTTCCTGCCGACCCCCGCGGCCCAGGGACCTCATCCCCGGCTGTTCGCGGCCCGTTTCGCGGGCAGCGAGTCGACGGCCGGCGGCACCTGGGTCCACGACACTCCGGACTTCGTGTCCGCGCTCGCGGGCGAGGGCTACCGGACGGTGTGCGTCGGCGGGGTGGGCTTCTTCAACAAGCAGCCGCCCCTCGGCTCCGTGCTCCCCGGCCTGTTCCGGGAGAGCCACTGGGAGCCCTCCTTCGGCGTCGCCTCCCCGACCTCCTTCGAGTCCCAGGTGGCCCGCGCGGAGGAGGTCGTCGCCGGGCTGCCGCGCGAGGAGCGCCTCTTCCTCTTCGTCAACGTGTCCGCGCTGCACCAGCCCAACTGGTTCCACCTGCCGGGCGCGACCCGCGAGGCCGGCGACTCCCGGGAGACGCACGCGGCCGCCCTGGAGTACGTCGACCGGCACATCGGTCGGCTGTTCGCCGCGATGAGCAGCCGCCGCCCCTGCTTCGCGATCGTGTGCTCCGACCACGGCACGGCGTACGGGGAGGACGGTTTCACCGGGCACCGGCTCGGCCACGAGGTGGTGTGGACCGTGCCGTACGCGCAGTTCGTCCTGGCCGGGCCCGAGGGCGGGGTGGCGGCATGAGCGACACCCCCCGCCCGTACCGCAGCTACGTCTACGCCTACCCGCACAAGACGGCCTACCGAGCGCTCCCGGAGCGCCCTGAGCTCGCCGCCCTCTGGGCGGACGAGCCGAAGGACGCACTCTCGCTGTACGCGCACATACCGTTCTGCGAGGTCCGCTGCGGCTTCTGCAACCTGTTCACCCGGATCGGCGCGCCGGACGAGCTGACCACCCGCTACCTCGACGCCCTCGACCGTCAGGCCGTCGCCGTCCGCGAGGCCCTCGGGGACGCGTCGCCGGTGCGGTTCGCCACGGCCGCGTTCGGCGGGGGCACGCCCACCTTCCTGACCGCCGCCGAGCTGGAGCGGCTCTGCGACATCGCGGAGAAGCGGATGGGTGCGGACCTGCGGGCGGTGCCGCTCTCCGTGGAGACCTCGCCGGCGACCGCGACCGCCGACCGGCTCGCGGTCCTCGCGGACCGGGGCGCGACGCGCCTCAGCATCGGCGTGCAGAGTTTCGTGGAGGCCGAGGCGCGGGCGGCGGTGCGGCCGCAGCGCCGCGCGGACGTCGAGGCGGCGCTCGGCCGGATCCGGGACACGGGTGTGCCCGTGCTGAACATCGACCTGATCTACGGCATCGACGGGCAGACGGAGCGGTCCTGGCGGTTCTCGCTCGACGCGGCCCTCGCGTGGCGGCCCGAGGAGCTGTACCTCTATCCGCTGTACGTGCGCCCGCTCACCGGTCTCGGCCGGATCCAGGACCCGGCGGCCGCCGACCGGGAGTGGGACGAGCAGCGGCTGCGGCTGTACCGGTACGGCCGGGACCATCTCCTCGCGCACGGCTACGAGCAGGTGTCGATGCGGATGTTCCGCCGGGCGGACGCGGGCCCTGCCGGTCTGGACGACTACGCCTGCCAGACGGACGGCATGATCGGCCTGGGCTGCGGTGCCCGCTCGTACACCTCGGACCTGCACTACTCCTTCGACTACGCCGTCGACATGCGGGAGATCCGCTCGATCATCGACGCGTACACGGAGACCGGGGACTTCTCCCGCGCCGAGGTGGGCCGGGCGGTGGACGGGGACGAGGCGCGTCGCCGTCATCTCCTCCAGTCGCTGCTCCAGGCCGAGGGCATGCCGGTCGCCGGGTACGAGGAGCGGTTCGGGTCCTCGCCGTTCGCGGACTTCGGCCCGGAGCTCGCCCGGTTCGAGGAGTACGGCTGGATCGCGGACGCCCCGGCGGGGCTGCTGCGGCTGTCGCCCGAGGGGCTCGCCCACTCCGACGGGCTCGGCCCCGAGCTCTTCTCTTCCGCCGTGCGGGCCGCGATGGCCGCGTACGAGGCGAAGTAGGCGGCGGCCGTGGATCTCACCCTGCTCTACCGGGGCCCGCTGTCCTCCTGCGACTTCGACTGCCCGTACTGCCCCTTCGCCAAGCGCCGGGACAGCCGGGAGCAGCTGCGCGCGGACCGGGCGGCGCTCGAACGGTTCACCGGCTGGGCCGCCGAGCAGACCGGTGACCGGCTGCGGATCCTGTTCACCCCGTGGGGCGAGGGGCTCGTCCGCTCCTGGTACCGGCGGGCGCTGGTCGAGCTGTCCCGGCTGCCGCACGTGGAGCGGGTGGCGATCCAGACCAATCTGAGCTGCCGCACGGAGTGGCTGGCGGAGGCGGACCCCGACGTCGTGGCCCTCTGGTGCACGTACCACCCGGGGCAGACTCCGTACGAGCGGTTCCTCGCGAAAGCCCACGATCTGGCCGGTCGGGGGATCCGGTACAGCGTCGGGGTGGTCGGTCTGCCCGAGCACCGGGAGCACGCCGTCCGGCTGCGGGCCGCGCTGCCGCCCCACGTCTACCTCTGGGTGAACGCGGCGGAGGGGCACACGTACACCGACGCGGAGGCCGAGGGCTGGACGGAGCTCGATCCGCTCTTCCCGTACAGCCGGCATCCGCACCGGTCGGCGGGGCTGCCCTGCCGCACCGGCGCGTCGGTGGTCTCGGTGGACGGCGAGGGGACGGTGCGGCGCTGCCACTTCGTCAAGGCCGGGCTCGGGAACCTGTACGACGGCTCGTACCGCGCCGCGCTGCGTCCCCGCGCCTGCCCCCTCGCCGTCTGCGACTGCCACATCGGCTACGTCCATCTGGAGACGCTGCCGCTGTACGACGTGTTCGCCGGCGGGGTCCTGGAGCGGATCCCCGCCGTGCCCCTGGCTACAGGGGCATGAGGTCGGGGCGCTTCGCCTCGACGTGGTCGCCGGAGCTCTCGCCGCGCAGCCGGCGCCCGATCCACGGCACCAGGTACTCCCTGGCCCAGTGGATGTCGTCCTTGCGGACCTCGAGAGTGCCGCGCGGCGGGACCGGCGGCCAGGCCTGGTCCGGGTCGGCGGGCACGGGCATGCCGAGGACCTGGGCGGCGCGCAGGGCGACGCGGGTGTGTCCCTCGGGCGAGAGGTGCAGCCGGTCGTCGTCCCAGGCGCGCCGGTCCTGGACGGACTTCAGCGACCACAGGTCGAGGACCGGGCAGCCGTAGCGGTCCGCGATGGCCCGGACGTGCCCGTTGTACGTGGCGATCTTGCCGCGCAGGTGCTTGAGCAGGGTCACGTCGCGGGTGTCGAAGCCGGTGGTCACCATGACGGTGCCGACGGCGGAGCTCAGGTCGGCGACGGCGCGCTCGAAGCGCTCGGCCACGTCGTCGGGGTCCGTCCCGGGGCGGATGATGTCGTTGCCGCCCGCGCAGAAGGTCACCAGGTCGGGGGCGAGTTCCTTCGCCCGCGGGACCTGTTCCGCCACGATCTGGTCGAGAAGGCGCCCCCGTACGGCGAGATTGGCGTACCGGAAGTCGTCGTGCTCCGGCAGCTGGTCGGCGAGCAGCACCGCGAAGCGGTCCGCCCAGCCGACGTACGTCCCGTCGGGCCCGGGGTCTCCGACGCCCTCGGTGAAGCTGTCACCGATCGCCGCGTACGACCCGAATGCGTTCTTGTCTGTTGATCTCGAATCGTCTGCCACGGGAGCACATCCTTCCTCCTCGGATGTGACCTACGCGACCGTAAGGAGGGGTTGACGCAGGGTGACATATGCCACCGATAAAGATTCCACCAAACCGGAATACGCCGGATGCCCGGCACGGGTGTGCCGGGCATCCGGATGACGAACCGCTGACGACGACGCGTCAGATGTTCACGCCGTGCTGGCGCAGGGCGGCCAGCGGGTCGATGTCGGAGCCGTACTCCGGCCCGGTGCGCATCTCGAAGTGCAGGTGCGGGCCGGTGACGTTGCCGGTCGCGCCGGAGAGGCCGATCTCCTGGCCGCCGGTGACGGTCTGGCCGGCGGAGACGGAGATCGAGGAGAGGTGGGCGTACTGCGAGAAGGTGCCGTCGGCGTGCTGGATGACGACCTGGTTGCCGTACGCGCCGCCGTCGCCGGCGGAGTAGACGGTGCCGGGGCCGACCGCGTGGACGGTGGTGCCGGTGGAGGCGATGAAGTCGACACCGGTGTGGTAGCCGGAGGACCACATGGAGCCGGCCTGGTGGTACGGGGTCGACATGGCGGCACCGGCGATCGGGGCGACCCAGCCGGAGGAGGAGGTCGTGCCGGCCGACGAGGACGGCGCGGAGGACGCCGAGGCGGTCGCGGGGGCGGCCGGGGCCGAGGTGCGCTCGCTGCTGCGCGAGGCGCGCTGGGTGTCGCCGTTCTTGCCGGAGGTCTGCCGGTCGTGGTGCGCGGCCTTGGCGGTGCTCTTCGCGCCGAGGGTGAGCTTCATGCCGGGCAGGATCAGCGAGGGGTCCTCGCCGACGACCTGGCGGTTGTCCTTGTAGAGCTTCTGCCAGCCGCCCGCCAGGTGGTGCTCGGCGGCGATCTTCGACAGGTAGTCGCCGCGGACGACGGAGTACGTCTTCGGCGCGGCCTTCGCGGTGGCGGGCGCGGCCTCGACGGCGGCGGCCTTCACCTGGGCGACGGCCTGCGCGGGAGCGGCGGCCGGGGTGGCGGCGTGGGCGCCGGTGGCTCCGAGGAGCGGGAGGGCGACGACGGCGCCGCCGGTGCCGGCGGCGGCGAGGCCACGGGTCAGACGGTTGGACTTGGTGCGGCGGTGCTTACCCTTCGCGGGCATGGCGAATTCCTCTCCGGCGCCTGCGAGGTGAGCTGTCGGGTTCGGACTGGAGATGTCCGGCCGCGTGCATACGCGACTTCACCCCGAGCCGTCCTTCTTCGAAGGGATCGGCGACTTACCTGGGTCCCCCGCTCCTGCCTTCTACCGGTGAGTGCGGATTCCGGTCGGTGGCAGGATTCGGCGGTCCGTCCGGAGTGAGCGCGACGCTAGACGAGTGGGGTCGGCGTGAACAAGCCGCAGTTTTCCGGCACTCCGGGATTTCTTGATTTCCGGGCGGAATTCCGGTCACCCTCCGTCGATGACGGCCCCTCGATCTCCTTTTCGCGGGGGGTATTTGGAAAAGACGATCAGGCACGGTCCGTCACGGTTATGACGCTGCTCACGCGCGGATCCCCATCTCCCCTGCAACCAGGGCGGGTTACCTCTTAGTTCTCAATACGGACAGATCGCCCATTCCCGTCCGAGGGGGTGCGCCTCCGGGCCCCACCCGAGATGATCGCCCCAGGAACCGATCCACCGGACACAGGGTCCGATCTACAGAACAGGAGCAGCCGTGACGCAGCAGCTGCCGCAGGTCCCGCCCGCCGAAGCCGACGAGCCCGAGCTGGCGGAGGTCCGCAACTTCCGGGACGTGGGCGGCCTGCCGACGACGGACGGGCGCGCCGTCCACCCCGGGCGCCTCTTCCGCAGCGGCCACCTCGCCCACGCGACGGAGGACGACGCCGCCTTCCTCGCCTCACTCGGCCTGCACACCGTCTTCGACTTCCGCAACGAGTCGGACCGCAGGGTCGAGGGCGCGGACGTCGACCTGCCCGGCGTGCGGAACGTGAACATACCCCTCAACGACCCGGCCGACGGCAAGGAGTTCTGGCTCCTCGTGCGCGACGGCGAGATCGCGCAGCTGCGGGAGATCCTCGGCGACGGCAAGGCGGCCGCCCGGATGACCGATTCGTACCGGAAGATGGTGGTCGAGCGGACCTCGGAGCACAGCCGGATCCTGCACTCCATGGCGGAGGAGAGCGTCCCGGCCCTCATGCACTGCGCGGCCGGAAAGGACCGGGCCGGGCTCGCCATCGCGATCACCCTGCTCGCGGTCGGGGTCGAGCGCGGGGCGATCGAGGCCGACTACGTGAAGTCGAACGACCCGCACCGCCGCTACAAGGTGCGCCGCAGCTCCACCTCCCCGGACGCGATGTCGCCCGAGGTGATGGAGCTGCTGAGCCCGCTGTTCGATGCGCGGGTGGAGTACCTGCGGGCCGCCTTCGAGACGATCGAGGCGACCTGGGGCTCGGTGGACGCCTACCTCACGGAGGGCCTGAAGCTCGCCCCGGAGACCCGCGAGCGCCTGCGGGAGCGCCTCCTGACGGAGGCGTGAGGCCCGCCCGCGCGCCCTACTGGTTCTGCGCGCCGAGCGTGAAGAGCAGGTAGAGGAAGCCGGCGAAGAGGTGGCCTGCGATCAGATAGGCGAAGAGGCGGAGCACGAGCCCCTTGGGGAACTTGCCTTCACCGCGCTCCTCGCCGGTGACCGGTACGGACTTCTCGGACATGTCGGTCCTTTCTGGATGTCAGCGCCGATGCGGGGTCCCGTCGCCGAGGCACAGCTCGGCGACGGGGCTCTGCATCAGGGTGTGGACGAAGAGCAGCTCGGCCCCGCCGGACGTGGCGGCACCGATGCGGTGCGGGGTCAGCGAGTCGAAGTGCGCGCTGTCCCCGGGGTCGAGGACGTGGACGGCGTCGCCGAGCGCGAGCCGGACCCGCCCCTCCAGGACGTGGATCCACTCCTCGCCGGGGTGGACCCGCACGATGTCGGCCCGGGTGGCGTAGGGCACGTGCACCCGCAGGCACTGGAGGGCGCGGCCGGCGCCGCCCGCCTGGCGGTAGATCCAGCCGTCGGCCTCGACGGGCTCGGAGCGGTCGGCCCGGACGACGGGGTCGCGCTCGGGGGGCGTCTCGCCCAGGAGCTCGGAGACCGTCGTACCGTAGATACGGGACAGGGCGAGGAGCATCGGCAGCGAGGGCTGCCGGTTCCCCGTCTCCAGGCGCGAGAGGTGGGCCGGGGAGAGACCGGCCCGCTGGGCGGCGGCCTCCAGGGTGAGCCCCCGGCGGCGGCGCAGGGCCCGCAGCTGCGGGGCGACGTCCGGCAGGACGTCGGTGACGGCGGGGTCCGGGGAGGTGTCCCCGGGGACGTGGTCCATGCGTCCATTCCGCCAGGCTCGTGCCTCTGAGGCAAGTTTCTTGCCTCAGAGGCAAAACCGGCGTCGTGAATCGGTCAGCGCTGTGCGACCGCCTGCTTGACCAGCGTCTTCCCGAAGTCCCACATCAGCCCGCCGCCGCCGTGGGCGTCGTCCATGACCGCGGTGAAGGCGGTCACGAACCGGTCCACGTCCGCCTCGTCGATGATCAGCGGCGGGATCAGCTTGATCACCTCCAGATGGTCACCGGAGACCTGGGTGAGGATCCTGTGCCGCTGGAGCAGCGGGACGACGACCATCTGGGCGAAGAGGCCCTTGCGGGCCGCCTGGAGCATCGTCCAGCGCCCGCGCAGTCCGAGCGAGGACGGCCGGCCGAACTCGATCCCGATCATCAGGCCGCGCCCGCGGATCTCGTGCAGCAGCTCGTACCGCGGCACGAGCTCCTTCAGGCGGCCGGAGAGCAGGTCGCCGATCCGGCGGGCGTGCGCGACGGTGTCCTCGTCCTCCATGACCGCGAGGACGGCGAGCCCGGCGGCCATGGCCTGCGCGTTCGATCCGAAGCTCGCCGAGTGGACCAGGACCCGGTCCATCGACGAGTAGACCTTCTTGAAGATCCAGTCCTTGCCGAGGGTGGCGCCGACCGGCACGTAGCCGCCGGAGAGCGCCTTGGCGACGCAGACCAGGTCCGGCTCGACGCCCTCCTCGTGCTGGTAGGCGTAGAAGTCGCCGGTCCTGCCGAGGCCCGTCTGGACCTCGTCCGCGATGAGCAGCGCGCCGTGCCGGTGCAGGAGGTCCTGGGCGGCCCGGAGGAAGCCCGGCGGCGCCTCGTGGACGCCCTTGCCCTGGATGGGCTCGACGACGAAGGCGGCCACGTCGCCGCGGCGCAGCTCCCGCTCCAGGGCGTCGAGGTCGCCGAGGGCGATCGCGGTGTCCGGCAGGAGCGGGTCGAAGCCCTCCCGGAAGCCCTGCTCGCCGTTGACGGAGAGGGAGCCGGTGGTGAGCCCGTGGAAGGCGTGGTGGCAGTAGAGGACCCTCGGCCGCCCGGTGGCGTACCGGGCGAACTTGAGGGCGGTCTCGACCGCCTCGGTGCCGCTGTTGCCGAAGAAGACCCGGTCGAGGTGCGGACTGTGGGCGAGGAGCCTCTCGGCGAGGAGGCCCGGCAGCGGCTGGCAGTCGAAGCGGGTGAGGTCGGCGAGCTGGGCGTCCAGGACGTCGTGGAGGGCCTTGCGGACGACGGGGTGGTGCCGTCCGAGGCCCATCACGCCGAAGCCGGCGAGCATGTCGAGGTGGTCGACGCCGTCGGCGTCCCAGAAGTGGGCGCCCTCGGCCCGCTCGTAGACCTTGTCGAAGCCGATGGTGTGCAGCATGCGGGGCAGCTGGTGGTTGAGGTACCGGGCGTGCAGCTCGTACCGCTCCGCGCCGCGCTCGGAGAGCAGCGCCCGCAGGTCGAACCCGCCGGTCATGACGTGGTGTTCCCGGAGACCGTCTCCCGGACCGCGCGCAGGGACTCCTTGAGGGAGCCCATGGTGGCGAGGACGGCGGTGGGCTCGTAGCCGCAGTGCGCCATGCAGTTGGCGCAGCGCGGGTCCTTGCCGCGGCCGTACTTGTCCCAGTCGGTGTCCTCGACGAGTTCGCGGTACGTGGGGACGTATCCGTCGCTCATCAGATAGCAGGGGCGCTGCCAGCCGAAGAGGGAGTAGTTGGGAATGGCCCAGGCGGTGCAGGGGAAGTCCGCCTTTCCTTCCAGGAAGTCCAGGAAGAGCGGCGAGTGGTTGAGCCGCCAGCGGCGCCTGTTCCCGCCGGCGAAGGCCTTCCGGAAGAGTTCGCGGGTCTGCTCGACGCCGAGGAAGTGCTCCTGGTCGGGGGCCTTCTCGTAGGCGTAGGCGGGCGAGATCATCATTTCGTCGACCTGGAGGTCGTCGTTGAGGAAATTGAGGACCTCGATGATGGTCTGCGGGGTGTCGGTGTTGAAGAAGGTCGAATTGGTGGTGACCCGGAAGCCGCGCCGCTTGGCCTCCTTGATGGCCGCCACCGCCTCGTCGAACACGCCCTCCTTGGCGACGGACTCGTCGTGCCGCTCGCGCAGCCCGTCGATGTGCACGGCGAAGGCGAAGTACGGGGAGGGGGTGAACTTCTCCAGCTTCTTGCGCAACAGCAGCGCGTTGGTGCAGAGGAAGACGTACTTCCGCCGGGCCACCAACTGGCGGACGATCTCGTCGATCTGAGGGTGCATCAGGGGCTCGCCGCCCGCGATGGACACCATGGGAGCGCCGGACTCCAGGACCGCGCCGACCGCCTGGGCGACCGGCATGCGCTGCTTGAGGACACCCGCCGGGTGCTGGATCTTCCCGCAGCCCTCGCACTTGAGGTTGCAGGCGTAGAGCGGCTCCAGCTCGACGATCAGCGGGAACTTGTCCCGCTTGCGGAGCTTCTGTTCGAAGAGGTAGGTCCCGACCCGGATGGACTGACGGAGCGGCATGGCCATAACTCGTTCACCTCCTGGGGAGCAGCAAAGAACGGTGCCATTCGAAGAAAGCGGGAAGGACGGCACGAAGAACACGGAAGGCTGATATTCCCCCGCGTACCGTGCCGATCCGGACCAGTTCATGTTCAGGAGCGTCCACGACCACCCGGACGGCCGCAACCGGGCGGGCGTCCGGCCCGTCCCCGTGCGCTCCGGCGGCCCGGGCGGTACGGAGCGTGGTGGCGGACTCCATGTCGACGGCGATCGCGCCGCCCGCGCCGAGCGCGGCCCGCTCGGGGCCGCGCACCACGTGGTCGGAGCCGATCAGCGGCCCGGTGTGGACGGCGCGCCCGGGCACCGCCTTGACCAGGGCCTTCACCAGGAGCTCGGTCCCGGTGCACAGGGTCGTGCCGTCGGGGCCGCGGGTCTCGTCGGCGACGATCAGGTCCCCCGGGTGCATGCCGGGGACGAGGCCCGCGCAGAAGCCGGAGGCGATCACCGCGGCGTCCCGCCAGGGCTCCTCGCCGAGTACCCGGGACACCGCCTTTCGGGCCCGGTCCGGCCCCATGCCGGTGCGAAGGACGGTCACCGGGCCCGGCGCGGCGCCCCGCTCCCCGCTGCGCAGGGCGAACTGCTCGATGCCGAGCGCGCAGGCGATCAGCAGGGGTGGGCCGGCGCCCGGGCCGGGCTCGCGGCCCATCAGTCCTCCTTGCGCGGCGAGGGCTCCCCGTGCACGTAGCGCCCGAGCGCCGTGAGCGGGAACACCTGCCGGTAGAGGTGGTAGTTGATGGAGAAGTCCCAGGGGAAGCCGGTGCCGGTGAAGTACGGCTCGTCCCAGGAGCCGTCCTCCCGCTGGGTCTCGGCCAGCCAGGTGACGCCCCGGCGGACGGGCTCGGAGTCGCGCTCGCCGGCGGCGAGGAGGGCGATCAGCGCCCAGGCGGTCTGGGAGGCGGTGGAGGGGCCGCGCCCGACCCATTCCTCCTCCTTGTACGAGCGGAGGTCCTCGCCCCAGCCGCCGTCGTCGTTCTGCGCGGAGCCGAGCCAGCCCACGGCGCGGCGGACCGCCGGGTGGGAGGCGGGCAGCCCGGCGGCGGCGAGCGCGGGGAGCACCGAGCCCGTGCCGTACACGTGGTTGACGCCCCAGCGGCCGAACCAGGCGCCGTTGGGCTCCTGTGCGGCGAGCAGCCACTCGATGCCGCGGCGGGCGCGCGGGTGCTCGGTCATGCCCTCGTACGCGAGCATCTCCACCACGTGGGCGGTGACGTCGGCGGAGGGCGGGTCGATGACCTCGCCGAAGTCGCAGAACGGCAGCTTGTTGGGGAAGGCGCTGGTGTTGTCGGCGTCGAAGGCGCCCCAGCCCCCGTCCCGCGACTGCATGCCGAGCGTCCAGCGGGCGCCGCGGGCGACGGCCGCGTCCACCCGGGCCGGGTCGGGGTGCCGGACCCGGCGCAGGGCGAGCAGCACCTCGGCGGTGTCGTCGATGTCGGGGTAGGTGTCGTTGTGGAACTCGAACGCCCAGCCGCCCGGCGGGAGTTCGGGCCGTCGCACGGCCCAGTCCCCGGTGCGGGTGATCTCCTCGTCGAGCATCCAGTCCACGGCCTTGACGAGCGACGGGTGGTCGGGGGCGAGCCCGGCGTCGGCGAGGGCGATGGTGGCGAGGCAGGTGTCCCAGACGGGCGACTGGCAGGCCTCGATCATCCGCGAGCCGTCCTCGCGCCAGACGGCGAACCGGTCGAGGGACTCCAGGCCGGCCCGCATGACGGGGTGCTTCAGGTCGTAGCCGAGGAGGTGGAGGGCGATGACCGAGTAGACGGCGGGGGGCTGGATGCCGCCCCAGCAGCCGTCGTTCTCCTGGCGCTCGACGATCCACCGGGCGGCGACGTTCATGGCCGCCCGGCGCACCCCGCGCGGGGCGAAGCGGTGGTAGACGTGCAGCGCCTTGTCGAGCCGCTGGAAGACGCCGTCCCAGCCGGTGGCCGGGGCGAGCGGCCGGGGCGGGTTCGGCCGCGCCGGGTCGGTGTGGAGCTCGTCCAGCGGGAAGGGTGCGGGGCGGACCGGACGCTTGGCGGAGACGATGGTGAGCGGCACGATCGTCTGCCGGGCCCAGCAGCCGAAGTCGTAGATGTTGAGCGGGAACCACTTCGGCAGGAAGAGCAGCTCCGGCGGCAGCTCGGGCAGGTCCTCCCAGCGCCACCAGCCGAAGAGGGCCAGCCAGATCCGGGTGAAGACCCGGGCGGAGGCGATCCCGCCGCGGGCGCGGACCCAGGCGGAGGCGCGGGCCATGTGCGGGGCCTCGGGCGGGTCTCCGGCGAGCCGCAGGGCCACATAGGCCTCGACGGTGGCGGAGAGCTCGCCGGGTCCGCCGTAGAAGGTGGCCCAGGCGCCGTCCTCGTGCTGCCCACGGCGGATGTGGAGCGCGGCGGCGCGGGTGGTGTCGGCGTCGAGGATGCCGAGGAACTGGCGGAGGAGGAGGTCCTCGGCGTCCATGGTGACGTTGGTCTCCAGGTCGCCCTTCCACCAGCCGGCGGGGTCCTGCCGGGCGAGCAGGTGCTCGACACCCCGTTCGACGGCCCGCGCGGCGGTGCCGTCGAGACCGAGGGCGCCGGGCGTGGTGGTCCCGTCGAGGACCGGTCCGGCGTCCGCGCCGGTCCCGTCCGGTCCCGACGTCGTGGCGTCGGAGTCGTTCGCCTTGCTGGCCGCGGCGGCCCGGGGGCCCATGGCCCCGGTGCTTCCGTCGGTCGTCGCTGTCATGGCTTCCCCTTCGTGCAGTCGGTTCCTTCTGCTCCTGCGGGTCTGCCGTCGGCCGGCGCCGGGTGGCACCGGCCGGCGACCGCGAACTCATATCAGGGTGATGGTGATCATCTCTTCCGTACGACCACGAAATCGGCCAGTGCGGTGAGCTGCGCCCGCACGCGGGCGGGCATGTCCACCTCGTTCAGGGCCGCGATCGCGACGGCGTGCTGGCGGCGGGCCTCCTGGGAGGTCCACTCGCGTCCTCCGGCCTCCTCGATGAGGGAGGCCCGGTAGGCGAAGTCGTCCTCCGTGAAAGAGGCGAACTCGCTGGACTTGGCGTCCTCGGCGAGGAGTCGCTGGAGCCGCTCGGAGGCCGGTCCGCCCGCGGCGAGGGCGGCGACGACCGGGAGGGACTTCTTGCGCTGGCGCAGGTCGCTCCAGGTCTGCTTGCCGGTGGCCTCCGGGTCGCCCCAGATGCCGAGCAGGTCGTCCACGGCCTGGAAGGCGAGGCCGAGGTGGTAGCCGTACTCCTCCAGCTTGTCGGCGGTGCGGTCGTCGGCGCCGCCGAGGACGGCGCCGATGGAGACGGCGCAGGCGAGCAGGGCGCCCGTCTTGTTGCCCTCCATCTCCAGGCACTCCTCGACGGTGACCCGCTCGCGGTGCTCGTAGGAGATGTCCTGGGCCTGCCCGTCGATGAGCTTGCGGCTGGCCGTGGTCAGCCGGCGGGTGGCGCGGCCGGCCTCGACGGTGCCGAGCTCCAGGAGGATCTCGTTGGCCAGCGCGAACAGGGCGTCGCCGACGAGGATCGCCTGCGCGGGCCCGTGCACCTTCCACACCGTGTCGCGGTGGCGGCGCTGCTCGTCGCCGTCCATCAGGTCGTCGTGGAGCAGCGAGAAGTTGTGCACGAGCTCCACGGCGACGGCGCCGGGGATCCCGACCTCGGGCCCGACACCCGCGGCCTCGGCCGACAGCAGGGCGAGCGCCGGGCGGACGGCCTTGCCGCTGTCGGCGTCCGTCGGGTTGCCGTGGGCGTCGATCCAGCCGAAGTGGTAGGCGGCCACGGTGTCCATGGGCGGCGCGAGGCGGTCGACGGCCGCCCGCAGTACGGGGGTGGACAGGGTCCGCCCCCGCTCCAGCAGTGCGGACACGTCCGCGGTGTCGACGGCCGGATGTCCCGGCTGCGCTGTCGGCACGGTCTCTCCTCTTGTTCCGGTACTCACACTCATACCGCCTCCTGCAGCGGGTGGTCATGGCGGCGGCCGAGGGCGGAGAGCGCGGCGCCCGCGGCGCTGAATCCGCTGCGGACGGCACCCTCCATGGTCGCGGGCCAGCCGGTGGCGGTCCAGGCCCCGGCCAGGTACAGACCCGGGGCCCTGGTGCGGGCGCCGGGCCTGAGCCGGCCGACGCCCGGGGTGGGGGCGAACGTGGCCGTCCGCTCCCTGGTGACGAAGAAGTCGCGGACCCCGGCGCCGCGGGCGGCGGGCAGGAGTCGCTCCAGCTCGGGGAGGTACTTCTCGCGCAGGGCGGCGACGGGTTCGTCGATCTCGTCCTGGGCGGCGGACTGGGAGACGGCGAGGTACTGGCCTCCGCCCACCCGTCGCCCGCCACCACCCTTGTCCGAGGGCCCTTCGGGCCCGCCCCTCAGCAGTCCCGAGGAGTCGGTGCGGTCGAAGACCCACTGCACCGGGGAGCCGAGCGCGGTGAAGAAGGGCCGCTTCAGCACCTTGCGGTCGTAGACGACGTGCAGGTTGAGGATGGGGGCGGTGTCGATGTCGAGGAGCCGGTCGGGGTCGTCGAGGGCGCCCTCGGGCAGCAGGCCGTGGGTCTCGTGCTGCGGGACGGCGAGGACGACGGCGTCGGCGTCGATCCGCTCTCCCGGTACGTCGACGGCCCAACGCCCGTCTTCGGTACGGGAGATCCGCTCGGCCTTGGTGCGCAGCAGGGTGCGGACGCCGAGGGCGTCGAGCTCCTTCGCGGCCCGGGTGTCGTGGAGTTCGCCGAGCGGGACGTGGGCCCAGCCGATGTCGGCGGCGCCGGGCTCGGAGAGCAGCCCGGTCTTGAAGACCATCGCGGCGAGCCCCATGGAGGCCTGCGGGGCGGGGGCGTTGAGGGTGGGGATGCCGACGAGGTCCCAGAGGGCCTCGACGGTCCGCGGGGACTGCCCGTGCCGGCCGAGCCAGGTGGCGAAGTCGATGCCGTCGAGTGCCGGATCGGCGGGGTCGAGCTTCTTCAGGGCGAGCGCGGCCCGTCCGACGGAGGCACGCTCGGCGAGCGAGAGGTGCGGGTACGTGGCGAGGCTGCGCGCGAGGTGCAGCGGTACGGGGAGGCCGTCGCGGCGGATCCGGCCGAGCCGGGGGCCGCGGGGGTGCGCGACGTCGAGGACGGGGACGTCGAGCCGGTCCTGGAGGGGGGCGAGCCGGGCGCCGTCGACCCGGTCGAGGAACCAGCGGTAGGCGGTGCAGCAGCGCAGGTAGACGTGCTGGCCGTTGTCGACGGTCAGGTCGCCCCGCCGGAAGGAGAAGGCGAGCCCGCCGAGCCGGGGCCGGCCTTCGAGCAGGGTGACGCGCACGCCGCTCTCGGCGAGCTGGAGCGCGGTCGTGATCCCGGCGAGCCCGCCGCCGACGACGACGGCACGGGGCTGTTCGGTTCCTTCGGGGGTCACGGGGCCTCCGTTCGGGTCGTCGCGGTCGGGTTCGGGGGTGCCTCGGGCAGGGACGCCGGGGCGGCGTCCGGGGTTGCCCGCCGGGAGGACGGGCCCATCAGGCGCGCCTCCTGACGGTGCGCCGGGCGACGTGGCGGGTGTCGAGGCCGGAGAGCCCGCGCACCGCGACGTACGCCTTCTCGCGGCCCGGGAGCGAGACGCGGCCGCGCAGGACGGCCTCGGGGTCGCGCTCGATCCGGTCGAGGAGGCGCCGGTAGATGCCGGCCATCGCGGCGACACAGGCGCCGCTGCGCCGGTCGAGCATGGGCAGGAGCCGGTAGCCCTCGGCGAACAGGGCGCGGGCGCGCCGCACTTCGAAGTGGACGAGCCCGGCGAAGTCGGCGCCGGGGGCGGGCGTCTCGCTGCGGAAGCCGTCTCCGCAGCCGAACTTGGCGAGGTCGTCGGCGGGCAGGTAGGTGCGTCCGTTCCCGGCGTCCTCGCGTACGTCCCTGAGGATGTTGGTGAGTTGGAGCGCGAGGCCCAGGGTGTCGGCGTACTCGGGCGCGCGGTCGGCGCCCTGGGCGCCGGGCTGGGTGCCGAAGACGCCGAGGGAGAGCCGGCCGATCGCGCCGGCGACGCAGCGGCAGTAGACCTTGAGGTCGTCCCAGGTCTCGTAGGTCGCGCCGCGCACGTCCATGAGGACGCCGTCGATGAGCTCGTCGAGGCCGTCGAGCGGGATCGGGAAGCGGCGGGCGGAGTCGGCGAGGGCGACGGCGACGGGGTCGGTGTCGTCCTCCTCGACGAGGCCCTTGCGGATGCGGTCGAGGACGTCGCGGGTGGCTTCGAGCCGGTGGCGCTTCTCCTCGGCCGCGAGCGTGCCGTCGCCGATGTCGTCGACGCGTCGCGAGAAGGCGTACAGCGCGGACATCGCCTGCCGCTTCTCGGCCGGGAGCAGCCGGATGCCGTAGGCGAAGTTGCGGGCCTGCTGTCCGGTGACCGCCTCGCAGTAGCTGTAGGCGGCCTGGACCGGTGCGGACGGCTGGTGCGGTGCCTCCACGGTCGTGCTCACCCCTCTCTCCGCGCCCGGAGCAGAACCGCTCCCGCCTGGCGCATCAGGCTCGGCTTGGTGGCCTTCGGTGGGCCGGACAGCACGTCGTACCGGGCGTCGGTGATCGCGTCG
The DNA here is from genome assembly GCF_042889835.1 of Streptomyces sp. NPDC002463. Lineage (NCBI taxonomy): Bacteria > Bacillati > Actinomycetota > Actinomycetes > Kitasatosporales > Streptomycetaceae > Streptomyces > Streptomyces sp. NPDC002463. The sequence goes on from NZ_JBIARL010000009.1 coordinate 160,012, forward strand.
AGCGCCGCGAGTCCCCCGGCGGTGAAGCCGGCGAGGAGGACGCGGAGCCGTCCGTGGACGCTGGCGACGAGGGGGGCGCCCGCGTGGAGGAGCTCGCGGGCCCGCTCGGCCTCGAAGGCGATCAGGGCCCGGACGGAGGCTCCGGCGGTGGGCGCGGCGAGGTCGCGCTCGGTGACGTGGAAGCGCTTGAGGTCCTCGGCGGGCAGATAGATCCGGTCGCGGGCGAGGTCCTCGGCGACGTCCTGGAGGTGTTCGACGATCTGGAGGGCGGTGCAGATCTCGTCGGAGCGCCGGATCCGCTCGGGGGTGTCGGTGCCGCTGATCGCGAGGACGAGCCGGCCGACGGGGTTGGCGGAGAGCTCGCAGTACGCGAGGAGGTCGTCGTACGTCTCGTAGCGGCGGACCAGCTGGTCCTGCCGGTTGGCCGCGATCAGGCCGAGGAAGGGCCCGGGGGTGAGCCCGCGGCGCCGGACGGTCGGCTGGAGGGCGCGCAGCAGCGGGTGCTGCGGGGTGGCGTCGAAGACCCGGTGGAGGTCGGCCTCCAGGGCGTCGAGGAGCGCGACCCGGTCGTCCTCGGCCTCGGGGCCGACGCCGAGGTGGCGGGCGTCGGCGCCGCCGGGGGCGAGGTCGCCGTCGCCGATGTCGTCGACGAGCCGGGCGAAGCCGTAGACGGCCATGAGGTCGTCGCGCCAGGCGCGGGGCAGGAAGAAGGGGGCCACGGGGAAGTTCTCTTCCGCGGCCTTGCCGAGTGTGGCGCGCGAGGCGGCGTCGGTGCGCGCCTGCCGGGTCTCCGTCACTGGGCGGTTCCTGACGGAGGGACGGCGACACCCTCGTGGAGCTGGAGATTCTGCGTCATGGCCGTCACGACTCCCGTTCTACACTGCCGATCCAATCCATCCTATTTCGGACACGCCGCCGACCCCTGCCCGTAGGGCCGCCACCCGCGGGGCCCGATGGCCGCGGGGTATCGCCCTACTTGCCGCGAAACAGACCGGTCCAGCTTACGTTGTACGACGACCTTCGCCATTCCGGGGTGGCGGGCGTCGCGCCACCCCCTCGCGCATGGCACCAACCCGTCGGTACCGCAAGGGAGTTCGGGCTCAGACGGTGGCCGTTCCGGAGACCACCATGGCGAGGGTCGCGTCGACGACGACGCTCCTGCCGTGCGCCGAGAGCCGGCGAAGGGGCCCGTCGGCCAGGAGGAGTGACAGTCCGTGCACGGCCGACCACGCGGCGGCACCGGTGGCGGGCCGGGCGCCGGGTCGCCCGGCGCCGAGCCGGGCGAGCGCTTCGAGCGCCTCCCTGAGCAGGGTGAACGCGCGGATCTCGGGCTCGGCGGTCGCGCGGCCGGGCGCGGGTTCGCCCGCGGCGGCGGGGTGGGCCGCGCAGAACGCGGCCCGGTAGAGGCCGGGCTGCTCCACGGCGAAGCCGACGTATCCGCGGCAGAGGGCGGCGACCCGGCGCTCGGCCGCGAGGACGGGGTCGTCGGCGCCGGGCTCGCGGGCGGCCGCCCGCTCCATGGCGGCGGCGAGCTCCCGCCGGGCGTGGGACCGGACGGTGCGGAGGAGTTCGCCGCGTCCCTCGAAGTGCCGGTAGGCGGCGGTGGGCGAGACGCCGACCCGGCGGGCCGCCTCGCGCAGGACGACCCGCTCGGGGCCGCCGTCGGTGGCGAGGTCGACGGCCGCGCAGATCAGCGCGTTGCGCAGGTCGCCGTGGTGGTAGGTCTTTCCCGCCGAGGTCGCTGCCATGGGCTCATCCTGCCCGAAGTTAACCGCATGAACATTACGAGTGAGGGGCGCGACGCGCGGAAAACGGAAGAACCCCCACCGGAAGTTCCGGCAGGGGTTCCTTCGGCGGGCCGTCAGCGCGCGGTCTCGCGCTCGTAGGCCTTGAGCACCTCGTCCGTGGGGCCGTCCATCAGGAGCTGCCCCTTCTCCAGCCAGAGCACCCGGTCGCAGGTGTCCCGGATGGACTTGTTGCTGTGGCTCACCAGGAAGACCGTGCCGGCCTCCTTGCGGAGCTCGCGGATGCGCTCCTCGGAGCGGATCTGGAACTTGCGGTCACCGGTCGCGAGCGCCTCGTCGATGAGGAGGACGTCGTGGTTCTTGGCCGCCGCGATGGCGAACCGGAGCCGGGCGCCCATGCCGGAGGAGTACGTCCGCATGGGCAGGCTGATGAAGTCGCCCTTCTCGTTGATGCCGGAGAAGTCGACGATGTCCTCGTAGCGGGAGCGCACCTCCTCGCGGCTCATGCCCATGGCGAGGCCGCCGAGGATCACGTTGCGCTCGCCGGTGAGGTCGTTCATGAGGGCGGCGTTGACGCCCAGGAGCGAGGGCTGCCCGTCGGTGTAGACCTTGCCGCTCTCGGTGGGGAGCAGACCGGCGATGGCGCGCAACAGCGTGGACTTGCCGGAGCCGTTGGTGCCGATGAGGCCGATGGCCTCGCCCTTGTACGCGGTGAAGGTGACGCCGCGGACGGCGTGGACCTTGCGGACGCCCCGGGTGACCTCGGCCTTGCCGCGGCCGACGATCCGGCTGAGCGCCGCGGTGGCGCTGCCCTTGCCTCCGCCACCGGCGTTGACCCGGTAGACGATGTGGACGTCGTCGCAGATGACGGTGGGGACGTTGCTCTGGTTCGTGTCAGCCACGGCCGTACCTCTCCTCGGCCTTCCAGAAGTAGACGAAACCGCCGATGCCGAAGATCACGGCCCAGGCGAGGGCGGTGATCCAGACGTGCGACGGCAGGTTCCCCGCGCCGTAGCCCTCGATGAGGGAGTAGCGGATGAGGTCCATGTAGACGGCCGCCGGGTTGTACAAGAGGACCTTGGCGATCCACGCGGGCTTGTCGGCCAGCATCGCGGAGATCGAGAACATGACGCCCGAGGCGTACATCCAGGTCCGCATGATGAAGGGCATCAGCTGGGCGAGGTCGGGCGTCTTGGCGCCCATCCTGGCCACGATCATCGAGAGGCCCGTGTTGAACACGAACTGCAGCAGCAGCGCGGGGATCAGCAGCAGCCACCGCATGGAGGGGTAGCTGCCGAAGAAGAGCGCGACCGCCACGAGCACGATCATCGAGTACAGCAGCTGCTGGAGCTGCTGGAGCGAGAAGGAGATCGGGAGGGTGGCGCGCGGGAAGTGCAGCGCCCGGACGAGGCCCAGGTTGCCCGAGATCGCCCGCACACCGGCCATGACCGAGTTCTGGGTGAAGGTGAACACGAAGATGCCCGTGACCAGGAACGGGATGTAGACGTTCTCGGACATCCCGCGTCCGGCGCCCAGGATCAGCCCGAAGATCAGGTAGTACACCAGGGCGTTGAGCAGCGGGGTCGCCACCTGCCAGATCTGGCCGAGCTTGGCCTGGCTGTACTGGGAGGCCAGCTTCGCGGAGGAGAAGGCCACGATGAAGTGGCGGCGGCTCCACAGGTCGCGGACGTACTCGAACAGGCCGGGCCGGGCGCCGCTGACGGCGAGGCCGTACTTCGCGGCGAGGGCGGCCGGCTCCAGGCCCTCGTCGACGGCGGACGGAGGCGCGCTCGTCGCGACCGCCACGCCCAGGTGTGTGTCACTCACAGTCGAAACTTTCGTGTTCAAGATGCGCGGCACGTGGAGTACCACGATGTCAGACGACCGGGGGGCGACCCATCCGGGTCAGCCGCCACACCGTACGCCACCTCATGGGACGGCGCGGTCCGCAGGGGGTCGTCCAGCCCGCGCGGAATCCGCCGAGCCACGCCTTCAGCGCGGAGAGCGAGGGCCGCCGGGCCAGGGTGAGCAGGAGCCAGACGCCGAGATAGACCGGCACCAGGGGCGCGGGCAGATTGCGACGTGCCAGCCACACTCGGTTGCGGGCCACGTTGAAGTGGTACGAGGCGTGCCGGGACGGGGCTGTCGTGGGGTGCAGCAGCACCATGTCGGAACGGTAGTCGATCATCCAGCCGGCGTCGAGCGCGCGCCAGGCGAGGTCGGTCTCCTCGTGCGCGTAGAAGAACTCGTCCGGCAGGCCGCCGACTTCGGCGAAGACCTTGGTGCGGACGGCGTTGGCGCCGCCGAGGAAGGTGGTCACCCGCGAGGAGCGCATCGGGTCGGCCGAGCGCAGCCGCGGCACGTGCCGGCGCTGGGTGACCCCGGTCTCCGGATCGGCGATCCGGAAGCTGATGATGCCGAGGCGCGGATCGGCGGTGAAGGCCTGCCGGACCAGCTCGGCGGTGTCCGTGTGGGCGAGCAGTCCGTCGTCGTCGAGGAAGAGGAGGACGTCGACGTCGGTGCCTCCGGGGCCGAAGGCCTCGATGCCGACGTTCCGGCCGCCGGGGATGCCCAGGTTCTCGGGCAGCTCGACGGTGCGGACCCAGTCGGGCACCCCGGTGACCGGGGTGCCCTGACCGACGACGACGACCTCGACCGGGTCGCCCTCCTGCGCGGCGATCGAGTCGACGAGCGCGCGCAGGTCGTCGGGGCGGGTGCCCATCGTGATGACGACGGCACCCACCCTGAGCGGCGTGCTCACGGCCGGCCTCACTTCAGCCTGCTGGAGACCATGATCGACACGAGGTGCAGCACGGTCTGGAGCAGCGCGATGCCGGCGAGGACGGCGACACCGAGCCGGGAGAAGAAGAGGTCTCCCCTGACCTGGTCCGCGATCGCCAGGACCACGATGAGCAGCGAGGCCTCGATGCCGAGGACCAGCCGGTGGAACTTGAGCGCGGCGGCGGCCCGGCGGGCCAGCGCCATGCCGGAGGAGCGCGGCTCGGACGCCGCCTCCTTGACCGGAGGCAGACCGCCCTGGTGGCGGGCGACGCCGACGAGGTCGGTCTCGGCCTTGATCAGGATGGCGCCGAGCGCGGCGAGCGTCCCCAGGAAGGCCCACAGCCAGTCGATCCGGCCCGAGCCCCACAGGTCGGCGGCGCGCAGGCCGAAGCCGACGAGGACCGCCGCGTCGCACAGGTAGGCGCCGACCCGGTCCAGGTAGACACCGGCCAGCGAGTACTGCTTCTTCCAGCGGGCCACCTCGCCGTCGACGCAGTCGAGCAGCAGGTAGAGCTGGACCATGAGCGCGCCGAGCAGCGCCCCCGGGATCCCGGGCACCAGCAGGGCCGGTGCGGCGAGGACGCCCGCGAGCGTCATGACGTACGTGAGCTGGTTCGGCGTGACCTTGGTGCCGACGAGCTGACGGGTGATCCTGAGCGAGATCTCCCGCATGTAGAGGCGGCCGCCCCAGTGCTCGCCGCTCCGCCGGTCCTTCACACCCGGGGGGTGGACGACCGGGCGGAGCTCGGCGACGGTCGGCTTCCGCGCGGGACGGAGCTCAGCTACCGATGGATTTGGCATAGTCGGCGTACGCGTCCCTGATCTCGTCGTCGGACAGGTCGAGGTGTTCGAGGATGGTGAAGCGGCCCGGCCGGGTCTGCGGGGCGAAGGACACCGCCCGGACGAACTCGTCCACGGTGAAGCCCATCTCCTCCGGCAGGACGGGCAGCCCGTGCCGGCGCAGGGTGTCGACCATCAGCGCGGACGCGTCGCGGTCGCCCCGCAGGTGCATGGCGAAGGCCGCGCCGAGACCGCACTGCTCGCCGTGGCTGGCGGCGCGGGTCGGGAAGAGCAGGTCGAAGGCGTGGCTGATCTCGTGGCAGGCGCCCGAGGAGGGGCGGCTGTCGCCGCTGATCGACATGGCGATGCCGGACATCACCAGGCCCTCGGAGAGCGTGACGAGGAAGTCGTCGTCGCCCACGCCGCCGGGGTGGCGGAGCACGGCCTCGCCGGCGCTGCGGGCCATGGCGGCGGCCAGGCCGTCGACGGGCTCGCCGGTCTCGCGGTGCGAGAGCTCCCAGTCCGCGATGGCGGAGAGGTTGGAGATCGCGTCGCCGATGCCGGAGCGGACGTACCGCACGGGGGCGTCCCGGATCACGTCGAGGTCGATGACCAGCGCGATCGGGGTGGGCACACCGTAGGAGCCGCGCCCGTTGTCGTTGTCCAGGGTGGAGATCGGCGAGCAGATCCCGTCGTGCGACAGGTTGGTGGCGATGGCCACCAGCGGCAGCCCGACCCGGGCCGCCGCGTACTTGGTCACGTCGATGATCTTGCCGCCGCCGAGGGCGATCACGGCGTCGTACCGCTTGCCGCGCATGGCGTCGGCGAGCTTGACGGCCTCGTCGATCGTGCCGCCCGAGACCGGGTACCAGTCGGCACCCGGCAGCTCGGGGGCGAAGTGGTCACGCAGCTTGAGGCCCGAGCCGCCGCTGATGGCGACGGCGATCTTGCCGTTGCTGGAGATCCGCTGGTCCGCGAGGAGCGCGGACAGGTCGTCCAGCGCTCCCCTGCGGATGTCGACGACGACCGGCGAAGGAATCAGCCGAGTCAGTACTGGCACGCGATCTCACGGCCCTTCGCGAGGTCGTCGTGGTTGTCGATCTCGACCCACTTGACGTCGCCGATGGGGGCCACGTCGACGGTGAAGCCGCGGTTGACCAGCTCCTGGTAGCCGTCCTCGTAGTACAGGTCGGGGTCGCGCTCGAAGGTGGCCTTGAGGGCGTCGGCGAGCTCCTCGGCGGCCTCGGCCTCGATGAGGGTGACGCCGATGTACTCGCCGGTGGCGGTGGCCGGGTCCATGAGCTTGGTGATGCGCTGGACGCCCTTGCCCTCCTCGACGATGACCTTCATCTCCTCGTCGGCGAGGTTCTTCACCGTGTCGAGGGCGAGGATGATCTTCCGGTCCTCGCCGCGGGCGGCGAGCAGCGTCTTCTCGACGGAGACCGGGTGGACGGTGTCGCCGTTGGCGAGGATCACACCGCGCTTGAGGACCTCACGGGCGCACCACAGGGAGTAGGCGTTGTTCCACTCCTCGGCCTTGTCGTTGTCGACGAGGGTGATCTCGAGGCCGTACTTGGCCTCCAGTGCGTCCTTGCGGTCGTAGACGGCCTCCTTGCGGTAGCCGACGACGATCGCGACCTCGGTGAGGCCGATCTCGGCGAAGTTCTTCAGCGTGAGGTCGAGGATGGTGGTGTCACCGTCGACGGGCACGAGGGCCTTCGGGAGGGTGTCGGTGTAGGGGCGCAGACGCCGTCCGGCACCGGCTGCCAGTACGAGGCCGATCATGCTGTTTCTCCTTCGTCGTGAACGGCGGGTGCTCCGGAGGAGACCCAGAAGCGGATGGACTCCACGAGCACCACCAGCGCGACGGCGACCGCGAGCGCGGTCAGTGCCAGGGTGAAGTCGTCGCCGCGGTCCGCCAGCAGGGCGGCGAGGACGGTCACCAGGAGCGTGCGCCCCTCGTGTCCGCCGGTGACGCGCACCAGCCAGGCGGGCGGCGCGCCGGTGCCCCCGCGAATGCGGTACACCGTGTCGTAGTGATGGTAGGCGACGGCCGCGACCAGCCCGAATGCGGCGGGGAGCGCCTGCGGGACGTCGGAGCGGGCGGCGAGCACGAGGACGGTGGTGTACTCGGCGGCGCGGAAGAGCGGGGGGACCAGCCAGTCGAGGGCGCCCTTGAGGGGGCGGGCGACGGCGGCGCCGGAGAGGATCGCGTACCCGGCCGCGACGGCGACGAGGAGGGCGTCGCCGAAGGGCAGGACCAGCGCGCCCGCGACCATCAGCACGGCGGCGAGGAGGGCGACGACCGGGGCGGGGGCCGGGAGGCGGCGGGCCGCCTTCGCGACGGCCGAGGCGATCGGACCGCTGTCCGCGAGGTCCGCCAGGGCCTGCGCGGCCCGGTCGGTCCGCTTCGCCTTGCGGGTCAGGGAGCGCAGGACGCGGCCGGCCGTGGTGTAGCAGGCGCCGAAGGCGCAGCCGATGATCAGGGCCCAGAAGACGATCCGGGGGCTGGTGGCGGCGGTGAGGACGGCGATCATCGCCCAGCGCTCGCCGATCGGCAGGATGATCATGCGGCGGGCCCAGACGGTCCAGCCGAGGTTGTCGAGCCGGTCGGAGAGGGCCGCGGTGGGGCTCGTGTTCGCGGTGGCGTCGTGGTTGGCCTCGTTGAACGAGAAGTCCACGACGTGCCGGCAGGTCATGAGGACCATCGCGCCGAGGGCGAGGGCCCAGACGTCGTCGCCGTTGCGGGCGGCGCCGAGCGCGAGGCCCGCGTAGAAGGCGTACTCCTTGGCCCGGTCGAAGGTGGCGTCGAGCCAGGCGCCCATCGTCGAGTACTTCAGCGCGTAGCGGGCGAGCTGCCCGTCCGTGCAGTCGAGGACGAAGGAGACGAGCAGGAGGACGCCGGCGGCGATGTAGCCGCCGCGCGCACCGGTGGCCGCGCAGCCGGCCGCGATCAGCGCGGTGAGCAGCGAGGCGGTGGTGACCTGGTTGGGGGTGAGTCCGCGGCGCGCGCACCAGCGGGCGATGTAGCGCGAGTACGGGCTGATGAAGAAGGTGGTGAAGAAGCCGTCGTGCGCCTTGACGGCGGAGCGCAGCCGTACGGCCTCGTCGTCGACGGCGTCCACGGCGGCGCGGGCCTCGTGGCGGGCCTCCGCGTCGGTGGGCACGGTGGCGACGAGGGTGCCGAGCTGGGGCCGGTGCACGGCGACGCCGTCGGCGTCGAGCGTCTCGGCGAGCGTGTCGGTGAGGACGTCGGTGTCGGTGCGGGCGCCCGCTTCGGTGAGGGCCGGCGCGTCGGTGCCGGTGCGCGCGCCGGTGCCGGCGGTCGCGGAGACCGCTCCCAGGGCGCGGGCGAGCGCCGGGCGGGCCTCGGGCTGCGCGGTGAGCGCGCCGGGGGCGGCGGCCGCGGGGAAGCGGGGGTCGGTCAGGGTGAGGCGCAGGGCGTGCACGTGACCGACGAACCGGGGGTCGACGAGCGCGACGCGCTCGCCCGCCGGGACGGCGGCCAGCAGGGCGCCGGCCTCCTGGGCGCCGGAGGCGATCCGGACGTCGAAGCCGAGCGACCGCAGATCACCGTCGAGCGAGGATCCGGGTGCCGGCGGGCCGGTGAGGATGGCGGTCGACAGACGAACTCACTCCTTGAAGCTGACGGAGGGGCCGGCGGGGCCATGGCGGCCCCGGGCGCGGCGGTGTGGCCCGGCACCGGGCGGCGACACGTCGGCTGAGGCTATCGGATGAACGGAGTGCGATTTCACCGAGGCTTCGTCGGCAGTACTCCCCCGGGACCGTCCGTGTCCGTCCGGGTGCGCCGCGTTCCGTGGAGATCATCATGGGCGATCGGCCGCACGCCCGACAAACCCCGTTCCGGGAGGCCACCCGCACTGTCCCCCGGTTCTGGCGTCGTCGCAGGTCAGAGCATATGACAACGGTGTTCAGTACCGTGTTGCACATACCCCCCACCCGTAGTTCACTTGCGAATCGGGGCACACGAGAGACACGACCGGGAGGCCTTGTCATGGGGGCTGGACACGACCACGGGCACAGCCACGGCGGCCCGCCGCCGACGGGTACGGCGGCCGCCGCGTACCGGAGCCGGCTGCGGATCGCGCTCGGCATCACGCTCTCCGTGATGGTGATCGAGATCATCGGCGGACTCGTCGCCGACTCGCTCGCGCTGATCGCGGACGCGGCGCACATGGCGACCGACGCGGTCGGCCTCGCGATGGCGCTCCTCGCGATCCACTTCGCGAACCGGCCGCCCTCGGGGAACCGCACCTTCGGGTACGCCCGGGCCGAGATCCTGGCGGCGCTCGCCAACTGTCTGCTGCTGCTCGTCGTCGGCGGTTACGTGCTGTACGAGGCGATCCAGCGGTTCATCGAGCCGGCCGAGACCAAGGGCGGGCCGGCGATCGCGTTCGCGGTGATCGGCCTGGTGGCCAACGTGATCTCGCTGTCGCTGCTCATGCGGGGCCAGAAGGAGAGCCTCAACGTCCGCGGGGCGTATCTGGAGGTGCTCGCGGACGCCCTCGGTTCGGTCACCGTGATCGTCGCGTCCGGGATCATCCTGGCGACGGGCTGGCAGTACGCCGACCCGATCGCCTCGATCGTGATCGGCCTGATGATCGTGCCGCGCACGCTCAAGCTGCTGCGCGAGACCCTGGACGTGCTCCTGGAGGCGGCCCCGAAGGGCGTCGACATGGCGGAGGTACGGGCGCACATCCTGGCCCTGCCGGGCGTCGAGGGCGTGCACGACCTGCACGCCTGGACGATCACCTCGGGCCTGCCGGTGCTCTCCGCGCACGTGGTCGTCGACCAGGACGCGCTGGACTCCGTCGGGCACGAGAAGATGCTGCACGACCTCCAGGGCTGCCTGGGCTCGCACTTCGACGTGGAGCACTGCACCTTCCAGCTGGAGCCGGTCGGGCACGCGGAGCACGAGGCGAAGCTCTGCCTCTGAGCGGCCCCGGCTGTTAGTCTCGTCGTACGAACGCGTGTGGAGAGGAGCTGAGGTTGATGACCGTCGCGATGGAGGCTGCCCTGTGCGGCAGCGCCCGGTCGTCCCTCAGCCTCCGGGTCTCCGGCTGACCTGATCCCGGTCTTCCCACCGGTACGTCACGTCGTCGGCCGGGGCCCTTTCGTCCAAAGGGTTTCCACGTTGTCCGACAACGCTCTGCACGACTCCTTCTTCGCCCTGCACCACGGCCTTCCGCGCCAGGGTCCGGGCTCCGACACCACCACCCGTCGGCTCCTCGCGCTCGCGGGGAGGCTTCCCGAGCGTCCGCGCGTGCTCGACCTGGGCTGCGGCCCCGGCCGCTCCGCGCTGCTCCTGGCCGCCGAGGCGGGTGCCGAGGTGACCGCCGTCGACACCCACGAGCCGTTCCTCGCGGAGCTGCGGGAGACCGCCGCGGCCCGCGGGCTCGACGGGGCGGTCCGCACCCTGAACGCCGACATGGGCGCGCTGCCGTTCCCCGACGGCTCCTTCGACCTGGTCTGGGCCGAGAGCTCGGTCTTCGTCCTCGGCTTCGACCGGGCCCTGGCCGAGTGGCGCAGGCTCCTCGCGCCCGGGGGCATCCTGGTGCTCACCGAGTGCGTCTGGACCGCCGAGGAGCCGGGCCCGGCGGCCCGCGCCTTCTGGGAGGACCACTACACCCTCCGCACCGTCGCCGGGAACGCGGCGGCGGCCGTCGGGGCCGGCTACCACGTCCTGGGGACCGTCCCGCAGCCCGAGAGCGACTGGGACGAGTACTACGTCCCGCTGGCCGCGCACGCCGACGCGGCGGACACCTCCGTGCCCGGCATGGCCGAGGCGGTGGCGGGGGCGCGCGCCGAGATCGCGCTGCGGCGCGAGCACGGCTCCGACTACGGGTACGCGGGCTTCGTCCTGCGATCCGCCGATCCGCGCTGGCGCACCCGGCCGGAGACCCCCGGGGACGTCGACGCCGTACGGGCCGTCAACGCGGCGGCCTTCCCGACGCCGGAGGAGGCCGGTCTCGTCGACGCGCTCCGCGCCGACGCCGGAGCCTGGCTGCCGGGCCTGTCGTACGTGGCGGAGGCTCCGGACGGCACGGTCGCCGCGCACGCGCTGATCTCCCGCTGCCATGTGAACGGGGTCCCCGCGGCGGCCCTCGGCCCGGTCGCGGTCGCTCCGGGGCACCAGAGCGCCGGTGCCGGGCAGGCCGTCGTCCGGGCGGTCCTCGACGCGGCCCGGCTGCGGGGCGAGCGGCTCGTGCTCGTGCTCGGCCATCCGGGGTACTACCCGCGGTTCGGGTTCGCACGGGCGTCCGAGTACGGAATCCGGCCAGGTTTCGAGGTTCCGGACGAGGTGATGATGGCGCTCGTCCTGGACGGTTCGCAGCCGGTTCCCTCGGGCACGATCGCCTATCCGGCGGCTTTCGGGGTGTAGGCGCCCCGCGGGGCGGCGCCGCTCCCACCGCACCGGGTGTACTCCGGTGCGGTGGGAGCGGCCACGTCCGGCCGCCGAAGTGCGGACAAGCCGGTTTTGTACGGCAGACTGTGGTGGCCCCCACGGGCCGAGGACCGATGCGAAGGATGGTTTATGCCGACCACACCAGCCACCGCGGCTCAGATCTCGCCGGAGATCGCGTCGAACGGCGTCCAGCCGTCCGGAGTCCCGGCGCCGATCATGCTCGAACTGGTCGACGAGGAGGGGAGGACCATCGGCACCGCGGAGAAGCTCGCCGCCCACAAGGCGCCGGGACGGCTCCACCGCGCCTTCTCCGTCTTCCTCTTCGACGAGTCGGGCCGGCTGCTGCTCCAGCGGCGCGCGCTCGGCAAGTACCACTCCCCCGGCGTCTGGTCGAACACCTGCTGCGGCCACCCCTACCCGGGCGAGGCGCCGTTCGCCGCGGCGGCCCGGCGCACCTTCGAGGAGCTCGGCGTCTCGCCGTCGCTGCTCGCGGAGGCCGGCACCGTGCGCTACAACCACCCGGATCCGGCCTCGGGCCTGGTGGAGCAGGAGTACAACCACCTCTTCGTCGGCCTGGTGCAGGCCGCGCCGCGGCCGGACCCGGAGGAGATCGAGTCCACCGACTTCGTCACCCCCGAGGAGCTGGCCGAGCGGCACGCCGCCCTGCCCTTCTCCGCCTGGTTCATGACGGTCCTGGACGCGGCGCGTCCGGCGATCAGGGAGCTGACGGGTCCGTCCGGGGGCTGGTGACCGCCTGTTCCCGAGGCGACGCCTCCCGGCCCCGGTGCCATCGGGGCCGGGGCCGTCCGACGTCTCCCGCCGGACCGGCGGGAGCCGTCAGAGCGGTCCCAGGGGCAGCGCCGCCCAGATGATCTTCCCGCCGCTCGCGGTGTGCTCGACGTCGCAGGCGCCGCCGGCCTCCTGGGCGATCTCGCGGACCAGGAGGAGCCCCCGACCGCCGGTCTGCCCCCAGTCCGCCTCCAGGGCCTTGGGGCGGTAGGGGTGGTTGTCCTCGACGGACACCCTGACCCACTCGGGGCCGATCGCGACCTCCACCGCTATCTCCGGGGAGAGCAGCGCCGCGTGCCGTACGGCGTTGGTCACCAGCTCGGAGACGATCAGCAGCAGGCCGTCCATGATCTCCTCACGGACCGGGACTCCCTGGCGGACCAGCAGGTCGCGTACGGCGTGCCGGGCCTGCGGGACGGAGACGTCGACCGCTGCAGCGGTGAAGCGCCAGACTCCTTCGTAGGACGGTTGCCGGGCGGGGACGCCTCCGTGGGTCCCCACGGTCCCGTTCCCACCCTCGTGCTCGATTCTCGCCACGGATCGAGTCTTGGCAATGCGCGCAGGCCGACCGGCCTACTGACCAGAAGTCGACACCTATCGGCCACATTCTGATCGGCTGAGTATGCCAACGTCAGTTGTTCGACTGGTCCTGTGCGGTTTCTGAGGACTCCGGAGCCGGGCCCGCGACCGGCACCGCCGGGGTCACCATACGGACGATCCGCCTGCCGCCCACCCCGATCGCGATCAGGCCGAGCCCGTCGAAGAGCAGGGCGAGCGAGAAGAAGACGCCCGGGACGTACAGGCTGCTGTCCGGCCGGTCGAACAGGACCAGCAGGCCGAGGAGCAGCCCGAAGGCTCCCTGGAACAGCGTCCAGCCGAACTGCGGCCCCCGCACCACCACGGCGCCGACCAGCCGGGACAGCCCGCCCGTGAGGAACAGCAGGGCGGCGAACATCGTCAGCGCCTCCGCCGAGCCCTCCGGGTGGCGGATGACCACGACACCGGCCGCGATGTTCAGGGCGGCCACCACCGCGGCGAGCCAGAAGTAGCTGGTGCCGCGCGACTGGACGGCCTGCAGCAGCCCCACGACCCCGCCGATGAGCAGCAGCCAGCCGAAGAGGATCATCGAGGTCAGCGTCGCGGCGGCCGTGCAGATCAGGCCGACGACACCGCCGATCACCAGCAGGACGCCGAGCACGGCCAGCCGGCTGAAGTTGCGGCGGAGCCTCTTCCCCTTGCGCCTCATCTCCCGGACCGGGTCCGGTTCGGCGGGTGCGCCGTGGGCGTCCCCGGCCGTCCGGTGCCTCCTCGGAGCGACCCCTTCCTGATCGTACGTTCGGGTACGGCGGATAGCATCCGGCCCATGGAGCCGCAGCTGAAGGTCAGCGTCACGGACGGGATCGCCACCGTCGTCATCGCCAACCCCGCCAAGCGCAACGCCATGAGCGTCGGAATGTGGCGCGCCCTGCCCGGCGTCCTGGAGCCGCTCGCCGCCGACCCGACCGTGCGGGTCCTCGTCCTCACCGGCGAGGGCGACACCTTCTGCGCCGGCGCGGACATCTCGGCGCTGCGGGAGCCCGGGGACGAGCAGCAGACGCTCGCGGTACGGGCCGAGGAGGCGCTCGCGGCCTTCCCCAAGCCGACGATCGCCGCCGTGCGGGGCTTCTGTGTCGGCGGCGGCAGCCAGCTCGCCGCCGCCTGCGACCTGCGCTTCGCCGAGGAGGGTGCCCGCTTCGGGATCACCCCCTCGAAGCTCGGCATCGTCTACGCCTCCTCCTCGACCCGCAGGCTCACCGCCCTCGTCGGGCCCTCGACCGCCAAGTACCTTCTGTTCTCGGGCGAGTTGATGGACGCTGAGCAGGCGCTGCGGACCGGGTTCGTGGACGAGCTGCACCCGGCGGGCGCACTGGACAAGCGGGTGGCCGAGTTCGCCCGGCTGCTCGCCTCCCGCTCGCTGCTCACCCAGGCGGCGGCCAAGGAGTTCGCCGACGGGCGCCTGGACCGGGACGGGCACTGGGCGGAGCAGGCACGCGGCAGCGGCGACACCGCCGAGGGGGTCGCCGCCTTCCTGGAGCGCCGCGCGCCCCGCTTCACGTACGGGCTCTGAGTCTCAGCCCTCCCGGACCGGCTCCTTCTCGCCGCGCCAGTGCGCGACGATCGCCGCCGGGGCCTTCTCCGGGGAGCCCGCGTCGTAGGGCGGCTGCGGGTCGTACTCGGTGAGGAGCTGGATCGTCTGGGCGGTCTCGTCCCCGGCGATCCGGCCGAGCAGGTGCAGCGCCATGTCGATGCCGGAGGAGACGCCGGCGGCCGTGACGTACTTGCCGTCGAAGACGACCCGCTCGCCGGTGGGTTCGACGCCGAGCGCCCGCAGTTCGTCGAAGGCGAGCCAGTGGGTGGTCGCCCGGCGGTCCTTCAGCAGGCCCGCCGAGGCGAGGATGAGCGAGCCGGTGCAGACGGAGGTGGTCCAGGTGCTGGTGGCGTCGGCGGTACGGAGCCAGTCGAGGATCTCCGGGTCGTCCATGGCGACCCGGGCGTCGGGGCCGCCGGGGACCAGGACGATGTCCGGTCGCGGGACCTCGGCGAGGCTCCGGTCGGCGACGAGCGCGAGGCTGCCCTGGTCGTTGCGGACCGGCCCGGCCTCCTTGGCCACGAAGACGGTCTCGGCACCGGGCATCCGGGCGAGGAGCTCGTACGGGCCGACGGCGTCGAGGGTCGTGAAGCGGTCGTAGAGCAGGACGGCGATCTGCATCGGTGGTTCCTCTCAGGTGATGGGCGCGTGGAAGCGGCGGCGGTACTCCGCGGGGCCGGTCCCCAGGGCTTTCAGGAAGGCGCGGCGCATGGCCTCGGGCGTGCCGTAGCCGGAGGCGCGGGCGACCTCCTCGACGCCGCGCGAGGTCTCCTCCAGGAGGCGGCGGGCGTGTTCGAGGCGGACCCGGTCGACGTACCGGCCGGGCGGGGTGCCGGTCTCGGCGTGGAAGGCGCGGGCGAAGTGCCGGGGCGAGAGCCGGGCGCGGGCGGCGAGCGCGTCGACGGAGAGGTCCTCGCCGGGGTGCTCGCTGATCCAGTGCTGGAGGTCCCGCAGCGGCTCCCGCCGGGCGGTCTGGGCGGACAGCTGTGCGCTGAACTGGGCCTGGTTGCCGGGGCGGCGCAGGAAGACGACCAGGTGGCGGGCGACGGTGAGGGCGACGTCCCGGCCGAGGTCCTCCTCGACCAGGGCGAGGGCCAGGTCGATGCCGGCGGTGACGCCGGCGGAGGTGGACAGCCGCCCGTCCCGTACGAAGATCGGATCCGAGTCGACGTCGACGTCGGGGTGGCGGCGGGCGAGGTGGTCGCAGGCGATCCAGTGGGTCGTCACCCGGTGTCCGTCGAGGAGTCCGGCCTCGGCGAGGAGCAGGGCGCCCGTGCAGACGGAGACGAGGCGTCCGGCCGTCGGGGCGTGGACGCGCAGCCAGTCGATCAGCGCCGGGTCGGGTGCGCGGGTGCCCTCGCCGCCGGGGACGACGAGGGTGTGCGGGGGCCCGTCGGCGACGGCGTCGTCGAGGGAGGTGTCGGGGAGCAGGCGCAGTCCGCTGTGCGTACGGACCGGTCCGCCGTCGAGGGAGGCGGTGCGGATCGGGTACGCGGAAGGGTCCCCGGCGGCGCGTCCGGCACCGGCGAACACCTCGACGGGGCCGGTGACGTCCAGGCTCTGGACGTCGTCGAAGAGGACGACGAGGACGGGGCGCTGCGGCATGCCTCCATCCTCGGCGTGCCCGGTCGCGTCCGCAACGACGGGGAACCCACCTTTTCCGCCATGCGCCCCAGCCGTTCCCGTCGTACCGACCAGTCGGTAATGTTCGGTGCCATGACGACTGCCCTTCCCCCGCGCGCCGGACGCCACTGCCACAACGTCCTCAACCCGATCCACTCCACGCTGTACTTCTCGCCGGACCTGGACCGCGAGTTCACCGCGCTCGGCTTCACCGACCAGAGCGCGATGCGGCTCGCCGCGCGCAGCGCCGCGCTCGGCGCGGTGGGCGCGGGCACGGTCGCCGCGACCTTCTACAACTACAACCACGAGCTCCTCGCCCGGCACCTCCCGGCCGTCTGGGAGACCGCCTCCCCCGCCGAGGTCCTGGACGCACGCCTCCGGACCGTCGACGCGACCCTGCGCCGGCTGCTCGGCGAGGACGCGGTCGCGTCCCCGGAGATGGCCGAGGCGGCGGAGCTCGCCCTGCGCGCCGCCGAGGCCTGCACCCGGCACGCCCGGCCGCTGTACTCGGCCCACGCCGACCTGCCGGTGCCCGAGCAGCCCCACCTCGCCTACTGGTTCGCCGCCACCCTGCTCCGCGAGCACCGCGGCGACGGCCACCTCTCCGCCCTGCTCGCCGCCGGGCTCGACCCCGTCGAGGCCCTCGCCTCGCACACCGCCACCGGCAAGGGCATGGCCCCGCGCTGGGTCCTGGGCACGCGCGGCTGGCGGCGCGAGGACTGGGAGGCGGCACGGGAGCGGCTGCGCGAGCGCGGGCTGATCGACGCCGAGGGCGAGCTGACGGAGTCGGGCACGGCCCTGCGCGCCGAGCTCGAGGAGCACACCGACCGGCTGGACTCCGCCCCGTACGAGCACCTCGGCGCGGCCGGCGTCGAGCGCCTCACCGAGCTCGCGCGCGGCTTCCTGGTCACGGCGGCCGGCGCGGGCGCCTTCCCGGAGGACCTGATCGGCAAGGGCTGACCCGGCGGGCCGAGGGCCTGATCCGGGAGACAGGCCCCGGGGACGCGCGCGGGACGGGTCGGTTGCCGCGTACGGGTGACCGACCCGGCAGAATGCACTCGCAAGCTTGAGGCACGAGAAGGCGAGTCGGGACACCGTGACGACGTCCATCGAAGCAAGGATCGCCGAGGAGCTCGGCGTACGCGAGCGACAGGTGAAGGCAGCCGTCGAGCTCCTCGACGGCGGTTCGACCGTGCCGTTCATCGCGCGCTACCGCAAGGAAGCGACCGAGATGCTCGACGACGCGCAGCTGCGCACCCTGGAGGAGCGGCTGCGCTATCTGCGCGAACTGGAGGACCGCCGGTCGGCGATCCTCGACTCGGTCCGCGAGCAGGGCAAGCTGACGGAGACGCTGGAGGCGAGCATCCGGGCCGCCGACACCAAGGCGCGTCTGGAGGACATCTACCTGCCCTTCAAGCCGAAGCGGCGGACGAAGGCGCAGATCGCCCGCGAGGCCGGTCTCGAACCGCTGGCCGAGGGGCTGCTCGCCGACCCGTCCGTCGAGCCGGCGGCCGCCGCCGCGGCCTTCGTGGACGGGGACAAGGGCGTCGCGGACGCCGCCGCCGCCCTGGAGGGCGCGCGGGCGATCCTCGCCGAGAAGTTCTCCGAGGACGCCGACCTCATCGGCGAGCTGCGCGAGCGCATGTGGGGCCGCGGACGCCTGGTGGCGAAGGTCCGCGAGGGCCAGGAGGAGGCGGGAGCGAAGTTCGCCGACTACTTCGACTTCGCCGAGCCGTTCACGGCGCTGCCCTCGCACCGCGTGCTCGCGATGCTGCGCGGCGAGAAGGAGGACGCCCTCAGCCTGGAGCTGGAGCCGGAGGAGCCGACGGAGGGGCCTTCCTCGTACGAGGGGATCGTCGCCGGCCGCTTCGGCGTCGCCGACCGCGGCCGCCCCGGAGACAAGTGGCTCCAGGACACGGTCCGCTGGGCCTGGCGGACCCGCATCCTGGTGCACCTGGGGATCGACCTGCGGCTGCGGCTGCGGACGGCTGCCGAGGACGAGGCCGTACGGGTCTTCGCGGCGAACCTGCGGGACCTGCTGCTCGCCGCGCCGGCCGGCACCCGGGCGACGCTCGGGCTCGACCCCGGTTTCCGCACGGGCGTGAAGGTCGCCGTCGTCGACGCGACCGGCAAGGTCGTCGCCACCGACACGATCTACCCGCACGTGCCCGCCAACAAGTGGGACCAGGCCCTCGACAGGCTGGCGCGCCTCGCGAAGGAGCACGCGGTCGAGCTGATCGCGATCGGCAACGGCACGGCCTCCCGCGAGACCGACAAGCTGGCGGCCGAACTCCTCGCCAAGCACCCCGAGTTGAAGCTGACGAAGGTGATGGTCTCGGAGGCGGGCGCCTCGGTCTACTCGGCCTCCGCCTTCGCCTCGCAGGAACTCCCGGGCCTGGACGTGTCGTTGCGCGGCGCGGTCTCCATCGCCCGGCGGCTCCAGGACCCCCTCGCCGAGCTGGTGAAGATCGACCCGAAGTCCATCGGTGTCGGCCAGTACCAGCACGACCTGGCCGAGGTGAAGCTCTCGCGCTCCCTCGACGCGGTGGTCGAGGACTGTGTGAACGGTGTCGGCGTCGACGTCAACACCGCCTCGGCGCCGCTGCTTTCGCGGGTCTCGGGCATCAGCGGCGGCCTCGCCGAGAACATCGTCGCGCACCGGGACGCCAACGGCCCCTTCCGCTCCCGCAAGGCGCTCAAGGACGTGGCGCGGCTCGGCCCGAAGGCGTACGAGCAGTGCGCGGGCTTCCTGCGCATCCGGGGCGGCGACGACCCGCTGGACTCCTCGTCCGTGCACCCGGAGGCGTACCCGGTGGTGCGCCGGATGGTGAAGGCGACGGGCGGCGAGGTCGCGGCGCTGATCGGCGACACGGGCACACTGCGCTCGCTGCGGGCGGACGACTTCGTCGACGAGACCTTCGGTCTGCCGACGGTGACGGACATCCTGCGCGAGCTGGAGAAGCCGGGCCGCGACCCGCGTCCGGCGTTCCGCACGGCCACCTTCAAGGAGGGCGTCGAGAAGATCGGCGACCTGGCGTCCGGGATGGTCCTGGAGGGTGTCGTCACCAACGTGGCCGCGTTCGGCGCGTTCGTGGACGTCGGTGTGCACCAGGACGGTCTGGTGCACGTGTCGGCGATGTCGAAGACCTTCGTCAAGGACCCGCGTGACGTGGTGAAGCCGGGTGACGTGGTCAAGGTGAAGGTCCTGGACGTGGACATCCCGCGCAAGCGGATCTCGTTGACGCTGCGGCTCGACGACGAGCCGGGCACGGAGGGCCAGGGCGGCGCTCCCCGGCGGGACCGGGGCGAGCGGGACGACCGCGGCGAGCGTTCCGGCCGGCCTCCGCAGCAGCGTCAGGGCGGCGGTGGCCGCCGCTCCGAGGACGGCAAGCGGAATGAGCGCGGGGAGCGGGGCGGCAACCGGAACGACCGGGGTGGCCGGGACCGTTCGGCGGCGCCCGCGCCCGCGAACAGCGCGATGGCGGACGCCCTCCGCAAGGCCGGGCTGCTCGGCGAAGGCGGCAAGCGCCGCTAGACCGCGCGATCCGGAACGTTCCGGCACGAAAGAGGCCACAGCCCACCGGGCTGTGGCCTCTTCGCGTGGGGCTCCGTCGCGACGTGCGCCGAGGTGGTCCGATTCGCCGGTTGACGTGGACAGAGCACACGGTTCATGATCATCTTCGTTCTGCTCGTGGCGCCCACGACGCTCCCCCCTCCTGGAATCGGATCGACTGATGAAGCGCATGATCGCGAAGGTGGCGGGTGTCTCCGCCGCCGCGATGACCATGGCCCTCGTCCCGCTCGCGGGCACCTCGTACGCCGCCGGCTGCTCCGGCAGCGGCTGCGACAACCTCGGCCCCGTCTCGCAGGGCTGTGACGCCGACGCCACGACCAAGGCGTCGACCATCAACGGCAACGGCTTCAAGGCCGAGCTGCGCTGGTCCAACGCCTGTCAGGCCGGTTGGGTCCGCACCACGTCCCCCTCCGGTAGCCAGTGGTGGCCCCGGTACGGCTCCATCGAGAAGTGGTTGGGCCCCGGCACCGACTTCCAGCGCAGCCTCTCGGTGCAGTTCCCCTACCAGGCGGGCACCGACTGGTCCAACATGCTGGGCAGCGGCAGCGCCTACTACCGCGTCTGCATCAATGACAACGGCAACGTGACCTGCAGCAACTTCTGGTAGACCGCCGGCCCCCGCGCCCGCGTCGAAGAGGCCACAGCCCCTCGGGCTGTGGCCTCTTCGCGTGCGCAGCGACTACGGCAGGAAGCGCAGCGCCCAGTCGGCGCGGTTGGCGACGGACAGGTCGTCGTCCTCCGTCATCGGCTGGAGGAGACGGCGGGCCGTCTTCGGGTCCGCCTGGACCAGGTCGACGATCTCGGCGGCCAGGCCGTCCTGGTCGTCGCCGAGGTCGACGGCGGAGGCGCGGACCAGGGCCGGGAGGGTGTCGGTGCCGCCGATGGCGGCGACGACTCCGCCGAGGAGTTCCCGGGCGTAGGCGTTCCGCTCGGCGAGGGCGCGGTCCAGCTCCGCCTGGAGGCGCGGCAGGAGGCCGGCGTCGCCCGAGGCCGCGATCTCGTCGGCGAGGTCGATCGTGGCGTCGACGTCCGCGTCCAGATCGTCCAGCATCTCGGTCAGCCGGGTCAGTAGGTCGGTCATGGTGCCTCCTGGAATGCGCCGTCCACGAGAGCGGGGACGGTCGTCGAGCTGTCGGTCTCGGCGGCCACGGCCACGTCCTGCGGAAAGCCGTACTCGTACAGTTCACGGCCCGAGTCGCAGCCGTGCAAGGCGGCGACCGGGTCCTCGGTCGCGTCCCACAGCGTGGCCGCCGCGGTCGCCTCCGGGGTCATGCGGGTGTGCGGGCCCGCGAGCGCGGAGAGCACGGCTCCCGCGCCCAGCAGGTCTTCGAGGGCGGGGCGCAGCGAGCCGTCGGGCCACCGCTCGCCCGAGGCGATGACGGCCAGCGGCCGGTCGGCCGTGCCGTGGCCGCGGTCGGCGAGCCAGCGGGCGACGGCCGAGCGGTTGCGCAGGGAGGCCGCGACGACCACCGCGCCGCCCGAGGCGGCCTCCGCGGCGATGGTGGAGCCGTTCGGGGACGGCAGGACCAGGCGCGAAGGCCTCGGGGCGGCGCGCAGGGCGGCCGGGGAGAGCGTCCACGGGTGCGGCCCGGTGGCCTCGCGGCGGCCGACGGCGAGCACGGCGTCCTTCTCCCGCGCGTACGCCGCGGCCGTGGCGTCCCTCCAGCGGTACGGGTACACGGCGGTGCCGCCCTCGACGGCGACGCCCACGGAGGTGGTGAAGGACAGCACGTCGACGACGACCACGCAGGCGGCCGCCGGGGCGAGGGCCCGCGCCTCGACGGGCCCCCAGCCGAAGGAGACCGTCATCGCCGACCGCATAGGGAGGCGCCCGTGATCACAGCTCGGTCACCTTGCCGTCGGCGACCTCGATGCGGCGGGTGGTGCGGACCGCGTCCAGCATGCGCCGGTCGTGGGTGACGAGCAGCAGCGTGCCGGTGTACGAGTCGAGGGCGGACTCCAGCTGCTCGATGGCCGGCAGGTCCAGGTGGTTGGTCGGCTCGTCGAGGACGAGCAGGTTCACACCCCGGCCCTGGAGCAGGGCGAGCGCGGCGCGCGTCCGCTCGCCCGGGGAGAGCGTGGTGGCGGGCCGCAGCACGTGGACGGCCTTGAGACCGAACTTGGCGAGCAGCGTCCGGACCTCGGCGGGCTCGGTGTCGGGCACGGCCGCGCAGAAGGCCTCCAGGAGGGTCTCCGTGCCGTGGAACAGCTTCCGGGCCTGGTCGACCTCGCCGACGACGACGCCCGAGCCGAGGACCGCGTCGCCGGAGTCCAGCGGGAGACGGCCGAGGAGCGCGGCGAGCAGGGTCGACTTCCCGGCGCCGTTCGCCCCGGTGACGGCGACCCGGTCGGCCCAGTCGATCTGGAGGGTGACGGGACCGAAGGCGAAGTCGCCGCGGCGGACCTCGGCCTCGCGCAGGGTCGCGACGACCGAGCCCGAGCGGGGCGCGGCGGCGATCTCCATGCGCAGCTCCCACTCCTTGCGGGGCTCCTCGACCACGTCGAGGCGCTCGATCATGCGCTGGGTCTGCCGGGCCTTCGCGGCCTGCTTCTCGCTGGACTCGCCGCGCAGCTTCCGGCCGATCTTGTCGTTGTCGGAGGCCTTGCGGCGGGCGTTGCGGACGCCCTTGTCCATCCAGTTGCGCTGCATGAGGGCGCGCCCTTCGAGGGCGGCCTTCTTGTCCGCGTACTCCTCGTACTCCTCGCGCGCGTGGCGCCGGGCGGTGTCCCGCTCCTCCAGGTACGCCTCGTAGCCGCCGCCGTACAGGGTGATCTGCTGCTGGGCGAGGTCGAGTTCGAGGACCTTGGTGACGGTGCGGGTGAGGAACTCGCGGTCGTGGCTGACGACGACCGTCCCGGCGCGCAGCCCCTTCACGAAGGACTCCAGGCGTTCCAGGCCTTCGAGGTCGAGGTCGTTGGTGGGCTCGTCGAGCAGGAAGACGTCGTAGCGGGAGAGGAGCAGCGAGGCGAGGCCGGCGCGGGCGGCCTGGCCGCCGGAGAGGGCGGTCATCGGCTGGTCGAGACCGACGGTGAGGCCGAGGGAGTCGGCGACCTCCTCGGCGCGCTCGTCGAGGTCGGCGCCGCCGAGGTTCAGCCAGCGCTCCAGGGTGACGGCGTACGCGTCGTCCGCGCCGGGCGTGCCGTCGACGAGGCCCTGGGTGGCCTCGTCCATGGCGGCCTGGGCGGCGGCGACGCCGGTGCGGCGGGCGAGGAACTCCCGCACGGTCTCCCCCGCGCGCCGCTCGGGCTCCTGCGGAAGGTGACCGACGGCGGCGGTGGGCGGGGAGAGCCGCAGCTCGCCCTCCTCCGGGGTGTCGAGCCCGGCGAGCAGCCGCAGCAGGGTCGACTTGCCGGCGCCGTTGACGCCGACGAGGCCGATCACGTCACCGGGGGCGACGACGAGGTCGAGCCCGGCGAAGAGGGTGCGTTCGCCGTGGCCGGCGGCGAGGTCCTTGGCGACGAGGGTGGCAGTCATCAGGGAACGAATCCTAGGCGACGCGGCGACACGCCGAGGATTCGAGGAGCCCGAGCAGCACGGACCGGTAGGTCGGGCCGTGGAAGCGGTACGGGCCGACGCCGGGGTAGGGCTCGCGCACGGGCTCGGCGGCGGTGCCGGTCTGCCAGGCGAAGTCGCGCCAGACGACGTCCGCGCCCTCGCGGGCGACGACGGCGGTGACCGCGCCGCAGCCGGGGTCCTCGCAGTCGGGGCAGGAGTGGATCACCTGGCGGCTGCCGTCGGCCAGGAGCAGGCGGTGGGCGTGCTCGGCGCGGACGGTGGGCGGGAGGTCCGCCGCGAGGGGCGAGACGGTGTCGAAGCCGTCGGTCTCGTCGAGCCGGTGGAGCAGCGGCCTGCCGTCGACGAGGAAGTCGTGGTGGAGGTGGTCACCACCGGACGGGGCGGCGGGGACGAGGTCGAAGGACGTGTACGGGACCGGCATGACTCGAGTATTTCGGCCTTCCGTGGCCGCGCCGTCCCGGAAATGTCATGGTCCCGGTACGGTCCCGGGCATGAAGAACGACGTGATCGTGGTGGGGGGCGGGGTCGTCGGCCTGGCGACGGCGACGCGGCTGGCGGAGCGCGGGCGTCGGGTACGGATCTGGTCCCGCGACGACCTCCTCGGGACGACCTCGGCGGTGGCGGGCGCCCTGTGGTGGCCGTACCGGATCGAACCGGCGGCCGAGGTCGGCGCCTGGTCCCTGGAATCGCTGCGGGTGTACGAGCGGATGGCCGTCGATCCGGAGCGGACCGGGGTCCGTCGGGTGTCCGGGGTCCACGCGGGCACGGTCCTCGACGAGCTCGGCGCCTGGGCCGAGGAGGTCGAGGGGCTGCGGCAGCTGGCGCCGGAGGAGGTGCCGGGGCCGTACGGGACGGGGCTCGCCGCGCGGCTGCCGTTGATCGACATGCCGGTCCATCTGACCTTCCTGCGGGGCTGGTTCGAGGCCCTGAGCGGGACCTTCGAACGGCGCGAGGTCGCCGGTCTCGAGGAGGCGGCGGCGGAGGCACCCGTGGTCGTCGACTGCACGGGGCTCGCGGCGCGGGAGCTCGTACCGGATCCCGGACTGCGCCCGGTGCGGGGGCAGTTGGTCCTGGTGGAGAACCCGGGGATCGAGGAGTGGTTCACGGCGGCGGACGAGTCGGCGGGCGAGACCACGTACTACTTCCCGCACGAGGACCGGCTGGTGCTCGGCGGGACGGCGGAGGAGGGCGACGAGCGACTCGTGCCGGACCCGGCGACGGCGGCGGCGATCGTGGCGCGGTGCGCGCGGGTGCGGCCGGAGATCGCGGGGGCCCGGATCCTGGGCCACCGGGTGGGCCTGCGGCCCGCGCGGGCGGGCGGGGTGCGGATCGAGGCGGTGCCGCTGCCGGGCGGCGGCCGGCTCGTCCACAACTACGGGCACGGCGGCGCGGGGGTGACCGTGGCCTGGGGCTGTGCGGAGCGGGCGGCGGAGCTGGCGATGGGCTGAGGCGGGCGGCCGGCCCGGGGCCGGAAAGGCCGGCCGCTCAAGGTCTGGAACGGCCGCGGGGCGGTCGCCTCCTTCCGGAGGGCGACCGCCCCGCGTCACGTACTACTTCCAGATCGGCGGCTTGCTGTTGCTGTCCGCGTCGGCGCACTGCTTGGCGCGGCGCTCCAGGGCGTCGGCGTGGGCGAGGGCCTTGCGGGCCTCCGCCGGGGCGCCGTCCCTCTTGAGCCGGGCGGCCCGGTCGCGCTCCTTGTGGGCCTCCGCCCGCAGCGCCTTGACGTTGCAGGTGATGGGCTTTGCGGCGGCCGGCTCGGCGGTCACCGTCTGCCCGAACAGCACGCCCCCGGCGAGCAGCGTCGTGGCGAGCAGAGCCGTGAGCGTACGGCGCGCGGGCTTGGTGTGGCGCATGGTGGTTCTCCAACTCCAGGGCTCCGGGAGCCCGTTCGAGGCATGGTCAGTACCGACCGGTAACTTTACCTCGGCAAACATCGGAATCGCGCCACGCCCGGCCGGGGGTCACCCGATCGTCAACACTCCTCCACAGGACTCCCACTGACGAGGTGATAGGCCGCCCGCGCGTCCAGGAGCAGCGGGACGAGCGCGCGCTGCGACTGACGCAGCGGCACGAACACCCCGGCGTCCTCAGCCCGTACGGTCACGCCGTGCAGGGCGAGTTCGTCGCCCACCTCGGCGTACTGGGCGGCGTCCAGGCGGTAGCCGCAGGGCGGGTCGGCGAGGATCTCCGCCGGCTCGGCCGGGTCGTTGTCGGCGCCGCCGAGGTAGACCGGCCCCCGGTCGGCGAACCCGGCGCGCCGGGCGAGGGCGGTGGCCGCCGTGAGCGGCCCGCGCCGCTCGTCCAGATAGGCGAAGGCCCCGCGCAGGGCGGCGTGCTGGGTGGCGACGCGGCGCCGCCGGTTCAGGGCCGGATCGTCCTTCTCGGCCTGGTCGAAGGCGTCCACCCGGGTCTCGACCAGCAGCCCGGCGGAGTGCTTGATGCCCGCCGTGTTGCGCAGGATCCGCTCCTGGCCGTCCCCCGCGACCTGCTTGACCGGCTCGCCGGTGAGGGGGTCGGTCCAGATGCCGTAGATGCCGCTGCTGTATCCGGCGAGTCCGGCGGCGGGCCGGACGTAGGACTCCGAGAGCGTCCGGGACTCGTCGTGGACGTGCGGGTCGGCGTCGAGGCTGCGGGGCCAGAGGGCGAGCAGGTCCTTGTCGTAGTAGCGGGGGGTGGCTCCGTACTCGTGGAGGTCGTAGACGAGCGACGGCTTGCGGTCGCGGATGACGGCGGCGACCGCGCGGGCCTCGGCGGTCCGCAGGGCGAGGTGGTCGCGGTTGACGTCGATGCCGTCGCCGTTGCCGCGGGTGTCGGCCTCCCGGCCGTCGGGGTTCGCGGTCGGGACGACGAGGAGGGTGGTGCGGGCGAGGAAGCGCCGGGCCTCCTCGTCCTCGGCGTACGCGAGGTCGCGCAGCGTGCTCAGACAGGTCTCCCGGCCCGCCGGCTCGTCGCCGTGCTGGCTGCAGACGAGCAGCACGGTCGTGCCGCCCGCTCCGAGGGTGGCGAGCCTGAGCGGGCGGCCCTGTCCGGTGGTGCCGATCTCGCGCAGTGACACCCGGTCGCTCCCCCGGTCGACCGCCGCGAGGAACTCCGTCTCCTCGGCCTCGGTCGTCCACCGGCCGCCGTCGCTCTCCTCGAAGCCGGTGCGCGGGAGGGCCTGCGCCGGCGCACTGTCCGCCGCCTTCGCGGGGACGGTGACGAGCGGCAGGGCGAGGGCGGCGGCGCCGACGACGAGGGCGAGCGCCCGCCGGGAACTCCGCTTCCGGGTACGGGGGGTCATCGGGCCGCCCCCGGCAGTCGCGGTCCGGTGACGGGGGCCGGCGGGACGGGGCCGTTCAGGGACGGCGCCGCGGTCGGCGCCGGAACGGCCGGGGCCGCTCCCGTCGTCGCCCGGTCGAACGCCCCGGCACCGCCGACGAAGGGCAGCTTCGCCCAGGTGCGGGCGAGGTCGAGAGTGAGGGTCGGGGTGGTCGACGGAGGGTCGATGAGGTCCTTGTCGGTGCCGCCGACGATCAGGGCGAGCCGGTGGCCGGCCGGGACGACGTGGTCGGTCGGCGCGAGGTCGAGGGTGAGGGTGTACGCCCTTCCGGGGGTCAGCGGGCGCTCCCGGCGCGGGTCGGCCCACGTGCCGAGGTCGGCCCAGCCGCGGCTGACGACCGTGTACGCGACGTCCGCCGTACGGGCCGCGGTCTCCTTGAAGCAGGCGCTGTCGCCGGGCGTGCTCGCGCCCCAGCAGGTGCGGTCGGTGAGCGTGCTGATGCCCTCGCCGGCCGCCGCGTAGTCCCGGATCGTGGCCGGCCCGAGGTCGACGAGGACGGCGGAGAGGTACGCGGTGGACGTGGTGGGCGTCGCGGTGACCGTCACCTTCGAGGAGCCGGAGATCCGCAGGTCACGGGAGAGCGGACGGGTGACGAACCCGGCCTTCTCGGGGGTCGGGTCGTCGATCCGCGCGGCCCAGTCCAGCTCGCCCAGGGTCCGGTCGTCGGTGAGGGTCGCCGTGGCGCCGGGAGCGGCGGACGCACGGCCGAGGACGCCCGGTCCCGAGGCGGCGCCGGGGGCGGGGCGCAGGGTGGTGGTCGCCGTGGTGCGCGGCGGCCACTGCCGGTCGGTGGTCCAGGCGTCCGGGGCGCGCTCGATGTCGGCGACCGGCTCGCGGTCGACGCCGTTGTCGTAGCCGAGGAGGTAGTGGTCGAACCAGCGGTGCAGGGTGCGGACCCAGTCGGCGCGACGGAAGTCGAAGGGGTCGACGTGGCCGGTCTGGGAGAGCCAGATCTTCCGCTCGACGCCGTGGGCGGCGAGGGCGTCCCACCACTGGCCGAACTGCTTGGTGCGGACGTTGAGGTCCTGCTGTCCGTGGACGACGAAGACGCTGGCCCTGACCTTGCCGGCGTCCTTCACGTAGTCGCGCTCGGTCCAGGCCGGGGTCCAGTCGGCGCTGTACGGGGTGCCGGCGGTGATCCTTTCCTGGACGGCGCCGCAGCGGCCCTGTGCCTCGGGGCTGTTCACGTACTCGGAGAGCCAGCTGGGGTTGGCGTCGTAGAGCGGGGCGCCCTGTGAGTGGAAGTAGTCGTACCAGGAGGAGATCGCACCGATCGGAACGATCGTTTTCAGCCCTTCGACGCCGGTGGCGGCGACGCCGTTGGCGATGGTGCCGTCCCAGCTCTTGCCGATCATGCCGACGTTCCCGGTGCTCCAGGCGGTGGCGCGGGCCGGGGTGCCGCCGGTGCGGGAGGTGTAGCCGCGGGCGCGGCCGTTCAGCCAGTCGACGACGGCCTTCGCGGACTGGATGTCGGAGCGTCCGCCGACGTCGTCGCAGCCGTCGGAGCGGTTGGTGCCGGCGAGGTCGACGGCGACGAAGGCGTAGCCGCGCGGGACGAAGTAGTTGTCGTAGAAGAGCGGGAGCTGGACGGGGTTGCCGTCGGCGTCGTAGGTCTTCTTCTGGCCCTCGTTGCCGCGTCCGCAGCAGGCGTAGTACGGGCTGGCGTCCATGATGACCGGGATCCTCCGGCCGGCCGCCGCGGGCTCGCGGGGGCGCACGATGTCGACGGCGACCCGGTCGGCGCGCCCGTCGCCGTCGCCGTCGAGGCCGGTGTCGACCCAGACGGACTCGCGGACGGCGCCGGCGTACGAGTAGGCCGGCCGGGACTCGCGCGGGGCGGCCTGGACCGGGTCCGGCTGGGCGCCGGCGGGGGTGATCAGGGTGGCGAACAGGGCGGCCGTGGCCGCGGACACGAGGGTTCCGTACGTGAGTCGGGCTCCGCGGGTTCTCCGCATTCGCATCGGCATGCGCCGGAACGTACCCCGGTCGACTCCCGGGCAAAAGAGTGCCGGAGGGATTCAGGGGGGATTCCGGGTCATTCAGGTGACGGGCGGGTTCATGTCGGCCGAATGGCGATCGTGTGACAGGAGGTCCTCTGGACGTGACGGTGCGTCGGGAGGCTGAATAGGGTCCGAGTTAAGGATCGACGACCACCCGTGCGTCTTACGTTTCTTATGACTTGGGGAGCACCTGTGCACCGCAGAATCATCGTTCCGAGCGCCCTCGCGGCCTCCCTGCTGCTGGCGATCCCGGCATCGGCGGCCGACTTCAAGGTCGGCGCCCCGGGCATCGGCGACTCCTACTACCCCGCCAGCGGCAACGGCGGCTACGACGTCTCGCACTACGACCTGCGCCTGAAGTACCAGCCGGCGACGGACCTCCTGGAGGGCACGGCGACGATCCTCGCCACCACGAAGCAGGACCTCTCCCGCTTCAACCTCGACCTCGGTCTGAAGGTCAGCGAGATCCGGGTGAACGGCCGCCTGGCGAAGTTCGCCACCTCGGGCGACCACGAGCTGGAGGTCACCCCGGCGTCCCCGCTCGTGAAGAACACGCCGATCACGGTGGTCGTCCGGTACGCGGGCAAGCCCTCCGAGTTCAAGATCGACGGCTGGTCGGCCTGGGCCCGCACCCCGGACGGCGGCGTCGCCGCGCAGGAGCCCGACTCGGCCGTCTGGTGGTTCCCGTCCAACGACCACCCGCTGGACAAGGCCACCTTCGACGTCTCGGTGCTCGTGCCGGACGGCCACCAGGCCATCAGCAACGGCGTGCTGCAGTCGCAGTCCTCGCGGCTCGGCTGGACCCGCTTCAACTGGCGCTCCGACAAGCCGCAGGCGACGTACCTGGCGACGCTCGCCGTCGGCAGGTTCGACATCACGACGGACAAGACCGCGAACGGGCTGCCCGTCCTCAACGCGTACAGCAAGGACCTCGGCGACAACGCGGGCGCGGCGCGCGCGTCGATCGAGCGCACGACCGAGGTGGCGGAGTGGCTGGAGTCGGTCTTCGGGCCGTACCCCTTCAACGCCCTCGGCGGCTACGTGCCGAACGTGACGAGCGGCTTCGCCCTGGAGACGCAGACCCGTCCGTTCTACAGCCCGCGGCAGTTCGCCAACGGCTCGAACGTGTCGGTGGTCGTCCACGAGCTGGCGCACCAGTGGTACGGCGACAGCGTGTCCGTCAAGGACTGGAAGGACATCTGGGTCAACGAGGGCTTCGCCCGCTACAGCCAGTGGCTGTGGTCGGAGAAGGAGGGCGAGGGCACGGCCCAGGAGCTGGCGGACTACGTGTACGCCTCGCGGCCGGCCGACGACCCGTTCTGGACGGTGAAGCCGGGTGACCCGGGCGCCGACAACCAGTTCCACGGCGCCGTCTACGACCGGGGCGCGCTGGCGCTCCAGGCGCTGCGCAACGAGGTCGGCGACGAGACCTTCTTCGCGATCCTGAAGGGCTGGCCGCAGGAGAACGCCTACGGCAACGCGCACGTCTCGGACTTCGTCCGGTACGCGGAGCGCGTCTCCGGCCGGCCGCTGGCCGACCTCTTCGACACCTGGCTGTACCAGCCGTCGAAGCCCGCCGCCCCGGCGACCGCCCCTACGGCGGCCCTGTCGGCCCGCACCACCGCGCAGCCGACGAAGCCCGCACAGCCGAAGTCGTGGAAGAAGATCGCGGCGACGAACACGATCCACGAGAACGAGGCGCCGGGGAACCACGCGGCGCACTGATCCGGGACGCGGGCCGGGCCGACGGGCCCCACTGCGGCCCGGCCCCGCCCGTGTGGGCAGGCGTCCCGCAGGGGCGATTGCCCACACGGGCGGGGGCGCGGGCCCTACTCCTTCGCGCGGCGGGCGGCCTCGCGGGCCTTCCTGGCCAGGGGCAGATAGCGGAGGCGTTCCGGGAGGGCCGGGACCACAGTGCGGACGATGCGGGCGAAACGGCGCAGGGTGCGCTCCTGCGCGTCCGTCCACTCCAGGCCGATGGCCTCCCTCGCGTCCGGCGGCATCAGACCGACCGTGAGGAACGCGCGCAGCCGCAGGAAGGGGCGGCGGAGGACGGGCCAGAGGAGACGGAGGGCGAGCCGGAGCGGCAGCGGGCCCCGGGCCGGGGCGGGCAGCGGCAGGTCGGTGTCCAGCAGCTCCCGTACGACCGCGGTCGCCTCGATCTCCTCGGCGAGCACCTTCCGGTAGTACGGCCAGAACGCCTCGATCGTCTGTGGCATGTCCCGGTCGTGGATGCCGAGGACCCGGCCGACCTGGAGCCACTCGGCGTACAGCTGCCGTTCCTGCGCCTCGGTCAGCGGGCGGGCGAGCAGACGGAGCCCGTGCCGGTAGATCGGGAAGCCGGTCGCGTGCACCCACGAGTAGTAGGCCGGGGTGAGCGCGTGGTAGCGGCGGCCGTGGGCGTCCGTGCCCTGGATGGTCCGGTGCAGCTCCCGCAGCCGGCGGCCCTCCGCGGCGGCCTCCTCGCCTCCGTAGATCCACAGCTGCAGCGAGCGCAGGGAGCGCTCACCGCGGCCCCAGGGGTCGGTGCGGAAGACGGAGTGGTCGTCGACGCCGGCACCGATCGCGGGATGGGCGACCTGGAGGGTGAGGGCGGCGGGCAGCATCAGCAGCGCCCGGACGTCCCCCGCGACGCTCCACAGCACTCCGCCGACGGGCGGCGGCTCGGGGTCGTGACCGGCCGGGGCCCGGTCCAGCGGCTTCACACGGTCCATCGCCTCATCCTCACATGTTCCAGGCTGCACCCATGCCGCCCGCACAGCAGCGCAAACATGAGAATTCAGACACCAGAACGTGAGTTGGCGTGATCTTGCGAGCTCGGCAAGATTCCCGGCACCCAAAGGCTACCGGAAGGTAACCACGGCTGATTGTATGTGCGGCGCCAGCCCAACCCCCCACGCACTCATGGGAGTTCACGTGTCGTTCGCAGCGCTCCGCCGCGCCCCCGGCGCCGCCCTTTCGCTCGCCCTCGCCGCCGCCACCCTGGCGGCGGCCGCCCCGGGCGCGTCCGCCGCGACCACCGAGGCCCCGCGGCTGAAGGTGCTCACGTACAACACGTTCCTGATGTCGAAGACCCTCTACCCGAACTGGGGCCAGGACCACCGGGCCAAGGCGATCCCCGCCGCCCCCTTCTTCCAGGGGCAGGACGTCGTCGTGCTCCAGGAGGCCTTCGACAACTCCGCCTCGGACGCCCTCAAGGCGAACGCCGCCGCCCAGTACCCGTACCAGACCCCCGTCGTCGGCCGCAGCAAGACCGGCTGGGACGCGACCGGCGGGGCCTACTCCTCGACCACGCCCGAGGACGGCGGGGTGACGGTCCTCAGCAAGTGGCCGATCGTCCGCAAGGAGCAGTACGTCTACAAGGACGCCTGCGGCGCCGACTGGTACGCGAACAAGGGCTTCGCCTACACCGTCCTGAACGTGAACGGCAGCCTCGTCCACGTCGTCGGCACGCACGCGAACTCGACCGACCCGGGCTGCTCGGCGGGCGAGGCGGCGCAGATGCGCAGCCGTCAGTTCAAGGCGATCGACGCGTTCCTCGACGCCAAGAACATCCCGGCGAACGAGCAGGTCATCGTCGCCGGTGACATGAACGTCGACTCGCACACGCCCGAGTACGACACGATGCTCGCCGACGCGGGCCTGGTGGGGGCCGGCGCCCGCACCGGCCACCCGTACTCCTTCGACACTCAGCTGAACTCGATCGCGTCCTACCGCTACCCGACCGACCCGCGCGAGGACCTCGACTACGTCCTCTACCGCGCCGGGAACGCGCGGCCCGCCGGCTGGACCAACAACGTGGTCCTGGAGCAGACCGCGCCGTGGACGGTCTCCAGCTGGGGCACGCAGTACACGTACACCAACCTCTCCGACCACTACCCCGTGACGGCCTACTAGTAGGGGTAGCTCCCGAAGAGGCTGTACAGCCAGACACCGAGAACTCCGGCCACGCAGAGCAGGACGAACCAGGAGCCGGGGCTGGTGTGCCGCTCCCTGCGGGGGCGGCGGCCGGGGCGGGCGGCACGAGCCGCGCGCCCCGGCTTCTCGCGCTTCCCGGGCCTTCCGGCGCGGGACGGCCCCGACTCCGCGGACCGGGCCGGCTCGACGCCCGCGGCGACGTCGGCGAGCAGCCGGCGGCAGACGGTCGCGAGCTCCGCCGTCCCGGCCGTCAGGTCGACGACGACCTCCGTACGGGCCGGGGCGGTCGTCCCCCCGTCCAGGATCCGCCCGGCCCGCAGCAGGGCCCGGTCCTTGCCCCCGGTCGGGGCGAGACTGATCCAGCGGCGCACGTGCTCGCCCCGGATCACCACACCGCCGCCCCGCTCCCGGTACACGGCGTGCTCCCGCCACAGGACCCCGGCCAACTCGTCCGCGGTCTCCCTGAGTTGCACGTACATCCGACTCCCCTGCTTCCCGTTCCCCCGATGCGAACCGCCGACTCTAGCCCGCGCACCCGAACACTTCTGCGAGGGCCCGCCCTCGCGCCCGTTACCCGCCGAAGTCGTACACGGTGACCGGTATCCCCCGCTCCACGAGACGCCGGAGCACCAGCGGCTCCACCTTCCCCCAGGAGCCGCCGGCGAGGCCGCAGCCGATGCGCGGCATGTGCACGGACGCCCCGAGTTCGGCCGCCTTGTCCGCGAGGAGTCCGAGGGCGGCGTCGATCGCCTCGTACCGCACGGGCACGCCGGTGCTCCGCCCCGTCCGCATCCCCCGCTGCCCGACCAGGTTGGCCACCCAGACATAGGGCTCGACCTGGACGAACTGGGCCGCACCGAGGCCGAAGTCGTTCTTCGCGCGCTCGCGGTGCCAGCGCCGGAAGGCCGCCTCGGGCTCCGGCCAGCGGCGCGAGACGGCCAGGACGAAGCCCTTTCCCCAGCCCCCGAGGTCGTTGCAGACGTGCGCGACGATCTTGACGCCCTTGGCCTGGGGTGCGGTGGCATCCCCGCGTACGTACGTGATCACGGTCATGGGATCACCGTAGGAGACGGCACCGACAGTGCGGGCGGCGCGGAGGACGTCAACCAGGGTTGACACCTTCTGCGCTGTCAACCTACATTGACAACATGACCGATGCGACCGATCTCGCCGCACGGGCCGGCGATCGCGACCCACGGGTCGGACTGAGGGCCGTCTCCGCGCTGCGGCGACTGCTGGAACAGCTGGAGGCCGTCCAGGTGCGCAGTGCGCGCAACCACGGATGGTCGTGGCAGGAGATCGCGACCGAGCTGGGTGTCAGCCGGCAGGCCGTCCACAAGAAGTACGGGAGGCAGTGATGTTCGAACGGTTCACGAAGGCCGCACGGGCCACGGTGAAGGGCGCGGCCGCACACGCGGAGCGCGGCGGCGCGGCCGTCGTCACCCCGGAGCACCTCCTCCTGGCCCTGCTCGACCGCGAGGACACCCGCGCGGCGGCGGTCCTCGGGCAACTGTGTCCGCCGGAGCGCCGCCCGTCACTGCTCGCCGCGCTCTCCGACGCGCGGCGCCGGGCCGGACTGTCCCGGGCGGACGCGGAGGCCCTGGCCGGCCTCGGCATCGACGTCGGCGCGATCGTCGAGCGCGTCGAGGAGACCCACGGCACGGGCGCGCTGGAGGGCGACCGCAAGGACACCGGGTGGTGGTCGGGCCGCCTCTCCTTCTCCCGCGAGGCGAAGACCGTCCTGGAGAAGTCCCTCCGTGTCGCCCTGGCCCGCAAGGACCGCGAGATCGGCGACGAGCACCTCCTCCTTGCCCTCACCGCCCTCGGCGGCGTCGTCGCCGAGGCGCTGGCCGACCACGGCGTCACGTTCGTCTCCGTCGACACGGCCCTGTCCTCGCCCGCGCCCCTCTGATCCCCCGGCCCCCGATGAGGGACCGACCTGCGAGACGAGCCCTTCAGGGGCTTTTACAGCAATGGTGAGACAGCAATACTGTTGAACCATGGAGCAGGCGAGTGACGCGCAGGGGCCCGTGTACACCGTGGACGAGCTGGCCGCGCGGGCCGGGGTCACCGTGCGGACCGTGCGGTTCTACGGGACGCGGGGGCTGCTGCCGCCGCCCGTCATCGGGGCGCGGCGGGTGGGGCACTACGGGGCCGATCATCTGTCGCGGCTCGCGCTGATCGAGGAGTTGCAGCGGCAGGGGATGACGCTCGCCGCGATCGAGCGGTACCTCGAGCAGTTGCCGGACGACCTCAGCGCGCAGGACCTCGCCATCCACCGGGCCCTCGTGGCCTCGTGGGCGCCCGAGTCCGCCGAGACGATCACCCGGCGGGAGCTGGAGCGGCGGGCAGGGCGGGCGCTGACCGGACGGGACGTGGACCGGCTGGCCGCGATGGGCGTGCTCGACCGGACCGAGGACGTCGACACCTTCCGGCTCGACGGTGCGTTGTTGCGGCTCGGCGTCGAGCTGCTCGACGTGCCCATCGAGCACGAGACGATCCTCGCCTCCCGCACCGTGCTCCTGCAGCACGCGCGCGCTGCCGCCCAGGAGCTGTCCCGGCTCTTCCGGGACGAGGTGTGGAGCCCGTACCGGGAGAGCGGGGAGGACCCGGACCACGTGAGCGCGATGAAGTCGCTCTCGGCGCACATGCAGCCGATGGTGGTCCAGGCCCTCCTCACCGCGTTCCAGCGGTCCTTGAGCGAGGAGCTCAGGACTGCCTTCAGGAGTCGGTGAAGACCTCGCCGCGGTCCGCCTTCTCCACCAGGAGGGCCGGCGGCTCGAAGCGCTCGCCGTACGTCGCCGCCAGCTCGCGGGCGCGCGTCACGAAGCCGGCGACGCCGCCCTCGTAGCCGTTGATGTACTGGAGGATGCCGCCGGTCCACGCCGGGAAGCCGATGCCCATGATGGAGCCGATGTTGGCGTCGGCGACCGAGGTCAGGACGCCCTCCTCCAGGAGCCGGACGGTGTCCAGGGCCTCGGAGAACAGCATCCGCTCCTGCATGTCGCGGAAGGGGATCTCGTACCCCTGCTTCGTGAAGTGCTCGCGCAGGCCCGGCCAGAGCTTGCCGCGCTTGCCGTCCTCGCCGTACTCGTAGAAGCCCGCACCGCCGCTGCGGCCGGGGCGGCCGAACTCGTCGACCATGCGGTCGATGACGGCCTCGCCCGGGTGGGTGACCCAGGTGCCGCCCGCCTCCTCGATCGCCTTCTTCGTCTCGTTGCGGATCTTGCGCGGGAGGGTGAGGGTCAGCTCGTCCATGAGGGAGAGGACCTTCGCCGGGTAGCCGGCCTGGGCGGCGGCCTGCTCGACCGAGGCGGGCTCGATGCCCTCGCCGACCATGGCGACGCCCTCGTTGATGAAGTGGCCGATCACCCGGGAGGTGAAGAAGCCGCGCGAGTCGTTGACGACGATCGGCGTCTTGTTGATCTGGCGGACCAGGTCGAAGGCCCGGGCGAGCGCCTCGTCGCCGGTCCGCTCGCCCTTGATGATCTCGACGAGCGGCATTTTGTCGACGGGCGAGAAGAAGTGCAGGCCGATGAAGTCGGTCTGGCGCTCGACGCCCTCGGCGAGGACCGAGATGGGGAGGGTGGAGGTGTTGGAGCAGAGCAGCGCGTCGGGGGCGACGACGTGCTGGATCTCCTGGAAGACCTTGTGCTTGAGCGCCGTGTCCTCGAAGACCGCCTCGATGACCGCGTCGCAGCCGGCCAGGTCCGCCGCCTCGGCGGTGGGCGTGATGCGGGCGAGGAGGGCGTCGGCCTTCTCCTGGGTGGTGCGGCCGCGGGAGACGGCCTTGGCGCAGAGCTTCTCGGAGTACGCCTTGCCCTTCGCGGCGGACTCGGCGGAGACGTCCTTGAGGACGACCTCGATGCCGGCCCGGGCGCAGGAGTACGCGATGCCGGCGCCCATCATGCCGGCGCCGAGGACGGCGACCTTGCGGACCTGGCGCTTCTCGATGCCCTTCGGGCGGCTCGCGCCCGAGTTCACCGCCTGGAGGTCGAAGAAGAACGCCTGGATCATGTTCTTCGCGGTCTGGCCGATGACCAGCTCGGTGAAGTAACGGGACTCGATGGTGACGGCGGTCTCGAAGTCGACCTGGGAGCCCTCGACGGCGGCGGCCATGATGGCCTTCGGGGCCGGGTAGGGCGCGCCGTTGAGCTGCTTGCGCAGGTTGGCCGGGAAGGCCGGCAGGTTGGCGGCGAACTTCGGGTTCGACGGGGTGCCGCCGGGGATGCGGTAGCCGGGGACGTCCCAGGGCTGGCGGGACTCCGGGTTCGCGTCGATGAAGGCGATGGCCTTGGCCATCATCTCCTCGGCGGTGGCGGCGACCTCGTGGACGAGGCCGCTGTCCAGGGCGCGCTTCGGGGCGTACTGGGTGCCCTGGAGCAGCACCTTGAGGAGGGCGTCGGTGATGCCCATGAGGCGTACGGTGCGGGCGACGCCGCCACCGCCGGGCAGCAGGCCGAGGGTGACCTCGGGCAGGCCGATCTTGGAGCCGGGGGCGTCGAGGGCGACGCGGTGGTGGGAGGCCAGGGCGATCTCGTAGCCGCCGCCGAGCGCGGCGCCGTTGATGGCGGCGACGACCGGCTTGCCGAGGGTCTCGATGCGGCGGAGGGCGTTCTTGATCTCGATGGCGGAGTCGAAGATGTCCTGGGCGTGCTCGGGGCCCGCCTTGATCATGTCCTTGAGGTCGCCGCCCGCGAAGAAGGTCTTCTTCGCGGAGGTGTAGATGATGCCGCGGATGGAGTCCTTCTCGGCCTCCACGCGGTCGGCGATCGCCTTGATCGAGGCCCGGAAGGCCTGGTTCATGGTGTTGGCGGACTGGTTGGGGTCGTCGAGGACGAGGGTGACGATCCCGGTCTCGTCCTGCTCCCAGCGGATGGTGGTGCTCTCGCTCATGTCTGCTGCTTCTCCGTGAGTATGGGGTGCGGACGGGACGTCAGACGCGCTCGACGACGGTGGCGATGCCCATGCCGCCGCCCACGCAGAGGGTGGCGAGGCCGTAGCGCTTGTCCTGGCGCTCCAGTTCGTCGACGAGGGTGCCGAGGATCATGCCGCCGGTGGCGCCGAGCGGGTGGCCGAGCGCGATGGCGCCGCCGTTGACGTTGACCTTGTCCAGGGAGATGCCCATGTCCTTGACGAAGCGCAGGACGACGGCCGCGAAGGCCTCGTTGATCTCGACGAGGTCGATGTCGTCGATGGTGAGGCCGGCCTTGGCGAGGGCCTTGCGGGTGGCCGGGGCGGGGCCGGTGAGCATGATGGTCGGCTCGGAGCCGGAGACGGCGGCGGAGACGATCCGGGCGCGCGGCGTCAGCCCGTACCGCTCGCCGACCTCCTTGGAGCCGACGGCGAGGAGCGAGGCGCCGTCGACGATGCCGGAGGAGTTGCCCGCGTGGTGGACGTGGTCGATCTCCTCGACCCAGTGGTACTTCTGCAGCGCGACCGCGTCGAAGCCGCCGAGCTCGCCGATGTCGGCGAAGGAGGGCTTGAGGCGGGCGAGGGTGTCGGCGGTGGTGCCGGGACGGATGAACTCGTCGTGGTCGAGGACGGTGAGTCCGGCGCGGTCCTTGACGGGGACGACGGAGCGGGCGAAGCGGCCGTCCTTGACGGCGGCGGCGGCGCGCTCCTGGGAGAGGGCGGCGTACTCGTCGACGTCCCGGCGGCTGAAGCCCTCCAGGGTGGCGATGAGGTCGGCGCCGATGCCCTGGGGGACGAAGTTCGTCTCCATGTTGGTCATCGGGTCGGCGAACCAGGCGCCGCCGTCGGAGGCCATCGGCACACGGGACATGGACTCGACGCCGCCGGCGAGGACGAGGTCCTCCCAGCCGGAGCGGACCTTCATCGCGGCCATGTTGACCGCTTCGAGGCCGGAGGCGCAGAAGCGGTTCTCCTGGACGCCGGCGACGGTGTCGGGCAGTCCGGCGGCGATGGCGGCGATGCGGGCGATGTCGGAGCCCTGGTCGCCGACCGGGCCGACGACGCCGAGGACGATGTCGTCGATGGCGGCCGGGTCGAGTCCGGGGTTGCGGGCCTGGATCTCCCGGATGAGGCCGACGACCAGGTCGATGGGCTTGGTGCCGTGCAGGGAGCCGTTGGCCTTGCCGCGTCCGCGCGGGGTGCGGATCGCGTCGTACACGTACGCTTCGGTGCTCACGGGAAGCCTTTCGCGATGAGGGTTTGTCGACAAGCGGTGGGGGTGTTCGACGAGCCGGGAGGTCGGTGGTCAGCCCAGCAGGGAGCGGCCGATGATCTCCTTCATGATCTCCGTCGTCCCGCCGTAGATGGTCTGGATGCGGCCGTCGGTGAAGGCGCGGGCGACCGGGAATTCGCTCATGTAGCCGTATCCGCCGTGCAGTTGCAGGCAGCGGTCGGCGACCCGCTTCTGGAGCTCGGTCGCCCACCACTTCGCCATGGAGGCGTTGACGGGGTCGAGTCCGAGGCCGGTCGGATCGGCGTGCTCGGCGATGCAGCGGTCCACGAAGGTGCGGGTGACGGCGCACTCGGTGGCCATCTCCGCGATCTCGAAGCGCACGTGCTGGAGCTTGGCGAGCGGCCGGCCGAAGGCCTCGCGCTCCTTGACGTAGCGGGTGGTGAGCTCCAGGAGGTGCTCGGCACCGGCGATGCCCGCGACGGCGATGGCGAGGCGCTCCTGGGCGAGGTTGGTCATGAGGTGGACGAAGGCGCCGTTGAGCTCGCCGAGCAGGTTCTCCTTGGGGACGCGGACGTCCTTGAAGAAGAGTTCGGCGGTGTCCTGGGACTTCTGCCCGATCTTGTCGAGGTTCCGGCCGCGCTCGAAGCCCTCCATGCCGCGCTCGACGACCAGGAGGGAGAGGCCGCGGGCGCCGCCCTCGGGGGTGGTCTTCGCGACGACGATCACCAGGTCGGCGAGGATGCCGTTGGAGATGAAGGTCTTGGAGCCGTTGAGGATCCAGTGGTCGCCGTGGTCCTCGGCGGTGGTGCGGATGCCCTGGAGGTCGGAGCCGGCGCCGGGTTCCGTCATGGCGATGGCGGTGACGATCTCGCCGGAGCAGAAGCCGGGCAGCCAGCGGCGGCGCTGCTCGTCGGTGGCGAGCTTGGTGAGGTACGGGCCGATGATGTCGTTGTGCAGGCCGATGGCGAGACCGGGCGCGGCCGCCCTGGTGAACTCCTCGGCGAGGACGGAGGCGTACCGGAAGTCGGGGTTGCCGCCGCCGCCGTGCTCCTCCTCGACGGCGAGGCCGAGGAGGCCCTGCCGGCCGGCGGCGAGCCATGCCTCGCGGGAGACGATGCCGTCCTTCTCCCACTGCTCGTAGTGGGGCAGCACCTCCTTCTCCAGGAAGGTGCGGACGACCGCGCGGAAGGCCTCGTGGTCCTCGGTGTAGAGCTGACGCTTCATGCTTCGGGCTCCTGGGTGTTCAGGGCGGGTACGGCCCAGTCGCGGGCGACCTCTGCGGTGTCGGCACCGGGCAGGGCGGGGCCCGTACGCAGGGTGCCGGGGGTGGCGGAGAAGCGGGGTGCGGGGGCGGGCTGGGCGATGCCGTCCCGCTCGATGAAGGTGGCGCGGGCGGCCAGATGCGGGTGGCCGGGGGCCTCACGCAGGGAGAGGACGGGAGCGACGCAGGCGTCGGAGGCGCCGAAGACGGCGGTCCACTCCTCGCGGGTACGGCTCCGGAAGCGGTCGGCGACGGCCTTGCGCAGCTCGGGCCAGCGGGCGAGGTCGTGGCGGAGGGAGCCGGCGTCGGCGAGGCCCAGGAGGCGGGCGAACTCCTCGTAGAACCGTTCCTCCAGGGCGCCGACCGCCATGTGGCCGCCGTCGGAGGTCTCGTACACGCCGTAGAAGGGGCAGCCGCCGTCGAGCAGGTTCACGCCCCTGCGGTCCTGCCAGCCGCCGGTCGCGAGCATGGCGTGGATCATGGTGGTGAGGTGGGCCGTGCCGTCGACGATGGCGGCGTCGACGACCTGACCCTCGCCGTGCGTCCGGGCGTGCTGGAGGGCGGCGAGGACGCCGATGACGAGGTAGAGGGAGCCGCCCGCGTAGTCGCCGACGAGGTTGGCGGGGATGGTGGGCGGGCCGTCCGGGTCGGGGCCGATCATGCCGAGGGCGCCGGTGATCGCGATGTACCCGATGTCGTGTCCGGCGGTCGGGGCGAGCGGCCCGTCCTGGCCCCAGCCGGTCATCCGGCCGTAGACGAGGCGCGGATTGCGGGCGAGGCAGGCCTCGGGGCCGACGCCGAGGCGTTCGGCGACGCCGGGCCGGTAGCCCTCGACGAGGATGTCGGCCCGCTCGACGAGGTCGAGCACGGTGGCGGGGCCGTCCTCGGCCTTGAGGTCGACGAGGACGGAGCGCTTGTTGCGGTTGGTGAGGTCGCGGGCAGGGTCGATGCCGATCCCGGCGCCGCCGGGGCGGTCGACGCGGACGACGTCGGCGCCGAGGTCGGCGAGGAGCATCGCGGCGAAGGGGCCGGGGCCGATCCCGGCGAGTTCGACCACGCGCACGCCCGTGAGCGGGCCGTTCCGGGCGGTGTGCGTCGTGCTCATCGAGCCCCCAGGAGTATGTGACACCAATGATGTAACACCAGAGATGCTAGGAACGTGTTCCACTCGACACAAGCCCCCCGGCCGAGCAAGCGCTTGGAAATTGTGCGGGGCGGGCTCCGGGACGGGAGCCCGCCCCGGTTCCGCTATCCTCCGCCGACGACAACCGCGCGCGGCGGCGCGGTACGGCCGAGACGAGGGTCTTGATGGAGACAGGGGCGGGCGTGGGACGCGAGACCGGAGCCAGACCGTACGACGTGGTCCTCTTCGGGGCGACGGGCTTCGTGGGCGAGCTCACCGCGGAGTACCTGGCCGAGCACGCCCCGGCGGACTGCCGCTGGGCGCTCGCCGGGCGCAGCCTCGGCAGACTGGAGGCGCTGCGGGACCGGCTCGCCGCCGGCCGGCCGCGGCTCGCCGCCCTGCCGCTGCTCGTCGCCGACTCGGCCGATCCCGGCTCGCTGCGCGAACTCGCCGAGTCCGCGCGGGTGCTGGCGACCACGGTCGGGCCGTACGTCTGGCACGGCGAGGGGCTGGTCGCGGCCTGCGCGGAGGCGGGCACGGACTATCTCGACCTGACGGGCGAGGCCGAGTTCGTGGACCTCATGTTCGTACGGCACGACGCGCGCGCCCGGGAGACCGGCGCCCGGATCGTGCACGCCTGCGGCTTCGACTCCGTCCCGCACGACCTGGGCGTGTACTTCACGGTGCGGCAGCTGCCGGAGGACGTGCCGCTGCGCGTCGACGGCTTCGTGCGGGCCGGGGCGGCCTTCTCCGGCGGCACCTTCGCCTCGGCGCTGACCGCGTTCGGCCGGGGTCGGGAGATCCTGCGGGCGGCGCACGAGCGCAGGCTGCACGAACCGCGCCTGGTGGGCCGCCGGGCCCGCGCGCCGCTCGCCGGGCCGCGGTTCAGCCGGGAGACGGGGACCTGGGCGCTGCCGCTGCCGACGCTCGACCCGCAGGTCGTGGCCCGCTCGGCCGCCGCCCTCGAACGGTACGGACCGGACTTCCGCTACCGGCACTACGCCTCCGTGAAGACCCTCCCGATGGCACTCGGAGGCACCGCCGCCATCGGCGCGAGCGTCGCGGCCGCCCAACTCCCGCCGGTGCGTTCCTGGCTGATGGAGCGTTATGCCGCGGGCCGGGGTCCGTCGGCCGAGCGGCGCGCCCACAGCTGGTTCTCCGTCCGGTTCGTCGGCGAGGGCGGCGGGCGGCGGGTCTTCACCGAGGTCTCGGGCGGCGACCCGGGCTACGACGAGACGGCGAAGATGCTCGCCGAGTCCGCCCTGTGCCTCGCCTTCGACGACCTGCCGAAGACGGCCGGCCAGGTCACGACGGCCGTCGCGATGGGCGACGCCCTGACCGACCGCCTGCGCGCGGCGGGCATCCGCTTCCGGGTCGCGCACCGCGGTTAGCCCCTGTCGCCGCCGGGGCGGATCACGGCGGTCCCCCTGTCCAGGTCGACGCCCACGCGGCGCGGGGCGCCGTCCTGGACGTCGTGGCGGACGAGGCGTTCCTCCTGGCGGCGCTCGATCTGGACGCGCTTGCCGGGGTTCAGGAACGAGAGCAGCTCGTCGGTGACGGTGACACCCGCTCCGTCCGCGTCATCCTTGGCGCGGGCGGCCAGGACATGGCGCACCCACTTCGGTCTGCCGGTCCGCAGCACCACGTGCCGGGCGGCCGCCAAGAGGAACGGGATCAGGACGATCACCGCCGTGACCATCAGGCTCACCATCATCACCATGCCCGCCCAACGGCCGGCGGCGCCGCACCGTTCCCGCCCCGGGGCGCGGTCTCAGGGAGCGACGAGGCGGAAGAAATGGCCCGCCGGATCGGCGTAGACGCGCCAGGTGGGCGCCTCGCCCCCGTCGAGCGGAGTGGCGCCGAGCGCGAGCACGGCCGCGTGGGCGGCGGCCGGGTCCCCGACCCGTACGTCCAGGTGGAACTGCTGCTCGGGCGCGCCCCAGACGGGCGGATGGTGGTCGGCCACGCTCTGGAAGGCGAGCACCGGGCCGCCCGCGTCGCAGAGCACGGCGGACCCTTCTCCGACGGCGAGCGCCGGATCGGGGCACTCGATCTCGCCGCCCAGCAACCCCTGGTAGAACAGGGCCAGTTCACGGGCGTCGGGGCAGTCGAGGACGAGGCAGCGCAGACGCCCGATCATCCCAGCGTCCAGTCCGCGACGACGTACAGGATGGCGCAGGCCCAGGCGAGGGCGGAGGCCCCGGCGACGGCAAGTGCGGCGCCGAGACCACGGGTTGCGGGAACGCGAGCTGTCATGGGCACCACTCTGCCGCGGGGGTACGACAACGGGTATCCGTACAGGTACTCACCCGGGATACTCAGACGGACCCGAGTGACCCGAGTGATTCCTGCGCCTCCTTGAGTGCTCTGCGACAGAGGGAGTCGGCGTGACGGGTGGTCTCGGGCACCCGGTAGCGCGGGGAGAGGAGCAGGGTGTGGGCGCAGGCGTTGTCGAGGGAGACGCGGTGGCCCACGGAGACGTACACGGGCTTGACGCCTGCCTGGGTGCGCAGGGCCCTGCCGACCTCCTCCCCGCCGGCGAGGAGCGGGGTGAAGTCGCCGCGCGCGTCGCCGGGTTGCTCGTAGGTGAAGGTGAAGGGGTTCTTGGCGACGCCGATCGACGGGCGGCCGGTGAGGACGCCGAGGTGGCTGGCGAGGCCGAAGCGGCGCGGGTGGGCGAGGCCGTAGCCGTCGCAGACCAGGAGGCCCGGGTCGGCGCTCAGGGAGTCGAGCGCGGCGAGCACGGTCGGGATCTCGCGGAAGGCGAGGAGCCCGGGGACGTACGGGAAGGAGACCCGGCCGACCGCCGTGGCCTCCTCCACCACGTCCAGGGTGCGCGCGTCGAGCACGACGGCCGCGGCGGCGACGAGGTCGCGCTCGTCGTCGTACGCCACGTCGAGTCCGGTGACGTGCCCCTCACCCGGCGGCGGCCCGCTCTCCCCGAGCACGAGCCGCCCCCGCAACTCCCGCTGCACGTCCCGCGCGGCGTCCTCGTCGGCGGGCCAGCCCGCCGGAATCCCGATGATCGTCATGATGGGGCCCACCCTACGGCGGCCCCCGGGCGCACGGATGCGGTCAGAGGCTTCGGAGGCTGATGGCCGCGATTCCCGCCGCGGCGAACGCCTCGTCCGTCGGGCCGCTCGGCGCTCCGGCCACGCCGATGCCGGCGATCGGGGCGCCGTGGTAGTGGATCGGCAGGCCGCCGGCGAGGAACAGCGTGCCCGGGATGTCGGCCAGGGTCGGGTTCTGCTGGAGGCGGCCGACCAGGACCGAGGTCGGGGCGTTGAAGGACGCGGCGGTGTACGCCTTGCGCTGCGCGGACTCGTAGGTGTGCGGACCCGATCCGTCGCCGCGCAGGACGACGATGGTGTTGCCGTCGCGGTCGACGACGGCGACGCTGACGTGCCGGCCGGCGCGGGCGGCCGCGGAGAGCGCGGCGCGGGCGGCCTTGAAGGCGGCCTGCTCGGTGAGGTGGTCGGTCTGGACGACGTTCTTGTCCTTCACCTCGCCCGGGCCCGAGACCGCGATCGCGGGCGCGGCGCTCGCCAGGCCCAGGCCGAGGACGAGCAGGGAGGCGCCGACGGCGACGCGCGTGCGCGGGAACGGGGAACGCTTCACGGGGAGACTCTCCTGGGGCACCGCGCCCCGGGGCCCCGGGGCGTGGTGCCCGGTCATTGGGGCAGCCCCGTTCGCGGTTGCCCGGCCGGC
The DNA here is from genome assembly GCF_042889835.1 of Streptomyces sp. NPDC002463. Lineage (NCBI taxonomy): Bacteria > Bacillati > Actinomycetota > Actinomycetes > Kitasatosporales > Streptomycetaceae > Streptomyces > Streptomyces sp. NPDC002463. The sequence continues at coordinate 204,853 of NZ_JBIARL010000009.1, forward strand.
GGCGCGCCCGGTGGGCCGTACGTGGGACCGGTCGTACGCCGAACGGCCGCCGGTCGGCACGGGTAGCCTGGCGATCATGTTCATTCTCGAATTGACCTACACCGCGCCGATCGAGCGGGTGGACGCGCTGCTCGACGCGCACGTCGAATGGCTGGACGCGCAGTACGCCGCCGGCGTGTTCCTGGCGTCGGGTCGGAAGAACCCGCGGGACGGCGGGATCATCCTGGCCGCCGGGGTCGACCGCGCGGAGATCGAGAAGATCGCGGCGGCCGACCCGTTCAGCGCCGAGGGCGTGTGCGCGTACCGGATCACGGAGTTCTACGCGACCAAGACGGCCGACGGGATCGCCGCGTACCGGGAGGAGCTGCCCTCCTAGTCCTTCGTGGCGAGGCGGGCGATGCGGCCCTTCTCGCCGGAGGCCCAGCAGGAGCCGTCCGCGGTGCAGTCGACCGTGTCGTACGAGCCGGTGTCGACCGTGCGCCAGGTGCGGCCGCCGTCGGTGGTGAGGTCGGTGCCGGTCGGGCCGACGGCAAGCGCGGCCGCCTTGCCGTGCGGGAGCCAGGCGACGCCGGAGCGGTAGGCGGGCGGCGGGGTCGCCGAGGGGTTCCAGGTGCGTCCGCCGTCGGTGCTGACCGCGCCGGCCGAAGGGGACGGCTGGTCCTTGCGGTAGTCGCCGCCGACGGCGATGCCGTGCGTACGGTCGCGGAAGGCGAGCCCGAAGACGCCGCGGGCCGGGTCGCCGGCCGGGATCGGCGTGTCGGTGGCCGTCCAGTTCAGTCCCCGGTCGGCGGAGTGGAGCACGCGCGCGGTGGCGCCGCCGCCCGTGGCGAGCCACACGTCCCGGGGGCCGGCCGACACGAGGCACTGGCCGCTCGCGGCGAAGCCCGCCTCGCCGGGGAGCGCGTCGGGCATCCCGGCGCTCGGCAGGACCTCCCAGGAGCGGCCGCCGTCGCGGGTGGAGAGGATGCGGTACTTCCCGTCGACCGGGTCGCTCAGGGCGAGTCCGTGCCGGTGGTCGAAGAAGGTCATGCAGTCGTAGAAGGCGCGCGCGTCGGTGTTGCGGAAGGACTCGGTCCAGGTGGCACCGCCGTCCTCGGTGCGCAGCACGCGGGAGGCCTCGCCCTCCCCGATGGCGAGGACGACGGCCCGGCGGGCGTCGAAGGCCTCGACGTCGCGGAACTCCAGGTCGCCCGCTCCGGCCGGCGACACGTTCCGCCAGCTGCGGCCGCCGTCGGTGGTGCGCAGCACCGTGCCCTTGGAGCCCGCGGCCCACGCGGTCCTCCGGTCGACCGGCGCGAGGCCCCGGAAGCGGGCGTCGGTGCCTGTCGGTGTGAGCTGCCAGCCGGCCGCGGCCGTGGGGGTCTCCCCGGCCCGCGCCGGGGCGGCCAGGGTCAGCGCGAGCGCCGCCCCGATCAGCCCCACCGACATCGTTCGTCTCGTCTTCCCCATGGACGTCATGGCGCCGGAAGCTAGTGCCCCGGGCCGGTCGGCGTCCAGGGTGCGTCCTCGGCCCGGCGTTCCTAGGCTGGGTCGCATGACGGAAGGTGAAGGTACGACGGAGGAACGGCCCCGCCTCAAGGAGTACGAGGGCGAGGGCATCACCGTCACGTTCGAGCCGCGCCGCTGTCTGCACGCGGCGGAGTGCGTCCGCGGCCTGCCGGAGGTCTTCGACACGTCCCGGCGCCCGTGGGTGCTGCCCGACGCCGCCGACCCCGACCGGGTCGCGGAGGTGGTCCGGCGCTGCCCCTCCGGGGCGCTCCAGTACCACCACCGTCCCGAGGACGCCGTCGCCGAGCAGCCGGACTCCCCCACCACGGTCCGGCGCACGCCCGCCGGCCAGCTGGTGGTCCGCGGCGACCTCCTGGTGACCGGCGCCCACGGCGACCGCCACGAGACCCGGGCGATGCTCTGCGGCTGCGGCGCCTCGGGCAACCAGCCGTACTGCGACCACTCGGGCCCCTGCGCGGAACCGGACGACGACGACGTCCCGGAAGACCGGTGACGCAACTCACGTGGTACCGGAGTGCACGTTCCGGTCCTCCCGATCGTCTTGAGGGGTGTCAGGTGCCCTGGTGTCGGGGAGACGCACAGGATCCGAAGCCCGCGTGAGAGGAGCCGGTCTTGTCCGCCGTCATCGAGCAGGCCGTGCAGGCCCGTCTGGTCGCGTCCGCGCCCCGGATGGAGACCGTCCCCGCCACCCTGCGGTACGACCGCGAGGATCCGTACGCCGTGAGCATGGCGTTTCCGCCGCCGGCCACCCTGGAGGGCGTCGAGGTCTCCTGGGCCTTCGCGCGCGAGCTGCTCGTCCAGGGCGTCGAGCGCCCGGCCGGGGTCGGGGACGTGCGCCTGCGTCCGTACGGGTTCGACCGCACGGTGGTCGAGTTCCACGCCCCGGAGGGGGTGGCCATGGTCCATGTGCGGACCTCCGAGCTGCGCCGCTTCCTGGAGCGCTCGCAGCACCTGGTGCCGGCGGGCCGCGAGCACCAGTACCTGGACTGGGACCAGGACCTCGCGGAGCTGCTCCGCGAGCGCCCGTGACGTTAATCCGTTTGCCGCTCCTCCCGGCCGGGGCGTACGGTCGTTCCTGACCTTGTCGTCACCCGATCGGAGAAGGACGTTGCTCGTCTGAGGTTGCGAGACACCGAGCCGCGCGTGCCCCCTGTGCCGCGTGTGCCGTTCTCGACCTCGGCGTACGAGCCGTTCCTTCCACTGCCCGCGCCCCGGTGTCTCCCGCGTTGCTCCCTTTTCACGCTTGCGCGACCCGGAGGCCTGCATGGCGCATCACCCCACCTTCATCACCTGCTCCGCCCTCTCCTTCTCCTGGCCGGACGGCACCACCGTCCTCGACGACTTCCGGCTCTCGGTCGGTCCCGGCCGTACCGGGCTCGTCGGGCTCAACGGCTCCGGCAAGTCCACGCTCCTGAAGCTGCTCGCGGGCGAACTGACCCCGCTGGAGGGCACGGTCAAGGTCACCGGTGAGCTCGGGTACCTCCCGCAGAACCCGGTCCTGGACACCTCGCGGCGGGTGGACGAGATCCTCGGCATCGCCGGCAAGCGGGCCGCCCTGCACGCCATCGAGGCGGGCGACCCCGCGGAGGAGCACTTCACCGCGATCGGCGACGACTGGGACGTGGAGGAGCGGGCCCGGGCCGTCCTCGACCAGCTCGGGCTCGACCACGTCGGCCTGGACCGGACCGTGGGCGAGATCTCGGGCGGCGAGTCCGTGCTGCTGCGCCTCGCCGCGCTGCTGCTCGCCCGGCCCGACGTGCTGCTGCTCGACGAGCCCACCAACAACCTGGACCTGCACGCCCGCGCCCGGCTGTACGAGGCGGTGGAGAAGTGGTCCGGGGTCCTGGTCGTGGTCAGCCACGACCGGGAGCTCCTGGAGCGGGTCGACCAGATCGCCGACCTGCGTGACGGCGAGGTCACCTGGTACGGCGGCAGCTGGTCCGCGTACGAGTCGGCGCTCGCCGCCGAACAGGAGGCCGCGGAGCGGATGGTGCGGGTCGCCGAGGCCGACGTACAGCGCCAGAAGCGCGAACTCGCGGACACCCACATGAAGTTGGCGCGCCGCAAGCGGTACGGACAGAAGAGCTCCGAGAACAAGGTCGCCTCCAAGATCGTGGCGAACGGGCGGAAGCGCGACGCCCAGGTCACGGCCGGCAAGCAGCGCACGCTGCACACCGAGCGCCTCTCGGAGGCGCGGGAGCGACTCGACGCGGCCGTGGAGGCGGTACGGGACGACGACGAGATCCGCGTCGAGCTGCCGCGCACCTCGGTGCCGCCGGGCCGCGAGGTCCTGCACCTGCGGGACCTGGAGCTGCGCTACGGGGCGCGGGTCGACGGCGCGTTCGAACTGCGCGGTCCCGAGCGGATCGCGCTGGTCGGGCGGAACGGCGCCGGGAAGACGACGCTGCTGCGGACCATCGCCGGGGAGCTCGAGCCGCTGGCGGGCGAGACGGACGCACGGGTGCCGCTGCGCTTCCTGCCGCAGCGGCTCGACGTGCTCGACGACGGACTGAGCGTGGTGGAGAACGTGGCCCGCTTCGCCCCCGAGGCGACGGCGAACGTGATCAGGGCCCGGCTCGCGCGGCTCCTGTTCCGTGGGGCGCGGGCCGATCAGCCGGTCGGCACCCTGTCGGGCGGGGAGCGGTTCCGGGCGACGCTCGCGGCGCTGCTCCTCGCGGAGCCGGCTCCGCAGCTGCTGATGCTGGACGAGCCGACGAACAACCTGGACATGGCGTCGGTGCGGAAGCTGACGGCGGCCCTCGACGCCTACGAGGGGGCGCTGATCGTGGCGAGCCACGACGTGGCCTTCCTGGAGTCGCTGGGGATCACCCGCTGGCTGCTGCTCGACGGGGAGCTGCGGCCCACGACGGCGGAGGAGGTCAGGGGGACGGCCCCGAGCCCGGCGTGATCCTCAGGACGGGTCCTGACGGACGGGTCCTAGCGGTGGAGTAACGCCCAGGACTTGGTTCCCCCTCCGGGGGTGAGCACGGGGGCGAGCCCCCAGTCCCCGCCGTGCGCGTCGACCGCCGCGGCCAGCAGCCACATGCTGCGGCTGCGGCGGTCGCGGCATTCCTCGGCCGCGCGGGGTGCGGCATGGGCCGGGTGCTGGTCGTAGAGGACGATCCGCAACGCCTCGAACCGCCAGCGGACGCGCAGGATCATCTCCCGGTCGGGGGTGAACCGGTAGGCGGCCGAGACGAGTTCGGAGGCCGCGAGGACGGCGGTCTCGCAGAGGTCGGAGAGGCCGTGCCGGGTGAGGAGCGAGTGGACCGCCTCGCGCGCGTGTCCCGCGCAGTAGGCGCCGCCGGGGAGCAGCATCGAGTAGCTGAGGTTCTCCGTGGCGGGAGGTACGGGCCCGGCCGCGGCGGCGGTCGGGAGGCAACGCAGGGCGCCCTTCATCGGTTTGCTCACATTTCCTGGTGCATGGGGGGTCCTGCACACGAGCTCGGTAGCCCCGTGTGAGACTTGCACTACCGACCGTAGCGCACGACCGGAGCACAGTGCTACACCTTGCGGGCACTCGTACCATTCCGGCCATATCGGCGGCCCGCCGCGGGCCACGCCGTCACAGAGCGAAGGGGATGCGGAGCGTGCCACCCAGGAGCAGCCCGACCGCGCGACAGCAGCGCCTCGGGAGCGAACTGCGCAAACTGCGCGAACAGTCGGGGATGTCGGCCCAGCAGGCCGCCGCCCTCCTGGGCGTCGACCGCACTCGCATCCCCAACATCGAGTCGGGCCGCTTCGGGATCAGCCCCGAGCGCGTCCGCACCCTCGCCTTCAACTACGGCTGCCCGGACACCGGGCTCGTCGACCTCCTCGCCGGCATGGCCAGGGAACGGGACCGGGGCTGGTGGGAGGAGCACCGCGGACTGCTCCCGCCCGCCCTCCTCGACCTCGCCGAACTGGAGTTCCACGCCTCGGAGTTGGAGACCTCCGTCACCACCCACATCCCGGGCCTCCTGCAGACCGAGGAGCACGCCCGGGCCGTCTTCGACACCGCCGTCCCCCCTCTGCCGGGACCCGACCTGGAGTCCCGGCTCGCCCTGCGGCTGCGCCGTCGGCAGATCCTGGAGGGCGACCGGCCGGTACGGTACGAGGCCGTGATCCACGAGGCCGCGCTGCGCATGCAGTTCGGCGGAGCGAAGGTCGCGCGGGCGCAGCTGGAGCACATCCTGGCCCACACCGAGCGCGACACCGTCTCCGTACGCGTCATCCCGTTCGCCGCGGGGGGTTTCCCCGGGGCGGGCCAGTCGTTCACCTATGTGTCCGCAGCGGTGCCGCAGCTCGACACCGTGCAGCTCGACTCCTCCCACGGCTCGCTCCTGCTCGACACCGACATGCAACTGCGCCGGTACCGCGGCCTGCTGGACCGGCTGCGCGGGCTCGCCCTGTCCACGACCGAATCACGCGCGTTCGTCCGCGCCATATCCCAGGACCTGTGAAGGACCCCCCACACCATGAACGTCACGACCGCCGCCCCCACCGCCCCGTCCGCCCCCACCGCCTCCGCGATCGACTGGGACGAGGCCTTCTGCAGCGAGGGCGCCAACTGCTTCCGCTTCGGGCTCGACGATTCCGGCCGCGCCTACATCGGCTCGACGCTCTCCCCCGGCGAGTACGTCACCGACTCCGTGGAGGCGCTGCGGGCGCTCATCTCGGCCGTGAAGGCCGGGGCGGCCGACCATCTGCTGTGAGGCGCCGATCACTCGCTCCGAGCCGCCGGACATCTGCGCTGTGTAGTCGGCCGCTTGACCGACGGACGCCGGACAGGACGTGACCTGCGTCTCCGGCACCCCGCCGGAGCTGCACGCATAACGGAATGTAATCGGACATCGCCGGGGCGGGCTTGGCCGACGCCTTACGGAGGCTTAACCTACGGTCTCGTAACCTACGAATCCGTAGGTATGCCCGTATGCCCTTCTCCGTCCCCAGGAGTTCCCGTGACGCTCACCTCTCCCTCCCTCGACAGCTCGGCAGGGTGGACCGACGCACGGCTGCTCTATGCACTGGAAGAGGTCGTGGAGAAGGAGCTCAACCGGCACCTGAAGGTCACCAAGGACTGGATGCCGCACGAGTACGTGCCGTGGTCCGACGGCCGGAACTTCCCCGGCTTCTTCGAGGACGGCGAGGCCTGGGAGCCGTCGCAGTCCAAGGTCACCGACATCGGCAAGATCGCCCTCGTCGTCAACCTGCTCACCGAGGACAACCTCCCGAGCTACCACCACGAGATCGCCAGCCTCTTCGGCCGCGACGGCGCCTGGGGCACCTGGGTGCACCGCTGGACCGCCGAGGAGGGCCGGCACGGCATCGTGATGCGCGACTACCTGCTCGCCTCGCGCGCCGTCGACCCGGACAAGCTGGAGCAGTTCCGGATGGCGCACATGAGCGAGGGCTTCGAGTCCGACAACCGGCACTCGATGCTGCACTCCGTCGCGTACGTGGCCTTCCAGGAGCTCGCCACCCGCATCTCGCACCGCAACACCGGCCACCAGTCCGGCGACCCGGTCTGCGACCGGATGCTCGGCCGCATCGCGCTCGACGAGAACCTGCACATGATCTTCTACCGCAACCTGCTGGGCGCGGCCTTCGAGCTCGCCCCCGACCTGACCATGCAGGCCGTGCGGGACGTCGTCGTCAACTTCCGGATGCCCGGACACGGCATGCCGGGCTTCGAGCGGGCGGCCGCGCAGATGGCGATCGGCGAGATCTACAACATGCGCATCCACCACGACGACGTCCTCCAGCCCGTCCTGCGCTTCCTCAAGGTCCTCCAGATCGAGGGCCTCGGCCCGGACGGCCTGCGCGCCCAGGAGGAGCTGGGGCTCTACATGAACGGCCTCGACAGCGAGGCGAGCAAGTTCGACGAGAAGCTCGCGGCCCGCAAGGCCCGGATGGCCGCGCGCGCGGCCGGCTGAGCCGCCCGCCGGGGCGGCCGGGCGGTTCAGCGGCTCCGCCGCTTGAGCCGCCCGCGCTCCTTCTCGGAGAGCCCGCCCCACACCCCGAACCGCTCGTCGTGGGCCAGGGCGTACTCCAGGCACGCGAGGCGCCCCTCGCACGCCCCGCACAGCTGCTTCGCCTCGCGCGTCGACGAACCGGGGGCCGGGAAGAAGAACTCCGGGCCCGCCTGGGCGCACAGGGCGTTCTCACGCCAGGAGAGGTCGGGGGCGGTCAGCACGTCGGTATCCATGACCGACAGCCTGCCCGGGGGCCGTAAACGCGCCATCAACGTTCGATCAATGGCGCATACATCGCGCCGGGAGCGGCGTTCCGGTCGGCCGGAATCGCGTATGAACGGTGTGTTTCCGACCCCGTCGAGCGCCTGATCCGGCTCCCGCCATGTGGGAGCGTGGGGGCACGATCACCCACGGGGAGCGAACCCTATGACGACCGAGGCCGGCATCGTCCGACCCCCGGCGGGCGCCCAGGCGGTCCGCCGCGCACTGGACGTGCTGCACTGTTTCCACGACAACGGGCCCGACCTGAGCGCCTCCGACCTCGCGCGCCGGCTCGGGCTCTCCACCTCGACGGCGCACCGGCTGGCCCGCACCCTGCTCGGCGCGGGCTTCCTGGAGCAGGACGCCAGGACCGCGCGCTACCGGCTCGGCCCGGCGATGACCGAGCTGGGCCGGCTCTCGTACCACCAGCGGGGGCTGCACCGGGCGGGTCCCGAGCTGGCCGATCTCGCCGAGCGGACGGGCGCGACCGCCGACCTGGCGCTGCGCAGCGGTCCGCACGCGGTGATCGTGGCGGGCGGCCCGGTGGCCCCGAGGGTGGGACTGCGGCGGCCGCTGCACTCGACGGCGCTCGGGAAGGTGCTGCTCGCCTGGCCCCGGGCGGACGAGGAACCCGCCCCTCTCACCGCCGAGTCGGCGCGTGTACGGGAGGCGGGGTTCGCCCTCGACGACGGCGAGCCGGCCCACGCGGTCCGGGCGCTGGCCGTGCCGGTCCTGGGACGGGCGGGGCACGCGAGGTTCGCGCTCTCGGTCCGGGGAGCCTCCGATCTGATCACCGACGCGCGGCTCGACTGGTACCTGGCGCAGGCGCGGGCCTGCGCGCGGGCCCTCGAGGTGCTGCTGCTCGCCCCGGCGGAGCGCCGGGAGCCGGGCGAGCGGGCGGGGTAGCCGCCGGGACCGGGCGAGCGGGCCGGGAAACCGCCGAGGCCGCCGGCCTCCGGGGCTGCACCGAGATGTCCGCACGGTCGTGCGTTCAGTACGATGGGGGCATGAGCGGCAGCACGGGAAGCGGCACCGGGACCAAGCGGGACGGACGTGTCGAGCGGGGCAACCAGACCCGGCGCCTCGTCCTCGGCCGGACGATGGACATCGCCTCGGTCGAGGGGCTCGAAGGCCTGTCGCTCGGCCGGATCGCGACCGAGCTGGAGCTGAGCAAGAGCGGCGTCTTCGCCCTCTTCGGCTCCAAGGAGGAGCTGCAGCTCGCCACCGTCAGGGCCGCCGTCGCCGTCTTCGCCGACCGCGTCGTCACCCCGCTGAAGGACCTGCCGCCGGGCGCCCGGCGGGTGCGCGAGCTGTGCCGGAACTGGCTCGCGTACTCATCGGACCGGGTCTTCACCGGCGGCTGCTTCTTCTACGCGGTCGCGGCCGAGTTCGACGCCCGCACGGGCCCGGTCCACGACGCCGTCGCAGGGACCCGCCGCGACTGGACGGCGTACGTGGAGGGGGCCCTGACGGAAGCGCGTGCCGTCGGGGAGTTCACCGAGGACCTGGACGTGGAGCAGCTGGCCTTCGAGGTGATCGCCCTCATGGAGGCGGCCAACGCCCACTCCCTGCTGCTCGGCGACCCCGGCACGTACACCCGCGCCGAGCGGGGCATCACGGCCCGTCTGCTGTCCTCGGCCACGGAGAAGGGCCGGGCGGCGCTCAGCGCAGACTGACACGCTCGGATGCGACGGCACCCGCCGTCGCGAACTCCACCGCCGCGGCCACGACGCCGGGATCCGTGAGGATACGGCGGTGACCGAGGCCCCGGGTGACGACGAGCCGGGCCCTCTCGCCGTGGGCGCGGGCGAGGAACCGCGCCTGGGCCAGGGGCACCATGTCGTCGTCCTCGTCGTGGAACAGCAGGACGGGCGCGCCGAGTTCGTGCGGGGCGTGGTCGGCGCCGAAGCGGTCCCAGACGCCCGGCTCACCGGGGACGAGCCGCCGCTCGACATACCGGCGCACGGCCCGCACGACCCGGTCGTCCAGGCCGAGTCCGGCCCGGAAGCCCTCCATGAGCAGGTCGAAGGAGCCGACGCCGCCGAGGCCGACGAAGCGGGCCGTGCGGACGCCGTCGCGGAGGGCGAAGAGGGAGGCGAGGACGCCGAAGGAGTGGGCGACGACGGCCTCGAAGTCGCCGTGCCGGACGTGCAACTCCCGGATGATCTCGCGGTATTCGACGATGTTGGTGGCCTTGCCGGAGGATTCGCCGTGCCCGGGCCCGTCGAAGGCGACCGGGCTGTATCCCCGCGCGAGGAGCTCCTCGGCGAAGGCCCCGAGCCGCGAGGCGCGGGAGGACCAGCCGTGCACGAGCAGGACGGGCCGCCGGCCGTCGCCCCAGGCGTAGGTGACGACCTCCTTGCCGCGCACGTGGAGGGTCCCGGTGCGGGCGGCGGCGAGGAGCTCCCGCTCCCCCGGCTTCACCGGGGCCCTGCCGAGCGGCCGGACGAAGAGGTGGAAGGCCCAGCGGCCGGCCGTGCCGGGGGCGAGGCGGGCGGTGGTGTTCAGGGCGGTGCGGATGAGCGGAGCCATCGGGTACATGCCGGATCTCCTCGGTCGTCCTGACGATGAAAAAATGCTAGCACGATCGTTCGTGTTGTTTTAGAGTGAAGATCGAGGGCCGGCGACGCCCACCCGGAAGCGTCCCGGCCCTCTCCCTACTTCTCCCCGGGCTCCTCCCCCTTCGCCCGGCTCGGCTGCACCCGCTTGGGTTCGCCCGGCATCTTCGGGTACTCCGGCGGGTACGGCAGGTCGCCCAGACCGTGTTCCGCCTCGTCCCGCCGGGCCAGTTCGAGCAGCGACTCCAGACTGAACCGCTCGTCGTCCATGTCCGCGTGGACGTCGCCGACCTCCGCGTACCGCGTCGGCATCGTCCTGATGTCGAAGTCCCTCGGCACGGCTTCGTCGATCTCCTCCCACCGCAGCGGCGCCGAGACGGGGGCGTGCGGCCGGGGGCGTACGGAGTAGGCGGAGGCGATCGTGCGGTCCCGGGCCGCCTGGTTGTAGTCGACGAAGATCCGCTCACCCCGCTCCTCCTTCCACCAGTTGATCGTGACCCGGTCCGGCATCCGCCGCTCCAGCTCCCGGCCGCAGGCGATCACCGCCCGCCTGACCTGGGTGAACGTCCACTCGGGGGCGATCGGCACGAAGACGTGGAGGCCCCGGCCGCCCGAGGTCTTCGGCCAGCCGCGCAGTCCGTGCTCGTCGAGGACCGCGCGGAGCTCGTGGGCGGCGCGGACGGCGTCGGCGTAGTCCGTGCCGGGCTGCGGGTCGAGGTCGATGCGGAGTTCGTCGGGGTGGTCGGTGTCGTCCCGGCGCACCGGCCAGGGATGGAAGGTGACGGCGCCGAGGTTGGCCGCCCAGAGCACGGCGGCCGGCTCGGTGGGGCACATCTCGTCGGCCGACCGGCCGCTGGGGAAGGTGATGCGGGCCGTCGGGATCCAGTCGGGCAGGTACTTGGGGGCGCGCTTCTGGAAGAAGGACTCGCCGGTCACCCCGTCGGGATAGCGCTCCAGGGTCGTGGGGCGGTTCCGCAGGGCGCGGGTGACGCCGTCGCCCACGGCCAGGTAGTACCGGACCAGGTCCATCTTGGTGTAGCCGGGTTCGGGGAAGTACACCTTGTCGGGGTTGGAGACCCGCACGGTCCGGTCGCCGACCTCGAGTTCCACCGCTGCCGCCTTGCCTGCCATGCGGGTCAGCCTAGGGCTCGCCGACAACTCCCGCATACCAGACAATCGCCCCATGGACCTTCCGGTGATGCCGCCCGTGAAACCGATGCTCGCCAAGCCCGTGAAGCGGATCCCGCCGGGGATGCAGTACGAGGCGAAGTGGGACGGCTTCCGCGCGATCGTGCACCGGGACGGGACGGAGCTCGTCATCGGCAGCCGTACGGGCAAGCCGCTCACCCGCTACTTCCCCGACCTGGTCGAGGCGCTCGCGGCCCGGCTGCCGGAGCGCTGCGTCGTCGACGGGGAGATCGTCATCGAGCAAGGCGGCCGCCTCGACTTCGACCGGCTCTCCGAGCGGATCCATCCGGCCGACTCCCGGGTCCGCCTGCTCGCCGAGACCACCCCGGCCCGGTTCATCGCCTTCGACCTGCTCGCCCTCGGGGACGAGTCCCTGCTCGACACCCCGCTGAGCGAGCGCCGCTCCGCCCTGGAGCGCGTCCTCGACGGGGTCGACGCGCCGGTCCACCTGGCGCCGGCGACCCGGGACCCCGGGCTCGCGGAGCGGTGGTTCCAGCAGTACGAGGGCGCCGGGCTCGACGGGGTGATCGCCAAGCCGCTCGACCTGCCGTACCGGCCGGACGCCCGCCTCATGTACAAGATCAAGCACGAGCGGACGGCCGACGTCGTCGTGGCCGGATACCGCTTCCACAAGAGCGGTCCCGTGGTCGGCTCGCTGCTGCTCGGCCTGTACGACGACCGGGGCACCCTCCAGCACGTCGGCGTCTGCTCGGCCTTCACCGCCGCCCGCCGCGCCGAGCTCGTCGAGGAGCTGGAGCCGCTCCGGATGGACCCGCCGGACGGGCACCCGTGGGAGGCGTGGACGGAGGAGGCGGCGCACGAGGGGGCGCGGCTTCCGGGCGCGCCGAGCCGCTGGTCGGGCAAGAAGGACCTGTCGTGGGTGGCGCTGCGGCCGGAGCGGGTCTGCGAGGTCGGCTACGACCACATGGAGGGCGAGCGATTCCGCCACACCGCGCAGTTCAAGCGGTGGCGCCCGGACCGGACGCCGGAGTCCTGCGGCTACGGACAGCTGGACGAGCCCGTCTCGTACGACCTGACCGAGGTCCTCGCCCAGCCGCGGAAACGCACTCCGGGAAACCGGCGCGCCGCAACGTGAGATGCCACACATTCGACGGCCGCGAGACCCGCCGCCGACACCTCGAACCGGCAACACGTTCGATGAACATTCGAGCGATACGCAGAGATCGTGCACGACACGACGGCCGTCGCCCGCCCCCGTACCTGCGGGAACGCGTCCGGCACCGGCCCGCGCCCCCGCCCGGTCCGCTCCCCCCGGGACCCGCGCGGCGCTCCTCGGACGCGCCCGGCCGTTGCCCGCCCGCGACATCGCCGTGCCGGAACCCGGACGCCGATCCGGTACGTATGGAGAGGAGACCCTTCCTTACCCTCCCCGGACCGACTAGGACTGACCCGTGATCACCTCGCCCTCGCGCCTCGTTCCCGTCCCGATCCCCGACAGCGTGGCCGCGATGATCGGCGCCTGCCTGCCGCTGCACGTCCTCCAGGCCGAGGTCGACGCGGACTGCGCGGCGCGCGAGGTGTACCGCTTCCGGGGACCGCTCTGCGCGGAGGACCGGGCGGACCGCGAGCACGCGCTCGCCGCCCTCGCCCGGGCGAACAAGATCCTCGCCAAGCACCACCCCAAGCTGCCCGTCACCCCCTGACAGGTGCGCCTGTTCGGCCGTCCCCCGCATGCGTGAGGACCGTGGCGGTGTGACGCTGCGAGAGTGACCACGACCAGCGACGCAGCGCCCGCGCCCTCGGCCGCCACCGAGCCACCCGTGCTCGACAGCCGCCGCCGCAACATCGTCTTCGGCACGATCATGCTGGGCGTCCTCCTCGCCGCCCTCGACCAGACGATCGTCGGCACCGCCCTGCCCACGATCGTCTCGGACCTGGGCGGCGCCGCCCACATGTCGTGGGTGGTCACCTCCTACCTGCTCGCGGAGACGGTCGCGACCGTCCTCGTCGGCAAGTTCGGCGACCTCTTCGGCCGCAAGGTGATCTTCCAGATCTCCGCGGTCGTCTTCATCACCGGCTCGTTCCTCTGCGGACTCGCCACCAACATGACCCTGCTGATCGTCTGGCGCGGTCTCCAGGGCGTCGGTGCCGGCGGCCTGATGGTCACCTCGATGGCGCTCATCGCCGATGTGATCCCGCTGCGCGAACGCGGCAAGTACCAGGGCGCGATCGGCGCCGTGTTCGGCGTCTCGACCGTCATCGGACCGCTCCTCGGCGGCCTGTTCACCGACCACCTCAGCTGGCGCTGGGCCTTCTACGTCAACGTCCCCATCGCGATCCTCGTCGTCATCGCCGCCGCCCGCTCGATCCCCTCGGTACGCTCCGCGAGCCGGCCGGTCATCGACTACGCCGGCATCGCGCTCGTCGCCGTCGGCTCCAGCGCCCTGATCCTGGCGACCAGTTGGGGCGGCAACGAGTACGCCTGGAGCTCCGGCGTCATCATCGGGCTCTTCGCGGGCGGCATCGTCGCCCTGGGCCTGTTCTGCTGGGTCGAGACCCGGGCGGCCGAACCCATGCTGCCCATGCGGCTGTTCCGCAACCCGGTCTTCACCGTCTGCTCGGTGCTCAGCTTCGTCGTCGGCTTCGCCATGCTCGGCGCGATGACCTTCCTGCCGACCTATCTGCAGTACGTCGACGGGGAGTCGGCGACCATGTCCGGCATCCGCACGCTCCCCATGGTCATCGGCCTGCTCATCGCCTCCATCTTCAGCGGCAACTACGTCAGCAAGACCGGCCGCTACCGGATCTTCCCGATCGTCGGCTGCCTGGTGATGGGCATCGGCCTCTACCTGCTCTCCCTCATGGGACCGGACAGCGGCACCTGGCTGGAGTCGCTGTACATGTTCGTCCTCGGCGCCGGCATCGGCCTGTGCATGCAGGTCCTGACCATCGCGGTGCAGAACACCGTCGAATACGCCGACCTCGGCACCGCCACCTCCGGCGTCACCTTCTTCCGCACCCTCGGCAGCTCCTTCGGCACGGCCGTCTTCGGCACGATCTACACCAACTCCCTCAAGCCCAACCTCGCCTCGGGCCTCGTCGAGGCCGGCACCATCGCCAGGAGCCTCGGCATCGACCCGGCCGGAATCGCGCAGGCCGCCCAGAACCCCGCCGGCCTGCACCGGCTCCCGGACCGGATCGCGGCACCGATCGTCCAGGCCTACGCCGACACCCTGCACACCGTCTTCCTCTGGACGGTGCCGGTCGCGGCCGTCGGCTTCGTCGTCGCCCTCTTCCTCAAGCAGGTGGAGCTGCGCGACTCGGCCCGCTCCGCCGCCCCCGACATGGGCGAGGGCTTCGGCTCCCCCACCATGTCCGGCGACTCGGAGAAGCTCCTCGAACTCTCCGTCGGCCGCATCCTGCGCCGCCAGGACATGGACACGGCCCGCCGGATCGTCATCGGCTCCGACACCCGGCTCGACTTCGCCGGAGCCTGGGCGGTCATGCAGGTCGAGCTCTACACCCGGACCGTCGGGCACGCCAGCCTGGGCCTGATCTCGGCCGGCCGCCGGGTGCCGCCGGAGGTCCTGCTGCCGGTCTTCGACCGGATGGTCGACGAGGGCTTCCTGACGCGCGACGGCAACCTGCTCTCCCACACCACGGCGGGCAAGCGCGAGGCGGACGTCATCACCCACGCCTGGGGCGACTGGCTGTCCGACCAGGTCGAGAAGGAGCGCGGCCGGCCCAGCGGACCCGAGCTGCGGGTGGCGACGGACTCCATCGCCAAGAAGATCGTCGCCGAGGACCTCGCGAACGGGCTCCCGAGGGAACGGGTGCCGGCGGGCGCGGGCGCGCGCTGAGCGTTCCCGCTACTCGATGAAGTCGCCGTCCACGTACACCCACGCGCCCTCGTGGCGGGCGAACCGGCTCCGCTCGTGCAGGGCGCCGGCCTCACCGCCGTGGACGTAGCGGGCGACGAAGGTGACGGTTCCGTGCTGGTGGAAGGCGGTGCCGTCGGTGGACCCCTCGATCTCCAGGCCGGCCCACCGCGTCCCCGGGTCGAAGTCGACCTCGCCCGGCCGCGTCCCGGGCGCCCAGGTGCGCAGCAGGTACGCCTCGTCACCGACGACGAAGGCGCTGTAGCGGGAGCGCATGAGGAGCTCGGCGGTGGGTGCCGTACCACCGGTGCCCGAGTGGAACCGGCCGCAGCACGCGCCGTACGCGGCGTCGAGTCCGCAGGGGCAGGGCGAGGCCGCGGTCACGGCGGGCACGGCGGCGGCCGGGGAGGTGCGGGGGCGGGTCTTGCGTCGGGACATGGCGCCATTGTCCCCCACCCGACGGGCCGCGGCGGCGCCCGGCATGTGGACGCCGCCGTGGACGACCTCCCGGAATCCCGCTGCTCAGAGGACTCGTCCCAGTAGCGTACGAGCATGAAACTGACGATTCTCGGAGGCGGCGGATTCCGGGTGCCGCTGGTGTACGGCGCCCTGCTCGGCGACCACGCCGAGGGGCGGGTCACGCACGTCACCCTGTACGACCTCGACGAGGGGCGGCTCTCGGCGATCGCGCGGGTCCTCGCCGACCAGGCGGAGGGCGTGCCGGACGCGCCGGCGGTGACGGCGACGACGGATCTGGACGAGGCGCTGCGCGGGGCGGACTTCGTGTTCTCGGCGATCCGGGTCGGCGGTCTGGAGGGCAGGGCGGCCGACGAGCGGATCGCGCTCGACGAGGGCGTGCTCGGCCAGGAGACGGTGGGCGCGGGCGGCATCGCGTACGGGCTGCGGACCGTGCCCGTGGCCGTACGCATCGCCCGGAGGATCGCCGAACTCGCCCCCGACGCCTGGGTCATCAACTTCACCAACCCGGCCGGCCTGGTCACGGAGGCGATGTCCCGGGTGCTCGGGGACCGGGTCGTCGGCATCTGCGACTCCCCCGTGGGCCTCGGCCGGCGGGTCGCGCGCATCCTGGGCGCGAACCCGGACGAGGCCTGGATCGACTACGTGGGCCTCAACCACCTGGGCTGGCTGCGGGGGCTGCGGGTCGGCGGGCAGGACGTGCTGCCGCGGCTGCTCGCCGACGAGGAGGCCCTGGGCTCGTTCGAGGAGGGCAGGCTGTTCGGCCCGGAGTGGCTGCGGTCGCTCGGCGCGATCCCCAACGAGTACCTGCACTACTACTACTTCAACCGGGAGGCGGTGCAGGCCTACCGGACGGCCGAGCGGACGCGCGGGGCGTATCTGCGGGACCAGCAGGGCGCGTTCTACGAGGAGATGGCCAAGCCCGGCACCCCGGCCCTCGCGGCCTGGCACCGTACGCTCGCCGACCGCGAGGCCACCTACATGGCCGCGAACCGGGAGGCCGCCGGGATCGGGGAGCGCGACGAGGAGGACCTGGAGTCGGGCGGCTACGAGAAGGTGGCGCTCGCGCTCATGCGGGCCATCGCGCGGAACGAGCGGACCACGCTGATCCTCAACGTGCGCAACGGCTCGACGCTGTCCGTGCTCGACGCGGACGCGGTGATCGAGGTGCCGTGCTTCGTGGACGCGAACGGCGCCCACCCGGTGTCGGTGGCCCCGCTGCCGTACCACGCCGTCGGTCTGGTGACCGCCGTGAAGGCGGTGGAACGCGAGGTCCTCGCGGCGGTGGAGAGCCGCTCGCGGGCGACGGCCGTCAAGGCCTTCGCGCTGCACCCGCTGGTGGACTCGGTGGCGGTGGCGCGCCGGCTGGTGGAGGGCTACACGGCGGAGCACCCGGGCCTGGCCTGGCTGCGAAACTGAGATGACCGGCCGACGAACGGTCGGCTGACGAACATCTTTACGAGGCCGGGGGCGCGGCCTAGGCTCGCGCCCCATGACCTCACAGCGCAAGGGAGTTCGGCGTGCCGTGGCGCGGCTCGCCGCGGTCTGTCTGCTGGCCGCCGGCCTGGTGGGAACCACGCAGGCGGCGGCCGGGACACCCACGCCCGGCGAGGGGCCGGTCGTCGTCCCCGTGCAGACCACCGGGCCCGCCGACAAGCGGTTCAACCTGGTGTTCATGGGCGACGGCTACACCGCGGCGGAGATGCCGGCGTTCCGGGCGGACCTCGAACGGCATCTGAACGCCCTGTGGAGCATCGAGCCCTTCGCCTCGTACCGCTCGTACATCAACGTGTGGGCGGTGGAGGTCCCCTCCGCCGAGTCCGGCGTGGACTGCGACCCCGGTCTCACCGCGCCCGCCCGTGACACGGCGCTCGACATGGGCTTCTGGGGCGGCTGCGATCCGGACAGCGTGCAGCGGCTGCTCACCGTCGACAGCCGGAAGGCCGGCGCGCTTGCCGACCTCGTCCCCGGCACCGGCCGCGCCAACCGTCAGATCGTCGCCCTCGCCCACAGCGACACCTACGGCGGCGCGGGCGGGAGTTACGCCACGGCCTCCGGCGGCAACGCGCTCTCCTCGCTCATCACCCCGCACGAGATAGGCCATTCGCTGGGCGGCCTCCAGGACGAGTACGACTACTACGCGCGCGGAGTCCCCGGCGAGGCCTACGAAGGACCCGAACCCTCCTCGGTCCACCACACCCTCCTGACCGAGGACCAGATGCGGGAGCAGCGGGCCAAGTGGTGGCGCTGGCTCGGCGAGGAGAGCGAGTCGGGCGGGGTCATCGGCCGCCACGAGGGCGGGATGTACAGCACGAAGGGCGTCTGGCGGCCGAGCCGGCACTCCCTGATGAAGACCCTCGGCTACGCCTTCGACCAGGTGGAGCGCGAGGTGATGGTCCGGGCGATCTCGGCGAAGGTGGACCTGGTCCAGGACCACACCCCGGACACGGCGCCGATCGGGGCGGACCGCACGGTGTGGGTGGACACCCTGCACCCGGTGGGCGGCGCGCTCGCCGTGACCTGGAGGCTGGACGGGCGGACGCTCGACACCCGCGGCGCCCGCACCGTCGACCTGCGCGGGCTGCGGGTCTCCCCGGGCACGCACACGCTGACGGCGACGGTCACCGACCCGACGCCCTTCGTCCGCGACCCGGCGGTCCGCGCCTCGGCGGCGCTCACCCGGACCGTCGGCTGGACGGTGGACCCCTCGCTGACGACGGTGCGGGGTCCGGAGGATCGCGGCTTCACCGGGTACACCCCGACCGGTTCCCCCGTCGGGGCCCGGAGCGTCGTCCACGCGGACACCACCCACGCGGTGGACGGCACGCCCGCCGTGCGCTGGCGTCTGGACGGGCGGCCGGTCGCGACGTACGGCCGCGACGACCGCGACCTGGACCTGCGTGCGCTGCGGATCGCGCCCGGGACGCACACCCTCACGGCCCGTCTCGCGGGCACGGACGAGGAGTTGAGCTGGACGGTGGACGCCCGTCCGGCGACGGCGGCGTACGAGCTGTCCGAGCCGCTGCGGACGGTACGGCGTCCCGGGCGCCCGGTGGAGTACGTCTACGACGGGGCGTTCACGATGCGGCTGACCGCGCGGGACGACCGGGAGGGCGCCGTGGTGAGCCAGTTCCGGGTCGACGGCGACGGCTGGTACACGTACTACGGCTGGCCGACGGACGCCGACGCGCCGTTCCGCTTCTCGCCGGGCGGCACGGTGATCGACGATCTCGTCTACGGGAAGCTGGGCCGGAGCCGGGCGGTGCCGTGGGACGACGCCAGCCCGGACTACGGCACGCACACCGTCGAGTACCGCACGATCGACGCGGCCGGCAACATCGGGCCGGCGCGGAGCTTCCTGGTGACGCTGGTGGAGGGGTAGCGCGAAGGGGGCCCGTCGGCGGGCCCCCTTCTCGTTCTGCTCGGGGTCAGGGCTTGCGGGCCACCGCGGCCCACCCCGGGATGGGGTCGTCGCCCTGGACCGGGACGGGCTCGCCCAGCTCCGGGTGCCATTCGGCGGTGAGCGAGACCCCGGGCTCGACGAACTCGAGGCCGTCGAAGAACGCGGCCAGCTCGTCGCGCGAGCGGGGCCGCAGGGTCAGCCCGCGCGCCTTGTACATGGCGGCCGCCTTCGCCGCGCCCTCGGGGTCGAAGTCCCCGGTGACGTGGGAGAGGACGAGATAGCTGCCCGGCGCGAGCTTGTCGACGATCTTGGAGACCAGTTCGTACGCGCCGTCCTCGTCCCCCACGAAGTGCAGCAGGGCGAGCATCGACAGCGCGATGGGCTGGTCGAAGTCAAGGACCTTTCCGGCCCTTTCGAGGATGACCTCGGGCTCGCGGGCGTCCGCCTGGATGTACTCGGTGGCCCCTTCCGGGGTCGAGCGCAGCAGGGCGGCCGCGTGCGCGAGCACGATCGGGTCGTTGTCGCAGTAGACGATGCGGGACTCCGGCGCGGCCTCCTGCGCGATCTGGTGCAGGTTGGGCTCGGTCGGGATGCCCGTGCCGACGTCCAGGTACTGGCGGACGCCGTGGGCGCTGAGCCAGCGGATGGCGCGGTGCATGAAGGCCCGGTTGACGCGGGCCATGTCCCGGCCCCGGGCGTCGACGGTGAGGAGCTGACGGGCCATCGCCTCGTCGACCGGGTAGTTGTCCTTGCCGCCCAGGAACCAGTCGTACATGCGCGCCGGGTGCGGCTTGCTGGTGTCGATGCTCTGTCCGCCGTGAGGGGATGCGGGGTCCTGGGTCATCGGCTCTCCTGGTCGGGATGAACGGGTGGCACTGAAACAAGAGTTACGCGATGGTAGGGGTGAGGCGGAAGGTTCAGGTCAGCAGAAAGTCAGCCTGACCTGATTTCGCGCCCTGGATGAAAGCGGCGATCTCCCCGTGGGTGTAGATGAGCGCTGGTCCTTCAGGGTCTGCGGACTGTCGCACGGCGACTCTGCCGTCGGCCAGCTTCATGGCCTCCACGCAGTTGCCCCCGTTCCCGCCGCTCCAGGGCTTGTGCCAACCCTCGGCACCGAGCTCGGCGGCGGGCATGCCGTTGTATATGCGATCCATTCACAGCTCCTTGCGGAGATTCCGGAGAATCTCCTTCGTGCGTTGTGCAGTCGCGGCCTGCGCCGCCATGCGGTCCATGACCTCCAGGTGGGAAGCCACCTCGGGACGCGCGTCGAGATAGACGGCGCCGGTCAGGTACTCGCTGTAGACCATGTCCGGGAGTTCGGGCATGGCGAAGCGGAAGAGGACGAACGGCCCGTAGGTGCCCGGATGGTGGCCGGTCGCGAACTCCGCGATCTGCAGGGTGACGTTCGGCAGCTCGGACGCTTCGAGCAGCCGGTCGAGCTGGTCGCGCATCACTTCGGGCCCGTCACCGACCGGCCGGCGGAACACCGTCTCGTCCATGATCACCCAGAGTTTGGGGGCGTCGTCCCTGGTCAGCAGGGACTGGCGCTCCATCCGCAGGGCTACATGCCGATCGATGTCCTCTTCCCGGGCGGCGTCGCCGCCACCGCCGACCGCCCCGCTGCGCAGAATGGCGCGGGCGTACCCCTCGGTCTGGAGCAGACCGGGGATGAACTGGGGCTCGTACGCCCGGATGAGGCTCGCCGCCCCCTCCAGGCTGACGTACATGGAGAACCAGCCGGGCAGCACGTCGTGGAACCGCTGCCACCAGCCGGGGAGGTTGGCCTCCTCCGCGAGGGCGACGAAGCCCTCCGCCTCGGAGTCCGTGATCCCGTACTCCTTCAAGAGGAGCTGCACGTACGGAATCTTCAGCGCGACCTCGGCGGTCTCCATCCGCCGGACGGTGGCCGGGGCCACCCGGAGGATCTTCGCGGCCTCTTCCCGCTTCATGCCGGCCCGCTCGCGCAGGTCCTGCAGACGCTTTCCGAGGACGACCTGTCCCACCGTGGGGGCGGACCGCGGCTCGCTCACTTCAGACCTCCCCGACGCACTGTTTCGACGAGTGTGCCATGAAGCCCGGCCAGAGAGAACACAGCACTCTGCAATTTTCAGAGTGCCCCTTGCCAAGTGTCCGAAGCAGGAGGACAGTGTTCCGGTGAACCAGTACACGCTGCCGCCGTGCGCCACCGCGCCACGGCGACAGCGCCGTACGGCAGTCCTGCCCACTGTTGTGAGGAACCGGTCGTGGCTTCTGGTAACGCGCAGCCCTCAGGTCTCATGAGCCCTGCAGCCCCTCGGGTCATGGCCCAGCGCCCACCGCAGCACACCGATCCCGTCCGGCGTTTCGCCTTCGAGCTCCCGGCCCTCACCTCCTCGGTCGCCCGCGCCCGCAGGCTCGCGGAGGAGCGGCTCATCCTCTGGGGCTGCGGCCCCGAGATACGCGACACCGTCGCCCTGGTCGTCTCCGAACTCGTCACCAACGCCGTCGTGCACACCGCGAGCGACCGTGTCGTCTGCGAACTCCGCGAGGGCGAGGACACCCTGCGGATAGCCGTACGCGACGAGGGCGGCCCCGCCGGACCGCGGATACGCGACTGCGGCGAGGAGGAACGCGGCCGCGGACTCCTCATCGTCGACGCGCTCTGCACCGCCTGGGGCGCCGACCGCACGGGCCTCGGCACGGCGCAGGTCGTCTGGGCGGAACTCGCCCACGGCATGGGGGAACCGTGCTGAGGTCGATGCGCATCCTCCCGCGGGCCTTCCGGCCCTTCGAAGCCTCCGTACCGGCCCCGCGCCGCTCACCGGAGTCCCCCCGGGGCGCGCACGAGCTCGGCACCACCCGCCTCTCCGTGCCCGTCGGGCTGCACACCGGCCTCGGCTGCGACGCCGTCGGCGTCCCCGCCCGCTTCGGCTTCAAGATCCTCTCCCGCCTCCCCGCCAAGGGCTGCGTCTACGCCGACTCCGACTGGTGGTGGTGGCTGGTCCCCGCCGGCTCCGACCACGACGTCACCTGGCCGCTGCCCGCCTGCTACGCGCGGGGCGCCGAGATCCCGGACCGCGGTCCGCGCCTCATCCACCACCCCGACGGCACCTCCCCGTACACGCCGCCGATCCCCCTCTACCTCCTCGTCTGCCAGCTGACGGGCATCGCGCCGTCCTGGTCGGCCCCGCCGGTGAGCACCACGCTCTGACGCGCGGGCCCGCCGACGCCCTAGGCTCGGTGCCATGTTCACCCCGCAGGGTCCCAGCCTCCGCGAGCTGACCGTCCAGGCCCTCTCCTCGGTCGAGCACGGCTACGACCTGCTCGCGACCAAGTTCGACGCGACCCCCTTCCGCACCTCCGACCGTCTCCTCGCCGCCGTCGCCGACACCCTGGAGACCCTCGGCCCCTTCGACTCCGGCCTCGACGTCTGCTGCGGCACCGGTGCCGGTCTCGGCGTGCTCCGCTCGGTCTGCGCGGGCCGGGTCGCGGGCGTCGACTTCAGTACGGGCATGCTGGCCCGGGCCCGCGGCGCCCACCCGGCCGCCGACCTGGTCCGCGCCGACGCCCTGGCCCTCCCCTTCGCGCCCGCCTTCGACCTGGCGGTCAGCTTCGGCGCCTTCGGCCACTTCCTCCCGGACGACCAGCGCACCCTCTTCGCCCAGGTCCACGGCGCCCTGCGCCCGGGCGGCGCCTTCGCCTTCCCGCTCCCCGCCCCGCCGCCGGTCGGCTCCCGCCTCTACTGGACCCTGTGGGGCTTCGACGCGGCGATGCGCGTCAGGAACGCCGTCTGGCGCCCGCCGTTCGTCATGTACTACCGCACCTTCCGCCTCGCGGACGTCCGCGCCCGCCTGGAGGACGCGGGCTTCGACGTCACCCTCGTCCCGGTCGAGCCGCTGGGCCGCCGGGAGGGCGGAAGCCCGCGCTGCAGGCTCGTCGTGGCGCGAAAAGGCTCCGGGTGATCCCGCCCGAAACCACATGCACGGTTCTCACCTCACGGTCGCGGTCCCATCCCGGCGAAGAGCGCGGCCAGAACGCGGTCGACGTACGCGCGGGTCAGCGGTTCCTGCGTGACCAGGAGGCGGAAGTACAGCGGGCCGGAGAGGATCGCCATCGCCAGGTCCAGGTCGAAGTCGGGCGACAGCTGGCCCTGGTCCCGTGCCGCCCTCAGGCGGGCGACGGTCTTGTCCTCCTGGGGAGCGATGAACCGCTCGTTGAGCGCGGCGGCAACCCCGGGGTCGTGCTGGGCCTCGCCGACCAGGGCCCGGAAGAGGGGGCCGAAGGGCGCCCCGGCCAGCAGGTCGACGGCCTCGTGGATCTGCCGGCCCAGGTCTGCGACGACATCACCGGTGTCGGGGTAGTCCAGGGCCGACTCGCTGAGCGAAAGCAGCGAGTCGAGCAGCAGGGCGCCCTTGGAGGGCCATCGGCGGTACACGGTGTGCTTGCCGACGCCGGCGCGGGACGCGATCGCTTCGATGCTGAGCTTGGCGTAGCCGAGCTCCTGCCCGAGTTCCAGCGTGGTTCGCATGATGGCTTCGGTCAGGTCGGGGCCGCTCCGACGGGCGTTGGTCATGCCCCCACAGTAACGGCACGGCACGTGCCGTTCTTGACAGTGCTCCCCGACGCGGGCACGCTTCTCAACACATCGGCACGGCACGTGCCGTGCCGCCACGCACGCAGAGGACGTCCGTCATGCCCGTACCCGCCGACCCCACCGTCCTGCACCCCATGCCCGACCAGCCACGGGTGGTGCTGCTCAAGCCCCTGGTCACGTCCCCGCTGATCGAGGTCGGGGAGTTCTCCTACTACGACGACCCCGAGGACGCGACCGCGTTCGAGACCCGCAACGTGCTCCACCACTACGGACCGGAGCGGCTGGTCATCGGCAGGTTCTGCGCGCTGGGCACCGGGGTGCGGTTCCTCATGAACGGAGCCAACCACCGCATGGACGGCCCCTCCACCTTCCCCTTCCCGACCATGGGCGGCTCCTGGGCCGAGCACTTCGACCTGCTCACCGGTCTGCCGAACCGCGGGGACACGGTCGTCGGCAACGACGTCTGGTTCGGCCACCACGTCACCGTCCTGCCCGGCGTGCGCATCGGACACGGCGCGATCGTCGCCGCCGGCTCCGTGGTCACCAAGGACGTCCCCGACTACGGCATCGTCGCCGGCAACCCGGCCGGCCTCGTCCGGACCCGCTACAGCGACGCGGACATCGCCCGGCTGCTCGCGCTCGCCTGGTGGGACTGGCCCGTGGAGCACATCACCGAGCACGTACGGACCCTGATGTCCGGCAGTGTCGACGAGCTGGAGAACGCGGCCCCCGCCCTCACCGAACCGGAGAAGTCATGACCAGCAGGTTCACCGAACTGGTCGTCGACTGCCACGATCCGGAGCGGCTCGCGGCCTTCTGGTGCGCGGTCCTGGACTTCAGGGTGCTCGACCGGAGGCCGGGCAAGGTCGAGATCGGGTCCTGGGAGCCGACCGTCGAGGCCGTCAGGGCCGGCCAGATGCCGCCGACGGTGGTCTTCATCCAGGTGCCCGAGGGAAAGACGGTGAAGAACCGGCTCCATCTCGACGTGAGCCCGGTCGACGTCTCCACCGACGAGGAGGTCGCCAGGCTGCTCGGGCTCGGCGCCACCGCGGTGGACGTGGGTCAGGGACCCGACCGGAGCTGGGTGGTCCTGGCCGATCCCGAGGGCAACGAGTTCGACGTCCTGCGGACCCTGGCCCCGACCGCCCTCCGGGACCAGGCTGCGGTCAGGCCTTCTTGACGACGCTCGACTTGAGCTGCATGGCGCCGAAGCCGTCGATGCGGCAGTCGATGTCGTGGCCGTCCACGCCGTCGACGAGGCGGATGTTGCGGACCTTGGTGCCGGCCTTGATGCCGGAGGGGTTGCCCTTGACCTTGAGGGCCTTCACGACGGTCACGGTGTCGCCGTCGTTCAGGACGTTGCCGACGGCGTCCTTGACGACACGCTCACCGGGGGCGTCGTCGGCGGCTCCCTCGGAGGGGACCCATTCGTGGGCGCATTCCGGGCACACCACGAGATCGTTCATCTCGTAGGTGTATTCGCAGGAGCATTCGGGGCAAGGGGGAAGGTTCTCGTTCACCCCCACAGGATAAGCGTCGGTTGTGGCCGTGACCTGGGGCGATGCTTCCGGGGAAACGATAAGTGCCGGTCGATTCGAGATCGACCGGCACTTCGTGTGGTGTCCGAGGGGGGACTTGAACCCCCACGCCCGATAAAGGGCACTAGCACCTCAAGCTAGCGCGTCTGCCATTCCGCCACCCGGACTAGGTGTGATTGTCGTTCCGGGGTTTCCCCCGCGGCGACTGAGATAACTCTACCAGGGGTTCGAGGTGCCTTTCACCAGCGTTTCCCGTGGTCAGTGGGTGGGAGCCCGGCGCCCCCCGACGCCGGCTCCGTGGGGCCACCTTGACGACCGCGACGCGGTCCAGGCCAATCCCCCGGCGGGAGTCCGTCAGGTCGTGGACGGCCGGCGCACCTCGGCCAGGCGGGCCGAGACCACCACGTTGCCCGCGTAGCCGCCCTCCTCGGTGAAGGTGCCGCCGCAGGTGATCAGCCGCAGTTCGGGGACGCCCGAGTCGCCGTAGACCCGCTCGGCGGGGAAGCCCTCCTTGGGGACGACCTCGACCCCGTACACCGCGAAGACGGCGGTCGTGCCGTCGCGGCGGGCGATCTCGACGCGGTGGCCCTTGGTGAGGGCTCCGAGGTCGTAGAAGACGGCCCTCCCGTTCGGGGTGTCGACATGGCCGACGACGACGGCCGTGCCGCGCTCGCCGGGGGTGACCGCGCCGGTGAACCAGCCCGCGAGCCGGTCGTCCTCGGGCGGCGGGGCCTCGATCCAGCCGTCGGCGTCGACCCCGACGCCGGTGACCGGCGCGTCGATGCGGACGGCGGGGACGCGGACCCGCACCGGGGGCGAGGCGGGCAGCGGAGCGGGCACGGGGGCGAGCGCGGCGAGGCCGGCGCGGGTCCCGTCGGGGGCGGCCGCGGCGAGGGGCTGCGGCGGCCCGTCGGCCCCGGACGCCCCCGTACCGCCGCGCACGAGGTGCACGCCGATGAGGAGGACGACGGCGATGACGCCCCAGGCGCCGCGTCGTCCGGTGCCGGCGTGCTGCGGGCGTTCGGTGTCCCGTGGGCTCTCCGTGCCGTCCGACCACCCCACGTCCGCCCTCCTCCGTGTTCCGCACGTGTTGGCGCCCCTCCGCCCCGGACCTCGTCACACCGGGGCGGAGGGGCCGTTTCAGGCGCGGCCGTCGGCGCGGCGGCGGGTGAGCACGACGGCGGCGCCGAGTGCTCCGGCGATGAGCAGGACGCCCGTGACCACCTCGGTGGCGCCGAGCCCGGCGGGGTCCGTGCCGGCGGCGGTGCCGTAGCCGGCCTTGACGCCCTTGGTGGCTCCGGTGTGCGTGCCGGTGCCGGTGTCGTGCCCGGTGTTCCCGCCGGCGTCACCGGCGATGGTGAGCTGGGTGGTGCCGCGCTCGCCCTTGCAGTCGAAGGTGATCTCGACCTGGCTGCCGGCCTTGGCGTCGACGTCCACGGTCGCGGTGCCGGGGCGGCCCTCGTCGAG
Source organism: Streptomyces sp. NPDC002463 (assembly GCF_042889835.1). Taxonomy (NCBI): domain Bacteria; kingdom Bacillati; phylum Actinomycetota; class Actinomycetes; order Kitasatosporales; family Streptomycetaceae; genus Streptomyces; species Streptomyces sp. NPDC002463. The sequence continues at coordinate 231,620 of NZ_JBIARL010000009.1, forward strand.
GGTCACGGTCTCGAACACGGTGGAGGTGACGGTCACGGAGGGCACTTCGCAGCCTTCGGACGTCAGGGTGACGGTGCCGCCGGGGGCGATCGTCGCGGGGGTGACGGAGAAGCCGAACGACGTGATGTCGTGGTTGCCGTCGTCGGCCAGGGCCAGGGGCGCGACCGACACGACGGCGATGGCGCTGAGCAGAGCGGCGGAAGCGGCACGTATCGCGCGCATGGCGGTCCTCCAGATCGGGCGGGGGCCCGGACGCGGAGCGATTCCGTGTCCGGTAGGGGACGACCCCCACCGCGATCGAAGCTAGGTCCGCCCCCGGCGCGCCGCCACGGGGGCTCCGCCGAACGGGGCACGGCGGCCCGGAGGACCACCGGCAGGACACCCCTACGGGACGCGGACGACCTGTCCGGCGTACGAGAGGTTGCCGCCGAAGCCGAAGAGGAGGACCGGGGCTCCGGAGGGGAGTTCGCCGCGTTCGACCAGCTTGGCCAGGGCGAGCGGGATGGAGGCGGCCGAGGTGTTGCCGGAGTCGACGACGTCGCGGGCGACGACGGCGTTGACGGCGCCGATCTTCGCGGCGAGCGGCTCGATGATCCGCAGGTTGGCCTGGTGGAGGACGACGCCCGCGAGGTCCTCGGGGGCGATGCCGGAGCGCTCGCAGGTCTGCCGGGCGAGCGCGGGCAGCTGCTGGGTGGCCCAGCGGTAGACGGACTGGCCCTCCTGGGCGAAGCGGGGCGGGGTGCCCTCGATGCGGACGGCGTTGCCCATCTCCGGGACCGAGCCCCACAGGACCGGGCCGATGGCGCCCGTGTCGGTCTCGACGGCCTCGACGATCGCGGCGCCGGCCCCGTCACCCGTGAGGACGCAGGTGGTGCGGTCGGTCCAGTCGGTGATCTCGGTCATCTTGTCGGCGCCGATGACGAGGGCGCGGCGGGCCGCTCCGGCCCGGACCGCGTGGTCGGCGGTGGCGAGCGCGTGGGTGAAGCCGGCGCAGACCACGTTGAGGTCCATGGTGGCGGGCGAGCCCATGCCGAGGCGGGCGGCGACCCGGGCGGCGGTGTTGGGTGAGCGGTCGATCGCGGTGGAGGTGGCGACGAGGACGAGGTCGATGTCGCCGGGGGTGAGGCCGGTGTGGGCGAGGGCCTTGCCGGCCGCGTGGGCGGCGAGCTCGTCGACGGGCTCGTCGGGTCCGGCGACGTGCCGGGTGCGGATGCCGACCCGGCTGAGGATCCACTCGTCGCTCGTGTCGACCAGCTCCGCCAGTTCGTGGTTGGTCAGCACCTTGGCGGGCTGGTAGTGCCCGAGCGCGGCAATGCGAGTGCCCGTCATTCTCGGGACCCCCTAGGTGGTTCGTTCGTCCGGCAGGAGGTCCCAGTGTTGTCAGCGACTGATCAGTAACAGGTGACGTAAACCACCAATATTCCCCCGTACCGCTTGGCCGACCGTGACAAGGCCCCGGGCGGGGCACGGCTCCCCGCCCGGCCCCGGACGTGCGTTCGGTGGAGGAGTGTGTCGGAGAATGGGGCCGTCAGGGCCTTCCCGGCCTTCCCGCGGAGAGAATCGAGTGCGTCACGATGGGACGGGTCACCGAGCGACGGCGTGTCCTGCGGATCCGCGGGGGTGCGGTCAACACGCGGCCCGACACCCTGGTGGCGGAGGAGCCGCTGGAGATCCGGCTGAACGGGCGCCCGATCGCGATCACCATGCGCACGCCGGGCGACGACTTCGCGCTCGCGGCGGGGTTCCTGGTGAGCGAGGGGGTCCTGGCGGCGGCCTCGGACGTGCGGAACATCGTGTACTGCGCGGGCGCCACGGAGGACGGCCGGAACACGTACAACGTGGTGGACGTGCAGCTGGCCCCCGATGTGAAGGTCCCGGACATCTCCCTGGAGCGGAACGTCTACACGACGTCCTCGTGCGGGCTGTGCGGCAAGGCCAGCCTGGACGCGGTCCGCACCACGGCCCGCTTCCCGATCGCCGACACTCCCCCGCTGCGGATCGCCCCCGAGCTGCTGTCCCTGCTCCCGGTGCGGCTGCGCGAGGCGCAGAAGGTCTTCGACTCCACCGGCGGGCTGCACGCGGCGGCGCTGTTCACGGAGGACGGCGAGCTGCTCGACGTACGGGAGGACGTGGGCCGGCACAACGCCGTGGACAAGCTGGTCGGGCGGGCGCTGCGGGAGGGACTGCTGCCGCTGGAGCGGGCGGTGCTGCTCGTGTCGGGGCGGGCCTCGTTCGAACTGGCGCAGAAGGCCGTGATGGCGGGGATCCCGGTGCTCGCCGCGGTGTCCGCGCCGTCCTCGCTCGCCGTGGACCTGGCCGCCGAGACGGGCCTGACCCTGGTCGGCTTCCTGCGCGGGCCGGACATGAACGTGTACGCGGGCGAGCACCGGATCGCCGTATAGCCGCTCTCAGTTCTTCGGCGGGTCGATCATCTGGAGGGTGAGGGTCGCCGGCGGCGGGGCGATGCCGGGGCCGCCCGCGGCCGTCCAGGCGAGGATGTCGTCGAGGCAGTCCTCGTCCAGGGTGAAGCCGACCCACGCCGCCCGCCCGCCGCGCCGCCGGCCCTCGGTGGAGGGCTGGACCACGACGACGTTCGCCTGCGCGCAGGGTCCGAGGCAGTCGCTCGTACGGACGGCCAGGCGGCCGCCGGAGGCCGCGGCGGCCTCGCGGAGACGGGCGAGCTGCCCGGCGTGGTCGGTGCCGGGGTTCTTGCGGGCGTCGCCGCAGCAGCAGCCGCGGCAGACGACGAGGGAACAGGGGCGGGCCCCGTACCGTATCGGCACCGGGGTCACTCGGGGCCGCCCAGGGTGATCGCGGAGACCGGGGCGACGCTGCCGAGGCGCGGGAAGTCGAGGTCGACGGAGGCCCGGTGCTCGTCGGCGGTGAGGGCGGCCATGGCGTCCTCGGCGAAGACGAGGTCGTAGCCCAGGTCGCAGGCGGCGCGCGCGGTGGACTCGACGCCGAGGTTGGTGGCGATGCCGCCGAGGACCAGGGTGGTGGCGCCGAGTCCGGTGAGCAGCTCGTGGAGTCCGGTGTCCTGGAAGCCGCCGATGGTGCGCTTGACGACGACGGGGTCGCCGTCGCGGACGAGGTCGGGGACGAGTTCGCTGCCGGGCGGCTGGGTGTCGACGTTCGGCCGCTCGACGCGGATGTGGACGACGGGCGCGCCGGCGGCCCTGAAGGTGTCGGCGAGCCGGGCGGAGGCGTCGAGGACGTCGGTGCCGGGGCGGGGGGCGAGGGGCAGCGCGACGATGCGTTCCATCAGATCGACGAGGACGAGTGCGGTGCTGCCGGGATCGAGTGCGGGCAGATCGTGAGCGGGCATGGGAGCACCGTAGCGGCCCGGATGATCACCACGGGCGGGCCGTGGGTGTGATCCGGCCGACGGAGGGGCGTACGGGCGCGCGTCACGGGCCGCCCGGCGTCGGGACCTCGGGGGCGCGGACGGCTTCCGGAGCCGCGGGGGTGCGTACGGCTTCCGGAGCCGCGGGCGCGTCCGTCGGCTCCGGGTCGGCGGCGCGGCGCTTCGCGATGACCGCGCAGACCATCAGCTGCATCTGGTGGAAGAGCATCAGCGGGAGCACCGCGAGGGAGGCCTGCGGGCCGAAGAGGACGCTCGCCATCGGCAGCCCGGCCGCGAGGCTCTTCTTGGAGCCGGCGAACTGGATCGCGATCCGGTCGGCCCGGCCGAAGCCGAGGCGGCCGGCCCCGTACCAGGTCACGGCCAGCATCACCGCGAGGAGCACGGCCTCGACGGCGAGCAGCAGACCGAGCCGGGCGGGGGTCACCAGGTGCCAGATGCCGGCGACCATGCCCTGGCTGAAGGCGGTGTAGACGACGAGGAGGATCGATCCCCGGTCGACGTATCCGAGGACCTTCTTGTGGCGGAGGAGGAATCCTCCGACCCAGCGGCGCAGGAACTGCCCGGCCAGGAACGGCACGAGGAGCTGGAGCACGATCTTCAGGAGCGCGTCGGCGGACAGGCCGCCCGCGCTGTTGCCGAGGAGGAGCGCGGCGAGCAGCGGGGTGAGGACGATGCCGGCGAGCGAGGAGAACGAGCCGGCGCAGATCGCGGCGGGCACGTTGCCCCGGGCGATCGAGGTGAACGCGATGGAGGACTGGATGGTGGACGGCACCAGGCAGAGGAAGAGGAAGCCGCTGTAGAGCTGGGGGGTGAGGACCCCGGGGACGAGGCCGCGCGCGGCGAGTCCGAGCAGCGGGAAGAGCAGGAAGGTGGCGCCGAGGACGGTGAGGTGGAGCCGCCAGTGCCGGAGGCCGTCGAGGGCCTCGCGGGTGGAGAGCCGGGCCCCGTAGAGGAAGAAGAGCAGGGCGACGGCCCCGGTCGACGCGCCTTCCGTGACGGTCGCGGCGGCCCCGGAGGCGGGGAGGAGCGCGGCGAGGGCGACCGTGCCGAGCAGCGCGAGGACGTACCCGTCGACGGGGAGCCGGGACGGCAGGCGAAGGGGGCGGCGCGCGGTGCGGCCGGGCGTACGGGGGGTCATGGGCTCCACTGCTCTGCTGGGGGTCGCGCACGTCCATCCTGCTCCACGGGCCGGTGATCGGGAATCCCGTACAGTGCTCTGACTGTCATCGCGGTTCGCGATAACGTCGAGGGGTGTACGAGCCGACGCAGCTGCGCACCTTCCTCGCCGTGGCCCAGACGCTGAGCTTCACGCGGGCCGCGGACCGCCTCGGGCTTCGCCAGTCGACCGTCAGCCAGCACGTGCGGCGCCTGGAGGAGGCGACGGGCCGTCCGCTGTTCGCCCGGGACACGCACCGCGTGGAGCTGACGGAGGACGGCGAGGCGATGCTCGGTTTCGCCCGCACGATCCTCCAGGCCCACGAGCGGGCGGCGGCCTTCTTCGGCGGGACGCGGCTGCGGGGGCGGCTGCGGTTCGGGGCGTCCGAGGACTTCGTGACGACCCGGCTGCCGGAGATCCTGGAGTCCTTCCGGCGCGAGCACCCCGAGGTCGACCTGGAGCTGACGGTCGAGCTGTCCGGGACGCTCCAGGCCCGGCTCGCGGCCGGCCGTCTCGACCTGATCCTGGCCAAGCGGCGCGGGGCCGAGAGCGAGGGCCGGCTCGTCTGGGAGGACACGCTCGTCTGGATCGGGGCGCCGGGGCTGCGGCTCGATCCGGACCGCCCGGTGCCGCTGATCCTCTACCCACCGCCGGGGATCACCCGCGCGCGGGCCCTTGAGGCCCTGGAGGCGCAGGGCCGGGCGTGGCGGATCGCGTGTACGAGTTCCAGCCTGAGCGCGAACGTGGCGGCGGCCCGGGCGGGGCTCGGGGTGATGGCGCACACGCGGGGCCTGGTGCCGCCGGGGCTCGTCCCGGTGCCGGCCCGCGCGGGGCTCCCGGAGCTCGGGGACGTGGGTTTCGTGCTGCGCAGGGGGCGCCGGGGCGGGGAGACCCAGGAGGCGGCGGACGCCCTCGCGGAGGCGATCCTGGCGGGCGGCGACCGCCTGCACCGGCCGCGCTGAGCGGGGGCGTCGGGCCTCCCACCTGCCCACCTGCCGCCGTGCCCTGCGGGCGGCGAGAAGGCGCCGGCCCGGTGCTTCGGGGGCGGGGGCGTGAGTGGTCGGCGCAGATTCCGTGGAGATTCGCTCCCCGAGGACCTACTGTCCGGTCGGTAACCGCCCCGGGATCCCTTCGACTTGGCCGCCTCACCTGCCCTGACCTGTACGAACGCGGAATGTCGCGGCTTGGTGAAGGACCTCCCACCGGCCGGTCCGGTGGGGTACCGTCACCCGCGCCGTACGGAGCGCGACAACGGGCTTTTTCCAGCCATCGAGCCGTCGAGGAGCAGGTCAGTGCGCGAGTTCACCGTGCCGCCCGTCGAGGCGGCGCCTCAGGTCGGCGGTCTGGCGGACGCCGTGTTCGACCACGCCCTCGCCGACCCGGACCGGATCGCCTTCGGCCGCAAGGGCCCGGACGGGCAGTGGCACGACGTGACCGCCGCGCGGTTCCGGGACGAGGTCGTGAGCCTCGCGAAGGGGCTGATCGCGGAGGGCGTGCGGTTCGGCGACCGGGTCGCGATCATGGCCCGGACCCGGTACGAGTGGACGCTCTTCGACTTCGCGCTGTGGACGCTGGGCGCCCAGCCCGTCCCGGTCTACCCGACCTCCTCCGCCGAGCAGGTCTTCTGGATGCTGCACGACGCCGAGGTCACCGCCTGCGTGGTCGAGCACGAGGACCACGCGATGACGATCGGCTCGGTGATCGACCGGCTGCCCAGGCTCCAGCGGCTGTGGCAGCTGGACGCGGACGCCGTGGGCGAGCTGACGGCGGCGGGCGCGGGGATCGACGAGGAGGTCCTGCACCGGCACCGGCGGGCGGTGACCCCGGAGACGGTCGCGACGATCATCTACACCTCGGGGACGACCGGCCGCCCCAAGGGCTGTGTGATCACCCACGCGAACCTGATGTTCGAGACGGACATGCTGATGGGCCGCTGGGAGCCGGTGTTCCGCTCGCGGCCCGGCGAACAGGCCTCGACGCTGCTGTTCCTGCCGCTCGCGCACGTCTTCGGGCGGATGGTGGAGGTCGCGGCGGTCCGCGGCGGGGTGAAGCTGGGGCACCAGCCGGTGATGGCGGCGGCCGAGCTGCTCCCCGACCTGATGGCGTTCCGGCCGAGTTTCGTCCTGGCCGTGCCGTACGTCTTCGAGAAGGTCTTCCACGCGGCCCGCCGCAGGGCGGAGAGCGAGGGGAGGACGGGCCCCTTCGACAAGGCCGTGGAGGTGGCGGTCGCGTACGCGGAGGCGCTGGAGCAGAAGGCCTTCGGGACCGGTCCGGGGCCGTCGGCTGCGCTGCGCGTGCAGCACCAGTTCTTCGAGAAGACGGTGTACGTCAAGGTGCGCGCGGCCCTGGGCGGGCGGATGCGGCACGCGATGTCGGGCGGTTCGGCCATGGACCGCCGGCAGGGGCTGTTCTTCGCGGGCGCGGGGATCACGGTCTTCGAGGGGTACGGCCTGACGGAGTCCTCGGCGGCCGCCACGGCGAACCCGCCCGGACGGACCAAATACGGCACGGTGGGCCAGCCGGTCCCGGGAACGACGGTCCACATCGCGGAGGACGGCGAGGTGTGGCTGCACGGCGGCCAGGTCTTCTCCGGCTACCTGAACGCCCCGGAGGCCACGGCTGCCGTCCTCAACGACGGCTGGCTGGCCACCGGGGACATCGGCGCCCTCGACGCGGACGGCTATCTGACGATCACCGGGCGGAAGAAGGAGATCCTGGTGACCTCGGGCGGCAAGAGCGTCTCCCCCACCGCCCTGGAGGAGCGGGTGCGGGCGCATCCGCTGATCGCCCAGTGCATCGTGGTCGGCAACGACCGGCCGTACATCGCCGCGCTCGTGACGGTCGATCAGGAGGCGGTCGAGCACTGGCTGGCGATGCAGGGACGGGCGCCGCTCTCCCCGTCCGAGCTGGTGCGCGACCCGGCCCTGGAGACGGAGATCCGGCGCGGGGTGGTGGCGGCGAACACGCTGGTCTCGCAGGCCGAGTCGATCCGGACGTTCCGGATCCTGGCGCATCCGTTCAGCGAGGAGCACGGGCTGCTCACCCCCTCGCTGAAGCTGAAGCGCAAGGCGATCGAGCGGGCGTACGCGGCGGAGGTCGAGGCACTGTACGGCTGACGGCGCCGGCCGCAGGCGACCGGCGCACGGCCGGTCAGAGCAGGTCGGCGAGCGGCTCCACCGTCTCCCACCGGCTGAGGTACTCGGCGGCACCGTGCGGGTCGAGGTTCCGGTTCTTGACCCGCCGGGTGCGCTCCAGCACCGCGTCGTCGTCCGGGAAGAGCGTGCGCAGCCGTAGCGTGGCCACGATGAAGTCGTCCCCGTCGGCCACGTTCACCCAGCGCTTGAGGTGGGCCGGGGAGCGCATCGGCTGGGGCCGCAGACGGCCCTTGAGGATCGAACGCAGCCCGAGCGGCGAACCGAAGGTCACGAGCAGCGGCAGCGGGCGGTCGAGCCGGTGCAGGGCCTCGTAGGCGACGACCGTGCCCAGCGAGTGGGCCAGGACCGCCTTGGTGTCGGGCGTCACCTGGGAGAGCACCGCCTCGATGGCGCCCTCGCGGACCCGCTCGTCCTCCAGGTACGCCGCGACCTGGCCGAGGTGGAAGGCGCCCGTGCTGCTCAGCGCGGCGAAGCCGGACCGGGCGACGGGTCCGAGCCGGGAGAGCAGCGCCACCGTCATCCGCAGCGGCGCCAACGGGCCCTGCTCGGGGCCGACCTCGGCTGTCAGCTCCTCCAGCGCGTAGGCCGCCTCGTCGGCGTCCCGGGAGTCGGAGGCGTGCCGGACGATGTTGTCGGCGATGTCGCGGCCCACCTCCGTGCCGACGGCCTCGATCGGTGCCGGCAGCCGCACCTCGAACTCGTCCCGTGGCACGTACGGCGCGTACAGGTGCCGGTAGTACGCCATGCCGACCGAGACCGCCCCGCCGTCGAGACGGTCCGCGGCCTCCTCGCGGCCCTCCTCCCGCAGGGTGCGCGCGAGGACCCGCGTCCACTCCTCGCGGAGCTGCTCACCGGTCTGCTCCGCCGGTCCGATGCCGTGCACCATGACGAGCTCTGCCATGTGTCTCCCTGTCCGTCCGAACACCCGGGCGGGGCGGTCCCGTTCCCTTCCGCTTCCAACGCCCGAGGGTGGCGGCCGGTTCCCCCGCCGACGATCATCTGGCCTTATCCGACCTGATGCTGACAAGCCATCAGGCGGAAAATACATGGGTGACCGATACGCGCAGAGCACTGGTGATCGCCTCCCACTGGGACGTCCAGGAGCGGAAGGAGGAGAACCGTCTGACCCTGCTGGAGCCCAACGCCGCCGAACTGCGGGACCTGCTCCTCGACCCGGCGCGCGGGGCCTGCGTGCCCGCCCGCGGCAACGGGCTCCTGCTGAACCCCGAGTCGGTGGACGAGGTGATCGCCGCCCTGGACGAGGCGTTCGAGGGCGCTTCGGCCGCCCAGGCCTCACTGATCCTCGCCTTCCTGGGTCACGGGCACATGGCCGGATCCGGCCCGTTCCTGTTCCCCGTGCGCACGTCCCCGCCCGAGCCCGGGGTCGAGACCGCCTTCGACCTCGTCGGCGAGGTGGGCTCGCGGTCCCTGCGGCACGGGAACGTACTGGAACTGACCGTCGTGGTCGACGCCTGCCGCTCCGGGCGTTCGCTGCTGGAGGCGGTGAAGGGGTGGTACACCCCCGCCATGACGAGGGGCCGTCGGATCGACCACCTCACCTCCTCGAACGACGAGGTCTCGTACGGCCTCCAGTTCTCGGGCGCACTCAACCGGGTCATCCGGAACGGTGACATCCGGCTCGACCCCGAGCTGCGGACCGACGACGTCCGGGGCGTCGTGTACGGCATGCTCCGGCGCCAGTTTCCGCAGGTCGCGACCTTCGACGGGCGCGGTGCCTCGGGCCGCCGCCCGGATCCCGCCTGGATCGCCCTGAACGTGGCGCACGACCCGTTCCTGAGCGTGCTGGCCGCCTCGCCCGACCAGGGCACCTTGGTACCCGCGCTGCGCCATTTCCAGCCACCGCAGGAACTGGTGGGGCTCGTGCGGCAGGTGCGGCTCCACCGGAGCGTGGCGGTGGTGGGTCGCATGGGTACCGGGAAGACGACCCTCGCGACGGCGCTGAGCCGCGCCGAACTGCTGCCGCCGGGCGAGGCGGAGACCGCTCCGACCGTGTGCGCGGTCGTACGGCTCACCGACGGACGGTGGACCTCCCGCACCTATGTCGAACAGCTCGCCGACCAGCTCCACGACCATCTGCCGGGCTTCGCCGAAGCGGTGCACGCCTACAGGACCCAGGTGCCCGACGCCGAGCAGGTCCTGCCGAGCGCCGTCGCCCTGCTGGGCGGCCCGCTCTCGCTCATGGGGCCGCGCGAGCCCGTGCGGATCGTGGTCGACGGCATCGAGCAGGTGACCGCCGCGACGAGCCGGGCCGAGCTCCTCGCGGAGCTGACGGCGCTGTGCGAGGCGGCGCCCGACTGGTTCGGCCTGGTCGCGACCGTGCGGGAAGGGGTGCCGCTGCCCCCGGAGTGGAAGCGGACGGAGACGGCGGCCCCCGAGGCGCGGAGCCTGAGGGCCTTCCTGGACGCCCGGCAGGTGTCGGCGGAGACCCAGCGCGTGCTCCTCGACAGCACAGAGGGGAACTGGCAGCTCACCAGCGTCCTGGCCGAGCACCACACCTCGGTGGCGCGGATGGTGGGCAAGGGCGTCCGGGTCGTCTACGACGCGGTCCTCGCCCCGATGCGGGAGGCCCGGGACGTCGACCGCAGGCTGCTGGACCGGGTGCTGCTCGTCCTCGCCGCCGCCGGGCTCGGGACGACGCTGCCGGGCCCCCTGCTCGCCCACGCGGCCGGCGGGCCGGGACGTCCGACCGACGAGGAGGAGTGCGGGCGCGTAGTGGACATGCTGGTGGGACTGGTGGGCCGGGTGCCGGACCCGGCCGGCACCGAACTGTTCGGCATCCACCACTCCTCGCTGATCGAGTACGTCGCCGACCGGCAGACGGTGGCAGAGGGGCATCGCGCGCTCCGGGACGCTCTGGAGATCATGGCACCCATGGAACGGCACGATCGCGACGACGCCCTGCACCGCTACGCCGAGCAGGCGGAACCCGAACACCTCTGGCACCTGGCGACCACCGCCCGGGGCGAGGAGGCCGGGCCGCTGTACGACCGGCTGCTCGACTCCCTGGAACTGCGCCCGGCGCCCGAGGCGGCGGTGAACCGCGCACGCTGGGCGGGCTGGGCGGAGCGGCTGCGGGAACGGCTGGGCGCGGACACTGCGGTGACCCTGCGTGCGCGGGCCCGGGCCGCGTACTGGACCGGCAAGGCGGGGGCGTACCGCCGCAGCGCCGAGCTCCACGCCGAGCTCCTCCCCGACCAGCTGCGGGTCCACGGGGCGGACTCCCCCGAGGCGCTGGAGACCCGGGCCCGGCTGGCGTACGCGGCGGGCGAGAACGGCGACTTCACGCGGGCCCTGGAGCTGCACCAGGAGGTCCTCGCCGACCAACGGCGCGTGTTCGGGGAGGATGACCCGCGCACCCTGCACACCCGTCACCACATCGCGTACTGGACGGGCCGTGCGGGCGCCCGCGAGCAGGCGCTCCGTCTGCACGAGGAGCTGCTGCCCGACCTGGAGCGGGTCCTGGACCCCACGGACGTCGCCGTCTTCGAGGAACGCCACTACATCGCGTACTGGCACGGCGCCCTCGGCGACCACGAGCGCAGCCTGGCCCTCCACGCCACGCTGCTGCGGGACCGGATCGCGGTCTTCGGCGAGGAGCACGAACAGGTCGTCTTCAGCCGCATGAACATCTGCAGGTTCCTCGGCGAGTCGGGGCGGCGGCAGGAGGCACTGGACGGATACCGCACGCTGCTGCCCCTTGTCACCCGGCTCCGCGGCCCGCACCACCCGAACACCTTCCTGGTCCGGCTGAACACCGCGCGCTTCACCTGGGAGCTGGGCGACGCGGTGACCGCCCGGGTCCTGCACGAGGAACTCCTCGTGGACCAGCGGGAGGCGCTGGGCGTGACCCATCCCGCCGTCATGATCACCCGCTACAACCTCGTCATGCTCAAGGCCCAGCTGGGTGATCCGGAGACGGCGCTCGGAGAGCTCGACCGACTGCTGGAGGACCGTCTGGCGCGGTACGGGAACCCGGACCACCCCGAGGTGATCACGACCCGGTTCGGGCGGGCCCGGATCCTCGCGCGCCTCGGCCGGACGGAGGAGGCGGCCGCGCTCCTCCGCGAGGTGTGCGCGGACCGGGCGCGGGTCCTCGGGGAGGGGAACGCGGCCACGCGGGAGGCCCGGGCGGAGCTGGCGGCGCTCACGGAGGGGTGAGCCGGCGCCGGCGCCCCTCCGAGCGGGCCGGAACCCGCTGGAATGCGTACGGCCGCTCGCCCGTTGACCATGGAAGTACCACCACGACGACGTAAGGATCCACCCCACGTGAGCACGGACAGCACCGTCCCCTCGGTCACCCTGAACAACGGCGTGCACATGCCGCAGCTCGGCTTCGGCGTCTGGCAGGTGCCGGACGACGAGGCGACGGCCGCCGTGACGACGGCCCTGGAGGCCGGGTACCGCTCCATCGACACCGCCGCGATCTACGACAACGAGCGGGGCACCGGCCGTGCCGTCGCCGACGCGGGGATCGCCCGCGAGGACCTGTTCGTCACCACGAAGCTGTGGAACAGCGAGCAGGGCTACGACTCGACTCTGCGCGCCTTCGACGCCTCCCTCGACAAGCTGGGCCTCGACTACGTCGACCTCTACCTGATCCACTGGCCGGTGCCGGCGAAGGACGCGTACGTCGACACGTACCGGGCGTTCGAGAAGATCCTCGCGGACGGGCGCGCCCGCGCGATCGGCGTCTCCAACTTCCTCCCGGAGCACCTGGAGCGGCTGATCGGCGAGACCTCGGTCGTGCCCGCCGTCAACCAGATCGAGCTGCACCCGCAGCTCGCGCAGAAGGAATCCCGCGAGGCGCACGAGCGGTACGGCATCGCGACCGAGGCGTGGTCGCCGCTCGGCTCCGGCAAGGGCCTCCTGGAGGTCCCGGCGATCGTCGCGATCGGCCGCAAGCACGGCAGGACCCCGGCCCAGGTGGTGCTGCGCTGGCACCTCCAGCTGGGGAACGTGGTGATCCCGAAGTCGGTCACCCCCTCGCGCATCCGCGAGAACATCGACGTCTTCGGCTTCGAGCTGGACGCCGAGGACCTGGCGGCGATCGCCGCCCTCGACGAGAACCGCCGCCTGGGCCCGAACCCGGCGGAGTTCAACATCGGCGCCTGAAGGGGACGGAGGGGGTGGAGCCGGCGCGCCGCTTCCGCGGTGCGCCGGCTCGGCGGGCGTGCGTCGCGGCGCCCCGGCGGTCCCGCGGCTCAGTAGCCGTCGACGCCGAGCTCGGTGATCGAGGCGAAGAGGTGCTCCCAGACCTCGGCGCCGGGCGCGCCCTCGGCGAGGGCCTCGGCGTCGACGGCCTCCATCGCGCGGAGGAAGTCCTTCACGCCCTCCTCCCCCGGGTACGGGTCCCAGCAGGCCCCCATGTGACGGCGGACGCCCTCCAGGAACCGGACGAAGGACTCCAGGTCGCGGACGAGCGGGAAGACGGCGTCGCCGCCGGGGCCGTGGCTGCCGTCCGGCTGGCGCATTCCCACGGCGCCGGTCCCGGGGTGGACGAAGACCTCCCCGGGGTCGCAGTACCCGAGGTCGAACTCGCCGACCCGCAGCAGGCCCTCGGGGCCCGGGCCCAGCGGCTCGTCGGCGAGCGCGAAGGACGTGACGCCGGCCGCCCAGTACCTGGGCAGTCCGGCCTCGGCGAGCAGCGTCCTGGTCGGTGCGTGCGTGAGGGCGGCGGGCTGGTCGGCCGCCGGGACGCGGAGGACCGCGGAGGGGCCGAAGACCCCGTCGAGCCGGGCCGCGGTGAGCGGCCCGTCCGCGTTCCTCGTGCCGGTCCGGAACCACGGCCCGCCGTCCGCCGGGACCGGGCCGGCGGAATCGGCGCCGCCCGTCGGCCAGTCGGCGAGGGCCGTGTCGTTCTGCTCCACGACGGCCACTCCGCGCGCGTCGAGGAAGACGTAGCGGCCGCCGTCCAGCGGGATCGGCTCCTCCCAGCCGTCGGGGCTGCGCAGCGCCCAGGACTCCTCGTCGCCGTCGAACAGCCAGGGCCCGTCCGGCTCGTTCTCCTCGTACGGTTCGGCCGTGTCCTCGGCGGGGGCGGGCCGGGGCCCGCCGGTGGCCAGGTCGAACCAGGTGTCCTCGCACCACAGCGCCCAGAGCTTCAGGAGCGGTACGCCCCCGGCCTCGTACACCTCGGCGGAGCGGTCTCCGCTGAGGTTCGGCGCGGCCTCGTGGGCGCCGACCGGCCGCCACCAGGCCCACACCGTCCGCCACGGCAGCCCCGGTTCGGCGGCCGCCACCCGCTCGGCGTACTCCCGGTGGCCGAGGACGGTCGCGGCGAAGTGCAGCCAGGAGGCGAACTCGGCGGAGGTCGCCGGGGCGCTCCCGAACACCGCCTCGGCCTGGGTGAACACCTCGCGGCCGACACCGCCGTGATCGTCCGGCAGGGCGTCGATGCGGGCGCGGAGCTCGGCGCGGTCGTGGCGCAGGACCTCGGCGGGGTCGTCGAGCAGGGTACGGAGTTCGGGATCGGTCACCGGCCCATCATGCCAGCCGGTGCGCCGGGCGGGGCGGCGGCCGGGGCCGTTGTCGTACCCGGGACGTACAGTCGGAGACGGCCCTGAGGGCTGCGCGCGGCGGTGACGGCCGCGCGGTGCAACTGCCCGGCGAGGAGAAGGAGTCGGTACGGTGAGCGGTGCCCCGGAGCCCGTGCGGGAGGGCCTCTACCGGGTGCGGAACGTGGCGAGCGGGCTGCTCCTGGAGGTGTACCAGGGGTCGAGCCGCAGCGGCGCGAAGGTGCAGCAGGGCACGGAGAACGGAACTCCCGGGCAGCACTGGCACATCACGCCGGTGCCGAACGGCGGCGGGCTCCACCACCTGGTCAACGCGGCAAGCGGCAAACGGCTCGACGTCGCGAACGCGTCCACGGAGAACGGCGCCGGCATCCAGCAGTGGAGACCGAACAACTTCGGCGCGCAGGAGTGGATCATCGAGCAGGACCTCCAGTCGCCGGGGACGGTGGCCCTGGTGAGCTTCGTCAGCGGGCTGTTCCTGGAGGTCGCCGACGAGTCGAAGGAGGACGGGGGGAACGTCCGGCAGTGGGAGGACACCGACTCGCCGTTCCAGTGGTGGCGGCTGGAGCCGGTGTCCTGACCCGGGCCCGGTGCGGGCTCAGCCCTTGCGGGCGGTGTGCACGGTGTGGGCGGTGAGGTGGAACAGGTCCGTACGGTGGTGCAGGGACAGCGCGTCGGCCGGGTCGAGCAGCCGGTCGAGGGTCTCCTTGTCGTCCGCGTCGAGCCGGGCGGCCAGGCCGTCCCGCAGCCGCTCGTAGTGGGCGAGGGCCAGCTCCCGGACCGCCGGGGACACGGGCGCGGGGACGTCCACGAGGAACGTGCGGGTGCCGGACGGGGTGAGACCGGCGCCGGCGAGCAGCGCCCGCCAGTCGTCCGGCTCGTCCTTGGCCCCGGGCAGCTCGGCGCGCATCTCGCCGAACCAGTCGGCGTGGGCGGCGTCGAGCCGGGCCTCCAGGCCGGGCCTGCCGATCCCGATGTTCTGCGGCAGGTGCCGCCGGGGCAGCCCGCCCTCGACGAGGACGATCAGCCCGCCGGGGTTCAGGAGGCCGGCGAACTCCGCGAGCGCGGCGCTCTGGTCGCCCATGTGGTGCAGGGAGTTGCCCGCCCAGACGAGGTCGGCCCGCCCCAGGGCGCCGATCGCCTCGGGGAGTTCGGCGTGGAGGGTGGAGACCCGTGCGCCGAGGTTGCGGGCCTCGGCGCGGGCCCGGGCCAGGGCGAGGAGTTCGGGGGCGCCGTCGACGGCGACGGCCTCGGCGGCCGGGAACGCCTCGGCGAGCAGGCTGGTCACCACGCCGGGACCGCTGCCGACGTCGAGGATCCGGCGGACGCCCTGCACCGGCGCGAGGGTGCCCAGCCAGGCGGCGGCCTCCGCGTAGGCGGGGCTCGCGATCTCGGCCTGCCGCTCCAGGAGCGGAGCCATCTCGCTCCAGTCGAGGTGGGTGTGGTCGTGAGGGCCGTGACCGTGACCGGTGCCGTGCTGGTGGCCGTGGTGGGACGCGTGATGCTGGCTCATGGCATCAGGGTGCGACGGGACGGCCGCGAACGCGAGAAATGTTGCCGGTCCGGCAACAGAGCCGGCAACAGGTCCGACAGCAGTCCCGCAACGGCTCCGGCCACCCGCCCCGGGCCCGTCAGCCACGGCCCCGGTGCTCCTGCGGGCTGACGCCCCGTACGCGCTTGAAGGCGGCGCTCAGGGCGAACGCACCGCTGTAGCCGACCTGCCGGGCGACGGACTCCACCGTGGCGTCCGTGTCGCGGAGCAGGTCCGCGGCGAGCGCGAGCCGCCAGCCGGTGAGGTACGCCATCGGGGGCTCCCCGACGAGCTCGGTGAAGCGGCGGGCGAGCGCGGCCCGGGACACGCCCGACTTCGCGGCGAGCGAGGCGACGGTCCACGGGTGGGCGGGGTCGTTCTGGAGCAGCCGGAGCGCCCGGCCGACCACGGGGTCGCCCATCGCGCGGTACCAGGCGGGGGCCTCGGCGCCCGGCCGGGAGAACCAGGCGCGGACGGCGGCGATGAGCAGCAGGTCGAGGACCCGGTCGAGGACGACGCTCTGGCCGGGTTCGTCGCGGGAGATCTCCTCGTCGAGGAAGGGCATGAGCGGGCAGTTCCACACGTCGGCGGGCAGGTGCACCAGGCCCGGCAGGGCGTCGAGGAGCCTGCGGCCGACCTCGCCGTCCATCAGATACGTGCCGACGAGGACGGTGGTGCCGCCGTCCGGGGCGTTGCCCCAGGTGCGGACGCCGAGGCGCATGGACTGGGCGAGCGGCTCCCCGGAGAGGGTGGTGCAGCCGCCGTCGGGGCCGATCCTGGCGCGGGGCGGGGCGTCGGGGGCGTGGGCGACGGTGTACGGCTCGGGGCCGCGGGCGATGGCGATGTCGCCCGGGCGCAGCAGGACGGGTTCGCCGGTGCCGGGGACGATCCAGGCCTCGCCGTCGGTGACGCACATGAGGCAGATCGGGGCCTCGTCCTCGATACGGACGGACCACGGCGGCTCCATGATCATGCGGAGCAGGAAGGCGCCCTTGGCGCGTGGCCCGTCGAGGAGTCCGGCGAGTGCGTCCATGGTGCGCAAGCGTAGGGCGTCGAGGTCCTGAGACGGAGGCGTAGGGAGCTGAGACTGCGGAGCATGGGCGGGCGGCGCTCCGGGCGGGAGTCTTGAGCCATGACGACGCAGACGAAGCACTTCGAGAACACGACGATCCTGGTGACGAGCGCCACCGGCAAGACCGGGCGGCGCGTGGCCGAGCGGCTGGCCGCCCGCGGCGCGACGGTCCGCGCGGGGTCCCGGAGCGGGGCGACGGTCTTCGACTGGGAGGCCCCGGAGACCTGGGCCCCCGCGCTGCGGGGCGCGGACGCCGCGTACGTGGCCTACTACCCGGACCTGGCCGCCCCCGGGGCGGTCGAGGCGATGGAGACCTTCGGCCGGCTGGCCGCGGAGAACGGCGTACGGCGGCTCACGCTCCTCTCCGGGCGGGGGGAGCCGGAGGCGGTCCTGGCGGAGGAGGCGCTGCGGGCGGCCGCGTCCGGGGCCGAACTGACCGTCGTACGAGCCGCGTTCTTCGCGCAGAACTTCAACGAGGGGCTGCTCGCGGAGGGCGTCGCCGAGGGCGCGGTCGTCTTCCCGGCCGGTGACACGGCGGAGCCGTTCATCGACGCGGACGACCTGGCGGACGTCGTCGTCGAGACCCTGACGGCGGACGGGCACGCGGGGCGGGTGCACGAGGTGACGGGCCCCCGGCCGGTCGGCTTCGCCGAGGTGGCGGCGGAGATCTCCCGCGCCTCGGGCCGCCCGGTGGTGTACCGGCCGGTGTCCGAGACGGAGTACGCGCAGCTGCTCGCCGGGTTCGGGCTCCCGGCCGGCGAGGCGCAGTGGCTCGCGGCCCTGTTCGGCGCGCTCCTCGACGGCCACAACGCCTCGGCGACGGACGGCGTGAAGCGGATCCTGGGCCGCGAGCCGCGCTCCTTCACCGAGTTCGCGGCGGAGGCGTGGGGCGGACCGGGGGCGTGACGGGTTCAGCCGTACCGCTCGGCCAGGGTCCGTACGGTCGCGGCGATGCGATCGCGGAGGTCCTCGGGCGCGAGGACCTCCACCTCCGCGCCGAGCCCGAGGAAGGTGTCGTGGGCGTGCTCGGGCGATTCGACGGGGAGGGTGGCGCGCGTCCAGCCGTCGGGTTCGGGGGTGCCGGTGGCGGCGAGTGCCCGGGCGGCGGCGCCGGTGAGCCGGGCGGCGCCGCACGGGGAGAGCCGTACGACGGCCTCGCCCTGGTGGAGCCGCCGGTGGAAGTCGGTGCTGCTGGCCCGCCAGTGCGCGGCGAGGTCGAAGCCCTCCGGGATCAGGGCCTCTTCGTCGGTGACGGTGAGGGCGAGGATCTGGTCGACGCGGTAGGTCCGCGGTCCGGGTCCGGCGATCAGGTACCAGCGGCCGGCCTTGAGCACGAGACCGTACGGTTCGAGGCGGCGGTCGACGTCGGTCGGTTCCTTCCAGCGCCGGTAGCGGACCTCAAGGACGCGTCCGGTGCGGACCGCGTCGGCGACCTCGGGCAGGAACGGGGCCTCGTCGCCCTCGTCGTACCAGCCGGGGGCGTCGATGTGGAAGCGGCCCCGCAGCCGGTCGACGTGCTCGCGCAGGGCCTCCGGAAGGGTGGCGCGGAGTTTCAGCTGAGCGTCGGCGAAGTGCGGGCCGAGTCCGAGTCCTTCGGCGGCTCCGGGCATGCCGGCGAGGACCAGAGCCTCGGCCTCGCGGGCGAAGAGGCCGGTGAGCCGGGTGCGGCTGCCCGGCAGGAGCCGGTAGCCGCCGCGGTGTCCGGCGTCGCCGTAGAGGGGCACGCCGGCGGCGTGCAGCGCCTCGACGTCGCGGTAGACGGTGCGGACGGAGACGCCGAGCTCCTCGGCGAGCCGGCCGGCGGTCATCCGGCCGCCGGTCTGGAGCAGCAGGAGGATCGAGAGCAGACGGCTGGACTTCACTGACACAAGGTGTCAGTGAAGGGTTCCTACAGTCCAGCCATGGCTTTCGCAGAGAAGAACCTCCTCGTGCTGCCGCCGGTCGAGATCGCCGGGCGGCACCTCAAGCGCTACCACGTCGCCTCCGGCTCCACGGGCATCGAACCGGAGGTGGAGAAGGCGGCGTACGCACTGCTTCCGGAACTGCTGCCGGCCCCGGACGGCACTCCGGCGGCGGGCTTCGTGGTGCTGCACCGGGGCGGTGACAGCGGCGCGTACCTCAACGCGTACAGCTGGGTGTGGGACAACGTGCTCCACTTCGGCGGCGGGGCCGCGGGCCAGCCCGCCCTGGACTGCCCCGACACCGATCCGGCGCACTTCGTCCGGGTCGACCGGTCGTGGATCGGGTGCGTGTGGGAGCTGGGACCGCTGGGGCACGAACGGGACGCGTGGGTGCGGCACATGCTGGCCCCGGACGTCCCCGACCTCGCCGGCTACCTCGGGGACGCGCTGCCGTCCGGTACGACGGGAGGGCGGGCATGAGCGCCGACGGCTTCGCCTTCCTCGACGGCCGGTGGCGGGTCCGCAACCGCCGCCTCGCGGACTTCCTCGACCCGGAGAGCGGGTGGAAGGAGTTCGAGGGGCACACCACGGGCCGTCTGTTCCGGGACGGCCGGGCGCACGTGGACGAGATCGTCTTCCCGTCGGAGGGGTTCGGCGGTCTGACGCTGCGGCTGTACGAGCCGGAGACCGGCAAGTGGACGCTGAACTGGTCCAACAGTCGTACGGGGAGGCTGGACCCGCCGGTCCGGGGCCGGTTCGCCGCGGACGGGACGGGCGAGTTCCACGGCACCGACAGCTACGCGGGGCGGCCGGTGCGGGTGCGGTTCCGGTGGTCGGGGATCACGGCGGACGCGGCCCGCTGGGAGCAGGCGTTCGCCGCCGCGGGTAGCGACGCGTGGGTGACGAACTGGGTGATGGAGTTCAGCCGCGCCTGACGAAGCTCGCGAGCCGGTAACGGGGGTCGGCTCGGGGGCGGTCCTGGTCCGGGAGGGCGGTCAGGGCGGCGGCGAGCGTCTCGATGGTCGCCGGGTCGCCGTCGAACCAGGAGGCGAAGTAGCCGGCGCGCAGCTTCCGGACGGTGTCGCGCGGGGTGCCGCCCTGTCCGTGGCCGGTGAAGCGGGTGCCGGGGGCGGGGTCGAGGCCGTGGGCGGCCGCGGCCTCGGTGATGAGGTCGGTGCGGTCGGAGGCCGCCGAGGCCGAGCGGTGCGGGCGGAGGATCGCGTCGATGTCGCTGCCGACGTCGTGGGCGGCGTCCTTGTCGACGGTGGCGACGAGGACGCCGCCGGGGCGCAGGACCCGGGCCGCCTCGGCGACGACGTCCGCCGCGAAGGGGACGAGGTGCAGCAGCCAGACGGCGGCGACGGCGTCCAGCGATGCGTCGGGCAGCGGCAGCCGGCGGGCGTCGGCGCGTACGGCGCGGCCGGGCGCCCGGCCGGCGGCGACCCGCACCATGGCGTGGGCGGCGTCGGCCCCGTAGACGCGCAGGCCGGGCCGGGTGAGGCGCTCGGTGACGAGGCCGGTGCCGCAGGCGAGGTCGAGCAGGGTCCGGGCGCCGGGCGGGACGAGCCGCAGGACGGCCGCGGCGGCCGCCGCGGCCCTCGGCACCCCGCCGCGGGTCCGGTCGTAGTGCGCTGCCTCTGCCTCGTAGTCGAGCACGGTTTCCGCCATGCCCGTGATCGTAGGGCCCGGTCAGCTCGCGCCGTGGCCGGGTGCGATCCGCTCGACGCGGTCGGCGAGTTCGAAGTCCTTCTCGGTGATGCCGCCGACGGAGTGGGTGTTCACGGCGAGGGCGACCGTGTCGTAGCCGAGGGTGAGGTCGGAGTGGTGGTTCAGCTCCTGCTGGATCTGGGCCACGTGGACGACCAGCGCGGTCGCCGCGAAGTGGTCGCCGAGCCGGTAGCTCCGGGTGAGCCGGTCCTCGTAGAGGGACCAGCCGGGAAGCTCCCTCAGGCGGTCCTCGATCTCCTTCTGCGACAGCGGCTGTGTGGGCACGGCGGTGCTCCCTCCGGTCGGGTGCTGCGGGTGACGGGGTGACGGACAGGGGCCCCGGGGTGAAACTACCCGGGGTCCACCTCTGGGATACCGTCTGGCCATGACAACTGTCGTGAGCGACACGGGGGTAGGGCCGCTGCTGCGCGGGTGGCGCGAGCAGAGGCGGCTGAGCCAGCTGGAGCTGGCGCTGCGCGCGGACTCCTCGGCGCGGCACATCTCCTTCGTGGAGACGGGCCGCTCCCGGCCGAGCGAGGAGATGGTCCTGAAGCTGGCCGAGCACCTGGACGTGCCGGTGCGCGACCGGAACGCGCTGCTGCTCGCGGCGGGATACGCGCCCCGGTACGCGGAGTCGCCGCTGGACGCGCCGCGCCTGGAGACGCTGCGCTGGGGCATCCAGCAGCTGCTCGACGGGTACGAGCCGTACCCGGCCCTGGTGGTGGACGGCACGTACACGGTGGTGGCGGCCAACCGGGGGATCGGGCTGCTGCTCGGGGGGCTTCCGGAGCACCTGCTGACCCCGCCGATGAACGCGATGCGGCTCACCCTGCACCCGGAGGGCCTGGCGCCCCGGATCCGGAACCTGCGGGAATGGCGCGGCCACCTCCTGGCCCAGATGGACCGTCAGATCGCGCTGGCCCGTTCGGAGGCGCTGCGGGAGCTGTACGAGGAGGTGGCGGGCTATCCGCTGCCGGAGCGGATCGACCCGGAGGACCGGCCGGACGCGGAGCCGTACCCGTACTTCGCGCTGCCGCTGCGGATCGAGCACGACGGCCATGTGCTGTCTTTCGTCTCGTCGATCTCGACGTTCAACACGCCGATGGACGTGACCGTCGCCGAGCTGGCCATCGAGACGTTCCTCCCGGCCGACCCGGAGACGGTCGCGTACCTCCGGTCGCTCAACGCGCAGTCGCCCTGAGCGCCGCCCACTGGAGTCCGGCGAAGCCGGCGACGGTGGCCGCCTGCATCGGGGTCCACACCAGGCCGGCGGTGGTCGGCTCCAGCCAGGCCACGAGGGCGACGATGCTGAGCACGGCCCAGAGGACGTTGGCGTCGACGACGACCTTCACGGCGAGCGCCGGGGGCTGCGGACGGCTCGCGAGCCAGGCGACACCGGCGGCGAACGCGGTGAGGAAGAGGCCCAGTTCGAGGAGGAGCCCCGCGTCGACGCCGAGGAGTTCGCCGAGGGGGCCGGAGGCCGCGAGGTAGGCGATCCCGTTGGCCCCGGTGACGACGGCGTCGAGAGCGAGGAAGCGGCGCACCGCGGACTGGGGGCGGTCGGTGCGGGCGAGACCGGCGAGCAGGGCCTGGGACATGGTGGATCACCCTCCGAAGGGGACGTTCGCGCTGGTGGTGGGCCCGGAGCCCGAGCGGAGTGCGCCGCCCGGGTTCCGGTGTTCATGAGCATGCCGGGCGGCGGGGAGGGGGTCGATTACGCGAGAGGTAATGCGCGAGGTCATGCCCGGGGCGATGCCGTTCTCCGGACAGCCTTGTCGCCCGCTCCCCCGGGGTGAGTAGTCTTCCCGCCGGGGTGGCCGGAACCGGTGCCCCGAAGGGGGAGATCGCGGATGGCGTGGAACAGGGAACGGGCCATGGTGGCCACCGGGGACGATCACAAGGTGACGCCCGCGGAGCTCTTCTTCGACCTGGTGTTCGTGTACGCGATCACCCAGGTCACCGCCCTGATGGCGGCCGCGCCCTCGCCGGTGCGGATGGTCGGCGCGATGGTGGTCCTCGCGCTGCTGTGGTGGTGCTGGTGCGCCTTCGCCTGGCTGGGCAATGTCGTACGGGCCGATTCCGGCGCCGTGTTCGGCGTCCTCGTCACCGTCATGGCCGTCGTCCTGATCGTGTCCATCGCCGTGCCCGAGGTCTTCGCGGACACGGCGGCCGGACTCCCGGCGCCTCTGGTGTTCGTGCTCTGCTACGGCGCGGTGCGGATCCTGCACCTGACCTCGTACTGGCTCTCCAGCCCGGGCGACGCCGCGCTGCGCGTCACCCTGCGGCGTACGGCCATGGCGTCCGTACTGCCGCCGCTCGTGCTGCTGCTGATCGGCTGTGCGTTCGACGGACGGATCCAACTCCTGTGGTGGCTGGGAGCGGTGACCGTCGACTACGGCGGGATCTACGTCACCGGCTCCTCCGGCTGGCGGGTCAACTCCCCCGGGCACTTCGCCGAACGGCACGGCCTGATCGTGATCATCGCGCTCGGCGAGTCCATCGTGGCGATGGGCGTCGGCGTCTCCGGCTTCCACCTCTCGTACGCCGTGCTCGGCGCCTCGGCCGCCGGTCTGCTGCTCTCGGCCGGGCTGTGGCGGCTGTACTTCCGGCAGCTGGGCGAGACCGCCGAGCACCGTCTCTTCGCGCTCGCCGGCGACGACCGCACCCGTTTCGCGCGGGACGTGTACACGTTCCTGCACCTGCCGCTGGTCGCCGGGATCGTGCTCTGCGCGCTCGGGATGAAGAAGGTTCTCCAGCAGGTCGCCGACACCGCGCACTACGGCCTCGCGGAGCCGCTGCACGGTGTCGTGGCCTGGTCCCTGACCGGGGGCGTCGGCGTCTATCTGCTGGGCGCCGCCGCGATCGTCCTGCGCACGTCCGGACGGCGGCCGACCGCCCTGGCCGTGGGCGGGGTGTGCTGCCTGGCGGCGGGTCCGCTGGTCGGTCTCGTCCCGGCCCTGGTGGCGCTCACGGCCCTCGCCGGGACGGCGGCGCTCCTCGTGGGGCTGCACACGAGGCGGGGCGCGCGGGCGATCGACGTGGCGGAGGCCGCCTGACGGGGCCCGGCTCGCCGGCCAGGGGCGCCGGCGCGGAGCCCGGCTGCCCGAGTGGCTGCGGCTGCGGCTGCGGCTGCGTGAGCGGTTCGAACGGGCGCTGACGGCCCATGCCTTCGCCGTACTGACCTGACCTCCCGGAGCCGCGCTCCGGGAGGCCTGTGCCGGCGGTCAGCGCAGGGGGTCCTCGTGGTGGACGGGGTCCTCCCGGCGGGCGGTCGGCTCGGGCGTCCGGGCCGGTGCCGGGGCGGCGGGCTCGGGGGCGGTGCGCTCGGCGCGCCGGGCGCGGGAGGCCTCGGCGCGCAGCAGCGCCTGGAGGACGGCGTGCGGGTCGACGGACATGGCGAAGCTCCTCGTGGTGCGGGGGTGATGTCGGTGGACTGCGGGGAGGCGGGGGCCTCTCAGCAGCGCATCACCACGCACCGGAGCGCGTCGCCGTGCGGGGCGGGTACGGGGTCGGGGGTGGGTGCCGGGTCCCGGTGGGGGCCGTGGGGCCGGGGTCCGGGCCCGGCGGGACGGAGACCCGTGTCCTGGCGCCGGGCCCGGCCCGGCAGTCCGGCCTCGGTGGCGCCGTGGTCGTGGGTCTCGCCGCCCGGGTCGGAGGCCGGGGCGGCGGCGGCCGCGGCGCGCGTCTCGGCGACGGGGAGCGCGGCGGCGGCCCCGGCGCCGAGCAGCGCGGCGAGGACGAGCAGGACCGCGATCCACCGGTGCCGGCCCCGGTCCGGGCGCGTCCGGCGCCCCGCCGGGGTGGCGGGCGGGTCGGGCGTCCGGTGCGCGGGGCTCACGGTGATCCGTACTGCCCCGCCGGGGGACGGGCACGCGCCCCCGGCCTGGGATCCGCCCGGGCGGCCTACGTCAGGGCACCGGATTCACCGCCCCGGCGGTCATCCCGCCGAGGCGGCGGCGCGCTGCTTGCGGGCCGCCATGAAGGCGTACACGAGGACGCCGGCGAAGAGGAACAGGACGCCCTGGTAGACGGCCGCGTAGCCGGAGCCGGCGACCAGCCAGAGGGAGAAGCCGAAGGCGGCGAGGGCGAGGACGGCGTCGCGGGCGAGCCGGGCGCGGGAGACCTTCTCGTGCTGCCCGCACAGCAGGAAGTAGATCTGGGCGGCGGTGGAGAGCAGGTAGGGCACGGTGGCGGTGAAGGTGGTGACGAGGACGAGGATCTCGAAGACGCCCTGCGTGCCGGCCGTGTAGTTGTAGACCGTCAGGAGCGAGGCGAGGACGACGGTGACGAGGACGCCGACCGTCGGAACACCGCGCCGCTTGACCGTGAAGACCTTCGGGAAGAGTCCGTCGCGGGCGGCGGCGTAGGGGGTCTGGGCGCTCAGCAGGGTCCAGCCGTTGAGGGCGCCGAGCATGGAGACCATGGCCATGCAGGCGACGGCGGCGCCGCCCCAGGAGCCGCCGAACATGGCGTTCACGGCGTCGGAGAAGGGCGCGCTGGAGGCGACCAGCTTGTCGTGGGGGACGGTGCCGAAGACGGAGAGGGTGCCGAGGAGGTAGACGGCGGCGGCGCCGAGGGTGCCGAGGACGGTGGCGCGGCCGACGTTGCGGCGCGGGTCGCGGACCTCGCCGGCGCTGACGGCGGCGGACTCGACGCCGAGGTAGCTGAAGAGCAGGATCGCGGCGGAGGCGGAGACCGCGCCGAGCGTGCTGCCCTCGGCGGGGTGGAAGGGACCGAGGTTGGCGCTGTCGAAGAAGAACAGTCCGCCGACGGCGACGAGGATCAGCGGGACGAACTTGAGCACGGTCGCGACGATCTGCACCGCGCCGACGTAGCGGGTGCCGGCCAGGTTGGCGAGGGCGGGCAGCCACTGGAAGGCCAGGGCGGCGGCGATGGTGGCGGGCTTGGACGCGTGGATCGGCACGATCACGTCGAGGTAGCCGACGGCTGCGACGGCGAGGGCGGCGTTGGAGACCCAGGCGGTGATCCAGTACGACCAGGCCGCGAGGAAGCCGGCGAAGTCGCCGAAGGCGGCGCGGGCGTAGACGTACGGTCCGCCGGTCTGCGGCAGGCGGTGGGCGAGCCGGCCGAAGACGAGGGCGAGGGCGATCGCGCCGAGGGTGAGGACGCCGAAGGCGACGAGGCTGACGGTGCCGTACGGGGCTACGGAGGCGGGCAGCAGGAAGATGCCGCCGCCGATGATGTTGCCCATGACCAGGGCGGTCGCGATCGGGAGGCCGAAGCGGCGGGAGTGCCGGTCGGCCGGCGGGGTGTCCGTCTCGGGCTCGCGCTGTGGAGTTGTGGTGGCCGTGCTCATGGGGTGGTGCGCCTTCCGTCGTACAAATCCGGACCATCGTCCGGTAGCGACGAACAGGCGTCCAAATCAGTGGTTTTTGTCCGGTGCGACCGCCCCCTCGACCGGAAGAACTGATTCCGTTTCGCGTGTGGACGGGGAAATCTCCACCGCCGCCACCGGACCGATCGGCACCTGCGGCCCCGAGGACTCGCGCAGCCAGCGCCGCAGCACCCGGTGCACCCGCTCCGCCCCGACCAGCTCCTCCCCCGCGCCGACCGGCGGCGACAGGTCCGGCGGCGACAGCAGGAAGGCGCGCGACTGCTCGCCGCCGAGGCCGCCGTGCGAGCCGATCTGCTCCTCGAAGGCGTGCACGGTCCCCGTCGCCGGGTCGTACATGGAGTTGACCATGATGTCCGCGACGTGCGGGAAGCCGTCCGTGCGCCGCACCGCAGCCGCCGCGCCCCGCCCGAAGACCGCGAGCGGCCCGCCGTCCGCGAGCTCGGCGACCGGCACCTCCACCCCGTCGCGGGCGAGCACCACCGAGCCGTGCTCGGCGCTCGCCACGAGCACGAAACCGACGCCCGGATGGTGCGCGAGGGTCCGCAGGAGCGCCGGATGGCGCCGGTCGATCTCCTCGCGGGTCATCCGGTGGCGCACGTCGGGGAAGGAGATCAGCCCGAGGTTGCCGGAGGCCAGGACCACCGGCTCCGAAGGCCGGGCGGGCAGCTCCCGCGCCGTCTCGCCGCTCTCGTCCACCGGCCGGTGCAGCGCACTGCGCAGCGCGTCCCTGGCCGCGTCCCGCGCCTCCGAACCGCTTGGGGTGCGCCGCACCCGGCGCGGCACCGGAAGCCCGCACCCCGCCCGTACGAGATCCTTGAGCGTGAGACCGTACGCCGACTCGAAGGTCTCGCCGGGGCTCTGCCCGTGGTCGGAGAGGAGCACGATCCGGTACGGACGCGGGGCGTGCTCGGCGACGGTCGCGATGAGCGCGATCGCCCGGTCGAGGCGCGCCAGGACCTGGTCCGTGTCGCGGCCGTGCGGTCCCGAGTGGTGTGCCACCTCGTCGTACGCGACGAGGTCCGCGTACACGGCGGTCCGCCCGGCCAGCATGTCCCCCATCACGGCGGAGACCACGACGTCCCGCTCGACGACCGTCGCGAAGGCGCGGACGAAGGGGTACGTGCCGCCGCGCGAGACCCTCGGGGCCTCCCTGCGCAGCCGCGCCCGCGTCGACTGGTACATCTCCCGGACGCACTCGGCGACGAGCGAGCCGGCGGTGCGGACGGCGTTGGCCGGGTCGGAGAAGTAGGCGAAGTAGCCGGCCCGGGAGCGGTTGCGGCGGCCGCGGCGGGCCGCCATCGACAGGACGAGGGCGAGCTGGTCGGCGCCGCCGCTGAAGAGGTTTCCCCGGGAGGCGCCGTCGACGGTGAGGAGACCGCCGTCCCCGGTGCGGTGCACGGCCCGGCGCTGGAGCTCGACGGCGCTCGCCGGGCGGTTCGACACCATGATCCGGCCGGTGTCCTTCTCGTACCAGCGGAAGGCGGGCACGTCCTCGTTGGAGCCGTGCAGGATGCCGAGCTGGCTGGCGCCGGTCTGGCTGGACCAGTCGGTGCGCCAGGGGGTGAGCCGGTGGCCGGCGTCCAGCCAGCCCGCGACGGTCGGCATGAGGCCGTCGGCGACGGCGCCGCGCAGCACGTGGTGGCCGACGCCGTCGAGCTGGAGGAAGACCGTGCCGGGCCCGGCCCCCGCCGAGTCGCCGGGATCCCGCGGGCGGGTGCGGCCGGTGAGCCGGTAGAGCCGGCGCCGGTAGGCGTCGTCGTCGCGGACGGCGAGGGCCGTGGAGGTGGCGGAGGCCACGGCGGACATGACGGCGGCGACCACGACGGCGGTCTCGGGCGCGGCGGCGCCGCGCCCGTCGGGGATCACCCACAGCGCGATGAGCAGCAGCGAGCCGTTGAGGAAGAAGACGAGCAGGCCGAGGACGAGCGCCGGGACGAGCAGCAGCGCCCGTACGGCCACCGGCCACACGAGCGCCCCGAGCAGACCGAACGCGCCGGCGGCGGTGGCGGCGGTGAGCGCGGTCCGCGTGAAGCTGTCGCCGTCGGCGGACTGGAGCTGGAAGTCGGGCAGCACCCCGGCGAGGACGAGCATGGTGAGCGTGGACACCGCCCAGACCACGAGCACGCGCGCCAGTGTTCTGCCCGCGGACCGCCAGCGGTCGGCGCCACCCCATCGCCCGTCACCCACGCGCGCTTCACCTTTCGCCCGTTACCTGCCTCAAGCGTGGCACAACGGCCGCGATCGGGCGGGAAAGGCGGAAGCCCTCGCCGGCGTGCGGCGGTCAGGAGCCGTCGTACCCGGCGGTGGGCATCGAAAGCCTCCGGTGCACCCCCGCTTTGGCCGCCGTGTCGTACGGGGGTTCGTCAAGTCCGACGGTCTCCACCCGCACCCCGCGCCGCTCGCACTCGGCGCGGAAGCCCGGCACGGAGGTCAACGCGCGGGCCAGGACCCGCTCGTTGGGAGCCACGAAGAGGTCCACCGTCCCGGCCTCCACGTCGTCCCAGAGCGCCGCGTGGTCCGGGCGGATTCCGTAGCAGAACAGCTGACGGGCGAGCACGTACCCCTTGTCGACGGCCCAGCGGGCGCACACCGCGTGCTGACCGCGCGTGTCGACAAGGAAGGGGTCGCTGTCCAGCTCTTCGAGCGGGGTGAGGCTGGCGATCGCCGCCACCCGAACGTCGTCCATGGCCAGACCCTACTGCCGGAAGGTGACGCCCGAACATCCTCCGGAGCATGCTCCGGACATTTACCCTCGTTACGACAGACGTCTGACGAGACGGACAGCAGAAGGGCGGCATGCCGGTGGAGGTCACCTGGTGGGGTCACGCGACCTGCACGGTCGAGGACTCCGGGGTCCGCTTCCTCACCGATCCGCTGTTCGCGCGGCGGCTCGCCCATCTGCGCCGGCGGCGCGGCGCCCTGCCGCCACCCGAGGCCGCCCGGGCCGAGGCCGTCCTCGTCTCGCACCTGCACGCCGACCACCTCCACCTCCCCTCGCTCGCCCAGCTCCCGCCGGGGACGCGGGTCCTCGTGCCGCGCGGCGCGCCCGCCGCCGTACCGGGGCTTCGCAGGCTCGACCGGGACGGGCTGCGGCTGACCGAGGTGGAGCCGGGTGACGCGGTGACGGTGGAGGGCGTGACGGTACGGGCCGTCCCGGCGCTCCACGACGGGCGGCGGCTGCCGGTCGGACCGCACCGCTCCCCCGCGCTCGGGTACGTCGTCGAGGGCGAGGCGCGGACGTACTTCGCCGGGGACACCGGACTGTTCGACGGCATGGCGGACGCGGTGGGACCGGTGGACGTGGCCCTGCTGCCGGTCGGCGGCTGGGGTCCTTACCTCGGGCACGGCCACCTCGACGCCGGGCGGGCGGCCCAGGCGCTCGCCGCGCTCTCGCCGGCGGCGGCGGTGCCGGTGCACTTCGGCACGTACTGGCCGATCGGACTCGACGGGGTCCGGCCGCACGAGTTCCACGCACCGGGCGACGAGTTCGTACGGCACGCGGCCCGGCTCGCGCCGAAGGTGGCGGTCCACCTGCTCGGCCACGGGGACCGGGTGCGGCCGGAGGTCGCGCGGTGATCCTCGGTGTCACCGGGCTGGTCACGGCGGTGCGCGAGCTGCCGCCGGAGTCGACGCAGCAGGCGGTCGGCTATCCCTCGCTGTTCCTGCTCGTGGCGCTCGGCGCGCTGGTGCCGGTCGTGCCGACGGGCGCGATCGTCAGCTCGGCGGCGGTGGTCGCCTTCCACCACTCCTCGCCGTTCTCACTGCTCTACGTCTTCCTGGTCGCGGCGTCCGCCGCGCTGCTCGGCGACACCGCGCTGTACTGGCTCGGGCAGCGCGGGGTCCGTTCCCGCAACGGCTCCCGGTGGCTCGCGGCGCTGCGGTCGCGGGTGACGCCCGACCGGCTCGCGCAGGCCCAGGAGCGGCTCGACACCCATCAGGTGTCGGTGCTCGTGCTGTCCCGGCTCGTACCGGCGGGGCGGATCCCGGTGATGCTGGCGTGCCTGCTCGCGGAGATGCCGCTGCGCCGCTTCGTCCGGGGGGACGCGGCGGCGTGCCTGGCATGGGCGGCGACGTACCAGCTGATCGGGATCCTGGGCGGCTCGCTCTTCCCCGAGCCCTGGCAGGGAGTGGTCGCGGCGGTGGGCCTGACGGTGCTGATCAGCGCGATCCCGGCGCTGTGGCGGCGGATCCGGGGCTCCGGGGCCTCCTCGGACCACGGTCACAGCGGGGCCCCGTCAGGGCACGAGCACCCGTGAGCCGCCGACCGGCAGGTCCCAGAGGTCCTCGCGGGGCAGGCCGGCCTTCTCCCAGGCGGCCCTGACCCGGGTGAGGGGTTCGAGGACCGGCTCGGAGGAGAGCACGAAGGTCGCCCAGTGCATGGGCGCCATCCGCCGCGCGCCGAGGTCCTGGTGGGCGCGGACCGCCTCCTCGGGATCGGTGTGGACGTCGCTGAGCCACCAGCGGGGGTCGTACGCGCCGATCGGCAGCAGCGCCAGGTCGATGCCGGGGTGGCGGCGGCCGATCTCGGCGAACCAGTGGCCGTATCCGGTGTCCCCGGCGAAGTGGATCCGGCGCCCGGCGCGGTCGGTGAGCACCCAGCCGCCCCACAGGGACCGGCAGGTGTCCAGGAGGGTGCGCTTGGACCAGTGGTGGGCGGGCACGAAGTCGAAGCGGACGCCGTCGAGTTCGGCGGCCTCCCACCAGTCGAGCTCGGTGACGCGGCTGAACCGGCGGCGGGTGAACCAGCGGCCGAGTCCGGCGGGGACGAAGACCGGGGTGTGCCGGGGCAGCCGCTTGAGGGTGGGGCCGTCGAGGTGGTCGAAGTGGTTGTGGCTGATGACGACGGCGTCGACGCGCGGGAGGTCCTCCCAGCGGACCCCGACGGGGGTGAGCCGGGCCGGTGCGCCGAAGATGCGGCGGGACCAGACCGGGTCGGTGAGGACGGTGAGTCCGCCGACGCGCAGGATCCAGCTGGCGTGCCCGGCCCAGGTGACGGCGAGCGTGTCGGGCCCGGCGGGCGGCAGCGGGCCGGGCTCGAAGGGCAGCAGGGGGATGTCCCGCAGGCCTTCGGGGCGGGGGCGTACGGCTCCCTCGCGGGCCAGCCGCGCCAGGGCCCGGACGCCGGGCAGGGGCGCGGTGAGCCGGTCGGCGAAGGTCCGGGGCCAGTCGTGCCGCAGCCGGCCGACGGGCTGGAGGACGGGGGGCGGGGCGGGGGCGGGTGGCGCGGACCGGCCGGGATGGTGCGGGGCCGCGGCCTGTCCGGCCTGCGCGGGGGGTGCCGTCCGTTCGGTCATCTGCGGGCTCCGTTCCGCTCGGACTCGGCGCGTCGTGGAGGGTTCCCCGGACATCGGCGCGGGGCCGCGGTCGCGGTCACCGGAGTTCCTCCAGGGCCCCTCCGAAGTCCCCCAACGCGCGTGCCACGTGTGGCAGTTCCACGGGATCGTCCGCACCGAGCGCCTCGGCGCGCTCCTCCTCGCCGGCGCCCAGGAACATGCCGGTGCCGAACCGGACGCGCAGCGCGCCGAGTTCGTCGCCGAAGCGGTGGCCGCCGGTCACCGGCGCGCCGAGCCGCGCGGTGAGGTGGCTCTCCAGCTCCAGGGAGTCGGCGACGCCCCGGGCGGCGAGCCCGGCGCGCAGCGGCCCGAGGTCGGCGTAGAGGTGGCGGCCGGCCTGCGGGGGCCGGGCCAGGGCTCCGGCGGCGAGGACCGCGCGGTGCGCGGCGCTCGCGAGCCGCCCGTGGGTGGCGGCGGCCCGCCGGGCCCGTTCGGTGACGTCTCCGGGTTCGTCGAGGGCGTGGGCCACGGCGGGGGCCACGGGTCCGGGGACGAGGGCGCCGAGGGCCGTGAGGACGTCGAGGACGCGGGCCCTGGGGTCGGTCCAGCGGTCGGCGCGGGACGGGTCGGTGGGCGGGAAGCGGGCGACGGCGCAGGGCCAGGCGGCGGGGGCGAGGGCGCCGCCGAGGTCGACGAGGACGGTGACGTCGTCGGGGCACATCTCGGCGGGGCTGAGCAGCACGGTGCCGCCCGGGTCGTGGAGGGTGTCGCGCCAGGTCTCGTCGCTGATGACGTGCAGGCCCTCGGCCACGGCGGCCTCGCAGGCCTCGCGGACGAGTTCGGGCGGGGCGACGGTGGCGGTGGGGTCGTCGGCGACGGAGAGCAGCAGGACCCGGGGGTCGCCGCCCTCGGCGCGGATCCGCCGGACGGTCTCCAGGAGGGCGTACGGGTCGGGGACGCCACCGGCCTCGGCGGGCGTGGGCACGTGATACGCCGGGCGGCCGAGGAGCCGGGCCTGCGGGGTCCACCAGGCGGGGCAGGGACGGGGCAGCAGGAGATCGCCGCCGTGGGCGGCGATCAGGGCCAGGAGGAGGGCGGGGGCGCCGGGCGCGGCCACCACGTCCTCGGGATGGGTGCGCAGGCCGCGGCGCCACCAGTAACCGGCGGCGGCCTCGCGCAGGACGGGCCCGCCGCCCGGCGGCTCGGGGGCGGTCCGCCCGGCCGCGGCGGCGAGCAGCCCGGCGAGTCCTGGCAGCACGGGGAGGCCGGTGTCGAGGCCCGTGTCGGGTGCGGGAGGCCCGTAGCGCACCGGGCCGCGGCCTTCCGGAGCCGTCTGCCGCATGTCCCGTACCTCCTGAGCGCACGGGGGCGCCGGGCGGGCACCCCCGTGCCCTTTATACGAAGGTTCGGCTGTTTTCGCCCCTTCAGACGACGGCGACCGGGTGACGCACGACGGCGTTGAAGAGGTACCCCTGGGTGTTGTGCACGGCCTGCTCGGGCTGGGTGTTGCCGGCGGCGTCGGTGGTACGGGAGAGCAGGGTGACCTGCCCGGTGGTGTGCGGGCGCCACGGCACGCTCCAGCGGACCCAGCCGTCGCGGCGCGGGGTGTCGTGGAGCCGGGCGTGCCGCCAGTGGGCGCCGCCGTCGGTGGAGACCTCCACGGTCCGTACGGGGGCGAGGGCGGACCAGGCGCGGCCGGTGAGCGTGTGCGGGCCGCCGGCCTCCAGGGTGGCGCCGAAGGGCAGCTGATAGGCGGACTTGAGGGTCTGGCGGCTGATGGGGGCGCTCCCGCCGGCGGGGTAGGCCTCGCCGAAGAGGCGGTACCACTCGGTGGACCAGGGCGAGCCGAGCGGCTTGGTGGAGACCTCGATGTCGCCGAGCCACTTGATGGAGGCGATGCCGACCCAGGAGGGCACGACGAGCCGGACCGGGTACCCGTGGTCGTACGGGAGCGGCTCGCCGTTCATCTCGTACGCGAGGATCACGTCGTCGAGCGCCTTGGCGACCGGCAGCGGGCGGCGGACCCGGCCGAAGTCGACGCCGCCGGAGACGTACGGGTCGTCCAGGCCGCGCGGCTGGAGGTCGACGGCGTCGTGGGCGATCCCGGCGAGCCGGAGCACGTCGGCGAGGCGGACGCCGCGCCAGCGGGCGGCTCCGACGGCGCCGAGGGTCCAGGGGGTGCCGGTGACCGGCCGGCCCTGCTGGGTGGCGTAGAGGCTGCGGCCGTTTCCGGCGCACTCCATCAGGGCCGTCCGGGTGACGGAGGGCAGGTCGCGCAGCTGCCCGTAGGTGAAGTGGACGGGGCTGCGGCCGTGCAGTCCGTCGCCCCAGACCGTCAGCCTCCAGTCGGCGGCGTCGAGGACGGGGGTGGAGGTGTGGTTGCGGACGAAGAAGCGCTCGACGGGGGTGAGGAGGCCGGTGTCCGCGAAGGTCTCGTAGCGGGCCTCGGCGTTCGTCCCGCGGACCGTGAAGTACTCGGGCGGGAGGGCTTTGACGATGCCGGGCGCGGCATCCGCCACGACGTCCATGGGACCAGCGTACGCGGGAGCGGCGGCGGCGAGCCCGCCGAGGGCGGAGACCGCGGGGCCGGCCGCGAGCAGCTTGAGGAGGGAGCGACGGGCGGGCACGGGCGAGTACGGCACGGGACTCCTCGGCACGGGGGAGAGGCGGACCACCGGTCGGCGGCGGGCCCAGGGTAGGGGCGCGGCGGCGCTTCGGACGGTCTGTTCACAGTGCCGTCATACGAGGGTTCGTCAGGTCGGCGGGGCGCTCCGGATCGCGCCGGAATGCGGGGGCGGCCGGAACTGCCCCGGACCGGAATGCGCGGGCGGCCCCGAGCGATCGACGGGGCCTGAACGCACTGGCGGTCGAGGCGGCCCGCGGGCCGGAATGCAGGGGCGGTACGGGTGGCTCCCGGGCCAGAATGCGGCATGTCGATACGTGAAGCGCTTCCCGAGGACGCGGCCGCACTCGCCGCCGTGCACGTCCGGTCCTGGCGGGCCGCCTACCGCGGCCTGGTGCCCGCCCCGTACCTCGACGCCCTGGACGTCGACGAGCGGGCCGGCGTCTGGCGCTCCCGCCTCACGGCCGCGGACCGGCCCTCGGTCCTCGTGGCGACGGGGGACGACGGGCGGATCGCCGCGTTCTCCTGTTTCCGGCCTTGGCCCGACAGGGAGTTCGCGCCGGGGAGCACGGCCGAGCTGGCGGCGCTGTACGCGCTGCCGGAGGTCTGGGGCGCGGGCGTCGGGCGGGCGCTCATGTCGGCGACGACCGAGGCGCTCGTCGCGGCCGGGTTCCGGACGGCGGCCTTGTGGGTGTTCGCGGGGAACGCCCGGGGGCGGAGGTTCTACGAGGCCGCCGGGTGGCGGCCGGACGGTACGGCGGCGCGGGAGGAGACGGGCGGCCGGGTCCTGGAGGAACTCCGGTATCGACGGGACCTGTTGAGCTGAGCCGTTGTCCACATCCCAAGACGCGGGTCTCATTATTCGGCGGCGCTGCGTACGGTGGAGGCACGCACCCACACCGAGGGAGTCGCTTCGATGACGCACGCCTCCGCGCAACCCGCGGCCCATGAGACCGCCGTCTACACGCACGGCCACCACGAGTCCGTCCTGCGCTCGCACAGCTGGCGGACCGTCGCCAACTCCGCGGCCTACCTGCTGCCCGAACTGCGCGCGGGCCTGGACGTCCTGGACGTGGGCTGTGGGCCCGGCACCATCACCGCCGACCTGGCCGCGCTGGTCGCGCCGGGTCGGGTGACCGCGGTCGACGCGGCCGAGGACGTACTGAAGAAGGCGCAGGCGGTCGCCGACGAACGCGGCCTGGAAAACGTCGAGTTCGCCGTCGCCGACGTCCACGCCCTGGACTTCCCCGACGACTCCTTCGACGTCGTCCACGCCCACCAGGTGCTGCAGCACGTGGGCGACCCGGTCCAGGCGCTGCGCGAGATGCGGCGGGTCTGTCGACCCGGCGGTGTCGTCGCGGCGCGCGACAGCGACTACGGGGCCTTCGCCTGGTTCCCCGAGCGGCCCGCCCTGGACGGCTGGCTGGGCCTGTACCGCCGGGTCGCGCGCGCCAACGGCGGCGAACCGGACGCGGGACGGCGGCTGCTCTCCTGGGCCCGGCAGGCCGGCTTCACCGAGATCACGACGACGGCCGGCACCTGGTGCTTCGCCACCCCGGAGGAACGGGAGTGGTGGAGCGGCCTGTGGGCGGACCGTACGACCGCCTCCGGGTACGCCGACCTGGCCGTGGACGGCGGCCACGCGACCGCCGCCGAACTGGCGGCGATCGCGGACGCCTGGCGGGAGTGGGGCGGGCAGGAGGACGCCTGGTTCATGGTCCCGCACGGCGAGATCCTGTGTCGGGTGTCCTGACCCGTACCGTCGTCCGCCCGCCCGGGACTCCGGGCGGGCGCCGTTCATCAGCTCGGCCGCATCCTGAACTCGTAGGCGTCCGGCAGGGGTTCGTCGGTGAGCTCCGCCCAGACCTCGCCGAGGATCTCCGCACCCTCGCGCAGGTCCGCGACCTCGAAGCCCTCGTCGAAGACGGCGCGGGCCTCGCCCGTCCGGCCCTCGGCGAGCAGGATCCGGATCTCCAGGAGGCGGAAGGCTCCCCTCCCCCGGACCTCGCCGGGCAGCCGGGCCCACAGCTCCCGGGCCCGGCCAGGACGGCCCGTGGCGAGCAGCGCCGCCACGCCCTCGCGGCCGAGGGCCGCGGCCACGACCTCGCCCCCGTCGTGGTCCCCGTGGCCCGCATGCTCGGCGAAGGCCTCCGCGAACCGTTCGGCGGCCCGCTGCGGATGCCCGTCCTCCCGGTCGGCGACGGCCAGGCAGTACAGCAGGGGCCAGCGCACCTCGGCCCGGTGGAGTCCGCGCTCCCAGCTCCGTACCGCCTGGGCGCGGTCTCCGGCGTGCCACTGGGCGATGCCGAGGTGGTACTCGGTGGACGGGTCGGCGGGTGCGGTCTCCAGCATGTCCCGCCACGGGGCGGCGACCAGCGGCGCACCGGGTCCCGCGCCCTTCGCCGGGGGCGGCAGGACGCCGGTGCGCAGGAGCTCCCGCCAGGGTTCCTGGTCGGGCCCCAGCGTCGACTCGGGGAAGGGCGTACCGGGCAACGCGTGTCCCCCGCGCAGGACTTCGAGGGCTCCCCAGCCGGAGCCGACGGCGAGGACGGACTCCGGTTCGGCGTCCGCGGCGCCCTCCCGCCAGGCGGTGTACGCCGCGTCGACCGCGGCGCGGGGCAGCGCCGTCTCCAGTCGGTGCTCGACGTCCGCGCGGGCGGCGGCCCAGTCGTCGCCGAGCACCGTGGCGGGGTCGGCGGCGAGCGGTCCGTACGCCTCCAGCCAGCTGAACTCCGCTTCGCCCGCGAGCTCCAGGTGCTCCAGCTGGGTGCGGGCGAGTCCGGCCTGGATCTCGGCGTAGCCGGGGGTGCCGGGTTCGGTCAGCCACTCCTGCCAGCGCCGACCGCCTCGCTCGGTGCCCCACAGGAAGAGCTTGCGGCCGCGCAGCGCGTCGGTGGAGGTCTGGACGAGTCCGTGGCCGTCGGCGTCGAGCGCGGCGATCCAGCGGCGCTGCCCGTCCGGCAGGTCGTAGAAGTAGTCCGCGGCGTGGGCGCCGTTCAGCGGGTACGAGCGGTCGGTGCCGTCCTCGGTGAGGGGCACGGGGAGGCGGTTCAGGCCGCGGTCGTAGCCGTGGTGCCAGGCCGCGTCGGCGGGCGCGAGGACCCTGCGCTCCTCGGGGACGGCGGTGTTGGACCACCAGTAGGCGGGGGCGGTCCGCTCGTGGGGGTTGCGGACGCGGACGCCGACGTACAGGAAGTCGGAGCCCTCCGGCAGCCACAGGTCGACCTGGAAGGGCAGGTCGCGCAGGCGCTCCCACTCCCAGAGGCGGAGCATCGGGCCGCCGTCGGGGGCGCGGACGGTCGCCGCGTGGAGGGGGGAGCAGGAGAGGGTGGTGTGGCCGGTGGCCCCGATGTTCCACTCGATGCCGCCGGAGAACCAGGCTCCGTTGAGGGCGAAGGCGGCGGGCTGGAGGACCGGGTTGCGGTAGAGGAGTTCGCGTCCGGTGGACTTGTGGTGCAGGGAGTGGACACGGCCACCGAGGCCGGGGAGGACGGTCGCCCGGAGCCGGTCGTTCTCGATCACGATCGTGTCGAGGTCCGCGGGGGTGCGGTCGCGGCCGTAGCCGTCGCGCACGGGGGTGGGAAGCAGGCTGCGCAGCGGCGCCCGTCCGAGGCCCCGGGCCATGTCGCGCGGGAGCTCCGCGAGGGTCCGCGCGTCGACCGCGTGGGCCCCGGCGCCGGCGGGGGCCCGCAGTGCGGGGAGAGGGTTGTCCGGGCCCAACGGGGCCGCGGGCAGCGTCAGTACGGCACGTCGTACGGTCGTCATCGATCCATGGAACACGCCGGAGCCGGTCCTGACCAGGGGCTCTCCACGTCAGGCTTCGGTCAGGCTTCGGCAAAGGACCCGCTGGCCGCGGGCCCGGATATTCCCGGCGGCGACACGGCCCGCCGCCGTAGTGTGCAGGGTCGGACCGCCGCCGTGGCGGCCGGAGAGCAGGGGCACAGGGAGTACGAGGAAATGGGTACGCAGCACACCTACCGGGTCATCGTGCGCGGCACGTTCGACGGTCTGTCGGAGGAGAGCCGGTCGCGGCTGCTCGCCGAGGTGGACGACCACGGGATGGCGGCGATGCAGTTCACGGAGGAGGGCTCGCTGGCCTACGACCGGACGCTGAAGGCCTTCTCGTACCGCCTGGTCGTCGTCTCGGACGCCGAGGACGGCGAGGAGATGGCGGGCGCGATCGCGGAGGACCGGGTGGAGACCGCGCTCAAGGAGCTGGGCCACGGGTACAAGGCGCTGCGCTCGGCGGTGACGGACCTCGACACGATGAAGATCAACCGCAAGCGCTAGTCCGACGCCGTGAACGCCCAGCGTTCGTGGTCCCGCCAGGCACCGTCGATGTGCAGCATCGCGGGCGAGAAACCCTCCAGGCGGAAGCCTGCGCGGCGGACGAGGGCGCGGGAGGCGGTGTTCCCGGGCTGGATGTTCGCCTCCAGGCGGTGCAGCTCCAGGGGCCCGAAGGCATGGTCCATGACCAGCCCGAGGGCCTCGGTGAGCAGTCCGCGTCCGGCGGCGTGCGCGAAGGCTCCGTAGCCGAGGGCGCCGCTGCGGAAGGCGCCGCGGACGATGTTGTTGATGTTGACGAAGCCGGCGATCGCTCCGCCGTCGGCGCGCTCGCACACCAGGAAGCCCGCCCGCGCCGGGTCGCCGATCAGCGCACCCGCGTACGCGGCGTACGCCTCGGTCGTGCACGGCGGGAACAGCCAGGGCCGGTGGAGCTCCCGGCTCTCGCGGGCGCGGGCGGTGAACTCCTCGGCGTC
Organism: Streptomyces sp. NPDC002463; assembly: GCF_042889835.1. Classification (NCBI taxonomy): domain Bacteria; kingdom Bacillati; phylum Actinomycetota; class Actinomycetes; order Kitasatosporales; family Streptomycetaceae; genus Streptomyces; species Streptomyces sp. NPDC002463. Next base: position 270,051 of record NZ_JBIARL010000009.1, read on the forward strand.
GCCCGGGGAGAACGGACGCAGGCCCACGCGGGGCCCGCTGGCGAGGTACGTACCGGAGTCGTCGGACATGCGGCCAGGCTATGCGGTGCCGCAGCGCCTCAGCGGCGGGCGTCGCGGACGCGGGGCGGGCAGGTCTCCCCCTTCCGTACGACTCCGATCATGACGGTGGTCCGCCGGTCGAGCACCGTGCCGGCGGCCGGGTACTGGGTGCAGACCTCCCAGCGCGGCGGCCAGAGCACCCGCCGGTCGCGGCCGCTCACGTCGTGGACGTCGAGCCGGGTCCGGCGGTCCAGGTGGGTGAAGACCCGCCACAGGCCCCGGCCGAGGAAATCCGGCATCGGCCGTGTCCCGGCCTCGTCGCCGGGTGCGGCGGCGTCCTCCACCGAGGAGGCGGCGACGGCCGCGAGCGCCAGGAGCGCGCCGACGCCGACGGCGGTGGCCCGCCTCACTTCCGCCTCCGGGCGGCGACGTAGTAGCCGCATGCGGCGCCGAGGAGGGCGGTCACGAGCAGCGCCACGTACAGCGGCATCGTGACTTCGGGGATCAGCAGGCGGATCCTGACCTCGCGGGTGTTCTCGAAGATGAAGACCAGGGTGAGGACGGCGACCACGATCATCGCGATCCGCCCCGGGGTGAAGGCTCCGGCCAGCCGGGACGTGCCCCCGCCCGATGTCCGTGGCGTCTGCTTGGGACTCATGCCCGGCCCTCTCCTCCGTCGTGCCGTCTGTCGTACCCGGCCACAGCCGTGGCACCAGAATGGGACGCGCGGGGCCTCCCCGTGACGGCGAGCAGCGCCGTACGGGTGACTTGTCAGACAACGTGGGCCGACTACCGTGGTGCGAGGACCGGCGAAGAACCGGCCGGGGACGAGACGAGGAGGGGCCGTGACGGTCAGCGGACAGCGGCGGCGACCGGTCGTGGCGCTCTACGAGCGGATCGCGGACGCCGTCCACGACGGCACCTACCCGCCGGGCTCCACGCTCCCCTCCGAGCCGAAGCTCGCCGCCGAGCTGGGCGTCAGCCGGCCGGCCCTGCGGGAGGCGCTGCTGCTGCTCCAGGAGGACGGCGTCCTCACGGTACGGCGCGGGGTGGGCCGTACCGTCAACGACCGCCCGCCCCGGCGCGGCTTCGAGCACGTCCAGCCGCTGGAGGAGCTGATCGGCGCGGGCGCGCCGCTGCGGGTGCGGGCGCTGCTCAGGACCGTCGAGGAGCCGACCGACTTCACCACCCAGCACCTCCTCGCGCCGGCCCGTGCCGAGCTGCGGTTCTGGGAGTCCCTCCTCACCGGGGAGGGCACGGCTGCGGCACTGAGCCACGAGTGGGCGGCGCCCGACGGGCTGCTCGACCGGGTGCACCCTGAGTTCGCGCGGGCCCTGCGGCAGACGGGCGCCGGGGCCGCGGTCTCGATGCTCGCGGTCCTGGTCGGGGCCTCGCGGGAGACGGCCCTGAACGCGCACAGCGGCATCACGGCGACGCTCCTCGGACGGCGGCGCGGCGAGCAGCTGGGCCGCCCGGCGGACACCCCCGCGGTCCTGGTCACCCAGGTCGTCCGGGTCGGCGAGACCCCGATCCTGGCCGCCAAGCACATGCTCCCGACGGGCACGGTCCCGCTGCCGGTGCTGCAGTCGCACTGAGCGGGGGGCGCGGCCGCGCCGGGCGCCGGACGCGGAACACCGGGCGCGGGAACGCCGGGCGCGGAACACTGGGCGCGGAACACCCGCAGGAACGCGGGCGCGGGCAGACCAGGCCCCCGGGAGCCCGCCAAGGCCCCGGCCTGACCCGGCCCGCCCGGCCCGGCCCCTTGTCACGGCCGTCACAGCACCCGCCCCGCCCGTGGCGTACACTTCCCCGCCATGCACTTGTCTGACAACCCTGCCACGCCCGCCGCCGCCACCGTCTCCGAGTGGATCCGCCGGGCCCCCAAGGCCGTCCTCCACGACCACCTCGACGGCGGGCTGCGCCCCGCGACCATCGTCGAGCTGGCGCGGGAGTGCGGCTACACCGCGCTGCCGACCGAGGACCCGGCCGAGCTCGCGGTCTGGTTCCGGGACGCCGCGGACTCCGGTTCGCTGGAGCGCTACCTGGAGACCTTCGCCCACACCTGCGCGGTCATGCAGACCCGCGAGGCGCTCGCGCGCATCGCGGCCGAGTGCGCCGAGGACCTGGCGGCGGACGGCGTCGTCTACGCCGAGATCCGTTACGCCCCCGAGCAGCACCTGGAGGGCGGTCTCACCCTCGACGAGGTCGTCGAGGCGGTGAACGACGGCTTCCGCGAGGGCGAGCGCCGCGCCGGCGGCCGGATCACCGTCCGCACGCTGCTCACCGGCATGCGCCACACCGACCGCTCCCTGGAGATCGCGGAGCTCACGGTCGCGCACCGGGACAACGGCGTGGCGGGCTTCGACATAGCCGGCGGCGAGATCGGCAACCCGCCGGCCCGCCACCTCCCCGCCTTCCAGCACCTGAAGCGGGAGAACTGCCACTACACGATCCACGCCGGCGAGGCCGTCGGCGCGGAGTCGATCCACGAGGCCGTGCAGGTCTGCGGCACCGAGCGGATCGGCCACGGCGTGCGGATCACGGACGACATCGCCGAGGACGGCACGCTGGGCCGGCTCGCCTCGTACGTCCGGGACAACCGCATCGCCCTGGAGGTCTGCCCGACCTCCAACCTCCAGACGGGCGCCGCGAAGGACTACGCCTCGCACCCGATCGACGAGCTGCGCCGCCTCGGCTTCCGCATCACGCTGAACACCGACAACCGGCTGGTCTCCGGCACCACCATGAGCGAGGAGTTCCAGCACATGGTGGACGCGTTCGGGTACGGCCCGGAGGTCTTCGAGGAGTTCACGGTCGCCGCCCTGGAGGCCGCCTTCCTGCCGCTGCCGGAGCGGCAGCGGCTGATCGACGAGGTCGTCCGCCCGGGGTACGCGGCGCTGTAGGCGCTCCGGGGCTACTCCACCCTTCCCCCGCCCACCAGGGGAAGGGAGAGCGTCCCCGCGGACCCGGTGGACCCGGGGTCGCTGACGACGGTCACCGGCTTGATGCCGCGGTTGCCGGAGTACGCGGTGTCGCTCGCGGCGACGACGAACTCCAGCCGGTGGCCCGTCTCGTACCGGTGGACGATGCCCGGCAGCTCGACGGTGAAGGGCAGGGTGACGTCCGGTACGCGTACCGGCGCGACCAGCCGGTTGACCAGGGCCTTCGTCCCGTCGGGCGCGACGTCGTAGAGCTTCGCGAAGAGGACGAGCTTGTCGGCGGCGTCGCCGGAGTCCTGGACGCGTTCGGTCGCCGGGGAGACGACCCTGAGGGTCGCCCTCGGCGCGCCGACGAGGTCCACGGGCGCGGTGAGCGGGGCGCTGGTCCAGCCGAGGTAGGTGCCGGGGGTGTCGTAGGGCCGGGGGTCGGGGAGCCCGATCGTCCCGGCGAGCGAGGACTCCGAATGGCTCGTCGGGATCAGCCGGTTGCTGTACTGGCGGGAGCCGCGGGCGACCTTCGTACGGTTGTCGACGAGCTTGCCGTCGCCGGAGAGGTACAGCTTCTGGCTGAGCGCCGGGACCCGGTCCGCGGTGCCGTAACCGCTCTGCCCCTCGCGGTACCAGGCGAAGGCGGGGCCGGTGTCCGCGGCCGCGTTCTTGCGGAGGTGGCGGTCGAACCAGGCGAGGACGCGCTGCCCGACATAACTCGCCTCGGGGTTCGAGAGGTCGAGTTCGCCCGGCTTCCGTCCTCCGCTGTGGCCCCAGGACTGCCAGATCATCCGGGTGTCGACGCCGCGCTCGCGCAGCCGGTCGTAGGTGGCGCGCGCCTCGTTGAGGTTGAACAGGCTGTCGGACTGGCCCTGGACGATCAGCGTCGGGGCGGTGATCCGGTCCAGATAGGAGACCGGGGAGACGCTGCGGGCGTAGGCGAGCATCCTCTCGGTCGCGGCGGCCGGATAGCTGCCGGAGTCGAGGAGCCTCACGGTGTCGCAGGCGTCGGTGACGAAGTGCAGACAGCCGAGGGAGTTGATCCGGCTGGGGTCGAGGGACGGGGAGAGCAGGGGCTGGCCCTCGCCGATGAGGAAGAAGCCGTTGGCCCACTGCCATTTGAAGACGCCGGGGGTGGCGCGGTCGGCGGCGTTCGGGGCGAGCGAGTACGCCAGGTCGTTCCAGGTGATGAGGGGGACGAGGGCGTCGATACGGGGATCGACGGAGGCGGCCGCGAGCTGCACGGCCCCGCCGTAGGAGCCTCCGATCATGCCCACGCGCGGGTCTCCCGCGCCGTCCCGGACGACGAAGTCCGCGCGGGTGCCGTCGTCGGCGGCGCGGGTGCCGGCGAGGAAGTCGACGAGGCGGGCGGCGGCCCGGCCGTCCGCCTCCGGGGAGTCGAGGGAGATCAGGCAGCCGGACTTCCCGAAGCCGAGGCCCGAGTAGACGAGGCCGACGTAGCCGCGCTCGGCGAAGGCCCTGCCGATGGCGGCGGTGGAGCCGTCGCTCTTGCTGCCGCCGAAGCCGTTGGTGGCGAGGACGGCGGGGGCGGGGTGGTCGGCGTCCGCACCTGCGGGCCGGTAGAGGTCGGCGTCGACCGTGCAACTCCGGCCGTCCGCCTGGACGGTGAACCGGAGCGGGGTCACGGTGTACGGGGCGGGGGCGGGCGCCTCGGTGCCGGGCGGCTCCGCGCCGGCGGCGGGTGCGGCGAGGGCGAGGGGCGCGGCGAGGGCGGCCGCGCCGGCCACGAGCGCGAGGGCGGTGCGGGATCGGGGCACGGCACGGGACACGGGGACCTCCATGCTGGGGACGACGCCGAGAGACCGACTCGCGCCTACCGACTGGTAGGTACGAGGGCAGCGCCCATGCTGTGACACGTGTCATAAGCACGTCAACGCGCAGGACGAAGGTCGCTGACGGAGATTCAGTGAAGGCGGCCCGGCCCGCGCCCGCCGCCGGGTCCCGCGGATCACCGCCCGGCCCTCGGTGGGAGAATGGCGGGCATGACAGGCGCTGAGGAATTCAGACCCGAATCGGAGCGGGTGACGCGCGCGCTGCGCGATCAGATCATCGACGGGACCCGGGCCCCCGGCAGCAGGCTGGTGGAGCGCGAGATCGCGGCCGAGCTCGACGTGAGCCGGCTGCCGGTCCGCGACGCCCTGCGGGACCTGGTCGCGGAGGGCCTGGTGACGCCGCGCCCCCGCACCTGGGCGGTGGTCCGCGAGTTCACGGCGTCCGACATCTCGGACCTCGGCGAGGTGCGGTCCGCCCTGGAGATCCTCGGCTTCCGGCTCGCCGCGCAGCGCCGCACCCGGGCGGGGCTCGCCAAGCTCCGCGCCGACCTCGACGCCGAGCTGGCGGCGGCGGCGGCAGGCGACGGCCAAGCTGCCCGACGGGCGGCCGCCGACTTCCACGAGACCGTGACGGAGCTCGCCGACAACGCCCTGCTCAACGAACTCAACGCGACGCTGCGCAGCCGGATGCGCTGGCTGCTCGGCCAGCACGACGACCTCTCCGTCGTCGCCGAGGAGCACGCGGAGCTGTACCGGGGGATCGAGGCGCGGGACGTGGAGCGCGTCGAGAAGCTGGCCCTGCGCCACCTGGAGACCAGCCGCGACGAGGTCGCCGCGCACCAGCGCAGGACGGCGGCGGAGTAGGCCGCCGGCGCCGTGGCGGCGGGTCGCCGTCACGGCTCATGATCAAACGGTATACCGAATGGGCGCCCCGGCCGCGCTGACGGCCGTCACTCCCCCACGTACACCACACCGCCGGGAACGTCGGCGCGGATCTCCGTGCCGACCTGGCGCGCCATCAGGTCGTCGAGGCGCTCCAGGGGGCCGATGAGGGTGCGGCCGCCGGCCCGGGCGACGCGGATGGCGGCGTCGACCTTGGGCTTCATCGAGCCTTCGGCGAAGGTGAGCTCGGCCAGGCCCTCCGGGGAGGCGGTGAGGATGTCCCGCTGCTCGGGGGTGCCCCAGTTCCGGCTCACGAAGTCGCCGTCCGTGAGCATGATCAGCATGTCCGCCTCCAGGTCGGCGGCGAGCGCCGCGCTCGCCGCGTCCTTGTCGACGACGGCCTGCATGCCGATCTGGCGGCCCTTGGAGTCGGTGCGCACGGGCACGCCGCCGCCGCCCACGCAGACCACCAGCGTGCCGTTGTCGAGGAGCGTGCCGACCAGCGGCGCCTGCATGATGCGCAGCGGCTCGGGCGACGGGACGACCCGGCGGAACGCGCCGCCGTCGCGGGCGATCGTCCAGCGGTACTCGGCCGCGGCCTCGGCGGCGTCCTGCGCCGAGTAGGTGGGGCCGATCAGCTTGGTGGGGCGCTCGAAGGCCGGGTCGGCCTCGTCGACCTCGGTCGTGGTGAGGACGGCCGCCACCTCGCGCTCGCCGGCCAGGGCGTTGGAGAGCTCCTGCTGGATGACGTAGCCGATCATGCCCTGGGTCTCGGCGCCGAGGATGTCCAGCGGGTAGGCCGCGACGTCCTGGTAGGCGAGGTTCTGGAGGGCGAGGAGGCCGACCTGGGGGCCGTTGCCGTGGGTGATGACGACCTCGTGCTCGCGCGCCAGACCGGCCAGGGCCTGGCAGGCGCCCCGGACGTTGGCGCGCAGGCGGTCGGCCGTCATCGGCTCCCCGCGGCGGGCGAGTGCGTTTCCTCCGAGAGCGACGACGATGCGCATGCGATTTCCCTTGCGGTGCTTGTGTTCGCCTATGAGACCCAGAATGGTATACCAATATTGGATGACCGAAAGGGGGCAGGAGCGGTCACTGACGCACGGCGACGAGGAGGGCACGGTGAGGTGCCACAGCCATGCCGGCGACGCTCGGCCCAGGCCCGGCGACGCCGGGACGCCCGAGCACCCTCGGACCGCGTCCGGCGACGGCATACCGTTCGGCCACCCCCGGCCCCGGTCCGGCGACACCCCGACGCCCGACCGCCCTGGGACCCCGTCCCGCGACGCCCTGCCGCTCGGCGGCTCCCGGCCGCAGCCCGGCAACGGACTGCCGCCCCACGACGCCCGGACGCCCGACCGTCTCCGTGCCCGATCCGGCGACGCGCTGTTGCTCGACCGCCTGCGGGGGCTTTCCGGCAGCGGTTCGGTCCACTCGGTCTTCGCCCGGATGGTCAACCTGCTGACCCCGGACGGCATGCTCATCGCCCTCGCCGCACGCGACGGCGGTGACGCGCCCCGGACCCTGGTCACCGACCTCGCCGCCTGGACGGGGCGCGGCGTCGAGGCCGGCCGGAGCGTGGCCTTCGGGCACGGGAGCGTCACCCTCGACCGTCCGCACCCCCATCCCCCGCTCCGCGTCACCACCGCGGAGGCCCGCCCCTGGCACGCCGCCACGCCCTCCCTCGCCGGCCTCCCGCCCGGCGAACTCGCCGCCGCCGCCACCCTCCTCGACCGGCTCTGCCGCGCGTACGGACCGCCCGGCGGCATGCTCGGCGCGGCCCCCGGCGCCGGACCGATGGAGACCGCCGTCGCCCGCGCCCTCGACGAGGGGCGTACGACGCTGGTCGAGGCCGTACGGGCCGGCGACGCCGACAGGACACGGCGCGGCGTCCTCGCCCTGCTCGGCCTGGGCCCCGGACTGACCCCCGCCGGCGACGACTTCCTCACCGGCCTCGCCCTGCTCGCCGCCCTGCCGGGCAGCCGGCTCGCCGGTTTCCCGCCCGTCCTGCGGGACGTCCTGACCGGACACGGCGGCCGCACCACGGACCTCGGTCTCGCCACGGTGAGCGAGGCGGCCGACGGCCGGACCAGGGCCGAACTCCTCGACCTCCTGCGTCTGCTGGCGGAACGCCGCCCGGCGCGGGACCTGAACGTTCCCGTCCGGAAGGTGCTGACCATCGGTCACACCTCGGGCGGCGACACCCTGTCCGGCCTGGCGGCCGGACTCCGTCTGGAAGAAGAACTGCGAGGTCCGCTGTGAGCATCACAGCAGTCGTACGGAAGAACACCTATTTCGACTCCGTGTCCCTCATGTCCGTCTCGACCAAGGCCAACGGCCTGGACGGGGTGGACCAGGCGTTCACCGCCATGGGCACCGAGATGAACAAGGGGGTGCTGGAGAACCTGGGCCTGCTCACCGACGAGCTGCGGGCCGCCGAGAGCGGCGACCTCATGATCGTCCTGGTGTCGGAGGACGGCGCCGACACCGAGGCGCTCCTCGCGGAGATCGAGGACCTCCTCACCCGCAAGGCCCCCGCCTCCGCCGGCGGCGGCGAGGTCACCTACCGGACCATCGCCTCCGCCGCCGCGGGCATCGACGGCGCCAACCTCGCGGTCATCGCCGTCAACGGCGCCTACGCCGCCCGCGAGGCCCGCAAGGCCCTCGAGAGCGGCCTGCACGTGATGATGTTCAGCGACAACGTCGCCGTCGAGGACGAGATCGCGCTCAAGAACCTCGCCCACGACAAGGGCCTGTTCATGATGGGCCCGGACTGCGGCACCGCGATCGTCAACAACATCGCGCTCTGCTTCGGCAACAAGGTCCGCCCGGGCTCGATCGGCATCGTCGCCGCCTCCGGCACCGGCTCGCAGGAGGTCTCCGTCCGCGTCCACGCCCTGGGCGGCGGCATCTCGCAGCTCATCGGCACCGGCGGCCGCGACCTCTCCGAGCAGGTCGGCGGCATCATGATGGTCGACGGCATCCGCGCGCTCGCCGCCGACCCGGCCACCGACGTCATCGTCCTGGTCTCCAAGCCGCCGGCCGCTTCGGTCGAGAAGAAGGTCCTCGCCGAGGTCGCCGCCGCGGGCAAGCCGGTCGTCGTCTGGTTCATCGACGGCTCCGAGGAAGCGGTCACCGCCGCCGGCGGCCACTTCGCCGCCGGCAGCCTCCAGGCCGCCCGCAAGGCCGTCGAACTCGCCGGCGTCGAGGGCTACGCCGCCCAGGACGCCGGCGCCGGCGCGGAGGCCGCCGCCGAGGCCGTCGTCTCCCGCCTGGCCGAGGGCCAGAAGTACGTGCGCGGCCTGTTCTGCGGCGGCACCCTCTGCGACGAGACCATGTACGCCGTGCGCGACGCCGGGCTCGACGTCTGGTCCAACATCCAGAAGAACGCCGACTTCCGCCTCCCGGCCGGCTCCGCCTCGCGCGGCCACACCTTCCTCGACTTCGGCGACGACGACTTCACCAACGGCCGTCCGCACCCGATGATCGACCCGGCCCTGCGCATCGAGCGCATCGTCGAGGAGGCCGAGGACCCCGAGGTCGCCGCGATCGTCATGGACTTCGTCCTCGGCTTCGGCTCCCACGAGGACCCGGTCGGCACCACCCTCCCCGCCATCGAGGAGGCCCTGCGCATCGCGAAGGACGCCGGCCGTCACCTGGAGATCGTCGCCTACGTCCTCGGCACCGACCTGGACACCCCCTCCGTCGCCGCCCAGAGCGCCGCCCTGCGCGCGGCCGGCGTCACCGTCACCCTCAGCTCCACCGAGACGGGCCGGTTCGCCCGTGAGATCGCGAAGAAGGCCCAGGCATGAGCACCGAGAACACCGAACTCACCCCGGCAGCCCGGCTGTTCGCTTCCGACCTGAGCGTCGTCAACGTCGGCCTCGCCATGTTCGACGCCGACATCAAGGCCCAGGACGCCAAGGTCTCCACCCTGGACTGGACGCCGCCCGGCGGCGGCAACGCGGAGGCGGCCCGCGCCCTCGAAGCGCTGGAGCGCCCCGGGCTCGCCGCGCGGATCGAGGCCGCCAACGCCGAGGCCGTCGAGCGCATCATGGCCGCCCGCCCGATGCTGATCGGCTTCGGCCGCGCCCTCGACGTCGTCCCCGGCATGACCCCGACCACGATCCTCCACTCGGGCCCGCCCATCGCCTGGGAGGACATGAACGGCCCGATGAAGGGCGCCGTCACCGGCGCGATCGTCTTCGAGGGCCTGGCGGAGGACCTCGACGAGGCCGCCGAGGTCGCCGCCTCCGGCCGGATCACCTTCAAGCCGTGCCACGAGGCGGACTCGGTCGGCTCGATGGCCGGCGTCACCTCCGCCTCGATGTACGTGCACATCGTGAAGAACGAGACGCACGGCAACATCGCGTACACCAACCTGTCCGAGCAGATGGCGAAGATCCTGCGGATGGGCGCCAACGACCAGAGCGTCGTCGACCGCCTCGTCTGGATGCGGGACGTCTTCGGCCCGATGCTCAAGGAGGCCGTGGAGTTCACCGGCCCCCTCGACCTGCGCCTGCTGCTGTCCCAGGCCCTTCACATGGGCGACGAGTGCCACAACCGCAACGGCGCCGGCACGCTGCTGCTCTTCCAGGCGCTCGCGCCGGGTCTGCTCCAGTCGTCCTTCACGACCGAGCAGAAGAAGGAGGTCTTCGACTTCGTCGCGTCCTCCGACTACTTCTCGGGACCGACGTGGATGGCGATGGCCAAGGCCGCGCTCGACGCCGCCAACGGCGTGGCGGACTCCACGATCGTCACCACGATGGCCCGCAACGGCGTCGAGTTCGGCATCCGCGTCGCCGGCCTGCCCGGACAGTGGTTCACCGGTCCCGCGCAGAAGGTGATCGGCCCCATGTTCGCCGGTTACAGGCCGGAGGACTCCGGCCTCGACATCGGCGACAGCGCGATCACCGAGACGTACGGCTTCGGCGGCTTCGCGATGTCGGCGGCCCCCGCCATCGTCGCGCTGGTCGGCGGCACCGTGGCCGAGGCCATGGGCTACACCCGCGACATGGGCGAGATCACCACGGCGCAGAACCCCAACGTCACGATCCCGGCCCTCGACTTCCAGGGCCTGCCCACCGGCATCGACGTCCGCAAGGTCCTCGACACCGGGATCCTGCCGATCATCAACACGGCCATCGCCCACAAGGAGGCCGGCATCGGAATGATCGGCGCCGGCATCACCCACCCGCCCGCCGAGGTCTTCACCAAGGCTGCCACCGCCCTCGCCTCCGCTCTCGCCTGACGCGCGACAGCCCTCCCGGAAGACCGGACACGATGAAGACAAACCGCTCCGCCGCGGAACCGGACACCTCCGCGGGCCGGGAACTCGACGACGAGTTCGAGCACAGCCCGGTACCGGCCGACCGCCGGAAGTCGCTCCTGACGGTCTCGGCCGTCTGGTTCGGATTCCCGATGATCCTGACCAACGCCATCCCCGGCGGCGTGGTCGTCGCCATGCTGGGCTTCTGGCGTGGGCTCGCGGCCATCCTCGTGGCCAACCTCGTCATGCTCCTGTACGTGGGGATCCTCAGCCACCGGGCCGGAACCACCGGCGAGAGCTTCTCGCTCCAGGCCACACGCACCTTCGGCCGCGGCGGCTACGTCATCGCCTCCGCGTTCCTGGCCACGATCGTGGTCGGCTGGTTCGCGTTCAACACCGGTGCCACCGGCGCGACGCTGCACGCGTCGTTCGGCTGGCACGAGCAGTTGGTCACCGTGCTCGCGGGTCTGGGCTTCATAGGCCTGACCTATCTGGGCATCAAGGCGCTGTCCTGGCTGGGCGCGGTCGCCGCGCCGCTGTTCGTCGTCGCCGGTGTCATCGCCCTGGTCGTCGTGGCCCGTGACCACGACCTGGGTGCCGTGTTCTCGTACCAGGGCGTCGGCGGCGCGTCCGCGCTCACCTTCGGCGCGGCCGTCTCCACGATCATGGCGACGTTCGCCGACTCGGGCACGATGACCGCGGACTTCACCCGCTGGTCGAAGAACGGCCGGCAGGCCGTCCTCGCGACCGTCAGCGCGTTCCCGATCGCGAGCCTCGTCGCCCAGGTCACCGGTGGTCTGGTCGTCGCGGCGGGCGCCATCGCCTCGGCCGGCACGACGGGCGGCGACTTCCTGCCGATCCTGACCGGCGAGCACTCCGGGATCCTGAACGTGATCGCGGCCGTGTTCGTCTTCGTCAACCTCGGTTCCGTGTGCAGCCACTGCCTGTACAACGGCGCACTGGGCTGGTCGCACCTGACCGGCACGACGATGCGCCTGATGACGATCGTCCTCGGTCTCATCGGTACGGCGGCCGCGCTCGCGGGTGTCTGGAACCACTTCCTGAGCTGGCTGGTCATCCTGAGCGTGTTCGTGCCGCCGCTCGGCGGCGTGCTCATCGCCGACATGTTCTTCGCCCGCGGCGGCCGCGGCGCGATGGACCGGCGTCCCACCGTGGCGGTCCGTCCGACGGCCTTCGTGGCCTGGGCGATCGGCGCGACGGCCGGCGGTGCCGCCCACTGGTGGGCGCCGCAGCTGTCCGACGCGGTCACCGGCCTGGTCGTCGCGGTGGTCGCGTACGCCGTCCTGGAACGGGCCGTGTCGCGGCCGTCCGAGCCCGAGGACCGGTCCCCGACGGTCGGCGCACCCGAGGCGACGGTGGGGTGACCACCCCGGCCGGCACCACACCGTCAGGACGACCGCGCCCCCGCCCCCACCTCCCTGGGGGCGGGGGCGCGGTCGTCGTGCAGGGGCGCCTTGGAGCAGAACCCGGCCCCGGTCAGCGGAAGGCCGGTTCCTCCAGCGTCAGCGTGCACGTGTCCGCGTCCAGGACGGCCGGCAGGCCGAGCGGCAGGGTGAGCGCGGTCGTGCTGTGCCCGAAGCCCAGCTCCTCCACGACCGGCACCCCGAGGCCGCCGAGCCGGTCGGCCAGCACCGCCCGTACCTCCTCGTACGGACCGCATTCCTCCCAGGAACCGAGGCCGATGCCCGCGACCCCGTCGAGCAGGCCGGAGCGCAGCAGTTGGGTGAGGATGCGGTCGAGGCGATACGGCTCCTCCCCCACGTCCTCCAGGAGCAGCAGCCCGCCGCGCGCCGAGGTCCGCCCGTGCGGGGTGCCGAGGTCGGCGGCGAGGAGGCTGGCGCAGCCGCCGAGCGTCACGCCCCGCGCGCGGCCCGGCACCAGGGCCCGTGCCGTGTCCAGGCCGAGCGTCAGGACGGTCCCGGGCTCGAAGAGGGTGGCCCGCAGCGACTCCTGGGTGCGCGGGTCCGACAGAAACGTGCCGGCGGCGACCATCGGTCCGTGCAGGGTGGCGAAGCCGGCCCGGACGGCGAAGGCCTCGTGCAGTGCGGTGACGTCGCTGTAGCCGACGAAGGCCTTGGGCCCGGCCGCCCGTATCGCCTGCCAGTCGACCAGGTCGACCATGCGCTGGGCCCCGAAGCCGCCGCGGGCGCAGAGCACCGCGGAGACCGTGGGGTCGCACCAGGCCTCGGTGAGGTCGCGGGCCCGCGCCAGGTCCGCGCCCGCGAGGTGGCCGAGCGTGGGGTGGGTGTCCAGGACGTGCGGGGCGACCACCGGTTCCAGGCCCCAGCCGCGCAGGATGTCGAGCCCTGCCGTGAGCCGTTCCCCGGGGATGGGTCCGCTGGGGGCGACGACGGCGACCCGCGCCCCGGGCGCGAGCCGTTCGGCCCGGGCCAGAGGACTCACCGGGGTCACGTGCGGTACTCCAGGTCCGGTACGTCCGTACGGTCGATGCCGAAGGTCCGTACGTACAGGGAGAGTTCGGCCTCCAGCGCCTGGATCATCGTGTCGGCCCTGCGGAAGCCGTGCCCCTCCCCCTCGAAGGCGAGGTAGGCGTGCGGGACGCCCAGGCCGGCCGCGCGGGCGAGGAGGCGCTCGGCCTGCGCGGGCGGGCAGATGACGTCGTCGAGGCCCTGGAGCAGCAGGAACGGGGCGGTGACGCGGTCGACGTGCTCGATCGGCGAGCGTTCCTTGTAGCGGGCGGGCACTTCGTCGAGCGGTCCGACCAGTCCGTGGAGGTACTGGGACTCGAAGTCGTGGGTCTCGTCGGTGGCCCAGTTCCGCAGGTCGAGTACGGGGTAGATGATCGTGCCGCAGGCGTACACGTCGGTGGAGACGAGGGACGCGGCGGTGGTCCAGCCGCCGGCGCTGCCGCCGCGTACCGCGATCCGGGCGGGGTCGGCGGTGCCCTCGGCGGCGAGCGCTTCCGCGACGGCGGCGCAGTCCTCGACGTCGACGACGCCCCACTGCTCGCGCAGCCGCTCCCGGTACTCCCGGCCGTAGCCGGTCGAGCCGCCGTAGTCGACCTCGGCGACGCCGATGCCCCGTGAGGTGAAGTAGGCGATGTCCAGGTCGAGGACGAGCGGCGCGCGCCCGGTGGGGCCGCCGTGGGCCCAGATCACATAGGGCGGCAGTTCGCCCTCGGGCCCGGTGAATCCGGGGTGGTGGGGCGGGAAGACCTGCGCGTGGATCTCCCGCCCGCCGGGGCCGGTGAAGGTGCGGACCCGGGGCTCGGGGAGGTACGCGGGGTCGACGGCGTCGGTGTGCGCGGCGCCGACCACGCGGCTGCGGCCGGTGCAGGTGTCGAGCTCGACGAGCTCGGCCGAGCTGCGCGGTCCGGCGGCGACGCCGACGACCCGGGTGCCGTGCGCGGCGAGGGTGGCGGCCCACTCGACGCGGTGCCCGCCGGCGTCGACGAGCTCGCGGCGCTCGGGATCGAGGATCCCGAGGGAGGGGGATCCCCTGCCGTGGACGACGGCGATGAGCCCGTTCTCCAGGGGCGTGAACCAGCGGAGCCCGATCTGCCAGAGCGGCCCGCCGAACTCCTCGGCGCGCGGGCAGAGCGCCTCCGGTTCGGTGAGGCCGCCGTCGGGCGCGACCTCCGCGCGGTAGAGGTTCCACCAGCCGGTGCGGTCGCTGACGAGGAGCAGCCTCCCGGCCGCGTCCCAGTCGACCTGCGGGATCGACTCGGAGGTCCCGCCGGCGACGGTCCCGGCCTCGCGGAAGGTGCCGTCGGGGGTGACGTCGGCGAGCTGGACCTCGGTGCCGTCCCAGGGCATCCGGGGGTGGTCCCAGGCGATCCAGGCCGCCCGGCGGCCGTCCGGGGAGAGCCGGGGTCCGGTCACGAACCGGTGGCGACCGTCGGAGAGTTCACGGACGGCGGCGCGGTCGTCGGCGGCGGAGCCGTCGAGGGGGACGGCGGCGAGGACGCGGCGGACGTCGGTGGGGGCGGGGCCGGTGAACTCCTCCAGGACGCACCACACCTCGCCCCGCTCCGGGTGGATCACGGGGTCCACCCAGCGCAGTCCGCCGCCGACGGCGGAGAGGGGGGTGAGCGGCCGCGGCTCCGCGCCGGGCGCGGCGTCGGGTTCGTAGGCGTAGAGCCGCTGGTCGGGGAAGTGGCAGAAGACGGCGAGGGGCCCGTCCGCCGGGCGCGGGACGGCCGCCCATGGCTGCCCGCCGTACTCGATCACGCGGCTCCGCACGTTCCACGGGGCGGGCAGCAGGCTCTCCTCGGTGCCGTCGGCGCGCCGCCGGACGAGGGCACGGCGGCCGCCCTCGGCGGGGCGGGGCGCGGTCCACCAGAGTTCGTCGCCGACGGCGCCGAGGAAGTCGGGCCGTCCGTCGTGCGCCGCGGCGAGCGCGGCGTCCACGGGCGAAGGCCAGCTGCCGTACCCGGCCGTGGTCGTGTCCATCTCGTCTCCCCCTGTCATGGGTCCGGTCCCCCTCGGTCCTGCGTGGATGTCCTAGGCGGACTTCAGATAGTGGTCGAGCACGCGGACGCCGAAGTGCAGGGCGTCCACCGGGACCCGCTCGTCGACGCCGTGGAAGAGCGCTCCGTAGTCGAGGTCCGGGGGCAGCCGGAGCGGCGAGAAGCCGTACCCGGTGATGCCGAGCCGGGAGAACTGCTTGGCGTCGGTGCCGCCGGACATGGTGAACGGCACGACGTGCCCGGCCGGGTCGAAGCGCTCGACGGCGGCCCGCAGCTTGGCGAAGGTCGGCGAGTCGACCGGCGCCTCCAGGGGCACCTCGCGGTGGTGGAACTCCCACTCCACGTCGGGCCCGGTGAGCTGGTCCATGGTGGCGGCGAACTCCTCCTCGGCGCCCGGCAGCATCCGCCCGTCGATGTAGGCGACGGCCTGGCCCGGGATGACGTTGACCTTGTAACCGGCCTCCAGCATCGTCGGGTTGGCGCTGTTGCGGACGGTCGGCTCGACGAGCGCGGCGGCGGGGCCCAGCTTGTCGAGGAGGAGATCGACGTCGAGGTCGCGGGCGCTGGTGTCGACGTCGATGCCGTAGAGCGCCGCGAGTTCCTTGAGGGCGGCGCGGACGGTGGTGGTGAGGCGGACCGGCCAGGTGTGGGTGCCGATCCGGGCGACGGCGGTGGCGAGGCGGGTGACGGCGTTCTCCGCGTTCACCTTGGAGCCGTGGCCGGCCCGGCCGTGGGCGGTGAGCTTGAGCCAGGCGGTGCCCCGCTCCCCGGCCGCGATCGGGTAGAGGGTGGTGCCGGGCTGCGGGTGGAAGCTGAACGCCCCGGACTCGCTGATGCCCTCCGTACACCCTTCGAAGAGGGCCGCGTGCCGGTCGGCGAGGAAGCCGGAGCCGTCCTCGGCGCTGGCCTCCTCGTCGGCGGTGTAGGCGAGGACGATGTCGCGGCGGGGCCGGATGCCCTGGCGGGCCCAGGAGCGGACGACGGCCAGGACCATCGCGTCCATGTTCTTCATGTCGACGGCGCCGCGCCCCCAGACGATCCCGTCGCGGACCTCGCCGGAGAAGGGGTGCACGGTCCATTCGGCGGGGTCGGCGGGCACGACGTCCAGGTGGCCGTGGACGAGGAGCGCCTCGGCCGAGGGGTCGGTGCCGGGGATCCGCGCCACGACGTTGGTGCGGCCGGGGGTCCGCTCCAGGAGGGTGGGTTCGATCCCGGCGTCCGCGAGCCGCTCGGCGACGTACTCGGCGGCCGGCCGCTCGCGGCAGTCGCCGCCGCCCCGGTTGGTGGTGTCGATGCGGATGAGCTCGGAGGTGAAGGTGACCACCTCGTCGAGCGCCGTCGTGTCCGGGCCCCGGACCTCCTCAGCCATACTGCTCCTCCACCGCGGCCGAGACGATGGTCGTGACCGCCTTGAACGTGCGAATTGCCTCGTACATCGTCTCGCTGGTGTACGCGACGCGCCGCTCGCCGCTCCGCGCCACGCCGGGAACCACCGTGGCGGCGGCGCCCAGGTGCTCGGCGTCGAACTCCAGCTCCACGGTGAAGGGGCCGCCCCGGACCGGCTCGTGCCGGACGGCGAGCGCGGCGCCCGTCTTCGCGGCGGCGCGGATGTCGGCGGCTGTCCGGGCCGGGGTGCGGCACACCGCCGCGTACCGGGAGACGTGGTCCTTGACGGCGACCTTGGGCGCCTCGGGCGCGTAGCCGAGGGCGTCCTCGCAGGTCAGGTCGTCGCCGGTGACGAGGACGACGGGCACGCCGTACTCCGCGACGACACGGGCGTTGAGCAGGCCCTCGCTCGCCCGCTCGCCGTTGAGCCAGACCCCGGTGATCGAGTTGGCGAGATACGTGTGCGCGAGGACACCCTCGGTGCCCGCGCCGGTGTGGTAGCCGACGAACGCGATGCCGTCGACGTCCCCGTGCTGCACGCCCTCGACCATCGAGAGCGACTTGTGCTTGCCGGTGAGCATCTCGGCCCGCTCGTCGAGCCGCTCCAGGAGCAGGTTCCGCATGGACCAGTGCGCCTCGTTGATGAGGACCTCGTCCGCACCGCCGTCGAAGAAGCCGAGCACGGCGGCGTTCACGTCGGACGTGAACATCGCGCGGCACCGCTCCCACTGGGGCGTGCCGGGCAGCACGTCGGCGGGCCAGGTCACACCGGTCGCGCCCTCCATGTCGGCGCTGATGAGGATCTTCATGCCTGGCACCGTACGCGCCGCCCGACGGCCCCACCACCCCTGTGGATAACCATCGTTGGAGTGGACCAATGACATGGACCGGACGGCGGTACGGATCACCCGGCCGGTTCCGGATGCCCTCCTGGGCTCCCCGTACGAGAAAAGGGACGAAACATCGCCAACGGGCGCGTATAGGCTGTCGGCCGCAGTTGTCGTTGTCGACCTTCCGGAGAGAACTCGGTGGCCATCGCCTTCACCCCGTCCGAAACGTCCCCCGCCGAGCCCGGGACCGCCGGGCCGCCCGTCATGGCGGAGGAGCCGGAGTTCTGGGAGCCCTCGGCCCCCGATCCCCAGAACGCACCGGACGACGCGCAGGACGCGAACCACGACGACCAGGCCCGTGATCACGACCCCGTCGTCGTCCGTGACGCCCGGGAGTTCGGGGTCTACGCGCGGACCGGTGGCTGGACCTTCGCGTTGAAGGTGGCGCGGAGCGTCCGGCCCGGCGGGCAGGCCGCCGAGGGGACGGCGGCGGCGAAGGTCTCCGCGAAGGCCTTCGCGGAGCTCGCCGGGTGCTCGCCCGAGCGGGTCATGCGCTACTACAAGGCCTGGGACATGGCGGCGGACGACGGTCTCGTCCCGCAGTTCGAGGTCCTGGTCCCGGGCGAGGACATCGAGCTGCCGGACGCGGACGTCTGGCTCTCGTACTACACCTCCCGCAACAGCGCGTCCTCCGTGCGCGGCCAGGCGATCAGCGCGGCGGCCGAGGCGGAGGGCATCCGGCCGACGAAGGCCCTGGAGGTCGCGGAGAACCCGACGGCGCTGCGGGCGGCGATCCTCGCCGACCCGGGGACGGCGGAGGCCGCGCGCGGGGCGCTGCTCGACCGGATGAAGGAGGACCCGGCGCTCCAGACCGAGATGGCCCGCGCCTTCGCCCGTACCGACGACCTGAAGAAGGCGGTGGCGAACGAGGCGAAGGCGGCCGACCGCATCGGGTACGTGCGGCAGATCGTCGAGAACGGCCAGATCAGGACCCCCGCCGGGCAGACCGTGGAGGCGCCGGCCGAGCTGCGGGCCGAGGCCGAGCGGCACCTGTCGCTCCTCGACGAGCTGGACGACTCGGAGGAGGCGGGCGAGTGGGCCGGCGAGGCCTACGACACGGTGAAGGGCCTGGTCGCCAAGGCGGTCGAGGAGGACCCGGCGCTGCGTGTCCAGGAGCGGCGGACGAAGTTCTACAACAGCCTGCAGAAGGCGACGAAGGTCTTCGAGGAGCTCACGCTCGACGAGGTGATGGAGGAGGACATCTACGAGGCGGACATGCTCCAGCGCCTCGAAGCCCTCCAGGAGGCGATCGGCACCTGCATCAGCGCGCTGCGCAGGGCGACGACGACCGCCTCCTCCTGACGGCGGAAGGCTCAGTCCTCGTGGCCGAGCTGGAGGTCGCGCTCGGTGCGGCCGCCGCCGGCCACCTGGAGGACGGTGGCGACGGGCGGGTACCCGGCGGCGATGACCGTGTACTCGCCGGAGGACAGGTCGACGAAGCGGAAGGTGCCGTCGGCGCCGGTGGTGAGGGTGTCGACGACGTTGCCCGCGGCGTCGAGGAGGGTGACCCGGGCGTCCTCCACGGGGCGCCCTCCCCCGGCCCGTACGGTGCCGCGGAGCACCGCGCCGCCGGCCAGCTCGATGTCCTGGCGGGTCTCGCGGGAGGCCTGGACGCTCACGGGGAGCGCGGCGGGCCGGAAGGCGGGGGCGCTGGCGGCGAGCGTGTACTCGCCCGCGACCAGTTCGCCGATGACGTAGCCGCCCTCGCGCCCGCTGCGGGTGGAGGCGACGACCTCGCCTCGTACGTCGGTGAGGGTGACGGCCGCGTCCCGTACGGGCGTGCCGTCGGCGGTGACGACGCTGCCCGCGAGCCGCCCGGCGCCGCCGAGGACGACGTCGAGCTCCACGGGCCGGTCGCCGACGGTGACGGAGACGGCCTGTGGCTGGTGTCCGCCGGCCGCGGCGATCAGGACGTACGCGCCGCCGCCGGGGACGCTCAGGGCGTACCGGCCGTCCTCCCCGCTGGCGCCGCGGCCGATCTGCCGGCCCTGGACGTCGATGAGGGTGAGCGCGGCCCGGGGGACGCGGCTGCCGTCGTGGTGCTGGACGGTGCCGCAGACGGGCACCCCGGAGTGCGGCGGTGCGGGGGCGGCGGCCGCGGCGGGGGCCGCGTGGCGGGCATGCGGGACGGGGGTGGTGGGGGCCTCGGTGGCGGGGGTGTGGGACACCAGCGGTTTCTCCTTGAGGAAGAAGGCGAGGACGAGGCCGAGCACGAGGACCGGCACGAGGTAGAGGAAGATCCGCGGCATCGCGTCCGCGTACGCCTGCACGTAGGCGTCGCGCAGGGCGGGCGGCAGGGTGTGGACGGTCCCCGGGGTGATCGACTCGGCCGGCGGCAGCCGCGTGGGGCCGCCCTGGGCGAGGACGCCCGCGAGCCGGTCGCTCAGGGCGTCGTCGAGCCGGGAGGCGAAGAGGGTGCCGAAGACGGCGGCGCCGACGCTGCCGCCGATCTGGCGGAAGTAGTTGTGGGCGCTGGTGGCGGTGCCGAGGTCGGCGGGGCGTACGGAGTTCTGCACGGCGAGCACGAGGACCGGCATGACGAGGCCGATGCCGGCGCCGAGGACGGCCTGCCAGAGGCTGTGCTGGAGGCGCGGGGTGTCGGTGTCCATGCGGGAGAGCAGCCACATGCCGAGG
This sequence comes from Streptomyces sp. NPDC002463, assembly GCF_042889835.1. Classification (NCBI taxonomy): domain Bacteria; kingdom Bacillati; phylum Actinomycetota; class Actinomycetes; order Kitasatosporales; family Streptomycetaceae; genus Streptomyces; species Streptomyces sp. NPDC002463. The sequence continues at coordinate 290,318 of NZ_JBIARL010000009.1, forward strand.
GCGGAGACGGCCGCGCCGATCACCGGGTAGATCTTGTAGTGGCCGGTGCGGCTGATGAGCTGGCCGGAGACGACGGAGGCGATGACGATGCCGCCCATGAGGGGCAGCATCAGCAGGCCGGACTCGGTGGCGCTGGCGCCCTCGACCATCTGCAGGAAGCTGGGGAGGTAGCTGGCGGCGCCGAAGAGCGCGATGCCGATCACGGCGCCGACGAGGGCGGTGACGGTGAAGACGGAGTCGCGGAACAGCCGGAGCGGGATGAGCGGTTCGGGCGCGAAGCGCTCGACGACCACGAAGAGGACGGCCGCTCCGGCGGCTCCGGCGGCGAGGGCGAGGATGACCCGGGAGTCCCAGGCGTACTCGGTGCCGCCCCAGCTCGTCAGCAGGACCAGGCAGGTGGAGGCGGCGGCGAGGAGCAGTGCGCCGAGGACGTCGAGGCGCGCGCGTGCGGCGGGTTTCGGGAGCTTGAGGACGGCGGCGACGACGGCGAGGGTGAGGAGCCCGAAGGGCACGTTGAAGTAGAAGCACCAGCGCCAGGAGACGTGGTCGGTGAAGAAGCCGCCCAGCAGGGGTCCGGCGACGGAGGCGAGGCCGAAGGCGGCGCCGATGAGCCCCATGTAGCGGCCGCGTTCCCGGGCGGGGACGATGTCGGCGATGATCGCCTGGACGCCGATCATGAGGCCGCCGGCGCCGATGCCCTGGATCGCGCGGAAGGCGATGAGCTGGTCCATGGTGCGGGACCAGCCGGCGAGGCCGGAGCCGATGACGAAGACGACGATGGCGAAGAGGAAGACGCCCTTGCGGCCGAGGAGGTCGCCGAGCTTTCCGTAGACCGGCAGGCCGATGGTGGAGGTCAGCAGGTAGGCGGTGATCGCCCAGGACATCCGGTCGAGACCGTGGAGTTCGCCGACGATCTTCGGCAGGGCGGTGGCGACGATCATCTGCTCGAGCGCGGCGAGGAGCAGCGCGAGCATGAGGCCGCAGAAGACGAGCCGGACGCGGCGGGGTTCGAGCGCGGCGGGTCCCGGCTCGGGAGGCGGTGCGAGGTCGGCGGCCGGCCCGTCCGGGGCGAGCGGTTCCGCGTCCCCGTCACGGTCTTTCACGATCGTGATCGCACCCACGTGTCTGCTCCCCTCGTCACGGCGTCTGCGCCGCGCCATTCTTCGCATTGCGCGCGAAGGGGGAGCAAGTCGGGCGGTACGGGAGGGCGGTGGCGATCCGGGGGACGAACGTCCCTGCGTCACGGCGCACTTGGGTCGCTCATCAGCGCGTTTACGAGAAGGCCCGCGCCCCCTCGGTGCGCTGGGGCGCCGGTACGGGGGTGCGGGCGATCCACTCGAATCGGTGAACGCTCCGGGCGTTACTTCTCGACCTCGTCCGCCAGCTTGGCGAGGACGGCGTCGTAGATGCGACCGAGACCCTTGGGCGCGAAGGTCCGCTCGAAGAAGCCGCCGATGCCGCCGGCGCCGTTCCAGACGGTGGTGACGACGGCGCGGGACTTGCCCTCGCCGGCGGGGGTCACGGTCCAGGTGGTGACCATGGAGGAGTTGCGGTCCTTCTCGACGAGCTGCCCGTCGGTGGGCTCACTGACCTCCAGGAGGCAGTCGCGGACGCGCTTGCTCGTGGCCTGGAGCTTCCAGTGGACGAGGGTGCCCTCGCCGTCGCCGCCCTCGCGCACCTCGTACTCGCTGAAGTGCTCGGGGAGCAGCTTCGCGCGCGTGCCGCTGTAGTCGGCCAGCGCGTCGAACACCGTCTCCGCGTCCGCGGCGATGATCCGTTCCGTGGTGGCCTCGACCTGCGCCATTGACTTCCTCCAGCTCGTGATTCCTCAGGGGTGTGGGCCAAGCGAACCACGTGGGCTCCGGGGGGCGAAATCCGGGTTGCGGCGATCAAGGGAACAGGTGTTCTATTCTGGGCGAACGGTCGAGGCAGAGCCATCGAGGAGGCGTCCATGCGCTGGGACAATCTGGGCGACACCCCCGCCGCCCCCGCCGACATCGCCCTGTTCGGCACGGACTCGGTGACCACCCGCACCTTCGACACCCCCGAGTTCCGCGGCATCACCTTCCACGAGGTCCGGGCCCGCTCGATCCTCAACCGGGTGCCCGGCGCCTCCCGGATGCCGTTCGAATGGACGGTCAATCCGTACCGGGGTTGTACGCACGCGTGCGTCTACTGTTTCGCGAGGAAGACCCACAGCTATCTCGACCTCGACACCGGCCTCGGCTTCGACTCCCAGATCGTCGTCAAGACCAATGCCCCGGAGCTGCTCGCCCGGCAGCTCGCCTCCGCCCGTTGGCAGGGCGCGCACATCGCCATGGGCACCAACGTCGACTGCTACCAGCGCGCCGAGGGCCGCTACCGCCTCATGCCGGGCATCCTCACGGCGCTGCGGGACCGGGCGAACCCGTTCTCGATCCTCACCAAGGGCACGCTGATCCTGCGCGACCTGGAGCTCCTCACCCAGGCCGCCCGGGTCACCGAGGTCGGCATCTCCGTCTCCGTGGGCTTCACCGACCAGGAGCTCTGGCGCACGATCGAGCCCGGCACCCCCTCACCGCAGCGCCGCCTCGACGTGGTCCGCACGCTCGGCGAGCACGGCATCGACTGCGGGGTCCTGATGGCGCCCGTGGTGCCCTTCCTCGGCGACCGTCCCGAGCAGCTGCGCGCGACCGTCCGCGCGATCGCCGAGGCCGGTGCGAGCTCGGTCACCCCGCTCGTCCTGCACCTGCGGCCGGGCGCCCGCGAGTGGTTCACGGCCTGGCTGCGCGCGCACCACCCGGGCCTGGTGGGGCGGTACGAGCGGATGTACGCGGACGGGGCCTACGCGCCGACCTGGTACCAGCGCCGGATCACCCGTCAGGTGCACGAGCTGGCGGCCGAGTTCGGCATCGGACCCGCGCACCGGGGCGCCGCACGCCGGATCCCCGTACCGGAACGGCCCGCCACGGCGGTCGCCCCGGAGCAGCTCACCTTCCTCTGACCCGCCGCTCCGATGATCGGACCGGTCGCCTGACGCGCCGTCGGATCCGCATCCGTTCGGGTCAACTCTCGCCGAAACCGGTCCCCTCGGCGCCGGTTCGGGACACAAACGCCCTATGACCCCACGCGCAGGAATGCTGATCGCCGCTGGAGCGCTGGTCGCCGGGACGGTCACCGTCCTGCAGCCCGCCCCCGCCGACGCCGGCGAACCGACCCCCCGACCGCTCCCCCGGCTCGCCTGGAGCGACTGCACCACGAAGGCGTACCCCACGCTCCAGTGCGCCACCCTGAAGGTGCCGCTCAACCACGACGACCCGGCCGGGCGGAAGATCACCCTGGCCCTCACCCGCGTCCCGCACACCGCGAAGGCCTTCCAGGGCCCGCTGCTCGTGAACCCGGGCGGGCCCGGCGGCAGCGGGCGCGGCATGGCCGGGTACGTGGCGGCCTCGCTGCCCCCGAAGGTGGCCGCCGAGTACGACGTGATCGGCTTCGACCCGCGCGGCGTCGGCAAGAGCGAGCCCGCGCTCGACTGCGAGCCCGGCCACTTCGCGCCGGTGCGGCCGGACTCGGTGCCGACCGGGGCGGCGGCCGAGCGGGCGGCCGTCGGGCGGGCGCAGTCCTTCGCCGAGGCCTGCGGCAAGAAGTACGCGGACGTGCTGCCGTACATCGACACCGTGAGCACCGCCCGGGACCTGGACGCGATCCGCCAGGCGCTCGGCGCACCGAGGATCAACTACCTCGGCTACTCGTACGGCACCTACCTGGGCTCCGTCTACGCGCGCCTGTACCCGGACCGGGTGCGGCGGATGGCGCTCGACTCCGTCGTCAACCCGCACGGCGTCTGGTACGAGGACAACATCGCGCAGGACTACGCCTTCGACAACCGCCACAAGGACTTCATGGCCTGGGTGGCCAAGCAGAACGCCGTGTACGAGCTGGGCACCGACCCGGCCGCGGTCGAGGCCGCCTGGTACCGGATGCGCGACGCGCTGCGCACGACCCCGGCCGGCGGCAAGGTCGGCCCCGCCGAGCTGGAGGACACCTTCCTGCCCGGCGGGTACTACAACGGCTACTGGCCCCGCCTCGCGAGCGCCTTCGCCGCGTACGTCAACGACGCGGACCCGGTGCCGCTGAAGGAGGCCTACGAGCGGTACGGGGAGGCCGACGCGGCCGCCGACAACGGCTACTCGGTCTACACGAGCGTGCAGTGCCGGGACGCGGCCTGGCCCCGCGACTGGAACGTGTGGCGCAAGGACAACTGGGACGTGCACGCGAAGGCGCCGTTCTCGACCTGGAACAACGCCTGGTACAACGCGCCCTGCGCCTTCTGGCCGGTGGACTCCCTGACCCCGCCGGACCTCACCAACGACCAGGTGCCGCCGGTCCTCGTCTTCCAGGCCACCGACGACGCGGCGACGCCGTACGAGGGCGGGGTCGCCCTGCACCGCCTGATGCGCGGCTCCAGCCTCGTCGTCGAGGAGGGCGGCGGGAACCACGGGATCACCCTCGGCGGGAACGACTGCCTCGACGAGCACCTGGCCGCCTACCTGGCCACGGGCAAGGTCCCGCGCGGCGAGGGCGACACCGAGGTGGACGCGGTCTGCGCCGCGCTCCCCGAGCCCGAGCCCGAGCCGGTGACCGCGGCGGCGCCGACGGCCCCGGAGAAGGCCGGCAAGCGGGCCGGCGCCGTGCGCGCGGAACGGGCCGGCGTCGCCCTCCACGGCCTGCTGGGCCACGTGCGCTGACCCCTCCCGACGTTCCCCGGTGCCCGCGCCCCGCAAGGGGTGGCGGGCACTGTCGGTGGTGTGCGCGAGGATGTGGGGCATGACGAGCCACCTGACCCATGTGCCCGCTCCCGACGGCCTCGCGCCCAGCCCCCAGTACAGCCACGTCGTGTGGGGCACGGGCCGGTTCGTCGCGATATCCGGGCAGTGCGCCCTGGACGCCTCCGGCGCCGTGGTCGGGGAGGGCGACGCGGCGGCCCAGGCCCACCAGGTCTTCGCGAACCTGGAGCGCTGCCTCGCGGCGGCCGGCGCGGCCTTCGGGGACGTGGTGAAGCTGACGTACTTCGTCACGGACGTGGCCCACCTCCCGGCGGTGCGGGACGCGCGGGACGCGCACTTCGCGGGCGCGCCGCTGCCGGCGAGCTCGGCGGTCCAGGTGTCGGCGCTCGTCCGTCCGGAACTGCTCGTGGAGATCGAGGCGTTCGCGCTGGTACCGGAGCAGACGGCGGCGTCGGGCGAGGCCGGGGCGGAGCCCCGTCTGCTACGTTGACGCGCATGTTCCTCTTCCGTGCGTAGGAGTCGGCGATCCGACGACCGTGCCCAGCCGGGCGCGGTGTCCCGCCGTCCCCGCACGCCCAGGCGCCGCCGGCCGCTGCCCGGCGCCTCTTCCGAGGAACTCCGTCATGTCCGTGATCTCCCCCGTCCGCTCCCCCGCGCCCACGTACGCCGCGGTGCTGCGGACCCCGCACGCCCGCCGTACCTTCGGCGCCGCCCTCCTGGGGCGGCTGTCCTACGGCGTCGCCCCGCTCTCCCTGGTCCTCTCCGTCAAGGACGGCACCGGTTCGTACGCCGCGGCCGGCACGGTCATGGCCGTGTTCGGGCTGACCGGTGTCCTGCTGTCACCCGCGCGGGCCGCCCTGGTCGACCGGTTCGGGCCGCGCCGCGCGCTCGTACCCCTGGCCGCCGGGTCCGCGCTGCTGCTCGTCGCGCTCGCGGTGGCGACCGCCCGGCCCGCGACCCCGCTGCTCGCCCTCGTGGTCCTGGCCGCCGCCGCGGGGGCGCTGCCGCCGCCGCTCGGCCCGGTGTCGCGGGCGCTGTGGAGCGGGATGCTGACCGACCGGAACCTGCTGCGGCGCGCGTACAGCCTGGACACGGTGGCGGAGGAACTCCTCTTCGTCACGGGCCCGTTGCTGGTGGGCCTGCTCGTGCGGTACGCGTCGGCGCCCGCCGGGCTCGCGGTGAGCGCGGGGCTCGTCCTGACCGGCACGCTCGCGCTCGTCACCTCGCCGGTGGTGCGGGGCGGGGCCGTCGAGCAGGATCCCGGGACGCCGGAGCCGGCCGGGGGCAGGCGGGGCGGCCCCGGGGCCGGGCTGCCGAGGGCGGCGGCCGTGGCGGCCGGGGTCGGCATGTGCCTGGGCGCCGTCGAGTTGCTTGTGATCGCGTTCGCCGACGCACACCACCGCCCCGGGGCCGTGCCGTGGGCGGCGGCGGCCCTCTCGGCGGGCAGCGCGGTCGGCGGCCTCGTGTACGGCGCCGTGCCGTGGCGCGTTCCCACCGCCGTACGCCTGTCGGCCCTCGCGCTCGGCCTCGGTGCGGTCCTGGCGGTGGCGGGGCTCTCCCCGCATCCGTACGCGCTGGTCGGCTGGGTGGCGCTCGGCGGCCTCTTCGTGGCGCCGGCGCTCACCAGCGCCTATCTCCTGGCCGACGAGGCCGTCGGGGAGGAGCGGCGCACCCGGGCCGGCGCCTGGGTCAACACCGCGTTCAACGCCGGCACGACGGCGGCGACGGCCGGTGCGGGCCTCCTGGTGGGGCGGCTGTCGCTGCCGCTGTGCTTCGCGCTCGCCGCGCTCCCGGCCGTTCTCGCAGCGGTGGGGACACTGCTCCCCGTCCGTCGGCGTCCCGCGTCAGCGGGTGTCGAGTCGCTGAAGTGACGTCCGGGCCGCGGCGCCGAGCCGGGGGTGCGGAAGGGCCGCCTCCAGCACGGGGCGGGCCCGGGCGTCGCCCAGGGTTCCGAGGCCCTCGGCGCAGGCGAGGCCGACCCTCCAGTGCGGGTCGTCGGCCCGAAGTCGCCGTCCGAGGACGGTGATCAGGGCCGGCACGGACTCGGGTGCGCGGAGTTCGGCGAGCAGCCGCACCGGCAGCAGGGCGTAGGCGACGCGGAGTTCGTTGGTGGCGAGGGCGGCGGCCGCGCGTGCGGTGCGCGGGTCGCCGAGCCGGACCAGGGCGTGCGCGGCGGTGACGCAGCGCTCCGGGTCGCGGTGGTTGAGGAGGAGCACGAGGGCCTCGAAGGCACGGGGGTCGCCGGCGACACCGAGGGCGTAGGCGGCGATCTCCCGGGCCCAGAGCGGCTGTCCGGGTGCGGTGAGGACGCGGTGCAGTTCCTCGGCGCGGTCCTCGGATCCGACGCGATCCGCGACTTCCACCAGTTCCGTGAATGCCGTCGGGACTTCTCCGGAGTCATTCTCGATCTCGTCCCGCAATCGATCGATCATCGAGCAGAATTCCGGGTCCTCGGAGATTTCCATGAATCCGAACCCTATCCGCGATCCAGATCACACTTTCCCAACTTCCCGGGACTGGCGCGCTCGTTACCAGCCGGTTAGTCTCAGGTGAGCGGGCACCACCCGCACTTCTCACGACGGCCTGGTGACGCAGCCGTTGTGTTCGTTCGTCGGTTCGGCAGTCTCGACGTGACTCCGGGACAGAGTCCGTCTCACCTTTCCCAGGGCACCGCCCTCTTTTCCGGGGTCCGCCCTCGCACTTTCCCGCGCCCTTTCGCGCGCGCTGCCCTCAGTCGTCACTCTTCCTCTGGAGTCCCCTGATGGACACCCCTCTCTCCACCATCGCCGTCGTCGGTCTCGGCACCATGGGCTCGGGTATCGCCGATGTCCTCGCCCGGGCCGGCCGTGAGGTCATCGGCATCGACATCAGCGACGCCGCAGCCGCCCAGGCCGTCGCCGCCCTGGAGGCCTCCACCGCCCGTGCGGTGGCCCGTGAGCGGATCACCGAGGAGGAGCGGCAGGACGTCCTCGCCCGCTTCCGTACCTTCTCCGACCTGCAGGCGGCCGCCGACGCCGACCTCGTGATCGAGGTCGTGCCCGAGTCGTACGAGGCGAAGCAGGAGGTCTTCCGGGCCCTGGACGGGATCGTCCGGCCGGACGCCATCCTGGCCACCGGCACCAACGCCCTCTCCGTGACCCGGCTCGCCGCCGACTCGGCACACCCCGAGCGGGTCCTCGGCCTGCACTTCTTCGCCCCGGTCCAGGCCATGAAGCTGGTCGAGGTGGTCTCCTCCGTGCTGACCGACCCGAAGGCCGTGGACGCCGTCACCCGGCTCGCCCAGGACCTCGGCAAGGAGCCGGTGGCGGTCGGAGACCGGGCCGGCTTCATCGCGGACGGGCTGCTCTTCGGCTACCTGAACCAGGCCGCCGCCATGTACGAGGCCAAGTACGCCTCCCGCGAGGACATCGACGCGGCGATGAAGCTGGGCTGCGGCCTGCCGATGGGCCCGCTGGCGCTGCTCGACCTGATCGGCGTCGACACCGCCCGTACGGTCCTGGAGGCCATGTACGCGGCCTCGCACGACCGGCTGCACGCCCCCGCCCCGATCCTCAAGCAGCTCAGCGAGGCCGGTCTGACCGGCCGCAAGGCGGGCCGCGGCTTCTACACGTACGAGGCGCCGGGCTCCGGCGAGGTGGTCCGCGACGCGCTGACCCCGCTCACCTCCGCCGAGGCCGGCGGCGGCCGCGAGGTCCGCTCGGTCGGCGTCGCCGGCTCGGGCACCATGGCCTCCGGCATCGCCGAGGTCTTCGCGAAGGCCGGGTACGCGGTCGTGCTCGCCGCCCGCTCGCAGGAGAAGGCGGACGCCGCGAAGGCCCGGATCGCCAAGTCCCTGGGCCGCTCGGTCGACAAGGGCCGGATGACGGGCGAGGCCCGCGACGAGACGCTCGCCCTGATCACCCCGGCCGGCTCGCTCGACGCCTTCGCCGAGGTCGACCTGGCCGTCGAGGCGGTCGCCGAGGACCTCGCGGTCAAGCAGGAGCTGTTCGGGCGGCTCGACAAGATCTGCAAGCCGGGCGCGGTGCTGGCCACCACGACCTCCTCGCTGCCGGTCATCGCCTGCGCCCGCGCCACCACGCGCCCGCAGGACGTCATCGGGATGCACTTCTTCAACCCGGCGCCGGCGATGAAGCTGGTCGAGATCGTCCGCACGGTCCTGACCGGCGACGACGTCCACGCCACCGTCCGCGAGGTCACGGCGAAGATCCGGAAGCACCCGGTGGACTGCGGCGACCGCGCCGGCTTCATCGTGAACGCGCTGCTCTTCCCGTACCTGAACAACGCGATCAAGATGGTCCAGGAGCACTACGCGACCCTGGACGACATCGACGCGGCGATGAAGCTGGGCGGCGGCTACCCGATGGGCCCGTTCGAGCTGCTCGACGTGGTCGGCCTGGACGTCTCGCTCGCGATCGAGCAGGTGCTGCACCGCGAGTTCCGCGACCCGGGCCTCGCCCCCGCCCCGCTCCTCGAGCACCTGGTGGCGGCCGGCTGCCTGGGCCGCAAGACGGGTCGCGGCTTCCGCGAATATGCCCGACGCTGAGCCCCGCACCGCCGGCTGGGGCGGTCTGCTGAGTCCCCCGGGCACCGACGGTGCCCCGGGGGCCTCCCCGCCCCCACCTGGGCACACTCCCACTCCGATGCAGTACTTTCGGACCATGCCCAAGGCCGCGAAGACACCCCGTGCCACGTCCCCGTCCGACGCTCCGGAGAGCGCGGCGGGCACTCGTGCCGCCGCGCAGCGGCTCAAGATGCGCCGGGAGCTCGCCGCGGCCGCGATGGAGCTCTTCGCGACCAAGGGGTACGAGGCGACGACCGTCGACGAGATCGCGGCCACGGCCGGGGTCGCGCGGCGGACGTTCTTCCGGCATTTCCGGTCCAAGGAAGAGGCGATCTTCCCCGACCACGACGACACCCTCGTACGGGCGGAGGCGGTGCTGAACGCCGCGCCGCCGCACGAGCACCCGCTCGACACGGTGTGCCGGGGCATCAAGGAAGTCATGAAGATGTACGCGGGGTCCCCCGCGGTCTCCGTGGAGCGCTACCGGCTCACCCGCGAGGTGCCGACCCTGCGCGAGCGGGAGATCGCCTCGGTCGCCCGCTACGAGCGGCTCTTCACCCGCTATCTCCTCGGGCACTTCGACGAGCGGGACCACCACGACGGCAACGACGACCCGCTGCTCGCCGAGGTGGCCGCGTCGGCGGTCGTCACCGCCCACAACCACGTGCTGCGCCGCTGGCTGCGGGCCGGCGGCCAGGGTGACGTGGAGGCCCAGCTCGACCACGCCTTCGCGATCGTCCGGGAGACCTTCGGCTCGGGCATAGGCGCCCGCCCGGCGCCCGCGGGGAGCGGCACCGCCGCCGTACCGGCCGAGTCTGCCGCCCCGGAGCCGCCGGCCGCCGCGACGGCGTCCACGACGGGCGACGTGGTGGTCGCCGTGGCGCGTACGGACGCTCCGCTCGACGAGGTCATGCGGACCATCCAGCAGGCGCTCAAGGGCGCCTGACACCGCTCGACGAGGAGGGCCGTCCCCGGATTTCCGGGGGCGGCCCTCTTTGCGTTCCCGCAGCTCAGCGGCCATTTCGATCGATCATCGCTCATCCGTGACGGGCAGATTGCATCTGAGTGAAATTGTTGGCACGCAGTGCCTTGTCAGGTGACACGGCGTGCCATACGTTGATGTTGTCCGGGCGGCCGGAGCGCAGAGACCACACCTCGCGCTCCGGCTGTCCCCACCGACCGACGGTCGGTGCGCCCGGACGCCTGCGTCACAGGCACCCCGCGCTCCACCACACAGCGCCGCCACCGCACCACCGAGCCGAACCGACGGCACACCTCCACAGCAGCACGTCCCGCCGTAACCCTCAGGCGTCCCTCCCTCAGGACGCTCACCGCCGGAGGCAACCCGTGAAGGAAATCCTGGCCGCGATCCAGTCGCCGGACGCCACGTCCGCCGACTTCGCGAACATCGCCCTGCCCGAGTCGTACCGCGCCGTCACCGTCCACAAGGACGAGCAGGAGATGTTCGCCGGGCTCGCCAGCCGCGACAAGGACCCGCGCAAGTCGCTCCACCTCGACGACGTCGCGCTCCCCGAGCTCGGACCGGGCGAGGCCCTCGTGGCCGTCATGGCGAGCTCCGTCAACTACAACTCGGTCTGGACCTCGATCTTCGAGCCCGTCTCGACCTTCGGCTTCCTGGAGCGCTACGGGCGGCTGTCCGAGCTCACCAAGCGCCACGACCTGCCGTACCACGTCATCGGTTCCGACCTCGCGGGCGTCGTCCTGCGCACCGGCCCGGGCGTCAACGCCTGGCAGCCCGGCGACGAGGTCGTCGCGCACTGCCTGTCGGTCGAACTGGAGTCCTCCGACGGCCACAACGACACGATGCTCGACCCCGAGCAGCGCATCTGGGGCTTCGAGACCAACTTCGGCGGCCTCGCCGAGATCGCCCTCGTCAAGTCCAACCAGCTGATGCCGAAGCCCGGCCACCTCAGCTGGGAGGAGGCGGCGGCCCCCGGCCTCGTCAACTCCACCGCCTACCGCCAGCTGGTCTCCCGCAACGGCGCCGGCATGAAGCAGGGCGACAACGTCCTCATCTGGGGCGCGAGCGGCGGACTCGGCTCGTACGCCACGCAGTTCGCCCTGGCCGGCGGCGCCAACCCGATCTGTGTCGTCTCCTCCCCCGAGAAGGCCGACATCTGCCGGGCCATGGGCGCCGACGCGGTCATCGACCGCAACGCCGAGGGCTACAAGTTCTGGAAGGACGAGAACACCCAGGACCCGCGCGAGTGGAAGCGCTTCGGCTCCAAGATCCGTGAGCTGACCGGCGGCGAGGACATCGACATCGTCTTCGAGCACCCGGGCCGCGAGACCTTCGGCGCCTCCGTGTACGTCACCCGCAAGGGCGGCACCATCACCACCTGCGCCTCGACCTCGGGCTACATGCACCAGTACGACAACCGCTACCTGTGGATGTCGCTGAAGCGGATCATCGGCTCGCACTTCGCCAACTACCGCGAGGCGTGGGAGGCCAACCGCCTGATCGCCAAGGGCAAGATCCACCCGACGCTCTCGAAGGTCTACTCCCTGGAGGAGACCGGCCAGGCCGCCTACGACGTCCACCGCAACCTCCACCAGGGCAAGGTCGGCGTCCTCGCCCTCGCCCCGCAGGAGGGCCTGGGCGTCAGCAACCCGGAGCTCCGGGCCCAGCACATCGACGCCATCAACCGCTTCCGGAACATCTGAGGTCCCGAAGATGACAGAGCGCCAGAAGGACCGGCCGTGGCTCATGCGGACGTACGCGGGTCATTCGACCGCCGAGGCGTCCAACGAGCTGTACCGGCGCAACCTCGCCAAGGGTCAGACCGGCCTCTCGGTCGCGTTCGACCTGCCGACGCAGACCGGGTACGACCCCGACCACATCCTCGCCCGCGGCGAGGTCGGCCGGGTCGGCGTCCCCGTCTCGCACCTCGGTGACATGCGCCGGCTGTTCCAGGACATCCCCCTGGAGCAGATGAACACCTCGATGACCATCAACGCCACCGCCATGTGGCTGCTGGCGCTCTACCAGGTGGCCGCCGAGGAGCAGGGTGCGGACATCACCCAGCTCCAGGGCACCACCCAGAACGACATCGTGAAGGAGTACCTGTCGCGCGGGACGCACGTCTTCCCGCCCGGCCCCTCGCTCCGCCTCACGACGGACATGATCGCGTACACGGTCAACCACATACCGAAGTGGAACCCGATCAACATCTGCAGCTACCACCTGCAGGAGGCCGGGGCCACGCCGGTCCAGGAGATCTCGTACGCGATGGCGACCGCGATCGCGGTCCTCGACTCGGTCCGCGACTCCGGTCAGGTCCCCGAGGACCGCTTCGGCGAGGTCGTCGCCCGCATCTCCTTCTTCGTGAACGCGGGCGTCCGCTTCATCGAGGAGATGTGCAAGATGCGCGCCTTCGGCCGCATCTGGGACAAGATCACGCTGGAGCGGTACGGCATCGAGAACGCCAAGCAGCGGCGCTTCCGCTACGGCGTCCAGGTCAACTCCCTCGGCCTCACCGAGGCCCAGCCGGAGAACAACGTCCAGCGGATCGTCCTGGAGATGCTGGCCGTCACCCTCTCCAAGGACGCCCGCGCGCGTGCCGTGCAGCTCCCGGCCTGGAACGAGGCCCTCGGCCTCCCCCGGCCCTGGGACCAGCAGTGGTCGCTCCGCATCCAGCAGGTGCTCGCCCACGAGTCCGACCTGCTGGAGTACGAGGACATCTTCGCCGGCTCGCACGTCATCGAGGCCAAGGTGGACGCCCTCGTCGAGGAGTGCCTCGCCGAGATCGACCGGATCCAGGAGATGGGCGGCGCGATGGCCGCCGTCGAGTCCGGTTACCTCAAGTCGCAGCTGGTCTCCTCGCACGCCGAGCGGCGCGCCCGGATCGAGGCCGGCGAGGACAAGATCGTCGGCGTCAACATCTTCCAGTCGACCGAGGAGAACCCCCTCACGGCCGACCTGGACACCGCGATCATGACGGTCGACCCGGCCGTCGAGGCCCGCGTCGTCGGCTCGATGAAGACCTGGCGCGACAACCGCTACCAGCCGCCGTTCAACCACCCGCGGCCCTGCAAGGCCCTGGAGCGCCTCAAGGAGGCCGCCAAGGGCACGGAGAACCTCATGGAGGCCACCCTGGAGTGCGCCCGCGCCGGCGTCACCACCGGCGAGTGGGCCGGGGCCCTGCGCGAGGTGTTCGGCGAGTTCCGCGCCCCGACCGGCGTCTCCTCCGCCCCGGTGGCCGTGACGGCCGAGGCGGGCACGCCGCTCGCCCTGGTCCGCGAGAAGGTCGCCAGGACCGCCGAGGACCTGAACTGCGGGCGGCTGCGGCTGCTCGTCGGCAAGCCGGGCCTGGACGGGCACTCCAACGGGGCCGAGCAGATCGCCGTCCGCGCGCGTGACGCCGGTTTCGAGGTGGTCTACCAGGGCATCCGGCTGACCCCCGAGCAGATCGTCGACGCCACCCTGGCGGAGGACGTGCACTGCGTGGGCCTGTCGATCCTCTCCGGCTCGCACTCCGCGCTGGTCCCCGACGTCCTCGACCGCCTCCGCGAGGCGGGCGCGACGGACATCCCGGTCATCGTCGGTGGCATCATCCCGAACGCCGACGCCGCAGAACTGAAGCGCGCGGGTGTCGCCGCCGTCTTCACACCGAAGGACTTCGGCATCACGGAGATCATCGGCCGTATCGTCGACGAGATCCGGCAAGCGAACAAGCTCAGCCCCCTGGAAAGTACGGAGGTCCTCGCATGACCAGCCCTGTGAACCGGCTCCGCCCCCGCCGCTCCTGCCTGGCGGTCCCCGGCTCCAACCCGCGCTTCCTCGAGAAGGCCCAGGGCCTCGCCGCCGACCAGGTCTTCCTCGACCTGGAGGACGCGTGCGCCCCGCTGGCCAAGCCCGAGGCCCGGCACACCATCGTGAAGTTCCTGAACGAGGGCGACTGGACCGGCAAGACCCGCGTGGTCCGCGTCAACGACTGGACGACCCACTGGACCTACCGCGACGTCGTCACGGTCGTCGAGGGCGCCGGCCAGAACCTCGACTGCATCATGCTGCCGAAGGTCCAGGACGCCCAGCAGATCGTCGCCCTCGACCTGCTGCTCACGCAGATCGAGAAGACCATGGGCTTCGAGGTCGGCAAGATCGGCATCGAGGCGCAGATCGAGAACGCCCAGGGCCTGACCAACGTCAACGCGATCGCGCAGGCCTCCCAGCGCGTCGAGACGATCATCTTCGGCCCGGCCGACTTCATGGCCTCCATCAACATGAAGTCCCTCGTCGTCGGCGAGCAGCCGCCCGGCTACCCGGCGGACGCGTACCACCACATCCTGATGAGCATCCTGATGGCGGCCCGCGCCAACAACCTCCAGGCGATCGACGGCCCCTACCTGCAGATCCGCAACCAGGAGGGCTACAAGGCCGTCGCGCAGCGCGCCGCCGCCCTGGGCTTCGACGGCAAGTGGGTGCTCCACCCGGACCAGGTCGCCGCCGCGAACGAGATCTTCTCGCCCTCGCAGGAGGACTACGACCACGCCGAGCTGATCCTCGACGCGTACGACTACTACACGTCCGAGGCCGGCGGGAAGAAGGGCTCCGCGATGCTCGGCGACGAGATGATCGACGAGGCCTCCCGCAAGATGGCCCTGGTCATCTCCGGCAAGGGCCGCGCCGCCGGCATGCAGCGCACCAGCAAGTTCGAGATCCCGGAGGCCTGAGAGCGATGCAGTTCGGCCGTACCTACGAAGAGTTCGAAGTCGGTGCCGTCTACAAGCACTGGCCCGGAAAGACGGTCACCGAGTACGACGACCACCTCTTCTGCCTGCTGACGATGAACCACCATCCGCTGCACATGGATGTGAACTACGCCGAGAACACGACGGATTTCGGCAAGAACGTCGTCGTCGGCAACTACATCTACTCGCTGCTGCTCGGCATGTCCGTGCCGGACGTCTCCGGCAAGGCCATCGCCAACCTGGAGATCGAGTCGCTGCGGCACGTGGCGCCGACCTTCCACGGCGACACGATCTACGGCGAGACCACGGTCCTCGACAAGACCCCGTCGAAGTCGAAGAACGACCGCGGCATCGTCTACGTCGAGACCAAGGGCTACAAGCAGGACGGCACCCTCGTGTGCGTCTTCCGCCGCAAGGTGATGGTCCCCACCGAGACGTACATCAAGGAGCGCGGCGGCGAGCAGCCCGGCCGCCCCGAGCTGAAGGAACAGGGGAAGTAAGTCATGGCGCGTCTCGCCCAGACCCACGGTCTGACCGATGTCCAGCAGGAGATCCTCGCCACCGTCCGGGACTTCGTCGACAAGGAGATCATCCCGGTCGCGACGGAGCTCGAGCACCGCGACGAGTACCCGCAGCAGATCGTCGACGGGCTCAAGGAGCTCGGCGTCTTCGGCCTGATGATCCCCGAGGAGTACGGGGGCCTGGGCGAGTCGCTGCTCACCTACGCGCTGTGCGTGGAGGAGATCGCCCGCGGCTGGATGTCGGTCTCCGGCATCATCAACACGCACTTCATCGTGGCGTACATGCTCAAGCAGCACGGCACGCAGGAGCAGAAGGAGTACTTCCTTCCGCGGATGGCGGCCGGCGAGACGCGCGGCGCCTTCTCGATGTCGGAGCCGGGCCTCGGCTCGGACGTGTCGGCGATCACCTCGAAGGCCGTCAAGGACGGCGACGAGTACGTCCTCAACGGCCAGAAGATGTGGCTGACGAACGGCGGGACGTCGACGCTGGTGGCCGTTCTCGTCCGAAGTGACGAAGGACACCCGGAGGGCACGGCCCCCCACAAGTCGATGACGACCTTCCTCGTCGAGAAGGAGCCCGGCTTCGGAGAGGTCCGCCCCGGCCTCACGATCCCCGGGAAGATCGACAAGATGGGTTACAAGGGCGTCGACACGACCGAACTCATCATGGACGGACTGCGCATTCCGGCCAATCGCGTGCTCGGCGGGGTCACCGGCCGAGGGTTTTACCAAATGATGGACGGCGTCGAGGTCGGCCGCGTGAACGTGGCGGCCCGTGGTTGCGGCGTCGCGCAGCGTGCTTTCGAACTGGGTGTCTCTTATGCCCAGCAACGTCACACTTTCGGCAAGGCGATCGCCCAGCACCAGGCGATTCAGTTCAAGCTGGCCGAGATGGCTACCAAGGTCGAGGCCGCCCATGCCATGATGGTGAATGCAGCACGCAAAAAGGACTCCGGGGAACGAAACGACCTCGAAGCAGGGATGGCGAAGTACCTCGCCTCCGAGTACTGCAAGGAGGTCGTGGAGGATGCCTTCCGCATCCACGGTGGATACGGGTTCTCGAAGGAGTACGAGATCGAGCGCCTCTACCGCGAGGCCCCGATGCTGCTCATCGGTGAAGGTACCGCCGAGATCCAGAAAATGATCATTGGTCGTCGGCTGCTCGAGGAGTACCGATTCCAGGGTTGATTGTCGCTTTTGAGTCGGTTCGGCCGCGAAGAAGATCACACCCTGTGTTCGTCTTCCGGCCGTCGACTCGGTTCCTGGCTTGCCCAGTTGCGCCCCGCAACCGATAGCATCGCCGGAAAGCCGCCGTCCCCCGTTGCCAGTGCGGCATCATCCGCTACGAAGGTCATCCATGCCCCACAGCCAAACCTCTGCACACCGCGACAGCCTCTCCGGCGTACGCCTCGCGCGCGGAGCATCGCCGTGGCTCCTCCCGACCGTCGCCACCGCGGCGCTCAGCCTCGTGCGCGCGCGCAAGTCGAGGCGTGCCGCGGCCATCGCCGTGCCGACCACCGCGCTCGCGGCCGGCATGCTGTGGTTCTTCCGCGACCCCGAGCGCGAGATCGCTCAGGGCCGGGTCATCTCCCCCGCCGACGGTGTGGTGCAGAGCATCATGCCGTGGAAGGACGGACGCACCCGGGTCGCCATCTTCATGAGCCCGCTGAACGTCCACGTCAACCGCGCGCCGCTGGCCGGCACGGTGACGTCCGTGGAGCACATCCCGGGCGGGTTCGTCCCGGCGTTCAACAAGGAGAGCGAGAACAACGAGCGCGTTGTCTGGCACTTCGACACCGAGCTCGGCGACATCGAGATGGTCCAGATCGCGGGCGCCGTCGCCCGTCGGATCGTGCCGTACATCCCCCAGGGGACGAAGGTCGAGCAGGGTGACCGTATCGGTCTGATCCGCTTCGGCTCGCGCGTCGACATCTACCTCCCCGAGGGTGTCGAGGTCGCGGTCGAGGTCGGCCAGGCCACCACCGCGGGGGTGACTCGCATTGACCGTGATTGATCCCGACACACGGGCTGCCGACTGGGCCGCCGACGCGGATGCGGAGGCGGCCGAGGAAGCCGAGGAGATGCCGCTGTCGCTGAGGCTGTCCATAGCGGACGCCCTCACGCTCGGTAACGCCACGTGCGGCTTCATGGCGGTGTACTTCACCACCACCGGCATCCTCATCCCGCACCTCACCGGCAGCAGCGAGACCGGCATGGCGCGCAACAGCGCCGCCACCGCCGTGATCCTGATGCTGGCCGCGGCGATCTTCGACCTCTTCGACGGCATCGTGGCGCGCAAGCTCCGCAGCTCGCCGATGGGCGCCGAGCTCGACAACCTGTCGGACCTCATCAGCTTCGGTCTGGCCCCGGCCTACTTCGTGCTCGTGTACGGCATGGTCGCGGACGACGCGCAGCAGAAGGTCTCGGCGGTCGCCGCGATCGTGGTCCTGCTCGCGGTGGTCCTGCGGCTGGCCCGCTTCTCCTGCGTGACGATGAAGGACGGCATGTTCCAGGGCATGCCGAGCCCCTTCGGCGCGCTGACGGTCGTCTCGATCATCCTGCTCGAGCTGCCGTTCATCCCGACCCTGCTCGCGATCATCGGCACGGCGTGGCTGATGGTGAGCCGGGTGGAGTACCCGAAGCCGCGAGGTGTCCTCGCGGCGGCCATGCTCAGCTGGATCGTCGGAGCGATGGCGATGCTGGCCGCGTGGGCGTTCGACGCCCCGGGCGGACAGATCCTGCTCCAGACCGGCTGCGCGCTCCAGGTCGTGATGGGCGCCGTGATCCCCCTCTTCGCGACGGCCCGCCGGGTGAACACCTTCCGCGGCAACCGGCGTGAGAGCCGGGAGGCGCGGGCGGCCCAGCTGCCGTAGCGGACGGCGTACGAAGGGCCCGGGAGGCGAACAGCCTCCCGGGCCCTTTCGCATGCCCGCCCTAGACCCTCTTGTAGTAGAGCGTGGTGGCGCGAAGCACGCCGGCGGGGTCGGCGGCGAAGTCCGGGATCGTCCCGGCGACGGTCCAGCCCGCTCCCCGGTAGAGGCGCTCGGCCGGGCTGTCGGTCTGGGTGTCCAGGACGAGCAGTCCGAGGCCGGTGGCGGCGGCGTGCGCCTCGGCCGTGGCGAGCAGGCGCTGCCCGAGTCCGCGGCCGCGGGCGGAGCGGTGGACGAGGAGCCGGGAGATCTCGCCGCGGTGCCGGCCGTTGTCCGTGCCGGCCCGGACGAGGGTGACGACGCCGGTGAGACTCCCGTCGGGCCCGCGGGCGGCCCAGACGTCCCGTACGCCCCTCTCCGCCTCCTCGGCGACCGCCGACCACCAGTCGGCCGCCTCGGCGGTCTCCAGGGGTGCCAGAAAGCCCACGGAGGCGCCGCCGTCCACGGCGTCCACGAGAAGCGCGGCGAGTCCGACGGGGGCGTGGGCGCGTACGGCGGCGGGGGTGAGCCGCTCGATGACGTCGAGCCGCCGCTCCAGGCACAGCAGATCCGGACGATCGTCCCAGGAGGCGACGGTCCCGAAGCCGAGGCTCCGGTAGAGGGCGAGCGGCTCCTCGCGCCAGTTCCAGACGGTGAGGCGTACGGAGGCGGCGCCGGCGGCCGCCGCCCGGCGCAGGGCCTCGGCCATGAGCGCCCGCGCAACCCCCTTCCGCCGGGCCTCGGGCGCGACCCAGAGCCGCTTGATCTCGGGAGCCTCGCGGGAGGCCTTGAGCACGACGCAGCCGACCGGCTCGTCCGCGCCGGGCGGGGTGGCGAGCAGGACGGTGTCGGCGGCGAACGCGGCGGCCGGGTCCTCGGCCTCGGTGCGGTATACGGCCGGGAGCTCGGCGACGGCCGCCACGGCCTTGTCCTGCTCGGCCTGGTTCGCCAGGTGGTAGGTGGCGAGCAGGTCGGGGAGGCGGGGGTGGGAGCGGTTCTCCTCGATGCGTACAGCAGTCATGGGCAGAGCTTCACACCGTCGTGTTTCGGGCGGATGACGATCTTCTGGACCGGCTCCGCGCCTCGCCCGGGCGGCGCCCACCTCCCTGTGCCCGGCCTCCCCCTGTCGGGCGAAGCCGAGAGCTCGGGGAGGGCGGGCACAACGGGGGCGCCGTCCCGGCGGGGGTCTACGACAGGAAGTCGCGCGCGATGTTCGACGCCGACATCTCCAGGAGCGGGCCCGCGTTCGCGATGCACTTCGCCGTGTCCGGTTCCAGGTCCGTGAGGGGGTAGGCGCGGCGGATGCCGGCCGTGCCCAGGGCCTCGGGCGGGAGGGCGAGGCGGCCGCAGACCGCGACGACCTCCTTGCCGGCGGCGCGCGCGGCGGCGGCGACGCCGGCCGGGGCCTTGCCGTGGAGGGTCTGCTCGTCGAGGGAGCCCTCGCCGGTGATGACGAGGGTGGCGCGCTCCAGGGCGGGGGCGAAGCCGAGGACCTCCAGCATCAGCTCGATCCCGGGCCGGAAGCTCGCGCCGAGGATGAGCGCGCCGTACCCGATGCCGCCCGCACCGCCCGCGCCGGGCGCGACGGCCGCTTCGGCGGCGCGCGGCCCGATGGCCTTCTCCAGGACCGTGGCGAAGTGGGCGAGGGCCGCGTCGAGGGTGCGGACGTCGTCCGGGGTGGCGCCCTTCTGGGGGCCGTAGACGGCGGGCGCGCCCTTGGGGCCGGTGAGCGGGTTGTCGACGTCGCTCGCGAGGATCAGGTCGACGGAGGCGAAGCGGGGGTCGAGGCCGCCGAGGTCGGCCGTGGCGAGCTCGGCGAGGGCCGCGCCGCCGGGCCCGACGGGCTCGCCGGCCGCGTCGAGGAAGCGGGCGCCGAGCGCGGCGAGCATGCCGGCGCCGCCGTCGGTGGTGGCGCTGCCGCCGACGCCGAAGACGAGGGTGGTCGCTCCGGCGTCGAGGGCGGCGCGGAGCAGCTCTCCGGAGCCGTACGTGGTGGCCGTGAGGGGCGCGAACACGCCGGGCGGGAGTAGCTGGAGGCCCGAGGCCTCCGCCATCTCGACGACCGCGGTGGTGCCGCGCAGCGCGTACGCCGCGGTGACCGGCTCGCCGAGCGGGCCCGTCACACGGACCTCGCGCCGCTCGAAGCCGGCCGCGACGGCCGCCGCGACGGTGCCGTCGCCGCCGTCGGCGACGGGCAGCGTCTCCACCGTGAGCTCGGGGACGACCCGTCGCAGTCCTGCTGTGACCCGCTCCGCGACCTGCACGGCCGTGAGCGAGCCCTTGAACTTGTCGGCCGCCACGAGCACGTGAGCGACCTGAGTTGCTGCTCCGTCCGTCACCTTGCATCCCTTGCTTTCGAACGTGCAGTCGCGCCGAGGCAGACCCTATCCGCACCTCCAGACGGCGTGCCACCCCCTGATAAGGCGATATTCCGCACCATAGTGGGGTCGCATGAGCGCGGAAAAGATCGTTCCGGAGGGCGGACCCGACGGCAGACCCGACGGCAGGGTCATCGGGATCGGGGTGGCGGCCGTGATCGCGGTCGTCGGCTGGGCGGCGCTGGGCGAGGATTCCTTCGACAGCGCCTCCTCCTCGGCCCTGAGCTGGGTGTTGTCGAATTTCGCCTGGCTTTTCGTGGTCGCCGCCGACACCTTTCTGGTGCTGTGCGTGGTGATCGCGCTGAGCCGTTTCGGCCGGATCAGGCTGGGCGCGGACGATTCGGAGCCGGAATTCACGAACCTGGCGTGGATCGCGATGATGTTCAGCGCCGGAATGGGCATCGGTCTGATGTTCTACGGGGTCGGGGAGCCGCTGACGCATTTCCTGAGCCCTCCCCCGGCGACCGGGGTCCCGGCGGAGTCGGGTGCGGCGGCCAGGACGGCCCTGGAGTACTCGTTCTTCCACTGGACGCTGACCCCGTGGGCGATCTACGGCATCGCGGGCCTCGCGCTCGCGTACGCGGGTTTCCGCAAGGGCCGGGGGAACCGGCTGAGCTCCGCCTTCGTGCCGCTGATGGGGGCGCACCGGGCGGCTTCCTGGCCGGGCAAGGCGATCGATCTGCTCGCGGTGTTCGCGACCGTGTTCGGCACGGCGACGAGTCTGGGTCTCGGCGCCCTCCAGGTCGCGGAGGGGCTGAACCTGACGATGGACGTGAAGAACTCCACGGCCACGCAGCTGATCATCATCGTGGCGCTGTCGGCGGCGTTCGTGCTGTCGGCGTTCTCGGGTCTCCACAAGGGCGTGAAGTGGCTGTCCACGCTGAACATCGTGCTCGCGGCCTGTCTGATGCTCTTCGTGTTCCTGATCGGCCCGACGGTCTACGTCCTGGACACGATCCCGGCCTCCGTCGGCGGCTACCTGTTCCAGCTGCTGCCGATGGCCAGCCGGACGGGTGCGTTCACCGACCGTGCCTGGCTGGGCACCTGGACGATCTTCTACTGGGCCTGGTGGCTGTCCTGGGCGCCGTTCGTCGGCACGTTCATCGCCCGGATCTCGCGCGGCCGGACGGTCCGCGAGTTCCTGGTGGGCGTGCTCCTGGTGCCGTCGGGGGCGACGGTGGTGTGGTTCTGCGTGATGGGCGGGACCGCGATCCGCCTCCAGTCGACGGGCGCGGCGGATCTGGCGACGGCGATGAAGGACGGCGCCGAGGCCTCGCTGTTCGCGATGCTGGAGGCACTGCCGATCGGGACGGTGACGTCGGTCCTCGCGATGCTGCTCGTGATGACGTACTTCATCACGAGCGCCGACTCGGCCTCGCTGGTGATGGGTTCGCTGACGAGCCGCGGCGCGCTGAATCCGCCGACCTGGCTCGTGGTGACCTGGGGTGTCCTGATGGCCGCCGTGGCGGCGGTGCTGCTCGTGGCGGGCGGTCTGAAGTCGCTGCAGACGGCGACGATCCTGGTGGCGCTGCCGTTCGTGGTGGTGATGCTGGTGCTGTGCTTCGCGCTCCTGAAGGAGCTGCGGGAGGATCCGGGCGCGGGCCCGGCCCGGCACCCGGCGATGCACGGGCTGCGGGACGCGGTGCGGAGCCTGGTCGGGGAGGCGATGACCGAGCAGGCCGGCGACCGCCGCCGGCGGCCCCGGGAGGCGGCGGAGGCCCGCAGCGGCGCGGAGCCGCCCGAGGACTGACGTCGACGCGCGCCCGGCGGCCGGGTCCGGGCTCCGGCGCGCGCCCGGCCGCCGGATTCGGTACACCGGAGGTATGGGGTTCGCACACGGGGAGCTCGGGGACCGGATCCTGGGCGGCTGGACGGGCCGGATCGCCGGGAACATGCTGGGCAAGCCCGTGGAGCGCGGGGACCACTGGACCCGGGACCGCATCGACGCCTATCTGCGGCTGACCGGGGCGCTCCCGCTGACCGACTACCTCCCTCCGCCGCCGCCCGGGGCGGAGGGCTTCGAGCTGCGGCCCGAGTGGGAACGGTGCGTGCGGGGCGGGATCGACGGCAGCTGCCGGGACGACGACGTCGACTGGTCGATCCTGGGGCTGCACCTCCTGGAGACGCGCGGCTTCGCGTTCACGACCGAGCAGGTCGGCGAGGAGTGGCTGCTGCGGCTGCCGTACCTGCAGACGTTCACGGCGGAGCGGGTCGCCTACCGGAACCTCGCCGACGGGCTGCGGCCGCCGCTGACGGCCACGTACGACAATCCGTACCAGGACTGGATCGGCGCGCTGATCCGGGCCGATGTGTACGGCTGGACGTGTCCGGGCGACCCGCGCCGTGCCGCCTCGCTCGCCCGCCGGGACGCGGCCCTCTCGCACACCGGGAACGGCGTGTACGGGGCGATGTGGGCGGCCGCCCTCATCGCCTCCGCCTTCACCGCGCCGGACGTGCGCTCCGCCCTGGAGACGAGCCTGGAGCAGGTGCCTGCGAGCAGCCGGCTGGCCCGGACCGTACGGGGCACGATCGCGCTGTACGAGTCGGGGCTCGGCTGGTCGGAGGCCCTCACCGAGCTCGCGGAGCGGACGGCGGGCCTCGGCTGGATCCACACCGTCCCGAACGCGGCCGTCCTGACGGCCGGACTCCTGTACGGGGAGGGGGACTTCACCCGGACGATCACGCTCACCGTCCGCGGCGGCCTGGACACCGACTCCAACGGGGCGACGGCGGGCTCGGTGGCCGGGGTCCGCTGCGGCGCGGCCGCGATCCCGCCGCAGTGGTCGGAGCCCCTACGGGACAGGGTGCGCAGCGCCGTCTTCGGCTTCGACGGGGTCCGCATCAGCGAACTGGCGGAACGGACCCTGCGGTTGGCGGAGGGAACCTAGGGCCTGTCTTTCGGGTCAGGCCGGATCAGGGAGCGGGGCCTGGCACACTGCACTCGCTTCGCTCGCTCCGTCTCGGCTCCCTGATCCATCCTTCGGATGCCGAGCGCGACCGCAAGGCGGAGGAGGGAGTCGACGCGGCGGGGGCACCTCCCGTGCCCGAAGGGCTACGGGGGAGTCGCCGACCGACGACGACGCGGCGAGCGCACGTGCCAGGCCCCGCGAGCCCGGCATGATCCGAAAGACAGGCCCTAGCCCTGCGGGGGTTCCGGCGGGACGATCTCGCCGGTGCGCTGCGGTTCGTCCCGGCTGACGGCCCGTGCCTCGGTGCGGTGGCCGCGGGCGATGTAGTCGCGGACCACCGCCTCGACGGCGTCCTGGGGGTTGCCGATGCCGGCCAGGACCATGACTTCCACGACGAGTTCGGCGTCGAGCGCGATGTTCACCTTGGCCACGACGGGAACCTAACACCCGGAAACCCGCTCGCGGGAGCGGTTCGGCGGTGCCTAGGGTCTTCGCATGACGATGGTCGCGATCTTCACCGGTGCCGGCATCTCCACCGACTCGGGCATCCCCGACTACCGGGGGCCGAACGGCGTGTGGCGGCAGGACCCCGAGGCCGAGCGGCTCGTCACGTACGGGCCGTACATGGCCGACCCGGACATCCGCCGCCGTTCGTGGCGGATGCGGCTCGACGGCCCGGTCCTGGGCGCCGAGCCGAACGTGGCGCACCGTGCGATCGCCGCCTACGAACGGACGAGCGGCAACGCGCTGCGGGTGATCACGCAGAACGTGGACGGCCTGCACCAGGCGGCCGGGGTGTCCGAGCGGAAGGTCCTCGAACTCCACGGCTCGGCACGGTCGGTGGTGTGCACGGCCTGCCACGCGCGGTCGTCGATGGCGGAGGCGCTCGACCGGGTGCGGGCCGGCGAGGACGACCCCGCGTGCCGGGCGTGCGGCGGGATCCTGAAGTCCGCGACGGTGATGTTCGGGCAGCGGCTCGATCCGGTGGTGCTCGGCACGGCCATGTCGATCGCCAAGGCCGCCGAGGTGTTCGTCGTGGTGGGCAGCAGCCTCCAGGTCCAGCCGGCGGCCTCCCTCGCGGGGATCGCGGCCGAGCACGGCGCCCGGCTGATCATCGTGAACGCCGAAGCCACCCCGTACGACTCCGTCGCCGACGAGGTCGTGCGCGAGCCGATCGGCACGGCGCTGCCCGCGCTGCTCGACCGGCTCCGCTAGAACAGGGCGTCCGGTTCCGCCGTACCCGATTCGAAGGCGAGCAGCCGCTGCTTGCGGTCCAGGCCGCCGCCGTAGCCGGTGAGGCTTCCGCCCGCGCCGATCACGCGGTGGCAGGGGACGATGATGCCGACGGGGTTCTTGCCGTTGGCGAGGCCCACGGCCCGGGAGGCGCCGGGGTTGCCGAGCTCTTCGGCGAGTTCTCCGTACGTCCGGGTCTCCCCGTACGGGATGCGAAGGAGTTGCTCCCAGACGCGCAGCTGGAACGGGGTGCCGACGAGGTTCAACGGCAGGTCGAACTCGGTCAGTTCGCCCGCGAAGTAGGCGTCGAGCTGGCGGACCGCCTCGCCGAAGGGGCGCGGGTCGGGCTCGCCGAAGGTCTCCTCGGGCGGGCGGTGGCGCTGGCCGGTCATGTGGAGGCGGCTGAGGACGCCGTCGACGGCGACCAGGGTCAGCGGGTCGTAGGGGCTGTCCACGACGGTGTGCTGGACGACGGGCATGGGAGTGGATCCTCACGGTGCTTCAACGCGGTGGTCTACGCGGGCAGGTGGTTGATCGGGTGGTCGTCGGTCGCCCAGAGGTACTGGACGGCGTAGGCGCGCCAGGGGCGCCAGTGCGCGGCGCGGGCGGTGAGCGCCGCCGGGGTGCCGGGCAGTCCGAGGCCTTCGGCGGCGCGGCGGACGCCGAGGTCGCCGGGGAGGAAGGCGTCGGGGTCGCCGAGGGCCCGCATGGCGATGATCTCGGTGGTCCAGGGACCGAAGCCGGGCAGGGCGAGCAGCCGGGCGCGGGCCTCCTCGCGGTCGTCGGCGGGGCCGAGCGGGAGCGAGCCGTCGGCGAGGGCGCGGACGAGGGTGAGGAGGGTGGTGCGGCGGCTGCGCGGCAGGGCGAGGCTCTCGGGGTCGAGGGCGGCGAGCGCCTCGGGGCCCGGGAAGAGGTGGGTGAGCCCGCCCTCGGGGTCCTCGATCGGGACGCCGTGCGCGGTGACCAGGCGGGCGGCGTGGGTGCGGGCGGCGGCGGTGGAGACCTGCTGGCCGAGGACGGCCCGTACGGCGAACTCGGCGGGGTCGACGGTGCCGGGCACGCGGCGGCCGGGCGCCTTGCCGACGAGCGGGGCGAGCAGCGGGTCGGTGCGGAGCTGCTCGTCGACGGCGGCGGGGTCGGCGTCGAGGTCGAGGAGCCGGCGGCAGCGGCTGATCGCGTGCGTGAGGTCGCGCGGTTCCGTGAGGAAGAGGCGGCAGGCGATGTGGTCGGGGCGCGGGGCGAGGGAGACGATGCCGTGTCCGTACGGGAGGCTCAGCGTCCGCCGGTAGGCGCCGTCCCGCCACTCCTCCACGCCGGGGACGGCGGTCGCGGCGAGGTGGCCGAAGAGGTTGGAGGGTTCGAGGGGGGCGCGGAACGGCAGCCGGAGGCTGATGACGCCGGGGGTCGCGGCCGCCCCGAGCGGTGCCCGCCGGGTGGCGCGGGCGCGCAGCTCGCCGGGGGTGAGGGCGAAGACCTCGCGGACGGTGTCGTTGAAGGTGCGGATGGAGGAGAAGCCGGCGGCGAAGGCGATCTCGCCGAAGGGCATCGGGGTGGTCTCGATGAGCAGCCGGGCGGTCTGGGCGCGCTGG
The DNA here is from genome assembly GCF_042889835.1 of Streptomyces sp. NPDC002463. NCBI lineage: Bacteria > Bacillati > Actinomycetota > Actinomycetes > Kitasatosporales > Streptomycetaceae > Streptomyces > Streptomyces sp. NPDC002463. Next base: position 316,896 of record NZ_JBIARL010000009.1, read on the forward strand.
GCGCGGGCCAGGGCGAGGGGCCCGGCACCGAGTTCGGCGAGGAGCTGGCGTTCGATCTGGCGGGTGGACCAGCCGAGCCGCCGGGCGAGGCCGGGGACGCCCTCGCGGTCGACGACGCCGTCCTGGATGAGGCGGACGGCGCGGGCGACGGCGTCGGCGCGGACGTTCCACTGGGGCGAGCCGGGGCTGGTGTCGGGGCGGCACCGCTTGCAGGCCCGGTAGCCGGCGCGCTGACAGGAGGCGGCGCTGGGGTGGAACTCCATGTTCTCGGGCTTGGGCGGCACGGCGGGGCAGCTGGGCCGGCAGTAGATCCGGGTGGTGCGGACGGCGGTGAAGAACACGCCGTCGAAGCGCGCCTCCTTGGACTGGACGGCCCGCACGCAGCGCTCGGTGTCGGTGTGCATGGTTCCAGGATCGGGGACGGACCGCTCGCGGGCTGGCGAGAAAACGACATGGACGTCCGCCCCCTCCCGGCCTCAGACGGAGACGGTCCGGTAGTGGGTGGTCAGACGGCCGTCCTCGCCGAGGACGTGGAAGGCGAGGGCGGGCGGCAGGCCGAGGTGGACGTGCGGATCGTCGGTCGGGTTCTCCCACGGCAGCCGGAGGGCGGAGACGACCCCGGGGGCGACGAGCAGCGGGCGGCCGGCGAACGTCGTGGCGGCCGCGGTGTGGGCGTGGCCCGCGAGGAAGGCCGTGAGGTGGGGGTGGCGGTCGGCGAGCGCGGCGAGCCTCTCCTCGCCGAACTGCCGGATCCCGTCCACGTACGGGGTGTGCAGCGGGACCGGCGGGTGGTGGAAGGCGACCAGGACGGGCACCTCGCGCGGGGTGGCGGCGAGCACGCCGTCGAGCCACTCGACGGTCTCGTCCTCCAGGAGGCCCTGGTGCTCGCCGGGCACCGAGGAGTCGCAGAGGGCGATGACGAAACCTTCGCCGCGGAGCACCTGGTCGACGGGGGCGTAGGGGCGCTCCGCGGTCTCTCCGGGGAGGCTCTCCTCGGGGAGGAGGGCCTTGCGGAAGGCGGCGCGGTCGTCGTGGTTGCCGGGGCAGACGAGCAGCGGGTGGCGGGAGGTCAGCAGCTCCCGCGCCACCGCGTACTCGTCCGGGGTTCCGTGGTCGGCGATGTCGCCGGTGACGAGGACGGCCGCCAGGTCGTACGGCAGCTCCTCCAGGTACCGCAGGACGGCGCGGGTGCGGTCCTGACTGCGCTGCTCGCCGTCGAGGTGGACGTCGCTGACGTGGGCGATGACGATCATGCGGCCGGGCCTCCGTGGGTGCGCGTGAACGGGCGTTCACACGCGACCGTACGGTGATCACGACCGTCCCGGGAAGGGCCGGTTCGCGACCGGTGGACCTCGACCCGGCCGCCTACTCGAAGCGGGTGGTGTCCCCCGCGCCGCGGCGGACGATCTCGGGCTCGCCGCTGGAGAAGTCGACGACGGTGGTGGGTTCGGTGCCGCAGTCGCCGGAGTCGAGCACCGCGTCCACCTGGTGGTCGAGCCGCTCCTTGATCTCCCAGCCCTGGGTCAGCGGTTCGTCCTCGTCGGGCAGGAGCAGGGTGCTGGAGAGCAGCGGCTCGCCGAGTTCGGCGAGGAGGGCCTGGGTGACGACGTGGTCGGGGATGCGGACGCCGACGGTCTTCTTCTTGGGGTGCAGCAGCTGCCGGGGCACCTCCTTCGTCGCCGGGAGGATGAAGGTGTACGCGCCGGGGGTGGACGCCTTGACGGCGCGGAAGACGTCGTTGTCGATGTGCACGAGCTGGCCCAGCTGGGCGAAGTTCGCGCACATCAGCGTGAAGTGGTGCCGGTCGTCGAGGTCGCGGATGGCGCGGATGCGGCTGATGCCGTCGCGGCTGCCGAGCCGGGTGCCCAGCGCGTAGCAGGAGTCGGTCGGGTACGCGACGAGCGCCCCGTTCCGGATGGAGTCGGCCACCGCGCCGATGGTGCGGGGCTGAGGGTTGTCGGGGTGCACGTCGAAGTACTTGGCCATGGCGACCAGTCTATTTTCGCAGGCTCCGCCACACCGCCTTCGCCGCGTTGTGCCCGGACATGCCGTGCACGCCGGGGCCGGGCGGGGTCGCGGAGGAGCAGAGGAACACCGCCGGGTGCGGGGTCGCGTAGGGGCGCAGGGAGAGCGTGGGGCGCAGCAGGAGCTGGAGGCCGCGGGCGGCGCCGCAGGCGATGTCGCCGCCGATGTAGTTGGCGTTGCGCTCGGCGAGTTCGGGCGGGCCCGCGGTGGCGCGGGCCAGGACGCGGTCGCGGAAGCCGGGGGCGAAGCGCTCGATCTGACGCTCTATGGCCTCGGTGAGGTCGCCGCGCCAGCCGTTGGGCACATGGCCGTACGCCCAGAAGACGTGCTTGCCCTCGGGGGCGCGGGAGGGGTCGACGAGGCTGGGCTGGGCGGTGATGAGGAAGGGCGCGTCGGGGGCGGTGCCGGAGGAGGCCTGGCGCAGGGCGGTGCCGATCTCGCGGGCGGTGGGGCCGACCTGGACGGTGCCGGCCCGGCGGGCCTCCTCGGCGGTCCAGGGCACGGGCCCGTCGAGCGCGTAGTCGATCTTGAAGGCGCTGGCGCCGTACTTGTAGTGGTCGTAGTGCCCGCCGAAGCCGGCGATCCGGGCGAGGGCGGTGGGCGAGGTGTCGAAGACGTAGGCGCGGGCCGGCGGCAGGTCGTCGAGCCGCTTGACCTCGAAGTCGGTGTGGACGGCGCCGCCGAGGTCCTTGAGGTACGCGGCGAGGGCGTCGGAGATCGACTGCGAGCCGCCCCGGGGCATGGGCCAGCCGCCCGCGTGCGCGGCGAGCGCGAAGACCAGGCCGACGGCGCCGGTGGCGAGGCCGTTGAGGGGGGCGATGACATGGCCGACGAGTCCGGCCAGGAGCGCGGGGGCCTTCTCGTCCTGGAACCTTCGCATCAGCCAGGTGGACGGCGGCAGTCCGGCGAGGCCGAAGCGGGCGAGGGTGACCGGGTCGCGGGGCAGCGCGGTGAGCGGCAGCTGCATGAAGTCGCTCGCGAGCGTGTCCCACTTGCCGAGGAAGGGGGCGACGAGCCTGCGGTACGTCCCGGCGTCGCGCGGTCCGAAGGAGGCGGCGGTCTCGGCGACGGAGCGGGCGAGGACGGCGGCGGTGCCGTCGTCCCAGGGGTGCGCCATGGGCAGTTCGGGGTGGAGCCACTCCAGGCCGTACCGGTCGAGCGGCATCGTCTTGAAGACGGGCGAGCCGGCGCCGAGCGGGTGCACGGCGGAGCAGGGGTCGTGGCGGAAACCGGGGAGGGTGAGCTCCTCGGTCCTGGCGCCTCCGCCGACGGTGGACTTGGCCTCGAAGACGGCCACGGAGAGTCCGCGGCGGGCCAGTTCGACGGCGGCCGTCAGTCCGTTGGGTCCCGCCCCCACGACGACGGCATCGAGCATCGACGTCTCGTTCGTCACCTTCGGACTCCTTCGTCAGCCGATGGCCAAGGCTCCCAGGATAGGCGGGTGGGGAACGGCGTCTCACACGCCCCCGAGGAGCGTCCGGATCCGCTCGGCGGTCGCCGCGTCCCGGGCGGTCGTGAACGGCAGCGCGTTCCCCCCGGCTATACGGAACGGCTCCCCCGCGATCGTCGTGGTCGCGCCGCCCGCCTCGGCGACCAGGAGGAGTCCGGCGGCGTGGTCCCAGGCGTACTCCCAGGAGAACGCGGTGCCCGCCAGCTCTCCGCGCGCCACGGCGAGGTACTCGAGCCCGGCCGAGCCGCAGGGGCGGGGGCGGACGCCCTCGACCGCCAGGCCGAGCAGGGCGCGCTTCTGGTCCGGGGTGGTGTAGTCGGGGTGCGAGGTGGCGACCTCCAGGACCTCGCCGGGCGCCGGCGAACCCGACCGTATCGCCTGCCCGTTGAGGGTGGCGCCGCGGCCGCGCACGGCGACGGCGAACTGGTCCAGGGCGGGCGCGAAGGTCCAGGAGGCGAGGACCTCGCCGTGCTTGGCGAGGGCGACGAGGGTGCAGAAGCCGGGGTCGCCGTGGACGAACTGACGGGTGCCGTCGACCGGGTCGACGATCCAGACGGGGGCGTCGCCGCGCAGCGCCTCGTACAGGCTCGGGTCGGCGTGGACGGCCTCCTCGCCGACGACCACGGAGCCGGGCAGCAGGGCGGTGAGGGACGCGGTGAGATGGGCCTCTGCGGCCCGGTCGGCGACGGTGACCAGGTCGTGCGGCCCGTTCTTCTCGACGATGTCGTCGGCGGCGAGCTGCCGGAAGCGCGGCATGATCTCGGCCGCGGCCGCCTTGCGGACGGCCTCCTCGACCTCGGTCGTACGGCCGCCGAGGACCTGCTCAAAGAAGTCTTCGATCATGCCTCCAGCTAAGCACGGGCCGCTGACAACCGGAATGCCGCACTTGTCATCCTCCGTTTCCCCTGGGAGTACCCTTTGGCCGAGTTCACCCCTTACACGCAGGGAGGCTTCCGTGCACGGCGAGTACAAGGTCCCCGGCGGAAAGCTGGTGGTCGTCGACCTCGACACCGAGGACGGGGTCCTGCGGAACGTCCGGGTCGCGGGCGACTTCTTCCTCGAACCCGACGAGGCGATCCTCGCGATCGACGGGGCCCTCGAAGGCGCACCGGCCGACACGGACGCCTCGGGGCTCGCCGCGCGGATCGACGCGGCGCTCCCGCCGGGCACGCAGATGTTCGGCCTGACCTCGGAGGGCGTCGGGGTCGCGGTCCGGCGCGCCCTCGCCCACGCCACGGACTGGACCGACTACGACTGGCAGCTGATCCACGAGCCGCCGCAGTCCCCCGCGCTGCACATGGCGATCGACGAGGTCCTGACCGCCGAGGTGGCGGCCGGCCGCCGCCCGCCGACCCTCCGGGTCTGGGAGTGGGGCGCCCCGGCGGTGGTCATCGGCAGCTTCCAGTCCCTGCGCAACGAGGTCGACCCGGAGGCGGCGGAGCGGCACGGCATCCAGGTGGTGCGCCGGATCAGCGGCGGCGGCGCGATGTTCGTCGAACCGGGCAACACGATCACGTACTCGCTCTCCGTCCCCGACGCCCTCGTCCAGGGCCTGTCCTTCACCGACAGCTACGCCTACCTCGACGACTGGGTGCTCGGCGCGCTCGGCGACATGGGGATCCGGGCCTGGTACCAGCCGCTCAACGACATCGCCACGGACGCGGGCAAGATCGCGGGCGCGGCGCAGAAGCGGCTGGTGGCGGGCGAGGGCGCGGTCCTGCACCACGTGACGATGGCGTACGACATCGACGCGGACAAGATGACCGAGGTGCTGCGGATCGGCCGCGAGAAGCTCTCCGACAAGGGCACGAAGAGCGCGAAGAAGCGCGTGGACCCGCTGCGCCGCCAGACGGGCCTGCCGCGCGAGACGGTGATCGACCGCATGATCACGTCCTTCCGCACCCGCTACGGCCTCACCCGGGGCCACCTCACGGAGGACGAACTGACCCGCGCGAAGGAGCTGGCGGAGTCGAAGTTCGGCACGGAGGAGTGGACGGCCCGGGTGCCGTGACCGACCGCTGCGTAGGGTGACGGCATGCGTGTCGAGGTGCCGGTGAAGCCCGGTCTCCGGATGGAGTGCGCCGACGGGCGCCGGCTCGTGCTGCTGCAGGGCACGACCCCGGTGCTGTTCGCCCGCCAGCGCGCCACCCACCGCGGGGTCCACTACGCGCGGACCGGGCGGTACGCCTCCCCGCTGGCCCCGCTGCGGGCCGAACGGGCGCGCGCGTTCGCGGAGTTCGCGATGCCGGGCACGGAGGAGTGGACGGAGCGCTGGGCCGCGCACGCGGGGGCGGAACTCCGCGCGGCGGCGGACGGGCCGCTCCACACGGGCGAGTGGCGGCTCGGGCCCCGCCCGAACGGCTGGTTCGTGGACGGCAACTGGCCGAAGCTCCTGGCGCACGATCCCGACCGGGGCCATCTGACCTGGTTCGGGTACGGCGACCCGGCCGAGGACGCGCGCGACCTGCTGCCTCTGCGGTCGCTCTCACCGGTGGAGGCGCCCCGGGTGCGCGCGTACCGCCGCCAGTACCGGGAAGGGGTGCTGCCGCCGGTGTTCGCCTGGTGGATCAGCGGGCTCGGGTCCCCCGTCGTCCTGGACGGCCACGACCGCCTGACGGCGGCGCTCGCCGAGGGCGGCCGGCCCCGGGTGCTGGTCCTCTCGCGTGCCTCGGACGCCGCGTGGGTGGCGCTCTGCGCCGAGCGTCCGGTGATCGAGTACGAGAAGCGGGTCGCCGCGCTGGACGGCCCGCTCGGCAGCGTACGGATCGCGAACGAGAGCCGGAGGCTGGCCTCCGAGCTCCGGGACATCGTCCACTCCCCCGACCTCACCCGTGCCTGGCCGTTCCCCGGTGGAGCCCCGGCCTGGGACGCCGCCGTCGCCGCGCACGTCCCCGGCTGGGCCCCCGGCGCCGACCGCTGATCACCGCCTCGGTCATCAGTCCGGCCCCGTGGTCAGGTGACCCCGCCGCTCCCTCGTCGTTGATGCCCACGCGGGCCGGGGCGGCCGTGCGGAAACGTCTCCGCACGATCACCGGGCCCGGTGACACGGTGTCGGCGGTACGGAGGTCAAGTGGGACGGGCGAAGAAGGTCATGGCGGCGGTCGCGGGCCTGGTGATGGCGGTGTGTCCGCTCGGCATCGCGGCGCCCGCGCAGGCGGTCGTCGGGGGTCGGGAGGCGCGGCCCCATCAGTACCCGTTCATGGTGGGGCTCGTGGATCTGGCGGAGCGCCGGGTGATGTGCGGCGGCGCGCTGATCGGCGAGCGGTACGTGCTCACCGCCGCGCACTGCCTGACCGGCTCGTACGGCGACACCGCGCGCGTGGGCGTGCTCCTCGGCGACCACGACCTGACGCGCGGCGACGACAGCCCGCACGCGGTGCTCGCGACCCCGGCCTCCTTCCTCACGCACCCCGGCTACGACCCCGCCACCCAGCGCGACGACATCGCGCTGGTCCGGCTGGCCGAGCCCGTGGCGTTCAACCGGGACGTGCGGCCGGTCGCCCTGCCCGTCCGCTACGCCCACGGCACCTTCGACCACACGCGGGTCGAGGCCCCCGGCTGGGGCACCACCTCCTTCGGGGGCCGCACCTCCGACGTCCTGCGGACCGTCGTCCTCGGCACCATGAGCAACCCGACGTGCGGCGCCCGGGGCATGTCCGGGGTCACCGCCGCCCAGCTGTGCACGTACGCACCGGGCCAGGACACCTGCCAGTACGACTCCGGCGGCCCGCTGGTCCACACGATCGCGGGGACGCCGTACCTCGTCGGTCTCGTCTCGTACGGGAAGGGGTGCGCGACCGACACCCCCGCCGTGAACACCCGCGTCTGGTCCTACCTCAGCTGGATCGGGAGGACGGCCGGGAAGCTGCCCCGCGCCTCATGAGGACGGTGTAGAGGAGCAGGGAGGCGGCCAGGCCCACGGCCCAGCCGTAGTCGGCGAGCGGCTTGAGGAAGGGGATCAGGCCGTCCTCGGGGAACGGTCCCGTGCCCGGCGCCGAGTGCGAGCCGCCCACGGCCAGGACGCCGCCCACCGCGAAGGCGAGGACGGCCGCCGGGTTCCAGCCTCCCCGGTACCAGTACGGGCCGTCGGCCCGGTAGAGACCTTCGAGGTCGAGGACGGTCCGGCGGACGAGCCAGTAGTCGGCGATGAGGATGCCCGCGACCGTGCCGAGCAGGCCGCCGACCAGGCCGAGCCAGGTGAAGATGTACAGCTCGGGGGTGGCGGTGAGCTTCCACGGCATGATGAGCACGCCGACGACGCCGGTGATCAGCGCGCCCGTACGGAAGGTGACCAGCCTCGGGGCGAGGTTGGCGAGGTCGTACGCCGGGGAGACGACGTTCGCCGCGAGGTTCACGGAGAGGGTGGCGACCAGGACCGTCACCAGGGCGAAGAGCAGACCGAAGACGTTGTCGGTGTTCGCCGCGAGCGCCACCGGGTCCCAGACGGGCGCCCCGTACACGGCCTGCGAGCCGGAGGTGACGAGCACCGAGAGCAGGGCGAAGAGGGTCATCGTGGTGGGGAGGCCGAGGGTCTGCCCCAGGACCTGGGAGCGTTGCCCCGCGCCGAAGCGCGTGAAGTCCGGGATGTTGAGGCTGAGGGTCGCCCAGAAGGCGATCATGCCCATGAGGGCGGGGAAGAAGACGGGCCAGAAGTCGGCGCCCCAGCCCAGCTTCGACGGCTGGTCGAGGAGCGGCCCGAGGCCGCCCGCCTTGACCGTGATCCAGACGAGGAGGGCGAGCGCGCCGACGATCACGAAGGGCGCGGCCCAGTTCTCGAAGCGGCGCAGGGCCTCCATCCCCCGGTGGATGATGGCCAGTTCGACCACCCAGAAGAGGACGAAGCAGGCCCAGAGCGTCCACGGCTGGCCTGCGACCTCCTCGGCGCCCGTCCAGCCGCCGCCTGCGACCTTGTCGAGCAGGACGAAGAGGCCCTGGCCGCCGATCCAGGTCTGGATGCCGAACCAGGCGCAGGCCACGCCGGCCCGGACGAGGGCGGGCAGGTTGGCCCCGCGCAGTCCGAAGGAGGCGCGGGCGAGGACGGGGAAGGGGATGCCGTACTTGGGGCCCGCGTGGCCGGTGAGCAGCATCGGCACCAGCACGATGACATTGGCCAGGGCGATCGTGAGGACGGCCTGCTTCCAGTCCATGCCGAGGGCGACGAGACCGGAGGCGAGCATCCAGGAGGGGATGTTGTGGGCCATGCCGACCCAGAGGGCGGCGAAGTTGTACGTGGTCCAGCGGCGGTCGGCCACGGGGACGGGGAGCAGGTCGTCGTTGACGAAACGGGGGTCGTCCGGGGCGGTGCCGAACGCGAGCTCGACACGGCCGTCGTGGACGGCGGAGGGGCCGGGTCTTCCGGAGGGTGCGGTTGCGGTCATGGACGGAACCCTTCGTTCGGGGGACGGAACGAGGCCGTGCGGGGCGTGGGGTTCTTGACCGTGCGGAGTCTCGTCCTGCCTGGCAGGGGCGTCAAGGGATGCCGTTGCTGAAATGCCCTGATCGGGCGGCGGCTTGACGGAGCTCAGGATCCGGGATGAACAATCCACCGAGTCCCGTACCGGTTCATCCTCCAGAAGGAGTCACGCAGTGGCAACGCTCCCGGACATCCGAGCCCTGTTGGGCGAGCCCAGGTTCAACTGGTCGGATCCGGCCCCGTGGACCGATCTGGAGCGGGAACTCGGTGTCGAGTTCCCCGCGGACTTCCGCGAGATCGTCGACGCCTACGGCTCGGTCTCGGTCAACGGGCAGCTGTATCTGAAGCACCCCGCCACCCATCTGCTGCACGACCTGGGCAGGGACATCAGGCAGGACCTCGAGTTCTGGCGCGAGGAGGACATGGCCGAGTTCCTGCCGAGCCGGGCGGGGGCGGGTCCCGGGGAATTGCTGCCGGTGGCGTCGGCCACGACGGGAGAGATGATCTTCCTCTGCGTCCCCGATGAAACCTCCTCGCGCTGGCGCGTCCTGGTCCAGGAGATGGACAGCCCCTCGTGGACCCTCTACGAGATGACGTTCGGCGAGTGGCTGCTCGCCTATCTGAAGGGGAGGAACGTGATGCTGTGCGCCCGCGACCGCGCGCCCGACGGGCCGTTCTACGAGTTCCTTCCCTGACCCCTCGGGCGGTGTTCCTCGTGACGAAATCGGCGATGGCGTCCCGCATCTGCGTCAGGCCGGGTTCCTCCAGGGGGTAGTGGCCGGCGTTGTCGAGCATGACGGTCTCGACCGGGACCTCGGTGATGCGGGACAGGACGGGCACGCTGAGGTGGTGCGGGGTCCAGCGGTCCCCGGCCGGCTGGGTCAGCAGCACGGGCCAGGCGTCGAAGGCCGGCGGCTCGACGGCGGGGGTGTACGTCGCGTAGCTGTCGAGGAAGCGGACGCTGACCCGGTTGGCGGCGGAAGTACGGTCCTTCATCAGGACCTTCATCGCCGCGGGGTCGTTGGCGAGCGCGGACATCTTCGACGCGAGGCTCATCGGGTACGTCAGGGAGGCCGCCGGCGTCTTCGCGAGCAGGCCCATCAGCGGGACGCCCGCTCGGGCGGTGAGCTTGTCGTGCGAGGTCTCGTCGCGGACCCGCTGGTCCCGCTGGTCGAGGAAGGTCATGCCGACGACGCCGTGCAGGGTGCCGCGGGGTGCCTTGGCGGCGACGTGGTACGTGAGCATGCCGCCCGCGCTCAGGCCGTACAGACCGAGGTTGTCCAGGGCCACCGTCTCGAACCCGCGCTTCGCCAGCGGCGCGCCGAGGACGAGGGACATCTGGCGGCCGTTGGTGCCCACACCGTGGTGCAGGACGACCTTGGCCTTCGCGGCGGGGTTGGGGTACCGGTCCAGGTGGACGCGGTGCCCGCGCCCGTTCCAGAACTCCTCCCGGGGCGCGGTCGCGTCGGTCAGGCGCAGGCGGGCGGGCAGGAACTCCTGCATCTCGCGCCACGCCTGCTGGTCGCGGTAGGACGCGGGCCGGGTGGTGGTACGCATGGGGTGACGCCTTTCCGGGGTGGGGGAACGGGCGCGGCGGGGGTCAGACCTGGGTCGGTCCGATGCCCGCGCAGCCCTCGGCGAGGGTGTCGAGGCCGAACGCATCGATCGGGCCGACGACTCCGGGGGTCCTGCCGTGTCCGGCCGCGAGCTGCTCGCCCGCCCAGGCCATCAGCTCGCCGGTCAGGTCGTAGATGCCGGGGCCTTCCAGCTGTACTTCGGCGAGCGGCGCCCCCGAGGCGTCGCGGGCCACCGCGACCACGCGGGTGCGGGTGCGGACGCGTTCCGTGGCGTCGGGCCCGCCGGCGGGGCCGACGGCCCGGCGCCGCACCGCGTCGACGAGGCGCTCTCCGGCCAGGTGCTTCACCGCGGCGTTCGCGACGCGGGACGCCAGCCGGACGGCGTCGCCGGGGAACCATCCGTTGTACACGGCCACGGATTCGAGGGCCGGGATCCGTGCGGGAAGGAAGAGCACTTCGGATCCCGAGGCCAGTGCGGCCCGCCGGGTACGCCCGTCCACCCGGAACGCCTGGACGCGGTGCCCGACGCGTTCGTCGACCAGCCGGTCGTTCCGCCGGACGGTGACGGGCGGGGTGATGCCGTCGGCGACGGTCTTGCGGGTGCCCTGGCTGAGCCCGCGCCCACCGCGCAGCGAGCCGTCGACGAAGTAGCCGATGTCCAGCGCGCGCACGTCCGGGCCCGCCTGCCGCGCCGCGAGCGCGCCCGCGAGGGCTCCGGGGACGTAGTCGTAGCCGAAGGCCGGGAGCATGACGGCGCCGGCGGCGCGGGCACGGTCGTGATGGCGCTCCCGGAGGGCTCGGACGAAGCCGACCTCTCCGGTGGCGTCCACGTGGTGGGCGCCGGCGTCGGTGGCCGCCCGCGCGGTGGTGTGTCCGAACCGCTCGAACGGTCCGACGGTCGTGATCAGCACGTCGCCGGGGCCGACGATCGCCCGCACGGTCTCCGGCCGGGAGGCGTCGGCGAGCCGGTGGTCGAGGCCTCCGAGTCCGCGGGCCAACACGCACACGGAGGCCCTGGCGCTCGCCCGGTGCCGGGAGCTGCCGGCCCGGCGGCAGGCGCGGACCGGCTTCGCGGGCCGCGTCCGCGACGTCCTGGTCGACCAGCTGCCCGAACGCCCCGACGCCGACGAGGTCGCCGCGCGGCCGCACCTCGCCACCCTTACGCTCCGCCACCGGCTCGCCGCCGAGGGGATCTCGTACCGGGCCCTGCTCTCGGAGGTCCGCGAACACCTCGCCGAGCAGCTCCTGATCACCGCGGGCCTGCCCGTCGGGCAGATCGCGCGACGGCTGGGTTACGTCGAGGTCTCCTCCTTCTCCCAGGCGTTCCGGCAGTGGAAGGGCGTAGGCCCGCGCGAGTACCGCAAGCGGCACCCGGCGACGAGCCACTGACCCGCTGTCCCCACACGCCCCCCACTGGATCATCATCAGCAGGCCAGCAATTGCGAAATTCGGCAATTCATCACATGATGGAGTGGCTGTGCCCGCAGGTAGCCGCGGGCACAGCCACCCGGCGGGCGCACTCCCGCCGGTGAGGCGAGGAGAGACGAGAGACCGTGCCGGTTCCGCTCCATCAGGCGAAGGCCGAGTTCTTCCGGATGCTCGGACATCCGGTACGCATCCAGATCCTGGAGCTGCTCCAGAGCGGCCCCCTCGCGGTGCGCGAGCTGCTCACGCGCATCCCGGTCGAGCCTTCGGCGCTCTCGCAGCAGCTCGCCGTCCTGCGGCGGTCGGGGATCGTCACCTCGAACCGTGAGGGGTCCACCGTCGTCTACACACTGGCCGGCGGGGACGTGGCGGAGCTGATGCAGGCGGCGCGGCGGATCCTCACCGAGATGCTCGCCGGACAGAACCAGCTCCTGGCCGAACTCCGAGAAGCCGAAAGGGAAGCGGACAGGGAAAGCGACCGGGAAGCCGAGGTCGCATCCACGTGAGCCTCGTGAGCACCGCCTGGACCCGGGTCCGCTCCCTCCTGCCCGTCCGCGCCGACGCCGCGGCCATGGCCCGCGACCCGCGACGGGATCTCCTGGCCGGGCTGACCGTCGCCGTCGTCGCCCTGCCGCTCGCGCTCGGGTTCGGCGTCTCCTCCGGCCTGGGTGCCGAGGCCGGGCTCGCGACCGCCGTCGTCGCCGGGGCGCTCGCCGCCCTCTTCGGCGGTTCGAACCTCCAGGTCTCGGGCCCCACGGGCGCGATGACCGTGGTCCTCGTACCGATCGTGGCCCAGCACGGGCCGAGCGGCGTGCTCACCGTCGGGCTGCTCGCCGGGCTGATCGTGATCGGCCTCGCGCTCGCCCGCGCCGGCCGGTACATGGCGTACCTCCCGGCCTCGGTCATCGAGGGCTTCACCCTCGGCATCGCGCTGGTGATCGGCCTCCAGCAGGTCCCCAACGCCCTCGGCGTGCCCGAGCCCGAGGGCGAGCGCGTCCTCGTCGTGACGTGGCGGGCCGTCGAGGAGTTCGTCCGGACACCGAACTGGACGGCCGTGGCGCTCGCCGCCGGCGTGGCCCTCATGATGCTCGTCGGCGCCCGAATCCGGCCGACCGTCCCCTTCTCGATCGTGGCCGTGATCGCCGCGACCGTCGTGTCGCAGGTCTTCCACCTCGACGCGGCCGCCCCCATCGGCGAGCTGCCCGCCGGGCTTCCGGCCCCCTCCCTCGGCTTCCTGGACCTGTCCGCCCTGGGGTCGCTGCTCGCCCCGGCGGTGGCCGTGGCGGCGCTCGCCGCGCTCGAGTCGCTGCTCTCCGCGCAGGTCGCGGACGGCATGACGGTGGGGCAGAAGCACGACCCGGACCGGGAGCTGTTCGGCCAGGGTCTGGCCAACCTCGTGGCCCCGCTGTTCGGCGGCGTCCCCGCGACCGGCGCCATCGCCCGTACGGCGGTGAACGTCCGCTCCGGCGCCTCCTCCCGCCTGGCCGCGCTCACCCACGCCGCGGTCCTGGCCGTGATCGTGTTCGCCGCGGCGCCGCTGGTGTCGAAGATCCCCCTCGCGGCCCTCGCGGGCGTCCTGCTGGCCACCGCGATCCGCATGGTCGAGGTCGGGTCCCTGCGGGCGATGGCCCGGGCCACCCGCTCGGACGGCGTCGTCCTGGTCCTCACCGCGGTCGCCACGCTCGCGCTCGACCTCGTGTACGCGGTGATCATCGGTCTCGCCGTCGCGGGCGCCCTCGCGCTGCGGGCCGTGGCCAAGCAGGCCCGGATGGACCAGGTGGACTTCCGTGCCGACCTGCCCGGTGAGCACAGCGAGGAGGAACACGCGCTCCTCGCCGAGCACATCGTGGCGTACCGCATCGACGGCCCGCTCTTCTTCGCCGCGGCACACCGCTTCCTGCTCGAACTCACCGAGGTGGCGGACGTCCGGGTCGTCATCCTGCGGATGTCCCGGGTCACCACGATGGACGCGACCGGCGCGCTCGTCCTCAAGGACGCCGTCGAGAAGCTGAACCGGCGCGGCATCGCCGTCATGACCTCGGGGATCCGGCCCGGCCAGCGCCAGGTCCTCGACTCCGTCGGCGCCCTCGACCTGCTGCGGTTCGAGGGCCGGGAGTACGCCACCACCCCCGCGGCCATCGCCGGCGCCCGCTCCCACCTCCAGGGCGCCGGGCTCCTGCCGCCGCTGCCCGGCCCGCGGCCGGACGCCGAGAAGGAGAGCACCCGATGACGGCACCCACCGCCCCCGCCCGCGTCATGGTCGAGGTCTCCGGCACGGAGTCGCTGTGGCTCCTGGAGGGAGCCGCGCAGGGCCTCCTCATCCACAGCCGCCGTGACCAGGCCGTGGTGCGGCCGGCCGTGCACGTCCTCGAGTTCGGACGGCTGGTCGTCCGGGCCCCCGTCCAGGGCGGCCTGGTCGCCGGCCGGCCCACGCTGACCTACCAGGTCCAGGACGTGAGGATGCCCGCCGCCACCGGTTGGAGCGTGACGGTCACGGGTCCCGCCGAGGCCGTCGCGGACCCCGACGAGGCCGCCCACTACCGCCGCACCCTTTCCGGCTGGGCGTACGGGCCGCACGACGCCGTCCTGCGGATCCAGCCGCAGACCGTGACCGGGTACCGCCTCGGGAAGACCGCGGCGCGATGAACGCGCGACTGCAGAGCGAGAACGAGCCCATGCGTACGAGAGAGCGGCAGCGATGACCATCGAGTGGCGATACACCATCCAGAAGGACCTCGGAGTCCTATCCCTGGCCGGGTTCCTCGGGGCCGAGGCGGTGGACCGCTTCACCGGCGCGGTCGGCTGGGCACTGGCCCGCGGGACCGGTCCGGTGGTCCTGGACCTGACGAGCCTGCGCGGCTGGTCGGTGGGCGGCCAGCTCGCGGTCGCCGAGGCGGCCCGCCGCTTCCGCGCAGAGGGCCGGCGGATGGAGCTCGCGGCGATCCCGGCGGACGGCTCCCTCGTGCCGACCGGGGACCAGCCGGCCATCCCCGTGCACTGCGACCTTGCCGCCGCCCTCGCCGCCCACCGGAGCGAGGGCGCGCATCAGCGGGAGTGGCGCAGCGACGACTGGCCCGACATGCGGGCGTAGCTTTCCGGAAATTCCGCATATCGATCTTCGATAGTTGCCGATGTTGGCAATTACCGAGGTCATCACGTTGTCGTGAGGGCGCGAGGATAGGGCCATGACGAAGAGATGGCATCGAACGGGGAGCCCTGCATCGACACGGTGGAGGCGGTGCGGATGAGTGCGCCGCTCTACCAGCTGAAGGCGGAGTTCTTCAAGACGCTGGGGCATCCGGTGCGGATCCGCGTCCTGGAGCTGCTGAGCGAACGCGAGCACGCGGTGAGCGAGATGCTGCCCCAGCTGGGCATCGAGCCGGCGCACCTCTCGCAACAGCTCGCGGTGCTGCGCCGGGCGAACCTGGTCGTCGCCCGGCGGGAGGGGGCCACGGTCTTCTACTCGTTGACCGACCCCCAGGTCGCGGAGCTGCTGGCCGTGGCGCGTTCGATCCTCTCCGGCGTGCTGGCCGGACAGGCCGAACTGCTCGCGGACCTGCAGGCGTCGACGGGGAAGCCGCCCGCCTGACGGCGGCCCGGAACCGGCGTTCGCCGCCACCGCGCCCACCGATGGACAGCGACGGGAACGGTGGCGGCGAGCGCCACGTCGGCCCGACGACAGAATCCCCTGCACCGGCCGACACTCGACCCCCGGCCGGCCCCGCGGCCGGACTCCCCCTCGCCGAACGCGTCGGCGGCGACACCGCCGTCGCCCACGCCCCGCAGGTACGGGAGCAACTCCCGCACCTCGACGCGGAGGTGACGGGCCACCGGCTGCCGCGCGGCGGAGGGGTGCGGGGGCCTCCGCGCCGTACGCGGCGACCACCTGCGACGGCGGGAGCCGGGCGGCTTCACTTCTGGGCGTGCTGGCCCACGTAGAAGAGGATCCAGACGAACCCGGCGAACAGGTGGGTGGCGAAGATGTACACGAAGACGCGCAGCATCACGCCGCGCTCCTTCCACTTCTCCGTGTCCCGGCCTCCGTGCTCCGGCTCCGTGGTCACGCGCCCACCTCCTGCTCCTCGGCCCCGCGCAGTTCGGCGAGCAGCTCCTGCTGCCCGACGAGCAGACCCGACAGGACGCGGCGGGCGGCCAGGAGGAGCTCCGCCACGTCGCCGCCCGCGAGCTCGTACACGACCGTCGAGCTCTCGCGGGTCGCCGTCACGATGCCCGACCGGCGCAGCACGGCCAGCTGCTGGGAGAGGCTGGACGGCTCGATCTCGATCGCCGCGAGCAACTCCCGCACGGGCAGCGGGCCGTCGCTGAGGAGTTCCAGGACCCGGATCCTGACCGGGTGGCCCAGCATCCGGAAGAACTCGGCCTTGGCCTGGTAGAGCGGGACGGGGGCGGGGCTCATCCTTCGCCCTCCTCGTCGCCCGCGTCGATGCCGTGCTTGCGGGCGAGCCGCAGCGCGTCCTCCAGCTCGTCCTGGGCGAGGGACGCCCCGTAGGCGTCCCCGTCCTCGTACGCCGCGGCCAGCCGCGCCCGCGCGGCGCGCACCCTCTCCACGACCGCTTCCGCGAACGTGCTCACGTCACACTCCCTGCCCCGCACAGTTCTGAGGATCGACATCTGCTGAATTGAAGAATTCTGCAATTCTAGCGCGCAAACACCCCTTGCAGGGCGGGACCCGGGGGTCGCCGACCGTGACCCCCCTCGCACGGTATGTCCCTTTCAGGGGGAAATCATTGACAGGGTTTTCCCCTACTGGGTACATTTACGGCGTATCTATCGACCATAGGCATAGTGCATATGAGGTCGGCCCGTCCGTGTCCCGCGACCGCGCGGTGAGGACGGTGGCCGGGAATCCTCTCCCTCGCCGGTCGAAGCCGGCGACTGATGCCGCAGCAGGACGGACGACCCCGTGCGGGCGCCCGGTATGCCGTCCGCCCGATGCGTGATCCCACGCTCTCGCGAGGCCCTGCCAAGAGGGTCCGAGAGCGGCTCGGCGGAACGCGCCGTCGCTCTGGAAGGCAGGACCCCGTCGTGGTCCACAGAATCCTTTCCCTCAGTCTTACGTTCCGAAACCTGATCCTCGGTGTGGCGGCGGCCGTGATGGCCCTGGGCTTCATCCACCTCCCGAAGGCGGCGTCGACGGACGTCTTCCCGGAGTTCGCCCCGACGCAGGTTCAGATCCAGACCGAGGCGCCGGGCCTGTCGGCGGCCGAGGTCGAGCAGCTCATCACCGTCCCGCTGGAGCAGGACCTGCTGAACGGCGTGGCATGGCTCGACGAGATCACCTCCGAGTCCGCCCCCGGACTGTCGTCCGTCAACCTGGTCTTCGGACCGGGCACGAACGAGCAGAAGGCCCGGCAGGCCGTCCAGGAACGCCTGATCCAGGTGGGCGGCCTGCCCCAGGTGGGCAAGCCGCCGGTGATGATCCAGCCGCTGTCGTCGACGAGCCGGGTCATGATGATCGGGCTGTCCTCGAAGGACGTCTCACGCATCGACATGTCCGTGCTCGCGCGGTGGAACATCAAGCCGCGTCTGCTCGGCATTCCGGGCGTGGCGAACGTGGTCATCTGGGGTGAGCGGGACCGTCAGCTCCAGGTCCAGGTCGACCCGCAGCAGCTGGCCAGCCGGGGCGTCTCGCTCGACCAGGTGGTCCGCACCACGGGCAACGCGCTGTGGGTGTCGCCGCTGACCTTCGTGGAGGCCTCGACGCCGGGCACCGGCGGGTTCATCGACACGCCGAGCCAGCGTCTGGCGATCCAGCACGTGCTGCCCATCACCAAGGCGCAGGACCTGGCTTCGGTGGCCGTGGAGGACACGGCGAGCAAGCAGCTGCGCATCGGCGACGTGGCGACCGTGGTGGAGGACCACCAGCCCCTCATCGGCGACGTGATGCTGAGCGACGGCCCCGGGATCATGCTGGTGGTCGAGAAGTACCCCGACGCCAACACCCGTGAGGTCACGCACGCCGTCGAAGAGGCGATGACCTCACTCCAGCCCGGACTGTCCGGCATCACCGTCGACACCCACGTGTACCGGCCGGCGTCCTTCGTCGACACGGCGCTCGACCACATGGGCCTGTGGGTCCTCGTCGCCGTGCCGGCCGTCTCGGTGCTGCTCGGCCTGTACTTCCTCTCCTGGCGCGTCGCCCTGATCAGCCTCGTCTCGATCACCATGGCGGAGATCACCGCCCTGTGGGTGCTCTATCTGCAGGGTTCGACCTTCAACATGATGGTCCTGGCCGGGCTCGCGATCGCTCTCGGCGCCGTCATCGACGACATCGTCATCGGATTCGACCGCATCCAGGGACAGTTCGAGCGCGAAGGCAGGCGCTCCGGTGAACGCCGGTCCGTGGCCGACGTCGTGGTCGACGCGACCGCGGCGGTGCGGCGGCCCGTCTTCTTCGCCACGCTGATCCTGCTCCTCGCCGTGGTGCCCGTCGTCTTCCTGAACGGGGTGGGCGGAGCGTTCGCCCGGCCACTGGCCCTGTCGTACGTGCTCGCGGTGCTCGCCTCCACCGTCGTCGCCCTGACCCTCACGCCCGTACTCGCCGCCCTGCTGCTCGCGCGCACCCGGCTCGGCCACCCCCGCAACCCACTGCTCGGACTGCTCCACCGCGGCTTCGACCGGATCAGCCCCAAGACCGTGCTCCGGCCGGGCCGGGCGCTGGTCGCGGCCGGCGTACTGGCGGCCGCAGGCTTCGCGGTGTGGCCGCAGCTCGACAGCGCCTCCCCCATCCCGGCCCTGCACCAGCGTGAACTGCTGATCCAGGTGGAGGCCCCGCCCGGTACGTCGCTGCCGGAGATGAACCGCCTCGGCCAGGCGGCCGCCGACCAGCTGCGCGCACTGCCGGGCGTCGAGGGCGTCGGAGCCCACGTGGGCCGCGCCAGGGAGTCGGACCAGGTCGTCAACGTCAACTCCGGTGAGTTCTGGGTCAACCTCAAGAGCTCGGCCGACTACGGCAGGACCGTCGCCGCGATCAACCGCACCATGCACGACCAGACCGGTCTCGACAGCGACGTGGTGACGTACCCGCAGGCACGCCTGGACGAGGTCCGGGCCGAGGACGGCGCCGGGCCGCCCGTCGTCGTCCGCGTCTACGGCAACGACCTGGGCGTACTGCGGCACCAGGCCGAGCAGGTGAGCAAGGTCCTCTCGCAGGTCCCCGGAGTCGTCCGGCCGCAGGTCCCGGCCGTGGCCGAGGAGCCGACCATCGAGGTCAAGGTCGACCTCGCGGCGGCACAGAGCCACGGGATCAAGCCCGGTGACGTCCGCCGCACGGCCGCCACCTACTTCTCCGGGCTGCCGGTGGGCAGTCTGTACGAGGAGCAGAAGGTCTTCGACGTCGTGGTGTGGGGTTCGCCCGGGACGCGCTCCGCCCCGCAGAAGGTCCACGACCTCCTGATCGACACGCCGAACGGCGGCCACGTCCGCCTCGGCGACGTCGCCACCGTCCGCGTCACGCCGTACCCGACGGTCATCGAGCACGACGCCACCTCGCGCAGCCTCGACGTCGTCGCCGACGTCAGCGGGCGTGATCTGAACTCCGTCCTCGACGACGTCAGGAACCGCGTCCAGGCGATGCCGATGCCGTACGAGTTCCACGCCGAGGTGCAGAGCGACGTCGCGCACCAGCAGAGCCAGGATCTGCGCATCGTGGGTCTGGTGGCCGCCGCGCTGCTCGGCACGTTCCTCCTCCTGCAGTCGGCCTTCGGCAGCTGGCGCGCGGCGACGCTCGTCCTGCTCGCCCTGCCGCTGGCCGGTGTCGGCGGTGTGCTGACCGCGTTCGCCGTCGACGGCGTCACGTCGATCGGCGCGCTCGGCGGCTTCCTGGTCGTGGTGGGCATCGCCGTACGCAACCTGGTGCTGCTGATCCGCGGCTACCAGGAGACCGAGCCGCGCGAGGACGGGACCGCCGACCCGCGGCGCATCGTCGACGCCACGCGCGACCGGGTCGGCCCGGTCCTGCTGACCGCGCTGGCCACGGCGGTCGCGGTGCTGCCCGCGGTCTTCCTCGGCACCGTCGAGGGCATGGAGGTGCTGCACCCGCTGGCCGTCGTCGTGCTGGGCGGACTCGTCACCTCGACCCTCGTCACGCTGTTCATCGTGCCCGCCCTCTACATCCGCTTCTTCTCCACCCCCGGCGGCCGCGGGCAGCGCCGCGTCGGCCCGGAACCCGACCTGTCGACGGCGGGACCGGCACCGGACGTGCCGGCCGCGGACGACGGCAGGACGCAACGCCGGGAGGAGCGGCGGGAGGCGCCCCGCGGCGGGCCCGGCCGGCGCCGCACCGGGCGCCGGTGGGCCGTGGGCCTGTCGGCCGCGGGGCTGCTGCTCGCCGGCGGAGCGGGCCTGACGGCCTGCGCCGACTCGCACTCCTCCTCGGCCTCGGCCGCCGAGCACTCCGAGCAGCCGCCCGCCGAGATCGAGCAGGTCCCGGAGGGAAAGATCCCCCATCTGACCCTGGCCGAGGACACGGCCGCGCGGATCCACATCACGACGGAGCCGCTGCGTCAGGCGCCGCTGGACGGCGCCGGACCGCCGCAGACCCTCATCCCGCTGAAGGCGGTGGTCTACGACCCGGAGGGCAAGACCTTCGCCTTCACCAACCCGAAGCCCTTCGTCTACATCCGGACCCCCGTCGAACTGGGGAAGTTCGGTAAGGACTACGCGGTCGTGAAGTCCGGCCTCCCGAAGGGCACCCCCGTCGTGACGGTCGGGGCCGCCGAACTCCTCGGCATCGAGTACGAGACGGACGGCGAGCACTGATGTCCGGGGACCGCAGCACCCTGATGCGCTGGATCGTCCGGTCCAGCCTGCGCTTCCGCTATCTCGTGGTCGCCGCGGCCGCGGTGATGATGGTCGTGGGCATCACGTCGCTGCCCCGGCAGCGGGTGGACGTCTTCCCCGAGTTCGCACCGCCGCGGGTCGAGATCCAGACGACCTGCCTCGGCCTGTCCACGGCCGACGTCGAGTCCCTGGTCACCGTTCCGCTCGAACAGTCCCTCAACGGCCTCGGCGGACTCGACGACCTGCGCTCCGAGTCCATCGCGCAGCTCTCGTCGATCCAGCTGATCTTCCACGAGGGGACCGACATCTTCAAGGCACGGCAGGAGGTCCAGGAACGGGTGCAGCAGGTGTCGCACTCCCTGCCGACCTGGGCCGCGCCGCCGGTGATCATGCCGCCCGTCGCCGCGACCAGCCGTGTCATGAAGATCGGGATGTCCTCGGACGACCACTCCGACAAGGCCCTGATGTCGATGTCCATGACGGCGTACTGGGAGGTCAGGGCCCGGCTGCTGCGGGTGCCCGGCGTCGCCAACGTGAGCATCTTCGGCGAGCGGCTGAAGATGATGACCGTGCAGGTGGACCCGCTCAGGATGCAGGCCCACAAGGTCAGTCTCGACGACGTCATGGAGGCCACCGGCAATTCGGTCGACTCCGGTCTGCTCAAGTTCACCACCGGTTCCGTCATCGGCACCGGCGGCTGGATCGAGACCCCCACGCAGCGCCTCGGCATCCGGAACCTCCTGCCGGTCGTGACGCCCACCGACCTCTCCCAGGTGCCGGTTTCCGCGGCGGGCGGCGGCACCGTACGGCTCGGGGACGTGGCCCGGGTGGAGGAGGCCCACCAGCCGCTCGGCGGCAGCGCCATCGTCGGCGGCGACCCCGGTCTGCTGCTGATCGTCGAGAAGCTGCCCTGGGGCGACACCCCGGAGATCACCAAGAACGTCGAGAAGGCGATCGCGACCCTCGAACCCGGCCTGCCCGGCATCCACTTCGACACGACCATCTTCCAGCAGCAGGACTTCATCCACACCGCGATCGACAATCTGACCCAGGCCCTGGTGCTCGGCTTCCTGCTCGTCGTCGTGGTCCTCGCGGCGTTCCTCTACGAGTGGCGCGTCGCGCTGATCAGCCTGCTGACGATCCCGCTGTCCCTGATGGCGGCCGTGCTCGTGCTCTACTGGCGCGGGGACACCATCAACACGATGGCCCTCGCCGGACTCGTGATCGCGCTGGGCGCCGTCGTGGACGACGCCATCATCGACGTCGAGAACATCCTCAGACGGCTCCGCGAGCACCGGAAGGCCGGCAGTGACACGTCGGTCGCGAAGATCATCCTCAACGCCTCCCTCGAGGTCCGGAGCCCGATCGTCTACGCGACGATGATCATCGTCGTGGCGACGGTGCCGGTGTTCCTGCTCCAGGGAGTGGCGGGCTCCTTCTTCCGGACGCTGGCCGTCTCGTACACGCTCGCCATCATCGCCTCCATGGTCGTGGCCCTGACGGTGACCCCCGCCCTCTGCCTGATCATGCTGCGCAAGGCGAAGGTCGAACGCCGGCAGTCCCCTCTCCTGCGCTGGCTGCAGACCGGCTACACGGCGGGACTGCGGCGCATCGTCAAGCGGCCGATGAACGCCTACCTGGTGTCCGGCGTGCTCGCGGTCGTCGCGGCCCTCCTCGTGCCCCAGCTCAGCCAGTCCCTGCTGCCCTCCTTCAAGGAGCGGGACTTCCTGGTGCACTTCATCACCACGCCCGGCACGTCCGTGCAGGAAGAGCAGCGCATGGTCTCGCGGCTGAGCCATGAGGTACGGGCCATCCCCGGGGTGCGCAACGTCTTCGGGGCCCACATCGGGCAGGCGTTCCTGGGCGACGAGATCGCGGGGGTCAACTTCGGCGAGGGCTGGATCGGCATCGAACCCAAGGCCGACTACGACAAGACCCTCACGCAGATCAAGGAGACCGTGGCGCGGTACGCCGGCATGGAGCAGGACGTCCAGACGTACCTCAACGAGCGCGTCGACGAGGTCCTCACCGGCTCCAAGTACCCGATCGTCGTCCGTCTCTACGGCCAGGACCAGAAGGTCCTGCGCGAGAAGGGCCTGGAGCTCCAGGAGAAGATCAGCAAGATCGCCGGCACCGACGACGTCCACGCCGACCTCCAGGTCGAGGTCCCGCAGGTCCAGGTGAGGGTCGACGTCGACAAGGCGGCGAAGCACGAGCTGAAGCCCGGCGACGTGCGCCGCGCCGCGTCCACCCTCGTGGCCGGCGAGGAGGTCGGAGACATCTTCCGCGGCGGCAGGGCCTACGACACGGTGGTGTGGAGCACCCCCGAGACGCGCGGCAACGTGGCGGCCATCAGCCGGCTCCCGATCGACACTCCCGCCGGGACGACGGTCCCGCTCGGTGACGTCGCCCAGGTGGTCATCGAGCCCCAGCCGAACGTGATCGCCCGCGAGAACGGTTCGCGGCACCTCGACGTGAACGCCTCCGTCTCCGGACGCGGCCTCAGCGCCGTCGTGTCGGACGTGGACAAGGCGATCGCCTCCACGGACTTCCCCCGCGGCTACCACACCGAGCTCCTCGGCGAGCACGAGGAGCGGCAGGCCGCCCAGCGGGTCCTGTTCTACAGCGCGATCTTCGCGGCCCTGACGATCTTCGTCCTGCTCCAGGTCTCCTTCCGCAGCTGGCGGCTCGCCCTGCTGTCCTTCCTCACCCTGCCCATGGCCCTGGTCGGCGGCGTCCTCGCCGTCTGGATCGCCGGCGGGAACATCACCCTGGGTTCCCTGGTCGGCTTCTTCACCGTGCTCGGCATCGCCGCACGCAACGGCATCCTGATGATCAACCACTTCCAGCACCTGGAGGAGCACGAGGGCATGGCCTTCGGGCCCGCCCTGGTGCTGCGCGGTGCGCGGGAACGGCTGTCCCCCATCCTGATGACCTCCCTGGCGACCGGACTCGCGGTCCTGCCGCTGGTCTTCCTCGGCAACCGGCCGGGCCACGAGATCGAGTACCCGCTCGCCGTGGTCATCGTGGGCGGTCTGGTTACGTCCACCTTGCTGAATTTGCTGGTCGTCCCCTCCCTGTACCTGCGTTTCGGCAAGGGCTTCAGGCGCCACAGGCCGCAGCATGAGGCGGCCGCCACGCACTGAGGCAGGCGGCGGACGGGGCCGCCGCCTCTCGGTGGAGCCCCACCCCGGCTCCACCGAGAGGATCAAGCTGAATGCCCCGTCGCCTGCGCGCGTCCGCTGCCCTGCTGAGCCCGATCGTCACCGCGCTGCTCCTCGCCCCGGGCACGGCGACCGCCGACGCCCCCGAGGTCCCGTCTCCCGCCACGGCGAAAAGCGGTGCGCGCGCGCAGGGCGGCTGCGGAAACCCTCCCGCCCTGCGCCCGTACGCCTTCCCCTCCTCCCCGAGGGTGACCAACAGGTTCCTGCCGCTGAAGCCCGGGACCCGGCTGGTCCTCAAGGGCGACGTCGCCGGTGAGGACCACACCGTGGTGACGACGGTGACCGACCTGACCAAGGTCATCGACGGCGTCCGCACCGTGGTGGTGTTCGACCAGGACCTCAACGGCAAGAAGGTCCAGGAGTCGGAGCTGGCGTTCTTCGCCCAGGACTGGCGCGGAGCGGTCTGGCGCCTCGGGGAGTACCCGGAGATCTACGAGAACGGCAAGCTCACCGGCGCCCCCGACACCTGGATCTCCGGCGTGCAGGACGCCAAGGCGGGCATCGCCATGCTCGCCCGGCCGCGGGTGGGCTCCCCCACCTACACCGAGGGGCTGGCACCCGAGATCGACTTCCTGGACTGCGCCACGGTGTTCCAGACCGGCCAGAGCGTCTGCGTTCCGGTCAGCTGCTTCGACAACGTCCTCGTGACGGACGAGTTCGCCCCGCTCGACCCCGAGGGCGGCCACCAGCGGAAGTCGTACGCGCCCCACGTCGGCAACATCAAGGTGGTGCCCGTGGGCGAGGCGAACCCGGAGACCCTGGCCCTGACCGAGTTCACCCGGCTCAGCGCCAAGGAGCTCGCGGCCGTCGACAAGGAGGTCCTGAAGCAGGACAAGCGCGGCTACAAGATCAGCCCCGACGTGTACGGGACCACCCCGCCCGCGGAGCCCGCCCTCGTGAAGGCACTCGTGCCCGCGCTGTAGTACCGGCAGGGCTGAAGGGCGCGCGGCACCGCGCGCCCTTCAGCCCCGGTTCAGGTGACGCGGGTCACAATCGGGACATGCGGGTTCTGATCGTGGACGACGAGGAGCGGTTCGCCGAGGGGCTCCGCAACGGCCTGGAGGCGGAGGGCTTCGCCGTCGACGTCGCCCTGGACGGCACGGACGGCCTGTGGCGCGCCCGCGAGCACGCGTACGACGCGATCGTCCTCGACATCATGCTCCCCGGCCTGAACGGCTACCGCGTCTGCGCCACCCTGCGCGCCGAGGGGAACTGGACCCCGATCCTCATGCTCACCGCCAAGGAGGGCGAGTGGGACGAGGTGGAGGGGCTCGACACGGGCGCCGACGACTACCTGACGAAGCCCTTCTCGTACGCCGTGCTGCTCGCCCGGCTGCGTGCGCTGCTGCGCCGCGAACCCCGCGAGCGGCCCGCCGCCCTCACCGCCGGTGACCTGCGGCTCGACCCGGCGGCCAAGGAGGTGTCGCGGGGCGGTGTACGGGTCGAGCTGACCGCGCGCGAGCTGGCCCTCCTGGAGTTCCTGCTGCGCCGGCGCGGCGAGACCGTGTCCAAGCAGGAGATCCTCGCGCACGTCTGGGACGACGCCTTCGAGGGCGACCCGAACATCGTCGAGGTGTACGTCGGGCACCTCCGGAACAAGCTGGACCGGCCCTTCGGCCGGGCGTCCATCGAGACCGTACGGGGCTGCGGCTACCGCCTGGCCCCCGACGGAGGGTAGGCGGCCATGGGCGTGCGGTTCTGGTCGACCGTGGCGGCCGTCCTCGTCGTGGCGGTGGGCCTGATCGCCGGAGCGGTCGCCCTGATCACCCTCCTGCGGGCCGAACTGACCGACGACGTACGGCAGACCGTGAAGACCCGGGCCGAGCAGGTGGCGGCCGTCATCGAGTCGGGGCACGGGGTGCCGTCCCTGACCGTGAGCGAGCAGAACGACCAGTTCGTCCAGGTCCTGGACGAACACCGGGACGTGATCGCCGGCAGCCCGAACGTCAAGGACCTGCCGGCCCTGGCCGACCCGCGACGGGGCTCCGAGTCCACGCTCACGACGCCGCTCGACGAGGACCGGTTCCTGGTGGTGGCGGTTCCCGCCGAGGCCCCCGGCGGGAACCGGACCGTCCTGGTCGGGCAGACCCTCGTCGCGGTCGACGAGGCGACCCGGATCGTCACCCGGCTGCTCGTCATGGGGCTGCCGCTGCTGATGTTCGTGGTGGCCGGCGCGACCTGGATGGCGGTCGGGCGGGCCCTGTCTCCGGTGGCGGCCATCAGCTCGGAGGTCGAGGCGATCTCGGCGGCGGAGCTGCACCGCAGGGTGCCGCTCCCGCCCGGCCGCGACGAGATCGCGCGCCTCGCCGCCACGATGAACCGCATGCTGGACCGGCTCGATCGGGCGCAGAGCGCCCAGCGCCGGTTCGTCTCCGACGCCTCGCACGAGCTGCGTTCCCCGGTGGCGTCCATCCGCCAGCACGTCGAGGTCGCGCTCGCCCACCCCGACCGGCTGACGGACCGGGCGACGAACGAACGCCTCGCCAGGACCGTCCTCGGCGAGGACCTGCGGATCCAGCGCCTGGTCGACGACCTGCTGCTGCTCGCCCGCGCCGACGAGGACGCGCTGCGGCCCCGGATGCGGCCGGTGGACCTCGACGACCTGGTCCTGGACGAGGTGCGCCGGCTGCGCCGGGAGGCGCCGGGGCTGCGGATCGGCACGGTCGGGGTGGCGGCGGCGCGGCGGCGGGTGGACCCGCGGGGCCTGAGCCGGGTGGTGCGCAACCTGGGTGACAACGCGGCCCGGCACGCCCGCACCGAGGTCGCCTTCGACCTCGCCGAACTGCCGGACGGCCGGGTGATGCTCGGCGTGGAGGACGACGGTCCCGGCGTGCCTGAGGCGGACCGCGAGCGGGTCTTCGAACGGTTCGTACGCCTCGACGAGGCGCGGTCCCGCTGGACGGCCGAAGGCGGCGACACCGGCGGCGCCGCCGGCAGCGGACTCGGGCTCGCCATCGTCGCCGAACTGGTCGCGGCGCACGGCGGTACGGCGACGGTGACCGACGGGCGGCTCGGCGGGGCCCGCTTCGAGGTGGTGCTCCCGCCGGACCCGGCGGCCCGGGACCGCTCCTGAAGGCCGGTTCAGTTCCGTTCAGGCTCTGTTCAGCCCCCGGGTGGCAGCGTCGGTGTCACGGCAGAGGAGGCAGCCATGAGGAACAGAAAACCTGCGACCGTGATGATCGCGACCCTGGCCGCGACCCTCGCGAGCGGCGCCTGCACCGCCGGTGCCGTCGGCGGCGGATCCGCGAGCGGGACCTCGGCGACGGGCTCCGAGTGTGTGCGGATCGTGGGGGAGAACGGCACGAAGACCGACGAGTGCCTGCCGCTCTCCCCGGAGCAGGCCCGGGTCGACATGGTCACGCCCGTGTTCAGCCGGCCGACCGCGATCACCAACCCGCTCCACGTCGGTGCGGAGCTCCAGCAGGCGATCTACGACGGTCAGGTCGACGGCAAGCCCTTCCGTACGGAGCTCACGCTGCTGCCCCACATCGAGACCGTCACCGTGAACGGCGAGCAGGTCCGGGCGCGCACGTTCCAGTTCGTGTCCTTCTCGGACGGGCGGGTCCAGGAGGTCGCGCGCGACTGGTTCGCGCAGGCCGACGACGGATCGGTCTGGTACCTCGGCGAGGAGGTCTTCAACTACGAGGACGGGGTGGTCGCGGACACGCACGGCAGCTGGCGGGCGGGGAAGGCCGGACCGGCCGCGATGATCATGCCGAGGGAGCCGAAGGCCGGTGACGTGTTCCGGGGGGAGAACATCCCGGGCACGGTCTTCGAGGAGGTCACCGTGAAGGCCGTCGGACAGACGGTCCCCGGGCCGTACGGACCCGTCAAGGGCGCGATCCGGACGGCCGAGATCAACCTGGACGGCTCGCGCGAGAACAAGGTCATCGCCCCCGGGTACGGCGAACTCACCATCGACGAGCCCGGCCCCGACCTGGAGGCGGTCACGCTGGCCGTACCGACGGACGTCACGCCCGGCCCCGTACCCGCCGAGCTCGCGGCCCTGTCGACGGCGGTCCGCGCGGCGCACGCCGGGGCGACCGAGGCGACCGTGGCGAAGGTGCGGGCCGCCTGGGACGCGTACCGGGCCTCCGACCAGGTGCCCAAACTGCTCGTCGAGCAGATGGACAAGGACATCGGCTCGCTCACCTCGGCCGTCAAGGCCCGCGACGCCGCGCTCGTCCGCGGTGCCGCGCTCCGGGTCTCCCAGAACGAGCTCGACCTGCACCTGCGGTACGAGCCGCTGGCCACCGTCGAGGCCGCCCGGATGCAGATGTGGGCGCGCCAGTCGGCGCTGGACGGCGCAGCCCGGGACGCGGGCGCGATCGCCGGTGACGTGTCCAGCCTCGAACTCACATGGGACCGCGTCCAGCACGACACGGCCCCGGCGCGGGCGGCCCGGATCACCGCCTCGCTGCACGCCCTGCGCGACGCGGCCGACCGCCAGGACGCGACGACCGCCCAACGGGCGACGACCGGGCTCACGGCCGCCCTCGACTCCCGTTGATCCTCAGATGCGGGGTCACCCACGGGTTCCGGCGAGGGCGCCCAGGGCCCGGGTGATGTGCGGCCAGGCGGTCGAGTCCGGGTCGATGACGTCGAAGTGGCTGCCGTGGGGCATCTCGATGAGGGCGGTGCCGGTCGTACGGCTTCAGGCCCGGAGTCGTCGCCGACGACGCTCAGCTGAGCATCGGGATGATGTCGGAGCCGTACGCGTCGATGGTGCCCTCGCGGTTG
>NZ_JBIARL010000010.1:0-344599 GCF_042889835.1 Streptomyces sp. NPDC002463
GGTGACCGGGACACCGGCGGGAAGACCCTCCAGCGTCGCGACCAGCGCGGGTCCGTGGGATTCCCCAGCGGTCAGCCAACGCAACCTGCTCAACGATGCTCCTCATGCTCGCGCCTGGGCACTGCGACGAGCGGCCGGGTGCGCGGCCCGGGCCCGCCAACCCCGATCCTCCCACGTCCGGGGGACGAACCCGCCCTCCGGTCCAGCTATCGGACGCGACTTGATCAGATTCGG
This sequence comes from Streptomyces sp. NPDC002463, assembly GCF_042889835.1. Taxonomy (NCBI): domain Bacteria; kingdom Bacillati; phylum Actinomycetota; class Actinomycetes; order Kitasatosporales; family Streptomycetaceae; genus Streptomyces; species Streptomyces sp. NPDC002463. Next base: position 235 of record NZ_JBIARL010000010.1, read on the forward strand.
ACCTACCGAGCCGCCAGCGCCTGCTCCCCCGCCGCCCGCATGGCCGCGAGCGGGGCCTTCGGGGCGCCCGTCATCTGCTCGACCTGGAGGACGGCCTGGTGGACGAGGAGGTCGAGGCCGCCGACGACCTTGCCGCCGTGGTCGGACCAGGCGGCGGCGAGTGCCGTCGGCCAGGGGTCGTACAGGACGTCGAAGAGCGTGCCGACGCGGTCGGGGACGGCGGTCGCCAGGGCGTTGGTGGTGCCGGCCGGGGTGGTCGCGATGACCAGCGGCGCCTCGAAGGCCTCCGCCGCCCGCTCCCAGTCGGCCGTACGGACGTCCACGCCGAGCCGCTCGCCCCAGCCGCGCATCTCCTCGGCGCGCGCCTCGCTCCGTACGTACGCGGTGACGGGGCCCGCGCAGATCCGGGCGAGGGCGGCGAGCGCGGAGGAGGCGGTGGCGCCGGCACCGAGGACGGCCGCCGCCTCCACCTTCTCGACGCCCCGCTCGCGCAGGGCGGCGATCATGCCGGGGATGTCGGTGTTGTCGCCGACCCGGCGCCCGTCCTCACGGAAGACGACGGTGTTGACGGCTTCCACGGAGGCGGCCGTGTCGCTGATCTCGTCGAGCAGCGGGATGATCGCCCGCTTGAGCGGCATGGTCAGCGAGAGCCCGGCCCAGCTGCCGTCCAGTTCGCCGACGAAGCCGGGCAGCCCGGCCTCGTCGACCTCGAAGCGGTCGTACGCCCAGTCGTCGAGCCCGAGCTCGGCGTACGCGGCCCGGTGCAGGACCGGGGAGAGCGAGTGGGCGATGGGCGATCCGAGGACGGCCGCCCGGCGGCGCGTCTCACTGGCCCGTGTTGGCATTGAACTTTTCCTTCAACCTGTTGTGCTCGGCCAGGGTCTTCGCGAATTCGGTCTTGTTCATGCCGTCGGTGGCGACGAAGTAGAGCCAGCCGTCGCTCGTCGGGTTGAGCATGGCAGCCAGCGCCTCGTTGCCAGGGTTGCCGATCGGTCCCGGCGGCAGTCCCTTGTGCTTGTACGTGTTGTACGGGTCGGTGTTGGTGTTCGCCTCTTGCTCGGAGATCTTGATGTTGCTCTGACCCTTCAGGTAGTTGAGGGTCGAGTCGAACTGCAGCAGCTGGACGGTCTCCATGTTGCTCGGCTTCAGGCGGTTGTAGACGACCTCCGCCATCTTGCGGAAGTCCTCGTGGGTCTTGCCCTCCGCCTGGACCAGGCTCGCGACCGTGACGAGCTCCCAAGGACCCTTGACGCCGAGCGCCTTCGCCTTCGCGTCGAGGTCCAGCTTGAGGTACTCCTGGTTCGCGCGGGACACCATCTTGCGCAGGGCGTCCTCGGGCTTGGTGCCCTTGGCGACCGGGTAGCTCGCGGGGAAGAGGAACCCTTCCAGCGGGTCCTTGAGCTCCTCGTGGTTCTTGGCCCATTCGGGCAGGCCGAGCGAGTCCGCCTTCGCGAAAGCGATCTTCTTCGTGGTGCCGGGCGCAAGGTCGAGACGCTCGTCCAGCTTCTCGTACACCCAGGCGTTCCGCTTGCCCTCGGGGATGATGAGGTTGGCCTGGCTCGCCGGGTCCAGCATCAGCGTGACCGCGCTGTCCGCCGACATCTCCTTCTTCAGCGTGTACGCGCCCGCCTGGATCGAGAGGCCCCGGGGGTTCTTCTGCTGGGCGGAGACGAAGGCGTCGACGCTCTTGACGACGCCGGCCTTCTTGAGGATGTTGCCGATCTCGTAGCCGCCGGCGTCCTTCGGGATCTCGACCTGGACGACCCCGCTGCCGCCGCCCGCGTAGTCGGGCGCCGCACCGAACTGGCCCTGCCAGAACTTGTAGCCGAAGTAGCCGATGCCGCCCACACCGCCGATCAGGACAGCGGCGACGACCAGGCAGGCCACGCCGTTCTTGCCTTTGCGTTTCTTCGCTTTGCTCCGGCGCTCGCGGTCGTCGTCACGGGAGCCGCGGCCGCGCCCGCGGCCCGGCTCCTCGTCGTAGTCGTCGTCCTCGTCGCCCTCGTCGTCCTCACCGGTGAAGAAGGGATGCTTCTCCTCCTCCGGCTCCGGCTCCGGGTGCGTCTCTTCCTCCGGCGCCCAGTCGACGACCGGCTCCGGCGGGTTCTGTCGGCGGCCGGGCGGCTGGGGCGGCGGATAGGCCTCGGGCGTGCCGTAGAGGTCGGGGTTCTGACCGCCGTACGGATCGGCCGGGGGCGCGCCGTAGGCCATCGCCGCCTGGCCGCTCTCCCAGTTGCCGTCGTACTGCTGTCCGAGGCTCCCGGGCGTGTCGTAACCGCCGCCCGGGTACCCCGTCCCGTACTGCTGCTGGTACTGCTGCTGTTGCTGCTGGTACTGCTCTTGCTGCTGGTACTGAGGATCGACGTACTGCTGCTGAGGCTGCTGCTCGTACTGCTGCTGAGGCTGCTGCTGGTACTGCTGCCCCTGCTGCTGGTACGGGTCACCCCCGTACCCCTGGCCGTACGGGTCCACGTAGCCCTGGCCGCCGTGGCCGTACTGGCTCGCCTGCTGCGACTGCGGGTACTGCTGCTGGCCCTCCCACCCCTGGTCCCCGTAGAGCGGGTCCCCCGGGTGCCACGGTTCGGAGCCAGGGCCCCGGCCATACTCAGTCATCGATCCCCAAACAGCCGCGAGGCTTCCGGACGATCCGCCTCTACGTAGTGCGGCAGCTGTTCGAACACCGCCGCATCGCGCGGAACGTTACCGTATCGCGATCAGATGACCACTTCGACGCCCTCACCGGGCGGATTACCTGATACCCGTTCGGACTCAAGAGCGTTCTGAAGGATGATCACAGCGGCGGCCTGGTCGATGACGGACCGCCCCTTCTTCGCCTTCACGCCCGAGGCCCGCAGACCCTGGGTCGCGGTGACGGTGGTCATCCGCTCGTCGACGAGACGGACCGGGATCGGGGCGATGCCCTTGGCCATCTCGCCGGCGAAGGCGCGGACCTTGGTCGCGGCCGGGCCCTCCCGCCCGCTGAGCGAGCGGGGCAGGCCCACGACGACCTCGATCGGCTCGTACTCCTCGACGATCTGGCGGAGCCGCCGGTGGGCGGCCGGGACGTCACGTCCCGGCACGGTCTCCACCGGCGTCGCGAGGACCCCGTCGGGGTCGCACGAGGCGACCCCGATCCGGGCGTCCCCGACGTCGACCGCGAGACGGCGGCCGCGGCGCATCGTCACGCCGTCTCCACCACGAGACGTTCGACGGCGGCGATGGCCTCGCCGACGGCCTCCGGGTTCTGGCCGCCGCCCTGGGCGACGTCCGGCTTGCCGCCGCCACCGCCGCCGAGGGTCTTGGCGGCCGTACGGACGAGCTCGCCGGCCTTGAGACCGCGCTCGCGGGCGGCCTCGTTGGTGGCGATGACCGTCAGCGGCTTGCCGCCGACCGTGGTGAACAGGGCCACGACCGCCGGGCGGTCGGACGGGATGCGGCCGCGGACGTCGAGGACCAGCTTGCGCAGGTCGTCGGCGCCGGTGCCGTCCGGGACCTGCCCGGTGACGAGGGCGACGCCGCGGATGTCGCGGGCGGAGTCGACGAGACCGGCGGCGGCCTGGAGGACCTTCTCCGCGCGGAACTTCTCGATCTCCTTCTCGGCGTCCTTCAGCTTGCCGAGCATGGTGGAGATCTTCTCCGGCAGCTCCTCCGGGCGGCCCTTGACGAGCTCCTGGAGCTGGGCGACGACCGTGTGCTCACGGGCGAGGAAGTTGTACGCGTCGACACCGACGAGGGCCTCGATGCGGCGCACGCCGGAACCGATGGACGACTCGCCGAGCAGCTTCACCAGGCCCAGCTGGGCGGTGTTGCCGACGTGCGTGCCGCCGCACAGCTCCTTGGAGAAGTCGCCGATGGTGACGACGCGGACCTGCTCGCCGTACTTCTCGCCGAACTCGGCGATGGCGCCCTGGCGCTTGGCCTCGTTGATCGGCATGACCTCGGCGTGGACCTCCAGCTCGCGCGAGAGGACCTCGTTGATCTTCTGCTCGACGTCGGTGAGGACGGCGCCGGGAACGGCGTTCGGCGAGCCGAAGTCGAAGCGGAAGCGGCCGGGCTGGTTCTCGGAACCGGCCTGGGCGGCCGTCGGGCCGAGGGCGTCACGCAGGGCCTGGTGCGTCAGGTGCGTGGCGGAGTGGGCGCGGGCGATGGCCCGGCGGCGCTTGACGTCGATGGTGGCGTAGGCGGTGGAGCCCACGGTCACCTCGCCGACCTGCACGGAGCCCTTGTGGACCGAGACGCCCGGGACCGGCTGCTGGACGTCGCGGACCTCGATGACGGCACCGCTGTGCAGCTTGATGCGGCCCTGGTCGGCGATCTGACCGCCGCCCTCGGCGTAGAACGGGGTGCGGTCGAGGACGACCTCGACCTCGTCGCCCTCGGAGGCGGCCGGCGAGGGGACGCCGTTCACGAGGAGGCCGACGACCGTGGTCTCGCCCTCGGTGTTGGTGTAGCCCGTGAACTGGGTGGCGCCGTTGGAGTCGGCGATCTCCCGGTACGCGGTCATGTCGGCGTGGCCGGTCTTCTTGGCCTTGGCGTCGGCCTTGGCCCGGTCCCGCTGCTCCTTCATCAGGCGGCGGAAGCCGTCCTCGTCCACGGAGAGGCCCTGCTCGGCGGCCATCTCCAGGGTGAGGTCGATCGGGAAGCCCCAGGTGTCGTGGAGCAGGAAGGCCTTCTCGCCGGCGAGGACCGTGCCGCCGGCGGCCTTGGTCTCGGTGACGGCGGTGTCGAGGATGTTCGTGCCGCCCTTGAGGGCCTTCAGGAAGGCGGCCTCTTCGGCGAGGGCGACGGTCTCGATGCGCTTGCGGTCCGTGACCAGCTCCGGGTACTGCTCGCCCATCGTGTCGATCACGGTGTCGACGAGGTCCTGGACGACCGGGCCGGTGGCGCCGAGCAGGCGCATGTTGCGGACGGCGCGGCGCATGATGCGGCGCAGCACGTAGCCGCGGCCCTCGTTGCCGGGAGTGACGCCGTCGCCGATGAGCATGACGGACGTGCGCATGTGGTCGGCGACCACGCGGAGCGAGACGTCGCTGTCGTGGGCCTTGCCGTACTGGACGCCGGTGAGCTCGGTGGCCTTGTCGATGACGACCTTGAGGGTGTCCGTCTCGTACATGTTCTGGACGCCCTGGAGGATCATCGCCAGGCGCTCCAGGCCAAGGCCCGTGTCGATGTTCTTCGACGGGAGCTCGCCGAGGATCGGGAAGTCGTCCTTGCCCGAGCCCTCACCGCGCTCGTACTGCATGAAGACCAGGTTCCAGATCTCCACGTACCGCTCGTCGTTGACGGCCGGGCCGCCCTCGACGCCGAAGTCGGGGCCGCGGTCGTAGTTGATCTCGGAGCAGGGGCCGCAGGGGCCGGGGACGCCCATGGACCAGTAGTTGTCCTTCTTGCCGAGGCGCTGGATGCGCTCGGCCGGGACGCCGACGACGTCACGCCAGATCTGCTCGGCCTCGTCGTCCTCCTGGTAGACGGTGATCCAGAGCTTCTCCGGCTCGAGCCCGTAGCCGCCGTGCTCCACCGGGGTGGTCAGCAGCTCCCAGGCGAGCTTGATGGCGCCTTCCTTGAAGTAGTCGCCGAAGGAGAAGTTGCCGCACATCTGGAAGAACGTGCCGTGCCGGGTGGTCTTGCCGACCTCCTCGATGTCCGGCGTGCGCACGCACTTCTGCACGCTGGAGGCGCGCGTGAAGGGCGGCTTGACCTCGCCCAGGAAGTAGGGCTTGAACGGCACCATGCCGGCCGGGACGAGCAGCAGAGTCGGGTCGTCCGCGATGAGCGACGCCGAAGGGACGACGGTGTGCCCGCGCTCCTCGAAGAAGCTCAGCCAGCGGCGGCGGATTTCAGCCGACTCCATCAGTGGTCCTCATTCCGGTTGTACGAACTCGTGGGGATCTTGGAAAACGAAGCGGTGGTCGGGTACGTGACCGGGCCGAGCGCGGCCCTGCGGCGCGGCTCCGGGAGCTCCCGGCCGTGCTCCGCCGGTGCTGCCAGGCCGAGCGCGTCGCCCAGCTCGGCCTCGCGCTGGAGCATGCCCGCCCTCACGTCGAGGGCGAAGTCCTTGAGCCGGTGCCCGGTCTCGACGGCCTTGTTCGCCGCCTGGGCCGCGAGGCTCTCGGGGGTCAGCTGCTTCAGCTTCTGGTTGACCTTGGTGGTGGCCCACACGCCGGCGGCTGCGCCGGCCGTGAACCAGAACGTGCGGCGGAACATCGCGGCTCAGCCCTTCTGCTTCCGGCGTCGCGAGGACGGCACGGTACGGCCGACGATCACAGTACGGCGGTCGGACGCCATCGGCGCCCCCTCCGCCTCACGGCCCCGGCCGAGCGCCCTGCGGACGCCGTAGCCGAAGGCGGCCACCTTGACGAGCGGGCCGCCGAAGGTGGAGGCGACGGTCGTGGACAGCGCGGAGGCGTTGGAGGTGACCTCCTGGACGTCCGAGGCGATGGCGTCGACCCGGTCGAGCTGGGTCTGCGCCGAGCGCACGGTCGCGGACGCCTCGGCCAGCAGGGGAACGGCCTGCTCGGTCACGTCCGCCACCAGCTTGGTGGTCGCCCTGAGCGTCTGCGCCAGCCTCACCAGTGCCACGGCGAGGAAGGAGACGAGGATCGCCCAGAACACGGCCACCAGGATCCCGGCAACCTCTCCACCGGTCACTGTGCACCGCTCTCTGCTGTCGATGGGCCTTGTGAAAAGTCGTCCCCCGACCCTATCGCGCCCGGGCTGTCCTGCCGTACCGCATTACCGCCCGTGGGACGGCGGTTACGCGATCTCGATTGTACGGAGCGCGCGCGGGTGAGTACGCTCCGTGTCCCATGCGACGGAGCAATCTCCCGGCGGAGCTGAACCGGTTCGTCGGACGGGCCGCCGAGGAGGCCGCGCTGACGGCGCTCCTCCAGACGTCCCGCCTGGTCACGGTCGTGGGCGTGGGTGGTGTCGGCAAGACACGGCTCGCGCTGCGGGCTGCCGCGGGGGCGCAGAAACGCTACGGCGAAGGGGTCCGGCTGGCCGAGCTCGCGCCGCTGCGCGACCCGGACCTGGTGGCGTACGCCCTGGTGGAGGCGCTCGGGCTGACCGACCACACACCGAGGGCCCCGCGCGAGGTCCTCGTCGAGCATCTCGCGGAGCGGCGGATGCTGCTGGTGGTGGACGGGTTCGAGCACCTGGTGGAGGCCTGCGCGCCGCTGCTGCGGGAGCTCCTGGCGCACGCGCCGGGCCTCACGGTGCTCGCGGCCGGCCGGCGGCCGCTGCGGGTGGCGGGCGAGTCGGTGTTCCCGCTGGCCCCCATGGACGAGGCGGACGCGATGGCGCTGCTCGCCGAGCGGGCGGCGGAGGCGGGGGCGCCGGTGACCGGGAGTCTCCCCGCGGGCCCTGGTGAACCGGACCTCCCGGCCGTCCCGCCGACCGGTCCCGAGGCCGTGCGGGAGCTGTGCCGGCGGCTCGACGGGATCCCGCTCGCCCTCGAACTGGCCGCGGGCCGCCTCCCCCTCCTCACGGTCGAGCAGATGCTGCTCCGCCTCGACGACCGCTTCCGGCTCCTGGCGGACGGCGAGCGCGGGGTGCTCCCCCGCCATCAGACGCTGCGCACCGCGATCGGCTGGAGCCATGAGCTGTGCACCCCGGAGGAGCGGCTGCTCTGGGCACGGCTCTCGGTCTTCGCCGGTCCCTTCGACCTGGAGGCGGTGGAGTACGTGTGCGGGAGCCGGGAGCTGCCGCCGGAGCGGATCCTCGACCACCTCGGGGGCCTGCTCGCGCAGTCGCTCGTGTCGCGGGAGGACACACCGGCGGGCCCCGCCTACCGCCTTCTGGACACGGTCGCCGCGTACGGGGCGGAGTGGCTGGCGGCGCTCGGCGACACGGAGCGGATGCGGCGCCGGCACCGCGACTGGTACATGGGTCTGGCCACCTGGTGCGAACTGGAGTGGTTCAGCCCGCGCCAGCCGGAGGTGGCGGCCCGTACGGACGCGGCGCTGCCCAATCTGCGGGCGGCGCTCGACCTGTGCCTCGAACTCCCGGACGACGCGCACCTCGCCCAGCACCTGGCGGGCACGCTCTGGTTCGCCTGGGTGGGCTGCGGGCGCCTGTCGGAGGGACGGCACTGGCTGGAGCGGGCGGTCGCGCTGGAGTCGGGGCACGAGGAGGCACGGCTCAAGGCGCTGTGGGTGCTCGGCTACGTGACGGTCCTGCAGGGGGACGGCACGGCGGCGGTGGCGGCTCTCCACGAGTGCGGGGAGCGGGCCCGTTCCTCGCGGAACGCGCTGGCGGAGGCGTACGCGACGCACCGGATGGGCTGTCTCGCGCTGCTCTCGGACGATCTGCCGCGGGCCGAGTCGCTGATCGGGCGGGCCCTCGACTCCTACCGGGAGCTCGGCGAGCTGAACAGCAACGTCCTGATGGGGCGGGTCGAGGTGGCGATGGCGCTGGCCTTCCGGGGCGACCTGGAGGGAGCGGTCGCGATCTGCCGGGAGGTACGGGAGGTCTGCGAGGAGCGCGGGGAGCTGTGGACCCGGGCCTACGCCCTCTACGTCCTGGCGTTCTCGGCGTGGACCCGGGACGCGTTCGGGGAGGCGCGGGAGCTGCTCACCGAGTGCGTCTCGATCAACCACACCTTCCGTGACCTGGTCGGTCTCGTCCTGGCGATCGAGCTGCTCGCGCTCGTGACGGTCAGCGAGGGGGATCCGGCGGAGGCCGCGGTCCTCCAGGGGGCCGCGGTGCCGGTGTGGGACACGGTGGGCATCCGGCTGTTCGGCTCGGAGGCCTTCGACGGGCCGAGGGCCCTGTGCGAGCGGCGGGCGGTTGAGGTCCTGGGCGCGGAGGCCTTCGGTGCCGCGGTCCAGGAGGGCCGCCGTCTGTCGCTCGACGCGGTCGTGGAGCGCGCGCTCGCCGGGCGCCGGGATCCGTCCCTCGGCGCCCCGAGGGACGCGACGGCCCCGCGTCCGTTCCGTACGGGCAGGTCGGCGGCGGTCCCGGGAACGCGGAAGCCCGCCGGCTCCCCCACCGGAAAGGGCGGGGAAGCGGCGGGCTGAACACCGCGAGGGTGGTACTACTCCAGCGCTGAGATCAGCGGGCGTAGTACTCGACGACCAGCTGCTCGTCGCAGATGACCGGGATTTCCTTGCGGTTCGGGTCGCGGTCGAGGCGGAAGGCCAGGGCCTTCAGGTTGACCTGCAGGTAGCGCGGGGTCTCGCCGTCGGCGGCGAAGCCACCCTCACGGGCCATCTCGAACAGCGGCTTGTTGCGGCTGCGCTCGCGGACCATGACGACGTCGTCCGGACGGACACGGAACGACGGCTTGTCGACCTTGCCACCGTTGACCTGGATGTGACCGTGCACGACCATCTGGCGGGCCTGGTAGATGGTGCGGGCGATGCCCGAACGCAGGACCAGGGCGTCGAGGCGACGCTCGAGCTCGACGACCAGCGCCTCGCCCGTCTTGCCCTCGGCCTTCTTGGCGCGGTCGTAGGCGCGCGCCATCTGGCGCTCGCTGATGTCGTACTGGGCGCGCAGACGCTGCTTCTCGAGCAGACGGACCTTGTAGTCCGAGTTCTGCTTGCGGCCACGGCCGTGCTCGCCCGGCGGGTAGGGGCGGGCCTCGAAGTACTTGACGGCCTTCGGGGTCAGCGCGATGCCGAGGGCACGCGACTTCTTGACCTTGGGACGGGACTGGTTCGCCATGAACCAACCTCTCTATCTGTACGAATACGGCTTCACCAGGGTTAGGGGAGGTCGCATCCGCAGCCCGGGAAACCCGTCCTGTCCGTACGGGACGGACGTGGCGGGCAGCCGCTCCCAGGTCTGGGCACATACGTGCAGCACGCGAACGACCCACCGCCGCTCCCGGGAATCCGGGTGGTGATGGGTGGCCCGCGACACCTTCGAAGGTGCGCGACGCTCCTGGAAACCCCGCCCGGGGGCCGGGTCTCCGGCTGACTGTCCCGTTCTGGTGGTGCCGACCGGAGTCGGGCACGGGACGCAGCGATCCGGACCAGTGTACCGGGTCCGGGAGGTGCGGAGTGTCAGCCCCCCTCGCCCTTCAGCCGCTCGCGCACCCGCTCCACCACGTCCGCGTACCGCGCCTCCGCGCCGTAGCGGGTGGGCTCGTAGTACTGGCGGCCGTGGATCGTGTCCGGGGCGTACTGCTGGGCCGCGATACCGCCCGGCACGTCGTGCGGGTACACATAGCCCTGGGCGTGGCCGAGCTTGGCCGCGCCCTTGTAGTGGCCGTCGCGCAGATGCGGCGGGACCGAGCCCGCGAGCCCGTTCCGCACGTCGGCGAGGGCGGCGCCGATCGCGGTCGTCGCGGAGTTCGACTTGGGGGCCAGTGCCAGGGCGATGGTGGCGTGGCTCAGGGTGAGAGCGGCCTCGGGGAAGCCGATCATGGCGACGGCCTGGGCGGCGGCGACGGCGATCGGCAGGGCGTTCGGGTCGGCGAGCCCGATGTCCTCGCTCGCGGAGATCATCAGGCGGCGGGCGATGAAGCGCGGGTCCTCCCCCGCCTCGATCATCCGCGCCAGGTAGTGCAGGGCCGCGTCCACGTCCGAGCCGCGGATCGACTTGATGAGCGCGCTCGCCACGTCGTAGTGCTGGTCGCCGTCCCGGTCGTACTTCACGGCCGCGCGGTCGACGGTCTCCTCCACGGTCTGGAGGGTGATCTCCGCCTCGCCCTTGGCGATCGCCGCGCCCGCCGCCGCCTCGAGAGCGGTCAGGGCCCGCCGGGCGTCGCCGCCGGCGACGCGCAGCAGGTGCGCCTCGGCGTCCTCCGGCAGGGTCACGGCCCCGCCGAGCCCTCGCTCACCGGTGAGCGCCCGGGCCATCAGGCCCTTGAGGTCCTCGTCGGTCAGCGGCTCCAGGGTGAGCAGCAGGGAGCGGGAGAGGAGCGGGGAGATCACGGAGAAGTAGGGGTTCTCGGTGGTGGCGGCGATCAGCGTCACCCAGCGGTTCTCGACGGCAGGCAGGAGCGAGTCCTGCTGGGCCTTGGAGAAGCGGTGGATCTCGTCGAGGAAGAGGACGGTCTCCTTGCCGTAGCCGCCGACCGCGCGCCGGGCGCCGTCGATGACGGCCCGGACCTCCTTGACGCCGGCGGTGATCGCGGAGAGCTCGACGAAGCGCTTGTTCGTGGCCTTCGAGACGACGTACGCCAGGGTGGTCTTCCCGATTCCGGGCGGCCCCCAGAGGATCACCGAGGAGGCGCCGGCGGGGCCGCCGTCCCCGTCGCCGACGAGTCGGCGCAGCGGGGATCCGGGCTTGAGCAGGTGCTGCTGGCCCACCACCTCGTCGAGGGTGCGGGGGCGCATCCGGACGGCCAGCGGGCTGCTGGCCGGGTCCTTCTCCTGGCGGTCTTCGGCTGCTGCGGTAAAGAGGTCGGGCTCCACAGTGATGAAGCCTAAGTCAGGGCGCTGACAGAGCCGCCCCGGCTCAGCTGGTCCAGAAGTCCCACCAGCGGGTCAGGATCAGCATGCCGATGATCCCGATGTGCAGGACGGGCAGGATCCAGGTGAACTCGTCGAAGAAGGTCTTGAGGCCGCCGGGGGCGGGGATCACGCCGAGGCGCACGTTGTGCGAGGTCACGTACCAGAACATGACGATGGTGGCGACCCAGGCGAGGCAGCACCACAGGCAGAGCGAGTTGATCTCGTACAGCGACTGGTACATCAGCCAGGTGCAGAAGCCGACGCCGAACAGCGTTCCGGCGTTGAGGCCGAGCCAGTACCAGCGGCGGTAGCGGGCGCCGGCGAGCAGGCCCACGCCGATCGCGATCACCATGGCGTACGTGACGAGGCCGAGCATCGGGTTCGGGAAGCCGAAGACCGAGGCCTGCTCGCTCTTCATGATGTTCCCGCAGGAGACGATCGGGTTGAGGCTGCACCCCGGGGTGAAGTTGGGGTCCTCGAGCAGCTTGAACTTGTCGATCGTGATGACCCAGGCGGCGAGCAGTCCGGCCGCTCCGGTGATCACGAGGAGCCAGGAGAAGGCACGGCTCGCCCCGATCGTGCCGCCGCCGTCCCGGCCGGACCCGATCTCGTCCACCGCTGCCTTCGCCATGTCACCTGTTCCCTCGCTCGACCGGCCTTGTGGGCACGGTCATTCTGCAACACCGACCTGTCGTCCGGCCGTTCGCCGGAGATAAGGACGGGCCCGGACCAGGGTGTGGTCCGGGCCCTTCCGTACGACGGGTCAGGCCAGCTTGGCCCGGACCGCCTCGACGAGAGCGTCCACGGCGACCGCCTGCTGCTCGCCGGACTCCATGTCCTTGAGCTGGACGACGCCCTCGGCGAGGTCGCGCTCACCGGCGACGACGGTGAGGCGGGCGCCGGAGCGGTTGGCGTCCTTCATCGAGCCCTTGAGGCCCTTGCCGCCGAAGGAGAAGTCGGCGGCGATGCCGGCCCTGCGCAGCTCGGTGACCTTGCCGAACAGCACCCGGCGGGCCTCCTCGCCGATGGCGACGGCGAAGACGCTGGTGGTGGCCGGGATGTCGAGCTCGACGCCCTCCGCCTCCAGGGCGAGGACCGTGCGGTCCACGCCGAGCGCCCAGCCCACCGACGGCAGTGCGGGGCCGCCGATCATCTCGGAGAGGCCGTCGTAGCGGCCGCCGCCGCCGACCGCGGACTGCGAGCCGAGACCGTCGTGGACGAACTCGAACGTGGTCCGCGTGTAGTAGTCCAGGCCGCGGACCAGCTTCGGGTCGTCCTCGAAGACGACGCCCGCCGCGGTGATCAGGGCGCGCACCTCCTCGTGGTACGCCTTGCACGCGTCGCACAGGTAGTCGCGCAGGAGCGGCGCGTCGACCAGCTGCTTCTGGACGTCGGACCGCTTGTCGTCGAGGACGCGCAGCGGGTTGATCTCGGCGCGGCGCAGGGTCTCCTCGTCGAGGTCGAGACCGCGCAGGAAGGTCTGCAGGGCCTCGCGGTAGACGGGGCGGCACTCCTTGTCGCCGAGCGAGTTCAGCAGGATGCGGAAGTTGCGCAGGCCCAGCGAGCGGTACGCCTCGTCGGCCAGGATGATCAGCTCGGCGTCCAGCGCCGGGTCCTCGGCGCCGATCGCCTCGGCGCCGACCTGGGAGAAGTGCCTGTAGCGGCCCTTCTGCGGGCGCTCGTAGCGGTAGTACGAGCCGGAGTACCAGAGCTTGACCGGCAGGTTGCCCTGCTTGTGGAGGCTGGCCTCCAGGGCCGCGCGCAGGACGGAGGCGGTGCCCTCGGGACGCAGCGCGAGCTTGTCGCCGCCCTTGGTCTCGAAGGCGTACATCTCCTTGCTGACGATGTCGGTGGACTCGCCGACGCCGCGGGCGAAGAGGTTCACGTCCTCGAAGCCGGGGGTCTCGACGTAGCCGTAGCCGGACTTCCGCAGCGGCGCGGAGATCGCCTCGCGGACCGCCAGGTACTTGGCGGAGAAGGGCGGGATCAGGTCGTACGTGCCCTTGGGGGCCTTGAAGGTGCTCACGGAAATCTCGTCACATTCCTCGTCGGGGAGCGTCCGTGCTCCCGAGGCCGGCGGCCACGTCCCGCAGATAGGGGTTCGTGGCGCGCTCCTGGCCGATGGTCGTCTGGGGACCGTGTCCCGACAGGACCACGGTCGAGTTGTCGAGCGGCAGGCACACGCGGGCCAGCGACGCGAGCATCTCGTCCATGTCACCGCCGGGAAGGTCGGTGCGTCCGATGGAGCCGGCGAACAGCAGATCCCCGGAGAAGAACACGGAGGGGATCTCCGTGGTCTCGGGCATCCGGAAGGTCACCGACCCCTTGGTATGACCGGGCGCGTGGGCGACGGAGAAGTCGAGACCGGCGAGCTTCAGCCGAGCGCCGTCGGTGAGCTCGCGCACGTCGTCGGGCTCTCCCACGGTCAGCTCGCCCATGAGGGGCATCCCGATGGAGCGGCCGAGGGCCTTCTCCGGGTCGCTCATCATGTAGCGGTCGGACGGGTGGATCCACGCGGGGACGTCATGGGCGCCGCACACCGGAACGACGGAGGCGACGTGGTCGATGTGTCCATGGGTGAGGACGACGGCGACGGGCTTGAGCCGATGCTTCTTCAGCGTCTCCTCGACACCCTGGGCGGCCTGGTGGCCCGGGTCGATGATCACGCACTCCTCGCCTGCGGCGGGGGCGACCAGATAGCAGTTGGTCCCCCAGGCCCCGGCGGGGAACCCGGCAATCAGCACGTTCGTCCTTAGGGTCGTCCGGCCCGGTGGCGCGGAAATCACGGAATGCGGCAGATCAGAGCCTACCGGCGGTGCCGGTTCCACAGCCAACCCGTATACGGTACGGGCACATCCGGCCAGGACAGGAACAGACGAGCGACAGGAGCGGACCCGGTGGTCAGCAGCGATCAGCGACGGCGGCAGCTTGCCAGGGAGAAGTACGCGCGGCAGCAGCAGCGGCGGGAGGAGCACCGGCGCAAGGCGAAGCGCCGCAACACCGTCATCGCGGCCTCCCTCGCGGTGGTACTGGCCGCGGCCGGTGCCGTCTACGCCTCCGTGGCGCTGACGGACGACTCCTCGAAGGCCTCGGACAGCGCGGCGGTCGAGAACCCGACCGGCACCCCGACGCCCACGCAGAGCGAGTCGAAGAGCCCCGAGCCGAAGCTGACCGTCGACAAGACGGCCACCTACGCCATGGCTCTGAAGACGAACGAGGGCGCGATCACGATCACCATGGACGCGGCGAAGACCCCGCACACGGTGAACTCCTTCAAGCACCTCGCCGACAAGAAGTACTTCGACGGGACCAAGTGCCACCGCCTCACGACCCAGGGCATCTACGTGCTCCAGTGCGGCGACCCCAAGGGCGACGGCACCGGCGGCCCCGGCTACACGATCCCCGACGAGAACCTGGGCGCCCTCGGCAAGGCGGGCGCGGACGGCACGGTGACCTTCCCGGCCGGCACGGTCGCCATGGCCAACACCGGGCAGCCGGGCTCGGGCGGCTCGCAGTTCTTCCTCGTCTACAAGGACACCAAGCTGCCGCCGACCTACACCCCCTTCGGGAAGATCGACGCGGCCGGCCTCAAGGCGGTCCAGGACGTGGCGAAGGCGGGCGTCGAGGGCGGCGCCGGCGACGGCGCCCCGAAGAAGCCCGTCACCGTCGAGAAGGCGACCGTCACGAAGAAGTGAGCCCGCTCGTCCGCACGCGCGCGTGACCTTTCCTTCCGCACGCGCGCGTGACCGTCGAATCTCGGTCGCGCTGAGTGCGGACAGCCGGGCCGCCGTTCGCCTAGATTGGCGTTGTGCAGCGTGGGCCGTCGGCCGCGCTGCGGAAGGCGGGCGAGGCCCGCCGGGAAACTGTGGACGATGCCCGGGGGGTACGACCCCGCGACGGCATCATGGTGAGGAGGCGCTGTGAGCAGCGACCCGTGGGGCCGTGTCGACGAGACGGGCACCGTGTACGTGCGGACGGCCGAGGGTGAGAAGGTCGTCGGATCGTGGCAGGCCGGCACCCCTGAGGAGGCCCTGGCCTACTTCGAGCGCAAGTACGAGGGCCTGGTTGTCGAGATCGGCCTCCTCGAGAAGCGGGTGAGGACCACCGACCTCTCGGCGAAGGACGCCACCGCGGCGATCGAGCACATCCGCCAGCAGGTCGACGAGCACCACGCCGTCGGCGACCTGGCCGCGCTCGCGACCCGTCTGGACAAGCTCGTCGAGACGGTGGACTCGCGCCGTGAGGAGCGCAAGGCCCAGAAGGCCAAGCAGACCGACGAGGCGCGCACCGCCAAGGAGAAGCTCGTCACCGAGGCCGAGGAGCTGGCCCAGAGCGAGCAGTGGCGCTCCGCGGGCGAGCGGCTGCGGGCTCTCGTGGACACCTGGAAGGGCCTCCCCCGGCTCGACCGCAAGTCCGACGACGAGCTGTGGCACCGCTTCTCGCACGCCCGCTCGGCGTTCTCGAAGCGCCGCAAGGCCCACTTCGCGTCGCTCGACGCCCAGCGCGAGGACGCCCGCAAGGCGAAGGAGCGTCTGGTCGCCGAGGCGGAGTCGCTGTCGAACTCCACGGACTGGGGCAACACGGCGGCCCGCTACCGCGAGCTGATGGCGGAGTGGAAGGCGGCCGGCCGTGCCCAGCGCGAGCACGAGGACGACCTGTGGAACCGCTTCCGCGGCGCCCAGGACGTCTTCTTCGCGGCGCGCGGCGAGGTCTTCGCCGAGCGGGACGCGGAGCAGGGCGAGAACCTCAAGCTGAAGGAGGAGCTCGCGACCGAGGCCGAGAAGCTGGTGCCGGTGACGGACCTGAAGGCGGCGCGTGCGGCCTTCCGTTCCCTCAACGAGCGCTGGGAGGCCATCGGCCACGTCCCGCGTGACGCCCGTCCCAAGGTCGAGGGCCGGATGCACACGGTGGAGCGGGCGATCCAGGAGGCCGAGGAGGCCGAGTGGCGCCGGACGAACCCGGAGGCACGCGCGCGTGCCGCGGGCCTGACCGGTCAGCTCCAGGACGCCGTGGAGAAGCTGCGCAAGCAGATCGACGCGGCCCGTGCCGCCGGCAACGACGCCAAGGCCGACAAGCTGGCGCGCGAGCTGGAGGGCCGCCAGGCCCTGCTCGACCAGGCCCTGAAGGGCCTGGAGGAGTTCGGCGGCTGACGCCCTGAACCCGGCTGTACGAGGAAGGCCCCCCGGCATCGCGCCGGGGGGCCTTCCTCGTGGCAGCGGTCACGGCCTGCGGGCCGAGGTCACGCGGTAGACGTCGTAGACGCCCTCCACGCCCCGTACGGCCTTCAGGACGTGGCCCAGGTGTTTCGGGTCGCCCATCTCGAAGGTGAAGCGGGAGGTGGCCACCCGGTCGCGGGAGGTCTGGACGGCCGCCGAGAGGATGTTGACGTGCTGGTCCGAGAGGACCCGGGTGACGTCGGAGAGGAGCCGGGAGCGGTCCAGGGCCTCGACCTGGATGGCGACGAGGAAGACCGAGGACTGGGTCGGGGCCCACTCGACCTCCAGGATCCGCTCCGGCTCCCGGGAGAGCGACTCCACGTTGACGCAGTCGCTGCGGTGGACCGAGACGCCGCTGCCCCGGGTGACGAAGCCGATGATCGGGTCGCCGGGCACGGGCGTGCAGCAGCGGGCCAGCTTCACCCAGACGTCCTCGACGCCCTTGACGATGACGCCGGGGTCGGCGCTGGAGCGGCGCTTGGAACGGCCCCGGGTCGGCGGCGCGGCCTCCTCGATGTCCTCGGTGGCGGCCTCCTCGCCGCCGAGGGCCTGGACCAGCTTCTGCACGATGGACTGGGCCGTGACATGGCCCTCGCCGATCGCCGCGTACAGCGAGGAGATGTCGCTGTAGCGCATCTCGTGGGCGAGGGTGACGAGGGAGTCGCCGGTCAGGATCCGCTGGATCGGCAGGTTCTGCTTGCGCATGGCCCGCGCGATGGCGTCCTTGCCCTGCTCGATGGCCTCGTCGCGGCGCTCCTTGGAGAACCAGGCGCGGATCTTGTTCCGGGCGCGCGGGGACTTGACGAAGCCCAGCCAGTCGCGGGAGGGCCCGGCGCCGGCGGCCTTGGAGGTGAAGACCTCGACCAGGTCGCCGTTGTCGAGGGTCGATTCGAGCGGTACGAGCCGCCCGTTGACCCGCGCCCCTATCGTGCGGTGGCCGACCTCGGTGTGGACCGCGTACGAGAAGTCGACGGGGGTGGCGCCGGCGGGCAGCGCGATGACGTCGCCCTTCGGCGTGAAGACGAAGACCTCGTTGCGGGACAGGTCGAAGCGCAGCGACTCCAGGAACTCGCCCGGGTCCTCGGTCTCCTTCTGCCAGTCGAGGAGCTGGCGCAGCCACGCCATGTCGTTGAGGTGGTCGTCCTTGCCGGTCTTCTTCGGCACGTCGGTGCGCACCTTGGAGGCGCCGGCGACGGCCTCCTGCTTGTACTTCCAGTGCGCGGCGATGCCGTACTCGGCGCGCCGGTGCATGTCGAAGGTGCGGATCTGCAGCTCGACGGGCTTGCCGTTGGGTCCGATGACCGTCGTGTGCAGCGACTGGTACATGTTGAACTTCGGCATCGCGATGTAGTCCTTGAACCGGCCGGGGACCGGGTTCCATCGCGCGTGGACGGTGCCGAGGGCCGCGTAGCAGTCGCGGACGGTGTCCACGAGGACGCGGATGCCGACCAGGTCGTAGATCTCCGCGAAGTCACGGCCGCGGACGATCATCTTCTGGTAGACGCTGTAGTAGTGCTTGGGGCGCCCGGTGACGGTGGCCTTGATGCGGGCGGCCCGCAGGTCGGCCTGGACCTCGTCGGTCACTATCGCCAGGTACTCGTCGCGCTTGGGGGCGCGCTCGGCGACGAGCCGGACGATCTCGTCGTACATCTTGGGGTAGAGGATCGCGAAGGCGAGGTCCTCCAGCTCCCACTTGATGGTGTTCATGCCCAGGCGGTGGGCCAGGGGCGCGTAGATCTCGAGGGTCTCGCGGGCCTTCTTCTCCTGCTTCTCCCGCTTGAGGTAGCGCATGGTGCGCATGTTGTGCAGGCGGTCGGCGAGCTTGATGACCAGGACGCGCGGGTCCTTGGCCATGGCGACGACCATCTTGCGGACGGTCTCGGCCTGCGCGGCCTCGCCGAACCTGACCTTGTCGAGCTTGGTGACGCCGTCGACGAGGAGCGTGACCTGGTCGCCGAAGTCACGGCGCAGGTCCTCCAGGCCGTACTCGGTGTCCTCGACGGTGTCGTGGAGCAGCCCGGCCATCAGGGTCGCCGGGTCCATGCCGAGCTCGGCGAGGATGGTGGTGACGGCGAGCGGGTGCGTGATGTACGGGTCGCCGCTCTTGCGCTTCTGGCCGCGGTGCCAGCGCTCGGCGACCTGGTAGGCCCGCTCGACCTGGCGGAGCGTCGCCGTCTCGATCTTGGGGTCGTTGGAGCGGACGATCCGCAGCAGCGGTTCGAGGACCGGGTTGTACGGGGAGGAGCGCTGGACGCCGAGGCGGGCGAGGCGGGCGCGGACGCGGTTGGACGAGCCGCCGGAGCGGGCGGGCGCGGGCCGCTCGGGGGCGGCGGGCGCGGGGGCGGGCGCAGCAGGCGAAGGCCTGGTCTCCGCTGGCTTGTTCTGGGGCGTGCCGGTCCCCGGCGCGGCCTTCTCGGCCTTCGGGTCGGGCTGCGCGGCGGAGAGTGACTGGGCCTCGTCGGGCAAGAGCGCTCCTCTGGGGTCCCCCCGGACGGAGTCTGGGGGAGGTTCCGGGTCCCCCGGTCAGGCCCGGAAAGGCCATGGTATCGAGCCAAGAGTGGCTGTGCTCACGCGCCCGTGTTTCGGGCGGCTTCCGGAGGGGCATCGCCCCGGGCTCCGGGGACGTACAGGAGAACGCGGAGGGGCGCCCCGGGGATTCCCCGGAGCGCCCCGATCGGGGGGGAACCCCGATGTCAGACCGTGATCAGCGCCGTGAGCGGAGCTCCGCCCAGGGCCGGCTCGAGCCGGGCGCGGCCCGGGAGGAAGCCGAGCTCCATGAGGACGGCGACGCCCGCGACCTCGGCGCCCGCGCGGCGGATCAGCTCGATGGAGGCCTCGGCCGTGCCGCCGGTGGCGAGGACGTCGTCGATGACCATGACGCGGTCGCCCGCGGCCAGGTCCTCGGCGTGCACCTCGATCTCGGCGGTGCCGTACTCCAGCTCGTACGCCTGGCGGAGCGTGGCGCCGGGGAGCTTGCCGGCCTTGCGGACCGGGATGAAGCCCAGGCCCGCGCGGACGGCCACCGGGGCGGCCAGGATGAAGCCGCGGGCCTCCAGACCGACGATCTTCGTCGCGCCGTGCGCGGAGCACAGTGCGGCGAGGGAGTCGGTCAGCGCCGTGAACGCGTCCGGGTCCGCGAGCAGCGGCGTGATGTCCTTGAACAGCACGCCCGGCTTCGGGTAGTCGGGGACGTCACGGATGCGGCTGAGCAGGAGTGCGGTGACGTCCTGGGCCTCGGCGGTCATCCTCGGCGCTCCTGGGAGCCGCGACGGCCCGCGCGGGGACCCACGACGGCGGCCTCGGCTGACAGGTCGTCCGCCGCGTCCAGCGGCTCGCCCTTGGCGGCGGCGCTGGCGCGCTTGGCCAGGATGCGCTTCCTGAGCGCCTTGATCGACGGCTCGCGCTCCTTGAGGTCCGCCACGAGCGGGGTGGCGATGAAGATCGAGGAGTACGCACCGGCGGCGAGACCCACGAACAGCGACAGCGAGATGTCGTTGAGCATGCCGGCGCCGAGGACGCCGCCACCGATGAAGAGCAGGCCGGCGACCGGCAGCAGCGCGACGACGGTGGTGTTGATCGAACGGACCAGGGTGCCGTTGATCGAGCGGTTGGCCAGCTCGCTGTAGGTGTAGCGGGTCTGCTTGGTGATGTCCTTCGTCTGCTCCTTGAGGGAGTCGAAGACGACGACGGTGTCGTACAGCGAGTAGCCGAGGATCGTCAGCAGACCGATGACCGTACCGACGGTGACCTCGAAGCCGACCAGGGAGTAGATGCCCACCGTGATCGTGAGGTCGTGGATGAGGGCGACGAGTGCCGCGACCGCCATTCTCCACTCGAAGGCGATGGCCAGGTAGATCACCACGAGGATCATGAAGACCCCGAGGCCGGTCCAGGCCTTGGTGGCGATCTGCTCGCCCCAGCTCGGGCCGACGAGCTCGGCCGCGATCTTGGCCTCGGGGACGTTCAGGTCCTTCGAGAGCTCCGCGCGGACCTGGTCGGACTTCGCGGTGTCGAGGCCGCCGACCTGGATGCGCAGGGAGCCGTTGCCGAGCTTCTGGACGATCGCGTCGTGACCGGAGGCCTCTTCCGCGTAGTCCTGGGCCTGACTGACGGAGACGTCCGTCTTCGGGGTGGTGAAGACGGCGCCGCCCTGGAACTCGATGCCCATGTTGAGGCCGCGGACGGCCAGGGCGACGATGGCGGTGATGGTGATCAGGATGGACAGGCCATACCAGATCTTGCGGTTGCCGATGAAGTCGTAACCGACCTCACCGCGGTGGAGCCGGGCGCCGAGATCGCCGAGCTTCGACATCTCACGCCTCCTTCGCGTCGACGGGGGCGTGGGCACGGCGGGTGCGGCGCAGCGGCGGCTTCGCGCCGAGCCGCTTCGGGTCCAGACCGGACCACTTGTGGCCGTTGCCGAAGAACTTGGTCCGGGCGAGCAGCGTCATGACCGGCTTGGTGAAGAGGAACACCACGACGATGTCGAGCAGGGTGGTCAGGCCGAGCGTGAACGCGAAGCCCTGGACCTTGCCGACGGTGACGATGAACAGCACGGCCGCGGCCAGGAACGACACGAAGTCGGAGACCAGGATGGTGCGGCGGGCGCGCGGCCAGGCGCGCTCGACGGCCGGGCGGAGCGTGCGGCCCTCGCGCAGCTCGTCGCGGATGCGCTCGAAGTACACGATGAACGAGTCCGCGGTGATGCCGATGGCGACGATGGCGCCGCAGACGGCCGGCAGGTTCAGCGCGAAGCCGATGGCCGGGCCGAGCAGGGCCATGAGCACGTAGGTGAGCAGGGCCGAGACCGCGAGGCTCAGGATGGCGATGAGCGACAGGCCGCGGTAGTAGACGACCAGGTAGATGATGACCAGGCCGAGACCGATGGCACCGGCGATGAGACCGGCCTGCAGCTGGTCACCGCCGAGCGCGGCGGTGACGGTGTCGACGCTCTGGGTCTGGAACGTCAGCGGCAGGGCGCCGTACGACAGGATGTTGCCGAGGTCCTGCGCGGACTGCTGGTTGAAGTTGCCGGAGATCTCCGCGCTGGCGCTGAGCGTCTGACGGACGGAGGGCGCCGAGACGACGTCGCCGTCCAGGACGATCGCGAACCGGTTCTGCGGGTCGGCCTGCTGCGACAGCTTGCTGGTGATCGACTGGAACTTCTTCGAACCGGCGTCCGTGAAGTTCATGGTGACGATCCACATGCCGCGCTGCGGGTCGAGGACGCCCTTGGCGTCGTCGACGTCCTTGCCGTTGACCTCGGCCGGGCCGAGCAGGTACTTCGACCAGACGCCCGGGCTGTCCTCGCCGCAGGCCACGGTGGGCTCGGTCGCCTTGACGCCCTGGCCGGCGGCGGCGCGCTGCTTGGGGTCGAGGCAGTTCAGGGCGGTGAACTTCTGCTGCAGCGCAGCGGTGGCGGGGTCGGGCTTCGGGGTCGCCTGCGGGGTCCCGGTGGCCTTCGGCTTCGCCGAGGAGCTCGCGGTGGGCGTCGGGCTCGGGGCCTTGAGGGCCTCGGTGAGCGCACGGCCCTGCGTGGAGGCGGTGGCCGTCGGGGTGGCCGACTTCTCACCCGCGGTCGCGCCGGAGGCGGAGGACGACGGCTTCGGCGTGGGCGAGCCGGAGGTGCCGGCGCTCGGCGTCGCCGCCGGGGCGCCGTTCGTCACGGCGAGAACGGGCCGGAAGTAGAGCTGGGCGGTGGTGCCGACCTGCTCGCGGGCCTGCTTCTCGTTCGTCCCGCGAGGGATGTTGACGACGATGTTCTCGGCGCCCTGCGTCTGGACCTCGGCCTCGGAGACACCCAGACCGTTGACACGGCGCTCGATGATGCCGACCGCCGTGTTCATGTTGGTCTCGTTGACCGCCGACTCCTGGCCGGGTTCGGCCTTCGCCTTGAGCGTGATCGACGTACCGCCGGCGAGGTCGATGCCGAGGCGCGGGGTGGTGTGCCCCGACCAGAACATCCCGCCGGTGAGCGCGACCATGGCGATCAGAATGAGTGCCAGGGCGCGGCCCGGACGGCTCTGTCCCCCCGCCGGCCCTCGGCCCTTCTTCGGTGCTGCCACCTGTCGTATCTCCCTGTCCAACCGCCTCACGCCGGGTATGCGTGAGACGGCCACGAAGTGTGTGTGGGGACCTGCCCCCGCAGACGTGGAACCGTTCCGGGGACCGCGCTCGCCGGTGGGCGTGCGCGCGGTCCCCGGCCGCGACTACTTCGCGTCGGCCTCGCCGTCGGCCTTGCCGTCCTGCTGACCCTCGGCGGCGGCCTCGGCCGCGTCCGACTTCTTCGTCAGGTCGGCCTTCGGCGCGTCCTCGACGGTCTCCGCGTCCTTGCCCTCGGCCTCGGCGGCCTCGGTCAGCGAGGAGGCGTCGTCCGGGACGACGGTGTCGGTGTCCGACCCCTCGTCGTCACCGTGGACGATCCGGTTGTACTCGGAGTCCTCGAGGACCGCGCCGATCGCGTTCTTCGCGTAGACCGCGTGCACGCCCGGGGCGACCTCGAGGAGAACGGTCTCGTCGCCGATCTCCTTGACGGTGGCGTACATCCCCCCGATCGTCCGTACGCCGGTGCCGGGCTGCATCTCGTTGCGCATCTGCGCCGCCGCCTGCTGCTTCTTCTTGGCAGAGCGGGTCATCAGGAACATGGCCCCGATGAGGACGATGAAGGGGAGGAGGGTCACGATGCTCACGGGACGGGTTTCCTTCGCACGGTCGCGGAGAACCCGCGGCCTGATCTTCGGGGGTGGGCGCGCCGACCAGAAAGGGCGGCAACGGCGGAGTCTAGGCGAGTCCGCATCGATGGAACAACGTCCAGCATCGCACCCTGGTTCCGGTCCGGGCGAGTGTCCGCACCGTCACGCCCCGAAGAGCCCCTGTTGTCCCGTTCCCGTGCCGTACCCTGCGGCGCCCGGGCCCGCTGCCTGCGGTGGAACCAGTCCGAGGTGCGTCCATGCCGCCGGAGTGGCGACCCGGCCACGGGGCGTACGGGCCAGCAGTCCCTCGCGTACGAGGAAGGGCTCGGCGACCTCCTCGACGGTCTCGCGCTCCTCCCCGACGGCGACCGCGAGGGTCGACAGTCCGACGGGTCCGCCGCCGAAGAGCTTGAGCAGGGCCTCCAGGACCGCGCGGTCGAGCCGGTCGAGGCCGCGGCTGTCCACCTCGTACACGCTGAGGGCCGCCTCGGAGACCTCCCGGGTGACCACTCCGTCGGCCCTGACCTGGGCGTAGTCGCGGACCCGGCGCAGCAGGCGGTTGGCGATGCGGGGCGTGCCGCGGGAGCGGCCGGCGATCTCGGCGGCGCCGTCGGGGTCGATCTCGACGTCGAGGAGTCCGGCGGAACGGTGGATGACGCGCTGGAGCTCGCTCGGGTCGTAGAACTCCATGTGGGCGGTGAAGCCGAAGCGGTCGCGCAGCGGGGGCGGCAGGAGTCCGGCCCGGGTGGTGGCGCCGACCAGGGTGAAGGGCGGGAGTTCGAGCGGGATGGCGGTGGCGCCGGGGCCCTTGCCGACGATGACGTCGACGCGGAAGTCCTCCATCGCCATGTAGAGCATCTCCTCGGCGGGCCGGGACATGCGGTGGATCTCGTCGAGGAAGAGGATCTCGCCCTCCTGGAGGGAGGAGAGGATCGCGGCGAGGTCGCCGGCGTGCTGGATGGCGGGGCCCGAGGTGATGCGGATCGGCGCGTTCATCTCGGCGGCGATGATCATCGAGAGGGTGGTCTTGCCGAGGCCGGGGGCACCGGAGAGCAGCACGTGGTCGGCGGTGGCACCGCGCTGGCGGGCGGCCTTGAGGACCAGGTCGAGCTGCTGGCGGACCTTCTCCTGGCCGACGAACTCGTTGAGGTCCTTGGGGCGCAGGGCCGCCTCGACGGCCTGGTCGTCACCCTCGGCGGAGGCCCCGACGATGCGCTCCGCGGCGGTGTCCGTCTCGTCGTCCCAGTTCACGTGGTCTGCCTTCTCGGTGGTGGTGTGTGGTGCGGGGCGCGGCGGTTCGCCGTCAGCGTGCGCGGTTCAGGGTCTGCAGCGCCGCCCGCAGCAGCTGCGGCACCGGCGCCGAGCCGCCCGCGGCGATCGCGGCCTCGGCCTGCGGGGTGACGGCGCTGACGGCCTCCTCGGCCTCGCGGCTCGCGTAGCCGAGGCCGATGAGGGCGGCGGAGAGCTGCTCGGTCCAGGGGGCGGGGCCGGTGGCGGCGGCGCGCTGGGCGCCGACGAGGCCGCTGCTGCCCAGCGGGGCGCCGAGCTTGTCCTTCAGTTCGAGGAGGAGCTTCTGGGCGCCCTTCTTGCCGATGCCGGGGACGGCGGTGAGGGCCTTCTCGTCGCCGGTGGAGACGGCGAGGCGCAGCGCGTCGGGGCTGTGCACCCCGAGCATGGCCTGGGCGAGGCGGGGGCCGACGCCGCTGGCGGTCTGGAGGAGCTCGAAGACCTGCCGCTCGTCGTCGTCGGCGAAGCCGTACAGGGTGAGGGAGTCCTCACGGACGACGAGGGAGGTGGCGAGCCGGGCGTGCTCTCCGACGCGCAGGCCGGCGATGGTGTTCGGGGTGCACTGGACGGCCATGCCCACTCCCCCGACCTCGACGACGGCGGTCGTGGGGGCGAGGGCGGCGACGGGGCCGCTGACGAAGGCGATCATGACGTGCGGCCTTTCGTGGCGTGCAGGGCGACGGCCTGCTGCAGACGGTTCTGGGCGGGGGCCCGCCAGATGTGGCAGATGGCGAGGGCGAGGGCGTCGGCCGCGTCGGCCGGCTTGGGCGGGGCGGAGAGCCGCAGCAGCCGGGTCACCATGGCCCCGACCTGCGCCTTGTCGGCCCGGCCGCTGCCGGTGACGGCGGCCTTGACCTCGCTGGGGGTGTGCAGGGCGACGGGGATCCCGCGCCGGGACGCGCAGAGCATGGCGACGGCGCTGGCCTGGGCCGTGCCCATCACCGTACGCACGTTGTGCTGGCTGAACACCCGCTCCACGGCGACGAGTTCGGGCGAGAAGCGGTCGAGCCACTCCTCTATGCCGCGCTCGATGCCGACCAGGCGCACACCGATGTCGGCGTCGGCCGCCGTGCGCACGACGCCGACCCCGAGCATGGTCAGGGGCCGTCCGGCGACGCCCTCGACCACACCGACGCCGCACCGGGTCAGTCCGGGGTCCACCCCGAGTACGCGCACTCCGTCCTCCCTGATCGCAAGTCTGTTCCTGCAGGCTATCGGCAGGCACTGACAACGCAGCGGGCCGACGGGGTGTGTCCCGTCGGCCCGCTGCTCGTGAAGACCGCGATCAGGCGTCGACCTTCTCCATGACCTCGTCGCTGACGTCGAAGTTGGCGAAGACGTTCTGCACGTCGTCGCTGTCCTCCAGGGCGTCGATCAGCTTGAAGATCTTGCGCGCGCCCTCCTCGTCGAGCTCGACCTGCATGGTCGGGACGAAGCTGGACTCGGCCGAGTCGTAGTCGATGCCGGCCTCCTGGAGGGCGGTACGGACCGCGACCAGGTCGGTGGCCTCGCTGATGATCTCGAAGGACTCACCGAGGTCGTTGACCTCCTCGGCGCCGGCCTCGAGCACCGACTCCAGGACGTCGTCCTCGGACAGCTCGCCCTTGGGGAGCACGATGACGCCCTTGCGGTTGAACAGGTACGAGACCGAGCCCGGGTCGGCCATGGAGCCGCCGTTGCGGGTCATGGCGACGCGGACGTCGGAGGCGGCACGGTTGCGGTTGTCGGTGAGGCACTCGATGAGCACCGCGACACCGTTCGGGCCGTAGCCCTCGTACATGATCGTCTCGTAGTCGGCGCCGCCGGCCTCGAGACCCGCACCGCGCTTGAGCGCGGAGTCGATGTTCTTGTTCGGGACCGACTGCTTCTTGGCCTTCTGGACGGCGTCGAACAGCGTCGGGTTGCCGTCCAGGTCGGCGCCGCCCGTGCGCGCCGCGACCTCGATGTTCTTGATCAGCTTCGCGAAGAGCTTGCCGCGCTTGGCGTCGATCACGGCCTTCTTGTGCTTCGTCGTAGCCCATTTAGAGTGGCCGGACATCTGCCTGTCTCCTTCGCGTAACCAACTTCTTGAACGAACCCCAGAGATCCTACCGGGATCGTGTCACCGTTCCGCGCGCACCATGTCCACGAACAGCTCGTGGATCCGGTGATCGCCGGTGAGCTCGGGGTGGAAGGAGGTCGCGAGGGCCCGGCCCTGCCGGACGGCGACGATGTGGCCCTCGTGCTCGGCGAGCACCTCGACCTGGGCGCCGACGGACTCGACCCACGGGGCACGGATGAAGACGCCCTCGACGGGGGTGTCTATTCCCGCGACCGTGACACCGGCCTCGAAGGATTCGTTCTGCCGCCCGAAGGCGTTGCGGCGGACGATCATGTCGATGCCGCCGAAGGTCTCCTGGCCCGAGCGCGGGTCCAGGATCTTGTCGGCGAGCATGATCAGGCCGGCGCAGGTGCCGTACACGGGCATGCCACCGGCGATCCGCTCGCGCAGCGGCTCCATCAGGCCGAAGAGGACGGCCAGCTTGGAGATGGTGGTGGACTCACCGCCGGGGATGACCAGGCCGTCGACCTCGGCGAGCTCCTCGGGACGCCGGACCGGCCTGGCCACGGCGTCAGCCGCGGCCAGGGCGATCAGGTGCTCCCGTACGTCGCCCTGGAGGGCCAGGACACCGATTACGGGCGTGCTCATGGGTGCTTACCAGCCCCGGTTCGCGTAGCGCTCGGACTCGGGGAGGGTGTCGCAGTTGATGCCGACCATGGCCTCGCCCAGGTTGCGGGAGGCGTCCGCGATGACCTTCGGGTCGTCGTAGAAGGTGGTGGCCTTCACGATGGCGGCGGCGCGCTTGGCCGGGTCGCCCGACTTGAAGATGCCGGAGCCGACGAAGACGCCCTCGGCGCCGAGCTGGCGCATGAGCGCGGCGTCGGCGGGGGTGGCGACGCCACCGGCGGAGAACAGCACGACCGGCAGCTTGCCGAGCTCGGCGACCTCCTTGACGAGCTCGTACGGGGCGCGCAGCTCCTTGGCGGCGGCGAACAGCTCGTTGTTGTCGAAGCCGCGCAGCTTGGCGATCTCGTTCTTGATCTGGCGCAGGTGGCGGACGGCCTCGACGACGTTGCCGGTGCCGGCCTCACCCTTGGAGCGGATCATGGCCGCGCCCTCGGCGATGCGGCGCAGGGCCTCGCCCAGGTTGGTGGCGCCACAGACGAAGGGGGTCGTGAAGGCCCACTTGTCGGAGTGGTTGATCTCGTCGGCCGGGGTCAGGACCTCGGACTCGTCGATGTAGTCGACGCCGAGGGACTGGAGGACCTGGGCCTCGACGAAGTGGCCGATGCGGGACTTGGCCATGACCGGGATGGAGACCGCGCCGATGATCTCCTCGATCATGTTCGGGTCGGACATGCGGGCCACGCCGCCGTCCTTGCGGATGTCCGCGGGGACCCGCTCCAGGGCCATGACGGCCACGGCGCCGGCGTCCTCGGCGATCTTCGCCTGCTCGGCGTTGACCACGTCCATGATCACGCCGCCCTTGAGCTGCTCGGCCATGCCGCGCTTGACGCGCGCGGTGCCGGTCTCGGGGGACTGGAAGGTGGTGGAAGGCGTGGTGGACACGGATACCTCACTCGTGACAACAGGGGTTGACGACAAGAAGAGGAAACAGGCCACCCTCGGTCCACAGCAAGGGCCAATGTGGACCCGGTGGATCGTTTTCCCAGGCTACGAGGGTCAGGCCGGACGATCGGCAAGGGCCACCGGCGGCTCGTCGTCCATTTCGAAGGCCAACGGGAACGGCGCGTGGCCCGCGAGCCGGAACCAGCGGACCTTGCGGTGGCGGCGCAGGGCGCGGGCGGCCCGGACGGCGTCGTTGTGGAAACGGCGGGCCATCGGCACCCGGCGGACGGCCGCGGCCAGCTCCCCGGCGGCCTCCTCGCCGCCCGGCGCCTGCCGTACGAGCTCCACCTGCTCGGGCTCGCCGAAGACGGCCCGCAGCGCCTGGCTCAGCTCGCTCTCGGCGACCTCCCGGTGGTCCTCCTCCGCCTGCCGGGCGGCGTGCGCGGCCTCGTACAGCACGATCGAGGCGGCCGGGTCGAGGACGCCGGAGGTGGCGAGCTCCTGGGTGACCGAGGCCCGGCGCAGCAGCTGCGCGTCCAGGGCGGCGCGGGCGGCGTCGATGCGCGTGTGCAGACGGTCGAGCCGTCCGGCGGTCCAGCTCAGATAGACGCCGATGAGGATCAGCGCGACGACGGTCCAGATCAGGGTTTCGGTCACGGGCGCACAGGCTACCGGGGCGGCGGCAGCACACCTTCCCAAAGGTCGTGGTCATGGGCGAACAGGACACGTGCGGGACAGCCTGCGGCGAGCTCGCCGAGCCGGTCGAGCCAGGGGAGGTACGGGCTGCCGAACTCGTGGGCGAAGTCGTACGCCTGACCCGCGAGGACCGTGATCCGGTCGCCGTGGTCGACGACGAGCGACTGGTGGCCCTCGGTGTGGCCGGGCGTCGGCACGACCAGCAGGCCCGGCGCGATCTCGTGCTCGCCGTCGAGCTCCTCGTAGCGGACGCCCGGCAGGAGCGAGTCGATGGTGTACCCGCCGGCGCGGGCGACGGCGAGCTCCTTGCCCTGGACGAGGACGGGGGTGTCGGGGAAGCGCTGGTTGCCGCCGATGTGGTCGAAGTGCAGGTGGCAGTTGACGACGAGGTCGACGTCGTCGGGGCCGACGTCCAGGGGGTGCCGGACGGGCCGGTAATGGGCGTCGGTCTCCGGGGACCCCGTCCCCAGGCCGGTGTCGAACAGCACCCTCACGCCCGCGTGCCGCACGAGGTACCCGAGAACGGGCTCCACGCGGGCGTGGGGGCCGTGCCATTCGTGTGCGGGGCGAATGATGTGCCCGAGGTCGAGCCGCGTGATCGTTTCCATCCGAACACCCTGCCCCGCCCCGCTGCGGGCATGCGTTCCGCCCCGTTGTGGGCATGCGTTCCGCCGGGGCGAAACGGGTGGGCACAACGGAACGGCGCCCTTGCCGGCGCCAGAGGCTCCCGAGCCCGGACCCGCACCTGACGTGCGCCGCACTCGTGGTGCGGGTCCAGGCTCGGAATGCGGAGGCGCCGCTAGGGGCGCCGTCCCGTGTGCCCACCCTCCCCAAGCTCTCGGCTTCGCTCGAGCAGGGGACCCCCCTCGCCCCAGCGGGACGATTGCCCACACGGCGGGGGGCGGGGGCGCCGCCCCGCGGACTGCGGCGGTCCTACAAGCCCAGCCGCGCCCGCAAGCCCGGTGGGCGTTCGTCCGTGTCCACCGACGCCGCCCCGTCCGTCACCGTCTCGTACACCGCCAGGATGTCCGCGCCGACCGTCGACCAGTCGAAACGGCGTACGTGCGCCGAGCCCCTGGTGCTCAGTTCCGCGCGGCGCGTCTCGTCGCCGAGGAGCGCGATCGCCGCGTCCGCGAGCGCGTCCGCGTCCTCGTTGGCGAAGAGCTCGCCCGCCGCGCCCTGGTCGAGGACCTGTACGAAGGCGTCCAGGTCGGAGGCGAGGACCGGCGCGCCGGCCGACAGCGCCTCGACGAGGATGATGCCGAAGCTCTCGCCGCCGGTGTTGGGCGCCACGTACACGTCGACGCTGCGCAGCAGCCGCGCCTTGTCCTCGTCGCTGACCATGCCGAGGAACTCCACCCGGGAGCGCATCGCGGCCGGCAGCGAGGCCACGGCCTCCTCCTCGTCGCCGCGCCCGGCGACGAGGAGCCGGGCGCCGGGCCGCTCGGTGAGGATCTTCGGGAGGGCCCGCATGAGGACGGGCAGGCCCTTGCGCGGCTCGTCGATGCGGCCGATGAAGCCGAGGGTCTCGCCCTGCCACTCCTTCTTCGGTTCGGCGCGGGCGAAGAAGCCGACGTCGACGCCGTTCGGGATGACGACGGCGTCGCCGCCGAGGTGCTCCACCAGCGTCCGGCGCGCGTACTCGCTCACCGCGATGCGGGCGCTGATCTTCTCCAGGGCGGGCTGGAGGATCGGGTACGCGGCGATCATGGCCCGCGAGCGGGGGTTCGAGGTGTGGAAGGTGGCCACGATCGGCCCCTGCGCCGCCCAGCAGGTGAGCAGCCCCAGGGAGGGCGAGGCCGGCTCGTGGATGTGGACGACGTCGAAGGTGCCGTCGTGCAGCCAGCGGCGGACCCGCGCGGCGGAGAGGAAGCCGAAGCTGAGCCGGGCCACCGAGCCGTTGTACGACACGGGCACGGCGCGGCCCGCGGAGACGACGTAAGGCGGCAGCGGGGTCTCGTCGTCGGCGGGGGCGAGGACGGAGACCTCGTGGCCGAGCCGGATGAGGTGCTCGGCGAGGTCGCGGATGTGGAACTGGACGCCGCCCGGCACGTCCCAGGAGTACGGGCAGACGATCCCGATCTTCACGCGGTCGACTCCTCCCGCTCCTCCAGGTCCGAGAGCCACAGTCGTTGCAGCATGTGCCAGTCCTCCGGGTGGTCCGCGATGCCCGCGGCGAACGCGTCGGCGAGCGCCTGTGTCATGACGGACGTCTTCTCGGCCCGCGTACCTGACTCGGGCACGTCGACGGGTGGGTGGATCCGGCCCTTCATGACCGCCGAGTCGTCGTACCAGAGGGTCACCGGCAGCAGCAGCGCGCCGGTCTGCTGGGCGAGGATCGCCGGTCCGGCCGGCATCCGCGCGGTGTCCCCGAAGAAGGTGACCTCGGTGCCGGAGGCCGACAGGTCGCGGTCGGCGACCAGGCAGACCAGGCCGCCGGCCCGCAGCCGCCGGGCGAGGGTGCCGAAGGCGGAGCCGCCGGTGTGGGGCAGGACCTCCATGCCGAGGGACTCGCGGTAGGCGACGAACCGGTCGTACAGCGACTCGGGCTTGAGCCGTTCGGCGACCGTCGTGAAGGGCACGCCGACCGAGCGGGTCACCCACACGCCCGCGAGGTCCCAGTTGGCCAGGTGCGGCAGCGCGAGGATGACACCGCGCCCGGAGGCGAGGCCGTCCTCCAGATAGTGGCGGTCCTTGATGTCGATGGACCGCTCGACCCGTTCCCTGGTCCAGGTCGGCAGCCGGAAGGACTCCATCCAGTACCGCATGTACGAGCGCATGCCGGCCTGCGACAGCTCGGCGAGCCGCTCGGGCGTGGCGTCCGGCACCACGCGCGCGAGGTTGGACTCGAGCCGCAGGACGCTCTTGCCGCGCCGCTTCCAGGCGATGTCCGCGATCCGCCGGCCGAGGCCCGTCGCCACCGGCTCCGGCAGCTTCTTCACGGTCGCCCACCCGGCGCCGTACAGACCGTCGCTCAGTCGTTCCTTGAAGGTGCTCACGAGGCCGCCCCGCCGCCCCCGGCCGTGGCGGCGTCCGCCTCGGCCGACTCCCGGCGCACGGTCACGACCCGCTGGCCCAGGGTGACGGCGCTGCCGACGGCCACGATCCACAGGGCGATCGGCAGGAGCACCTCGACGCCGGGCACGCCGAACTTGTGGAGGCCCGCGAGGCCCGCGGCGACCAGGGAGATCACCAGGCGCTCGGCGCGCTCGACGAGGCCGTTCACGGCGACGGGCAGGCCGATCGATTCGCCCCGGGCCTTGGTGTACGAGACGACCTGGCCGCTGGCCAGGCAGAAGATCGCCACGGCGCACAGGATGTTGTCGTCGCCCGTGCCTGCGTACCAGAGCGCGAAGCCGCCGAAGATCGCACCGTCGGCGACCCGGTCGAGCGTCGAGTCGAGGAAGGCTCCCCAGCGGCTGGAGATCCCCGCCTGCCGGGCCATGTTGCCGTCGACGAGGTCGGAGAAGACGAACAGGGTGATGACGATCGTGCCCCAGAAGAATTCTCCGCGGGGGAAGAAGACCAGCGCACCGGCCATCACCCCCGCCGTGCCGATGAGCGTGACCGCGTCGGGGCTGACGCCCCGGCGGAGCAGAAACGCGGCGAACGGTGTGAGGACACGCGTGAAAAAGGCACGCGCGTACTTGTTCAGCATGGCCTTCCCGAGGTTCGGTGGGCCGCGCGGCCCCTACGACCACCGGCTCGCCCATCGTATCCACGCGCGTCCCGGCGCACCGGCGGGCACCCGCCCCGTCGCGTCGGCGTCCCTCCGGCGTCCCTCCGGGGGGCTCCCGCATGTACGACGTATGGACGCTTCCTGGCGTCGGTGCAAAGCTCGAAGGACCACCGCGGGCACCGCAGGAGCCGTACCGCGACACACCACTCCCCCGCGCCCGCGTCCCGCCGCACCGTGCGAGCAGTCGGGAGGAACACATCATGGGTGACAAGGCGAAGACCCCCGCCGGAGCCGCCGGCAGGGCACCTACGGCCGACCGGCCCTCGGCCGTACGGAACGTGGTGCTGGTCGGCCACAGCGGATCGGGCAAGACGACCCTCGTCGAGGCCCTGGCGCAGACCGCGGGAGCGGTGAACCGGGCCGGGCGGGTCGAGGACGGCGGCACCGTCTCCGACTACGACGAGATCGAGCACCGCCAGCAGCGTTCCGTACAGCTCTCCCTCGTCCCGGTCGGCTGGGACGGATTCAAGATCAATCTCCTCGACACCCCCGGGTACGCCGACTTCGTCGGGGAGCTGCGGGCCGGTCTGCGCGCGGCGGACGCGGCCCTCTTCGTCGTCTCGGCCGCCCAGGAGGCCGACGCCGTCGCGGGCTCCACCCGCATGATCTGGGAGGAGTGCGCCGCCGTAGGCATGCCCCGCGCCATCGTCGTCACCCACCTCGACACGGCCCGCACCGACTTCACCGAGCTCACCGCCGTCTGCGCCGGGCTCTTCGGCCGGGACGACCCCGACGCCGTCCTCCCCCTCTACCTGCCGGTGCGCGGCTCCGAGGGCGCCGACGGGCACGCACCCGCGACCGGCCTGGTCGGCCTGCTCTCGGAGCGGATCTTCGACTACTCGTCCGGGGTGCGCCGGGAGAACGAGCCGGACGAGGGTCAGCGGGCGCTCATCGCGGAGGCCCGCGCCCGGCTCATCGAGGGGATCATCGCCGAGAGCGAGGACGAGACCCTGATGGACCGGTACCTCGGCGGCGAGGAGATCGACGTGAAGACCCTCGTCGACGACCTGGAGAAGGCCGTCGCCCGGGGCACCTTCCATCCGGTGCTCGCGGCCGCCCCCGCCGCCGACGGCGGGACGCAGGGGCTCGGCACCCTCGAACTCCTGGAGCTGATCACCGGCGGCTTCCCCTCCCCCCTGGAGCACGAGGCGCCCACCGTGACCACCCCCGACGGGCGCTCCCGGCCCCCGCTCACCTGCGACCCGGAGGGGCCGCTGGTCGCCGAGGTCGTCAAGACGGCCGCCGACCCCTATGTGGGCCGGATCTCCCTGGTCCGGGTCTTCTCCGGCACCCTGCGCCCCGACGAGACCGTGCACGTCTCCGGTCACGGCCTGGACGGGTCCCGCGACGGCCATGAGCTGCACGAGGCGGACGAGCGGGTCGGTGGGCTCACCTCCCCGTTCGGCAGGCAGCAGCGCCCGCTCGCGGAGTGCATCGCCGGGGACCTGGCCTGTGTCGCCCGGCTCGGCCACGCGGAGACCGGGGACACCGTCTCCGCCAAGGACGATCCGCTCCTGATGGAGCCGTGGACGATGCCGGAGCCGCTGCTGCCGCTGGCCGTCCAGGCCCACGGCAAGGCCGACGAGGACCGGCTCTCGCAGGGCCTCGCCCGGCTCGTCGCCGAGGACCCGACGCTGCGGCTCGAACAGAACCAGGACACCCGGCAGGTGGTGCTGTGGTGCCTGGGCGAGGCCCATCAGGAGGTCGCCCTGGACCGGCTGCGCGGCCGGTACGGCGTGCAGGTCGACGCCGTGCCGTACAAGGTGGCGCTGCGCGAGACCTTCGGAGGCGCCTCCTCGGGCCGGGGCCGGCACGTCAAGCAGTCCGGCGGGCACGGCCAGTACGCCATCTGCGAGATCGATGTGGAGCCGCTGCCGCCGGGCAGCGGCATCGAGTTCGTCGACAAGGTGGTCGGCGGGGCCGTCCCGCGCCAGTTCGTCCCGTCCGTCGAGAAGGGCGTACGGGCGCAGGCTGCGCGGGGGCTGTCCACCGGCCATCCGCTGGTCGACATCCGGGTCACGCTGCGGGACGGCAAGGCCCACTCGGTGGACTCCTCCGACGCCGCCTTCCAGACCGCCGGGGCGCTCGCGCTGCGCGAGGCGGCCGCCGAGGTGCCCGTCCACCTCCTCGAACCGGTCGCCCAGGTCGAGGTCCTCGTCCCCGACGAGTACGTCGGCCCGGTCATGAGCGACCTGTCGGGGCGGCGCGGCCGGGTCGTCGGCACCGACCAGGCCGGTCCGGGCCGGACCGTGGTCAGGGCCGAGGTTCCGGAGATCGAGATCGGGCGGTACGCGATCGACCTGCGGGCGATCTCGCACGGCACCGGCCGGTTCGACCGCACGTACGCCCGGCACGAGCCGATGCCGCCGCACCTGGCGGAGAAGGTCCGCGAACAGGCCGAAAAAGGCTCCTAGTCGACGGAGCGACAAGGGACCACGTCCGCCCGGCGGCTGCCGGGCGGACGTCATTCGGCCGACGACATCCACAGGCCGTGACGCATCCGGCCGTACCCGGTTACGCTGTGGTGCCCAGCTCAGAAGGTGTGCGGGGCACGGCAGTTGGGAACAGCCCGCACAGGTACTCGCGCGCGATGGGGGCGGCAGTGGCGATCGACGGTTTCGGACCGGGGGCTCAGATCCCCCTCCAGTTCTCGGGAGGCGGTACGGGCGCGACGAACGCGCTCGCGTCCGCCGCGTACCGGGACAGTCCCCTGAAGACGATCCAGGAAGCCGACAACGACCTCTACAAGACCACGGTCAAGGAGGGGAAGTGGGGGCTGTTCAGCCCCGACCTCGGCGAGGCCTTCTCCCGCGCGGTCCAGGCCCGGATGCTCGGCGGCGCCCGCAAGGCCCTGATCCAGTCCTTCGGGGCCGAGCCGCAGCCGGTCGTCGAGCACTGCCTGGCCGCCACCCATCTGCGCAGGCAGCGCGACATCAAGCTGACCCTGGTCACCTTCTTCTGCGGCGTCCTCTTCCTGCCCGGCCTGCTGCTCTGGCTCGGCGTCATCCAGCTCCGCCGTCTCGTCGCCGGCGCCGACAACAAGCGCCACAGCGCCATCGGCACCGGCCTGCTGTGGGTCGCCGGCATCTTCGCGGTGCTCGTCCTGATCAAGCTGCCCTTCGACGGGATCCTGCCGAACTACCTGCGCGCGATGGTCGTCGCCCCGGTCGTCGGCTGGTACCTCGCGGGCCGGATCTGCCTGAACACCGCCATCGACCTGCGCGAGCGCTGGTCGGGCCTGCTCGGCGGCGGCGGCGTCGGCCCCCACGTCCCCAAGTCCGTCCCCCAGGACCCGGGCGAGAAGTCGGCGGAGGCGCTCCGGCTCAACCTGGAGAAGCTCTCGGCGGAGCAGCAGTCCAACATCGTCTTCTACGCCGGAGGCAAGGGCGTCCTCGGCCTGGGCCCCCGCTGGGGCAGCTGGTCGCTCGCCGAGAACCTCGTCCCCCTGCCCGGCCGGGAGATGCACGCGTTCCGCGCCTGGGACATCGCCCGCAAGATCCACGACGAGCTGGCGCTGCTCGATCGCGGCGCGCTCAAGACCGGCTTCCCCAAGCCGACCGTCAAGCACTGGATCGTCTCCTCGGTCGGCGAGGGCGCGGACGAGGTCACCCGCCCCGAGAGCGACAACATCGTCCACTACCAGGTCAAGCCGCACGAGATACAGCGCATCTGCAACGAGCAGCAGTTCGACTCGGGCAACCGCTACTACCTCGGCGTCCAGTTCACCCTCTACGACGGCAACCTGGTCCTCACGATGATGGTCACCGTCACCTCGCTGCACGACACGCTCCGGATCGAGGTCACCGGCCACGCGCTCGGCCCCATCCACGGCCTCTTCACCACGAAGCCGAAGGCGAAGACCAAGGAGGTCGCCAAGACCGTCCGCTTCTGGGAGACGAAGGAGATCCAGCAGCCCCTCCTCGGGACCAACGACATCGTCCGGCTCGCGGTGCGCGCCCCGCTCACCTGGTACCCGCCGGTCCTGGACTTCCTCGGCGGCAAGATGACGCTGCCCGAGCCGTTCGGTCTGCGGCACGTCTGGGCCGGGCCGCCCTGGAAGAACCGCTTCATGGCCGACGACGCCATCCGCATGGCGACGCCGGTGCTCCGCGCCGTCCATGCCGCGACCATAAGGGTGCTCGACGAGCACAACGTGGACACGGAGCGCTTCACCAACCGCTCGCTCGTCCTCAGCGGCGGCATCCAGGACCCGGGCCCGAAGAAGGCCGACGTCTACGACGCCTGACCCGGGTCTCCCACGGACGCGTCAGCCGGTCAGAGGGTGGCCGGCCAGGCGTCGGCCAGCATCTTCCGGGTGTCGGCCAGCAGCTGCGGCAGCACCTTGGTGTGCCCGACGACCGGCATGAAGTTGGTGTCCCCGCCCCAGCGGGGCACCACGTGCTGGTGCAGGTGCGCGGCGATGCCGGCGCCCGCGACGGCGCCCTGGTTCATGCCGATGTTGAAGCCGTGCGCCCCGGACGCCGCCCGCAGCGCGACCATCGCCCGCTTGGTGAAGGCGGCGAGCTCGACCGTCTCCGCCTCGTCGAGGTCGGTGTAGTCGGCGACGTGCCGGTACGGGACGACCATCAGGTGACCGCCGTTGTACGGGTAGAGGTTGAGCACCGCGTACACACCCTGGCCGCGTGCGATCACCAGACCGTCCTCGTCCGACTTCGACGGAATCACGCAGAACGGACAACCGTCCTCGGACCCCGGCCCGGTCGGCTTGTTCTCGCCCTGGATGTACGCCATCCGGTGAGGCGTCCACAGGCGCTGGAACGCGTCCTGCGTCCCCACTCCGATCTGCTGCTCCGGCTCAGTCGTCATGCTCAGCAGCATATTGCGTCGCCCGTTCGGAACGTGTCGCCGGGGCGGAAGATCCATGCACGGGCCATGCTGATCCGATGAGAGACAGGCCGCCCATTCCTCCGAGGCAGGAGCGCTGGGACCGTCGGATGGAGATCCCGCTGACGGTGGCCTCCCTCGTCTTCCTCGGCAGCTACGCGATGCGGATCCTCGGCCGCGACCTGCCTCCCGGCTGGCGCGACTTCTGTCTCGCCCTCCTGTTCTCCTCCTGGGCCGTTTTCGTCGTCGACTACGCGGTGCGCCTCAAGCTCAGCGGTCTCGGCCCGCTGCGCTTCGTGCGCCACCACTTCCTGGACACGGTGGTGCTGATCCTGCCGCTGCTGCGGCCGCTGCGGGTGGTGACCGCGTACGACCGGGCCCAGCGTCGGCATCAGGAGCCCCGGCTCACGCTCTACGCCCGCGTCATGGCGTACGCGGGGCTCTCCGCGACGCTGCTCGGCTTCGCCGGCGCGCTCACCGTCTACGACGTCGAGTACGGCGCCCCGGGCGCGTCCATCGTCACCTTCGGCGACGCGGTGTGGTGGGCCTGCGCGACGCTGGCGACCGTGGGCTACGGGGACGTGGTGCCCGTGACGCCGGTGGGCCGACTGGTCGCGGTGGGCATGATGGCCTGCGGCCTGGCCCTGCTCGGCGCGGTGACGGGCTCGTTCTCGTCCTGGCTGATCCAGGTCTTCCGCCGGGAGGGCGAGGGCTGACAGGACCGACGTACGGAGAGGCCCCCGGGGGATCCCCGGGGGCCTCCTGACCGCGAGATGCGTGCGTCAGACCTGGACGCGGTCCTCGACGACCTTGGCGAGCTTGGCGATCGCCTCGTCGACGGGGATGCCGTTCTCCTGCGAACCGTCGCGGTAGCGGAAGGAGACGGCACCGGCGGCCATGTCCTCGTCACCCGCGATGATCATGAACGGGACCTTCTGCTTCTGCGCGTTCCGGATCTTCTTCTGCATCCGGTCCGAGGAGGAGTCGACCTCCACCCGCAGGCCCTGCTTCTTCGCCTTCGCGGCGAACTCGTGCAGGTAGTCGACGTGCGCGTCACCGATCGGGATGCCGGTCGCCTGGACCGGGGCCAGCCACGGCGGCATCGCGCCCGCGTAGTGCTCGAGGAGCACGGCGAAGAACCGCTCGATCGAGCCGAACAGCGCGCGGTGGATCATGACCGGGCGCTGCTTGGTGCCGTCCGGCGCGGTGTACTCCAGGTCGAAGCGCTCCGGCAGGTTGAAGTCGAGCTGGACGGTCGACATCTGCCAGGTGCGGCCGATGGCGTCCCGCGCCTGCACCGAGATCTTCGGGCCGTAGAACGCGGCGCCGCCCGGGTCGGGGGTCAGCGGGAGACCCTGCTTCTCGGCGACCTGCTGGAGGACCGCGGTGGCCTCCTCCCACACCTCGTCGGAGCCGACGAACTTCTCCGGGTCCTTGGTCGACAGCTCCAGGTAGAAGTCGTTCAGACCGTAGTCGCGGAGCAGGTTCAGGACGAAGGTGAGGGTCTTGTCGAGCTCCTCCGCCATCTGCTCGCGGGTGCAGTAGATGTGCGCGTCGTCCTGGGTGAAGCCACGGGCGCGGGTCAGGCCGTGGACGACGCCCGACTTCTCGTACCGGTACACGGTGCCGAACTCGAACAGGCGCAGCGGCAGCTCACGGTAGGAGCGCCCGCGCGCGTCGAAGATCAGGTTGTGCATCGGGCAGTTCATGGGCTTGAGGTAGTAGTCCACGCCCTCGTCGAGCTGCATGGGGGGGTACATGCCCTCGGCGTACCAGTCCAGGTGGCCGGACTTCTCGAACAGCTTGCCCTTGGTGGCGTGCGGCGAGTAGACGAACTCGTAGCCCTCCTCCTCGTGGCGCTTGCGCGAGTAGTCCTCCATGACCCGGCGGATGATGCCGCCCTTGGGGTGGAAGACCGCGAGGCCGGAGCCGATCTCGTCCGGGATGGAGAAGAGGTCGAGCTCGTTGCCCAGCTTGCGGTGGTCGCGCTTCTCGGCCTCGGCGAGGAAGTCGAGGTGCGCCTTCAGCTCGTCCTTCGACGGCCAGGCGGTGCCGTAGATGCGCTGGAGCATCGGGTTCTTCTCGCTGCCGCGCCAGTAGGCGGCCGCGTTGCGCATCAGCTTGAACGCCGGGATGTTCCGGGTGGTGGGCAGGTGCGGACCACGGCAGAGGTCCTTCCAGCACAGCTCGCCGGTCTTGGCGTCGAGGTTGTCGTAGATGGTCAGCTCGCCGCCGCCCACCTCGACGTTCGCGCCGTCGTCGGTCGACGCGGAACCCTTGATGCCGATGAGCTCCAGCTTGTACGGCTCGTCCGCCAGCTCCTCGCGGGCGGCCTCGTCGGTCACCACGCGGCGGGCGAAGCGCTGGCCGCGCTTCTGGATCTCCTGCATCTTCTTCTCGATGACCTTGAGGTCCTCGGGAGTGAAGGGCTTCTCGACGTCGAAGTCGTAGTAGAAGCCGTCCCGGACCGGCGGGCCGATGCCCAGCTTGGCCTCGGGGAAGAGCTCCTGCACGGCCTGGGCCATGACGTGCGCGGTCGAGTGGCGGAGGATGTCGAGACCGTCCGGGGAGGAGATCTCGACGCCCTCGACGACATCGCCGTCGCGGAGCTCGTACGACAGGTCCTTCAGCTCGCCGCCCACGCGGGCGGCGATGACGGTGCGGTCGTCGGCGAACAGGGCGCCGGCGGTGGTGCCCGCGCTCACCGCCCTCTCCTCTGCCTCCGAGGCGGACTGGACGGTCACACGGACATCAGACACGGGTACTCCATACATAAGGGCGCAGGCAGACACGAGGTGCCGGCGCCGGCGACGCGCGGCAGAGACGAGGTGCCGCGTCGTCACCGATCTTACCGAGCGGTCGGCGCCGCCCGCGAAAGGGTTTCCCCGGCACGCGGGTGCCCCGTCCTCACTCCTCGTCGTCCGGCCC
This sequence comes from Streptomyces sp. NPDC002463, assembly GCF_042889835.1. Taxonomy (NCBI): domain Bacteria; kingdom Bacillati; phylum Actinomycetota; class Actinomycetes; order Kitasatosporales; family Streptomycetaceae; genus Streptomyces; species Streptomyces sp. NPDC002463. Next base: position 40,650 of record NZ_JBIARL010000010.1, read on the forward strand.
GCACGCCTCCTCGAAGAAGTCGAGGTTCTCGTGCAGCGCCTTGAGGAGCCGGTCCCGTTCCGTCTCGTCGACCTGGACGGGGACGACCCCGGAGGCGTCGGTGAGCCGCCGGAAGCCGCCGCGGCTCTCCAGGCGGCCCACGACCCGGATCGGGAGGCCGACGAGGTGGGCGTGGCCTGCCGTGCGGTACGCCTCCTCGTCGAGGGCGACCCGGACGTGCGGCACCTCCGCGCCGCCGAGCACCCGGAGCCGTACGATCCCCTCGCCGCGCGGCCCGGAGCGGCGCATGCGGACGACGGCGCCGGTGAGCCGGACCGGCACGGAGGGCTCGTCGGTGAGGTAGCGGGCACTCGCCTCCCGCAGCGCGGGCAGGTCCCCGGGCGAGAACTCGACCGGTTCGGGCCGGGCCGCGCATCCCTCGGGCGCGCCGGCGGCCGGCGCCCACTCCAGGGCGACGCGGGCGCCCTCGGTGCCGCGGACGAGGGCGACGAGCGCCTCCGTGAGCTCGCGGCTGACGCCCGCCTCGACGGCGGCGTCGAAGGCCTCCATGCCGCCGGTGGCCCGCTGGTAGTCGACGGCCTCGCGGGCCGCGTACAGCGCGTGGTAGAGCCGGACGGCGATCGGGCGGCCGGGGTCGACCGGCAGGAACGCGGTCAGGCCGCGCCCGCCGGGCGCCGCGCCGACGACGACGGTCTCCAGGGAGGCCTGGGCGGCCCTGCGGTGCCGGGCTCCGTGGTAGCCGGCCCGGCCGCGCACGGCGAGGGCGCCGGCGAGGAGGAGCTGGCGGGCGGCGGATCTGAGCTGCTCCTGCACGGTCCAGGGGACGGTGCCGGCCGGGCCCGGGGGCACGTCGCGCCACCAGCGGATCTCGTCGCTGGGCACGGAGAGGCCGGTGAGGACCTCGCGGGCGGAGGGCGTGGCGCTGCGGGCGAGGGCGGTGAGCGCCTCGCCGAGCAGGTCCTCGCAGTCCGGGAAGGCGCGGCTCTCCGGGACGAGGAGGCTCGTGCCGGTGCCGCTGCCGGGCGGGGTCCAGCGGCTGTAGCGGCCGACGGCACCGCCGCGCCGCCGCCAGCCGTGCCGGGCGAGGAGCGCGCCGAGGACCCGCGGGTCGACCCTGCCCGGGTCGGGTGCGCCCTGGGTGTCGGCCCAGGGCCCGATGGGCGGGGCGGGGATGCCGGTCCAGGGTCCGGGGGTCTCGCCGGGCGCCGGATGGGGCCGGTAGGGCGGGGGGACGGGGCCGCGCCCGGCCCCGTCCCCCTCGTCCCCGAACCCGCGTTCGTCGATCGGTCGGTGCATCAAGGTCTCCCTCCCACGCCGACCCGGGTCATGATCTCGCAGAGCGCCCGGTCGTCGAAGATCCGCGTCGTCGGGATGCGCACGGTGGTCCGGCGCCGTCCCGTGACCGGGTGTCCGGCCAGGTTGGTCCAGTAGCAGCAGTGCCGCAGGTCGAGCCGGTCGTGGCTCGCTCTCAGCCAGTCCTCGGGCGACCTCGGGACGAGCATCACGACCAGGATCTTGTGCACGGACACCGGCGTCCGGGCGAGTTTCACCAGGTGGTCGTTGTCGAGGGTGAACGAGAACGTGCCGCCCGGCGGGCGCGGCGGAATCTGGTAGGTGCACTTGAGCTGCACCTTGATGGTCACTTCGTCGTCGACGGTGTGCCCGGGAGCACTGTGGCTCACGTGCCAGTCGATGCCGTTGTCCGGAAAGGGCTGGGACAGCGAGCAGCCGGCCGCGGCGGCGACGGCGTGCAGGTATCCCACCTGAAGGGTCTCCATGCAGGCGGTGGTGGCGAGTGAGCCGCGCGTCGGTGCCACCCGCTGGGGCGGCAGCCCTCCCGACTCGGGCTGGGCGAGCGCCATGTCGTCTTCCTTCCCCGTCCCTTGTGTTGTGACCGGTCCGCGTACGACGCAAACAGTCCGGGTATCACCGTTTCGGGGCAGGGGGTTGGCCATCTGCCGCACGTGTGCAGGGAGTTCGGGGATGTCGATGCACTGGTACGAAGGGCCCCTGGCCGCTTTCGACACGGAGACCACAGGAGTTGACGTCGAGGAGGACCGGATCGTCTCGGCCGCCCTCGTCGTCCAGGACACGATGGGGGCGCGTCCGCGGGTGACGCGTTGGCTGGTCAACCCCGGCATACCGGTGCCGGAGGGGGCGACGGCCGTCCACGGTCTGACGGACGATCACCTCCAGCGGAACGGCCGCTGGCCGGCGCCGGTGATGGAGGAGCTGGCGCGGGCGCTGGCCGAGCAGTCGGCGGCGGGGCGGCCGCTGGTGGTGATGAACGCGCCGTTCGACCTGACGATCCTGGACCGCGAGCTGCGCCGGCACCGGGCTTCGTCGCTGGGGAACTACACGGCGGGCAGCCCCCTGACGGTCCTGGACCCGCGGGTCCTGGACAAGCACCTGGACCGCTACCGGAAGGGCCGCAGGACGCTGACGGACCTGTGCGCCCACTACGAGGTCGAGCTGACGGGCGCGCACGACGCCGCGGCGGACGCGACGGCGGCGATGGATGTCGTACGGGCGGTGGCGCGGCGCTTCTCGTCCCGTCTCGAGCGGCTGACACCGGGCGAGCTCCACACGCTCCAGGCGGTGTGGCACGCGGCGCAGGCGCGGGGGCTCCAGGCCTGGTTCACCCGGCAGGGGACGCCGGAGACGGTGGACCCGGCGTGGCCGCTGCGGCCGGAGCTGGGGACGGCGGCGTGACCGGCCCCGGAAACGGCTGAGGCCGGTCCGTCTTTCGACGGACCGGCCTCTCCCGGTGGGCGATACTGGGATCGAACCAGTGACCCCTTCGGTGTGAACGAAGTGCTCTCCCGCTGAGCTAATCGCCCGGGAACGGGTTGAACCATACAGCCCTTCGTGCCGCTGATTCAAACCGCGCGCAGGTGAGCCGCCAGTCCCCGTCGTCCGCCCCGCATCATCAGGGCGTGATTGGCGCGGAAGACGGGCCGCCCGGGGACGGCCAGGGCCCTCAGGAGCCGGGCGCGGACCTCGACCTCCTGCTCGTACAGGACGCGGGTGCCGGTCCCTTCGCCGGTGAGGGTCCAGCGGGCCCATCCCTCCAGGTCCCCGCCGAGGCCGATCTCCAGGACGCGGGCGGCCGGGTCGTGGCGCACGGCCCGGACGGTGACGACGAGGTCGTACGGGAGGAAGGAGCGGAAGCGGGCGCTCCCGGTGGTCTCGTCGAGGGGGACGACCTCACGGACCTGGGGCCACCAGCGCGGGTACTCCTCGGCGCGTCCGAGGACGGCGTAGACGGCGTCGGGCGGGGCGGCGAGCCGCCAGACACAGCGGAAGCGGTACCGGCACCAGTCCATGCCCCCAGTGTGGACGTACTCAGGCGGGAACCGCGGGAATCTGAGTACCGGGACGCATTCCCGCCGGCTGCGGCCGGAGCCACACTCCGGGTATGGACAACTCCCTGCCGCCCGCGGACGAGCTGGTGCTCGTCGACCGCGAGCTGGCGCAACTCGACGCGCGCCGCTCCCAGTTGCTGGCCCGCCGCGCCTGGCTGATCCAGGTGCTGTACCCGCCGGTGGCGGCGGCCCCGCTGCACCCGCGCACGCCGCTCGCGGACTCGACGCCGCGGAGCGCGCAGAACGTGCTGCTCACGCTCGGCGGGACGCTGCTGACGATCGCGGCGGTCGCCTTCACCCTGGTGAGCTGGGGCTCGATGGGGATCGGCGGCCGTGCGGCGGTGCTGGCCGTGGTGACCGGTGCGGCGCTCGCGGCGCCGGTGGCGCTGCTGCGCAAGGGCCTGCTGTCGACGGCCGAGTCGGTGGCGGCGCTCGGGCTGGTCCTGACGGTTCTCGACGCGTACGCGCTGCACCGGGTGGCACTGCCGGAGACGGACGGCCTGGGGTACACGGCCGCGGCGTCGGCGGTCCTCGCGGGCGCGTGGACGGCGTACGGATCGGTGCTGTCCCGGCTGCGGATCCCGCGGCCGGTGGCCGTGGTCGCGGCGCAGCTGCCGCTGCCGCTGGGTGTCCTTGCGGCCGGCGGCGGTCCGACGGCCCTCGCGTGGGCGGCGCTCGTGACGGCGACGGCGGACGCGGCGCTCGTGCTGTGGACCCGTCCCGCGGGGATCCGGATCACGGCGGGCGTGGCGGCGACGGTCCTGGGCGGCTGGTCCCTCCTGACGGGCGGCTGGCTCTCCCTCGTCTCCCCGTGGAGCGGCGCCGCCCTCCTCCTCACGGGTGCGGCGATCACCCTGTACGCGTCCTGGCGCGCGCCCGCCGTGGCGACGGCGGCCTCGGCGATATCGGGCCTGGCCCTCCTGGCAGCGACCGGCGGCCTCCTCCGCACGGCTCTGCCCACGGACTGGTCGGTCCCGGGCTACGTCCTGTGCGCCCTGGCCCTGACGTCGGTGTGGCGCCTGGGCGGCGCGGCGGCGCCGGTATCGGCGGGCGGGGAGTCGGGGACGGGATCCGGGCCTGCGGCCACGGCCGACACCCGGTCCGGCGCGGCCGGCACGGGGGCCGGCGCCGTCGCGTCGGCCGGTGGCCGTGGGTGGCCGCCACGTGGGATCCGGCTCGGGCTTGCCGGTGCGGGTGCCGGGGTCGCTGCGCTCGGGGTCGTGTGGGCGCTGCCGCCCGCGGTGGTGGGGCTTCTCGGGCCGGTGGCCCGGACGACGGAGGTCTGGTCCGGCGAGCACGCCGTGAACGCGCTGGGCTCCTACCCGGCGACGGCGGCCCTGGTCCTGGTGGCGGCCGGCGCCGCACTCGCGGTCGTCCCCCGCCTCTGGGCCCGGTTCGGGGCGCTCGCCCTCGCCTGGGCGCTGCTCACCGCGCTCCCCGTCTCCCTCGGCCTTCCGTACGCGGCGACGCTCGCCCTTCAGCTGCTGACGACGGCGGCCGCCCTGTGGATCGCGGTCCGCCCGGGCCCGCTGGCGCGCGGCCTTCGCGCCGTCGACGCTTCGCCCGGCCACCCCGGCGCCCGGGCCACGGCGAAGGCCGAGGGCCCCCGGGAAGCCGGCCCGGAGGGAGCCGCCGCACCCCAGGGCTTCGGGCCCGCCACCCCCTGGCCCGCGTGGGCGCCCTCGCCCCGGGTGCAGCCGGCGGAGCCCGGGACCGTTCTCGGGTGGACGGCGTACGTCGGTGGGCTCGCGTCCGCCGCGAGTGCGGTCGCCCTCGCGCTGGACGTGCGGGCGGCCACCTTCGCCGCGCTCGGCGTGGTCCTCGCGCTCCTCGCCGGCGTCGCGGTGCTCGGCACGGACGCGCGCCGGGTGGTCTCGGCCACCGGTGCGGTGCTCGCGGCGACGGGGCTCGTGTTCGCGGTGGCGGCCGCCGGCGGGTTCGAGGACCGGTGGACGGCGCTCGCGCTGCTGCTCGTCCCGGCGGCGACCGCCGCGATCGGGGCCAGGGCGCCGCGCCCGGTGGCCCTGGCGGTCGAGGTCACGGGCGGGGCCGTGGGGCTGCTCGCCCTGGGGATCGCCGCGTCCCGCCCCGCGTACCTCGCGCTCGCGCTGGCCCTCGGCGGCGTGATCGCGGCGGCGACGGCCGTCCGGCCCGAGCGGCGGCGGTTCGCCTCGTGGACGGCGGCGGTGCTGTTCCTGCTCGCCACGTGGGTGCGGCTCGCGGTCTGGGACGTGACGACCCCGGAGGCGTACACGCTCCCGGTGACCGTGCCCGCGCTGGCCGTCGGGTTCCTGCGGCGGCGCCGGGACCCGGAGGCCTCCTCCTGGACGGCGTACGGCCCCGGGCTCGCGGTGACGCTGCTGCCGAGCCTGGCGGCGGCCTGGACGGACCCGGAGTGGGCGCGCCCGCTGGCCCTGGGGGTCGCGGCGCTCGCGGTGACGCTGCTCGGCGCCCGCTTCCGGCTCCAGGCGCTCCTGGTGCTCGGCGGTGCGGTGCTCGCGCTGGACGGGCTGCACGAGCTGGCGCCGTACGTGGTGCAGGTGGTGGGCGCGCTGCCGCGCTGGCTGCCGCCGGCCCTGGCGGGGCTGGTGCTGCTGGCGGTGGGTGCCACGTACGAGCAGCGGCTGCGGGACGCCCGGAGGCTGCGGGAGCGGCTCGCCCGGATGCGGTGAGACGCCGAAGGCCCGGAGACGGTGTTCCGTCTCCGGGCCTTCGGGCCGGGTGGTGGGCGATACTGGGATCGAACCAGTGACCCCTTCGGTGTGAACGAAGTGCTCTCCCGCTGAGCTAATCGCCCCGGCGCACCGCAAACATTACCGCATGTCAGCGGTGCTTCCGAACCACCGGAAGGTCACTCGTCGATCTTCCACGGCATGACGAAGCCGAACTTCCAGAAGTAGACGGCGAGCAGCGCGGCGACGATCACCAGACCGATGGTGGTGAGGATGATGTTCCGGCGGCGGACCTTGGGGTCGAGGGCGCGCTGGGCGGCCTCCGTGACCTTGCGCTTGGTCCAGCGGAGCACGAGCTGCGCCCAGACGAACTCGGTCGCCCAGATCGCCATGCCTCCGAAGATGACCAGCCAGCCGGGCCCCGGGAGCGGCAGCATCACCACTCCGGCGCCGACCACGGCGAGTCCCACGATGAAGACCCCGACCTGCCAGCTCAGGTGCAGGCCTCGCCGGGACTTGATGAACTCCGGTGCGCGGGATCCCAGTCCGGCTTCCTGGCCGTCCGCGGATTCCCCGGTGCGCTCGTCACTCTCCGCATTCATGCCCCCAACCTACCGGACCGGGAGCCCCCACCGGAATGGCGGTATTACCGCAGGTCACACGCACCCGTTCGAGCTACCTGAACGATCACAAAACCGACAGAGGGGTTTACAACGGCACCGGAGGTGGCATGTCGATTTCGCCGACGTGCGAATCCCCGAGCGCACACTGAGCGAAAGGCCCTGGCGCTTATGAACACCACGGTCAGCTGCGAGCTGCACCTGCGCCTCGTTGTATCGAGCGAGTCCTCACTGCCTGTACCCGCGGGCCTGCGGTATGACACGGCCGATCCGTATGCCGTGCACGCCACCTTCCACACCGGAGCCGAGGAGACGGTCGAGTGGGTTTTCGCCCGCGACCTTCTCGCCGAGGGGCTGCACCGGCCCACCGGCACGGGCGACGTCCGCGTCTGGCCGTCCCGTAGCCACGGCCAGGGAGTCGTCTGCATCGCGTTGAGCTCCCCCGAGGGAGAAGCCCTGCTCGAGGCCCCGGCGAGGGCCCTGGAGTCGTTCCTGAAGAGGACCGACGCCGCCGTGCCACCGGGCACCGAGCACCGGCACTTCGATCTCGACACGGAGCTCTCCCACATCCTGGCCGACAGCTGAGCCAGGCCGAGAGCCGCACGGCGCCGTCCGACTCGGGGAGACGGCGCCGCGCGGACAGTCACATAGGCACGAGATCCGGCGCTCCCACCGCGCAGCCGGCGCGGTGGAGGGCGCCGGTGTCGTTTTCCGGGGCGCGCTAAAGTACCCGCCATTCCGCGGGCACCCGCACGCGGCCGGCAAGGGAGCGAATCGTGCTGATCCCCCACGACACCCGGATCGCCCTCGACACCGTCGTCGATCTGATGAACACCGCGCCCCAGGGCGAGCGCCCCGACGAGCTCGCGGACCTCCCGGAGCTCCACGACTTCCTGCGCGCGCACAAGGTCAGCGGCGTGGGCGATCTCGGCCCCGACGACCTGCGCGCCGTGCGCGAGGTGCGCGAGAAGTTCGCGGCGGTCTTCTCCGCCCCCGAGGCCCGGATCGCGGCCCCCCTGATCAACCAGCTGGTGGCGGGTGCGGGCACCACACCGCAGCTCACCGACCACGACGGCTACGACTGGCACGTGCACTACTTCGCGCCGGGCGCCTCGGTGGCGGACCACCTCGCGGCCGACTGCGGCATGGCTCTCGCCTTCATCGTCGTGGCGGGCGAGCAGGAGCGGCTGCGGCGCTGCGAGGCGCCGGACTGCGGCCGGGCCTTCGTGGACCTCTCGCGCAACCGCTCACGCCGGTACTGCGACAGCCGCACCTGCGGCAACCGTCTGCACGTGGCCGCGTACCGCGCGCGCCGCAAGGAGGCCGCGGGCTGACGGGCCCGCCCCGGGGGTCAGAGCACGAAGAGGTCGTGCACCGCGGCCATGAGGAGCAGACAGCCGATCACCCCGAGGAAGATCATCAGCGGTGGCTGGGAGAGCGCGAACAGGCAGCCGCGCGGCTCTTCGGCAGGGGCGTCGGTGGCGGCGGGTACGGGCTCCCGCGAGGTATCCAGCATCTCGGGGGGATGATGGCGCACCCCGCGCCCGGCGAATCCCGCAACACGCCCCACCGCGGGGGCCGTTCACCCCTTCCCGTGGATCACGGAACGGGGACGGACACCGGAATCGCCAGAAGTGATCAGATTCCGTGCTTCTTCAGAATCGCCTCGATGTCGCTGAAGTCCTCGCCGGCGGGCTGGGCGGCCTTCGGCTTCGACGTCACGGCCCGCGAGGGCGCCGACGCGGCCGGGGCCACCGCTCTCTGCTCGGCTCCCCCGGCGGTCACCTCACGCCCGGCCCGGCGTCGCTCCACGGCCCGGGTGGACATGAAGAGCAGCCAGGCGACGCCGAGCACGCCGAAGCCGGCCCAGGCCACCGGGCTGAAGGCCGTGTCGACGAGCCACTCGACCGCGCCCGTCATCACCAGGCCGAGCGGCACCAGGGAGTAGGCCGCGATGCGGGCGGCGGACAGGAACTTCTTCCGGTACGCCGTAATCGCGGCGATGCCCAGGCCCGCCGCGGACACCGCGGAACAGATGGTCTCGGCGAGCATGCGATCCTCCAGGTGCCGGGCGATACGTCCCTTCCATCCTGCACCGCAGGGCCCGCCCGGGGCCATGTCCCGAGCCCGGTCTCAGGGAGATCTCCGGGTCCTCCCGGCCGGGATCTCCTCCCCAGGGACCAGTGAGGGAGACTGCTGCCATGAACGAGTCCACCACCGCACCCGCCTCCCCCGTCGTCCTGGAGGCGTGGTTCGACCTCCAGTGCCCCGACTGCTTCCGGGCCCTCGACGACGTCCGCGCGCTGCGTGACAAGTACGGCGACCGGCTCGACGTACAGCTGCGCCACTTCCCGCTGGCCAAGCACAAGCACGCATACGCCGCCGCCCAGGCCGCCGAGGAGGCCTTCGAGCAGGGCAAGGGCTGGCCGTACACGGAGGCGCTGCTCGCCAGGACCGCCGAGCTCGGCGAGCGCGGCGAGCCGGTCCTCCTGGAGGTGGCCACCGAACTCGGCCTGGACGCCGAGGAGTTCGACACCGCCCTCATCGACGGCCGGCACCTGCTGACGGTGGACGCCGACGAGGCCGAGGGCAAGGCGATCAAGGTCACCGGCACCCCGACCTACGTCATCGGCGGCGAGCGCCTCGACGGCGGCCAGAGCCAGGAGGGCCTGCGGGAGCGGATCGAGACGATCGCCGACCGCCTCCTGGGCGCCTAGTCAGGCCTGGTCAGAGCAGCGGCTTGGCGCTGTTGACGAGGACCGTGCGGTAGCCGAGCGACTCGTAGAGCCGGATCGCCGGGGTGTTGCCCGCGAACACGTGCAGTTCGATGAGGCGCTCCCCGGCCTCCAGGGCGTTCTGCTCGGCGAGCAGCATCAGCGCCCGGCCGTAGCCCTTGCCGCGCTCCCCCTCGACGACCTCGACCTCGAAGACGAAGCCCGTCGCCTTCCCGGGCTCGCGCTCGAGACGCCCCACCCACAGATAGCCGACGACCTGCCCGTCGCGCACGCCGACGCTGATGGTGACGCCGGGGGTCGCGAGGCCCTGCGGGAGGAAGCGGCGGTTGCTGTCCTCGGCCTTGGCGAGCGCCTGCTCCTCCGGGACGCCCCGGTCGATCCAGCTCTGCGCGAAGGCGGCCCGGGACTTCGCCGACCACGCGTCGAACTCCTCCTGGGTCGCCGGCCGGTGCTCGAAGCCCTCCGGGAGCCGCGGCGGCTCGGCCGGAAGCTCCTTGAGCATGTTCCGGCTGCGCTCGGTGTACCCGAGCGAGCGGGCCATCCGCAGCGCGGCCCCCGCCTCCGCCGGCACCGAGATCTGCACCTCGCCGCAGCCCCAGCCGCGCAGCACCTCCTCCGAGGCGAGCGCCGCCACCGTGCCCCGGCCCCGGCCCCGGTCGGGCTCGTCGACCAGGAGGCGGTCGATCAGGCCGGAGGCCTTGCCGAAGGCCTGATCGGTGGCGAGGTGGACGGAGCCGACCCGGCGGCTGTTCACGCAGATGTCGAAGGTGCGGGAACGGCCGCCGTCGGCGGACTGCTGAAGCGGCTCGGTCGGCCGCAGGGTGGTGGTCATCATGGGTGTTCTACCCATCCGGCCCCCGCCCGTCATCCGGATTTACGCGAGTCCGGATCTACGCGAGCCGCGGATCCCGGTCCGCGGCCGCCCGCTCGTCGAAGATCCGCATCGCCTTGGCGGTGACGGGGCCGGGCGCGTCCGCGAGCTCACGCCCGTCGGCCCGGTGCACGGCCTGGACGTCGCGCAGGGTCGAGGTCAGGAAGATCTCGTCGGCGCTCTCGAGGACCTCGAACGGCAGGTCGGCCTCCTCGGCGCCGGTCCACTCCACGGCCAGGGCCCGGGTGATGCCCGCGAGGCAGCCGGAGGAGACGGGCGGGGTGAGGATCCGGCCGTCGACCACGACGAAGACGTTGGAGCCGGTGCCCTCGCAGAGCTGCCCCACGGTGTTGGCGAAGAGCGCCTCGGAGGCCCCCTCCTCGCGCGCCCTGGCGAGGGCGACGACGTTCTCGGCGTACGAGGTGGTCTTGAGACCGGTGAGCGCGCCGCGCTCGTTGCGCGTCCAGGGGACGGTGATCACGGCGGTGGAGTCGGGGCGGCGGCCGGTCTCGCCGAGGGCGACGACCAGGCTCGTACCCGCGTCGCCGCGCTCCGAGCCGAGCGGGGAGAGACCGCCGGTGTACGTGATGCGGAGCCGGCCGAGCTCCATCGGGTTCGCCTCCAGGACGGCCGCACAGGCGCGGCGGACCTCGTCGAGGTCGGGGTCGGGCAGGCCGAGGCCCCGGGCGGAGCGGGTGAGGCGCTCCAGGTGGAGGGTGAGAGCAAACGTTTCGCCGCGCTCCGCCTTGACCGTCTCGAAGATGCCGTCGCCGACGGTCAGTCCGTGGTCCAGTACGGAGACCCGGGCGGCCTCCGCGTCGTGCAGCCCGCCGTTGACCCAGAGTTTCATCGAGAAGTGGCCTTTCCGCTCGCCTCGGAGACGTCCGCGCCCGGGGCGCCTGACTCATAGGCGCCCGACGCTATCGCGACGAGCCGGGCCGCCTTCAGCTCGGTCTCCTCCCACTCGCGCTCCGGGTCGGAGCCCCAGGTGATCCCGGCACCCGTGCCGAAGCGGAGCACGCCCTCGGGGCGGTCGATCCAGAAGGTGCGGATACCCACGGCCAGCTCACCGGTGCCCGCGTCGGCGTCCACCCAGCCGATGCCTCCGCAGTACGGCCCCCGGGGCGCGGTCTCAAGGGACTCGATGATCCGCAGCGCGCTCGACTTGGGCGCGCCGGTGACGGAGCCGGGCGGGAAGGTGGCGGCGAGCAGCTCGGGCCAGCCGGCGCCCTCGCGAAGCAGTCCGGTGACCGTGGACACCAGGTGGACCAGCCCGGGGTGCTCCTCGATCGCGCAGAGTTCGGGGACGGCGACGCTGCCGGTCTCGCTGACGCGGCCCAGGTCGTTGCGGACCAGGTCGACGATCATCACGTTCTCCGCGTGGTCCTTGGGCAGGAGGTCGGCGGCGGTGCGGCCGGTGCCCTTGATGGGGCCGGAGGAGATCAGGGCCCCTTCCCTGCGCAGGTACAGCTCGGGGGACGCGGTGGCGATCTCCACGCCGTGGGCGGGCAGGCGAATCGTTCCGGCGTAGGGGGCGGGGTTGCCCCGGGCGAGCAGCGCGGTGAGGGCGTCGACGTCGGCGCCGGCCGGGTCCGGCAGCGGCGCGGTCAGCACCCGGCAGAGGTTCGCCTGGTAGACCTCGCCGCGCGCGATGTGCTCGCGCACGCGCCGTACGCCCGCGGTGTACGCGGCGCGGTCGAGCGAGGACGTCCAGTCACCGGCGGCAGGTCCGCGCCAGGCGCCCGGGACGGGCGCGGGGACCGGGTCGGGCCGGACGTCCCCGAAGCGCGCGCAGGTGAGGCGCCCTTCGAAGTCCGCGCAGACGGCCCAGAAGCCTGCGGAGTCCAGTGCCTCGGGATCGTGGGTGACGTCCCGGAGGTCGGTCGCGACGAGGCCGCCGAAGCGGGCCAGAGGAGCAAGGTCGTGCACGCATCGAGTCTAGGTCGGGTGGGGAGGGAGCACGGGGTCGCGCGGGATGGGGGCGCGGGAGACGTGCGAGGCGGGGCGCATGGGGGGCGTGGGACGCGTGTCCGGCTGGGCACGCAGGGGTGGCGCGCCTGGTGGGGCGGAGGGGCGCGGGCGGGCGGAGCGTGGGATGGGCACGGGTGGTGCCTGGGGGAAGGCTTGCTGTCGTCCCGGGGGCACGGTGAGTGAACAGCGTTCCAACCCTCCGGGAGGCCCGGCCGGGCGCGGCGAAGGGCCCGCAGGTCAGCACGCTGCGGAAACGCGTTTTTGTACTGGCCCAGGAATCCGCTAGAGTTCAACACGTCGCCGGGACGCGCAAGCGGAACGGAAACGACAAGCGGACGTGGCTCAGTTGGTAGAGCATCACCTTGCCAAGGTGAGGGTCGCGAGTTCGAATCTCGTCGTCCGCTCGATGTGGGGGATCTTCCCGAACCCCCGTATTCACTCCTGGTGGAGTGGCCGAGAGGCGAGGCAACGGCCTGCAAAGCCGTCTACACGGGTTCAAATCCCGTCTCCACCTCCAAGGACGATTAGCTCAGCGGGAGAGCGCTTCCCTGACACGGAAGAGGTCACTGGTTCAATCCCAGTATCGTCCACTGGATCTTCGGATCCCCGGATCCCCGGATCCCCCGCGCGATTAGCTCAGCGGGAGAGCGCTTCCCTGACACGGAAGAGGTCACTGGTTCAATCCCAGTATCGCGCACCACACTTCACGCACCCCTCGGGTGCGCCCGCGCGATTAGCTCAGCGGGAGAGCGCTTCCCTGACACGGAAGAGGTCACTGGTTCAATCCCAGTATCGCGCACGCAGTACAGGCACCCCTCGGGTGTACCCGCGCGATTAGCTCAGCGGGAGAGCGCTTCCCTGACACGGAAGAGGTCACTGGTTCAATCCCAGTATCGCGCACCATACGAAGAAGCCCCCGGCCGCAGCTCGCGTCCGGGGGCTTCTTCGTTCCCCGGTCAGGAGGAGAAGAGCATCCGCCCGAAGCCGCCCTTGCGGTAGTGGCCGCCGTGGTGACCACCGTGGTGGCCGCCGTGGTGCGGGGCGCCCCAGGCGGGCGCGGCGGGGGCGGGCTGCGCCGGGTAGGCCGGCGGGGCGGGCGGGGCCTGCTGGACCCACTGGGACTCCAGGCGGGTCAGGGCCTCCAGCTCGCCGTAGTCCAGGAATATGCCCCGGCAACCGCTGCACTGCTCGATCTGGACACCGTTGCGGTTGTACGTGTGCATGGCCGCATGGCACTTGGGACACTGCATGCTCGGCTCAACTCCCTGACATTGCCGTTCGAATGGTGGCTTCACCTTACGTGGACGCCGAAAGTGCCTACCCGGTTCGATGTCCGGCGATGCGGGCGCAGGTGTCGATCATCACTTCCTCGACCTCGTCGAGCGGCCGGCGCTCGGCCGTGGACTTCGCGAGGGCCAGCGCGGCGGTCTGGACCGTCAGCGCCCGTGCCGGGACGTCGAGTCGGGCCCACGGGTCGCCGTCCACGGCCGGGCCGCCCGCCTCCTGGTACGCGCCGAGGAACCGCGTCCAGATCTCCGGCGGCAGGATGCCGGCGGCGAACCAGGCGGCGGGCCGGGACAGGTCCCAGGCGGGGTCGCCGAGGCCGAGGTCGTCGATGTCGATGAGCCGCCAGGGCCCCTCCACCGAGCCGCGGCGGGGGGCGCGGACCAGCTGGCCCAGGTGGAAGTCGCCGTGGCACAGCAGCCGGTGCGCCGTCGCGGGGGCGTCCGCGACCGTCCGCCAGGCGTCCAGGACGGTGGCGGCCGCCGGATGGTCCGCGGCCGTGCGGCGCATCCGCTCCACGGCGAGGGCCACCTTCACGGGGGCCCTCATGTCCGGGAGCCGGTCGGCGCAGCCGGGCGGGGGCGGGGTGCGGTGCAGCAGGGCGAGGAGCCGTGCCGCCTCCTCCCACGGTGCGGCGTCGGGGTCCTCCGGGTCGACGGGCGGCCCGTACGGCCAGACCGTGACCGGGCGGCCGTCCAGCACCTCGGTGCCGGTCCGCGGCGCGGGCAGTCGCAGGGGCGGCAGGAAGACGCCGGCGACGTCCTGGTGGCCGGCCAGCGCGAGCCGTACGCGATGGGCCTCGGGGTCGGTCCCGGGCGCGTGCGCCTTGGCGACGAGATCCCCGTGCCGTACGACCGTCCCGTCGTCCCGGTCGGCCAGCACGCCGACGGCACCGCCGTCGCAGCCGCAGGGCTCGTCCGTCGGATGCGCGGCGGTACGGGCCAGGGCGGCGAGGTGGTGGAGGGGCGAGGGGGAACGCATCGGGGGTGTCGGGGGTGCTGGGGCCACCCGTGGAGCGTACGGGGTGTGCTCGGCCGCGTCGGCCGGATCGCCTTCCGGGAACGCGCGAGGGCCGGTCAGCTCCCCAGCTGACCGGCCCCACGCTGCCGTCCGCCGCACCCCCGTCCCCACGGGGCTGATGGCCGGATGTCCCGACCCGGGCCGCTCTCCCGGGTCCGGGGCGCCTCTCAGCGCCCCAGCATCACGCCCACGGACGACGCCTGTGTGACCACTGCTTCCCAGCCGCCGAAGACGACCACGAGCAGGGCCGCGAGAGGGAGGACCATGGCGGTGGCCACCAGGGGGTGACGGCGGCCGGAGGGCCGGGTGGTCGTCCGCGGTGCCGTGTAAGCCATGGTTCCTCTCCTGTCGTGTCTGCAAGCGGCGGGTGCCTGACCTCGGGGGACGAGTGCTGCACCCACCGCTTGACCTCAACACTAGGGAGCCGGAAGGTCCGGGACGTCATGCCCGCGTACCGACTTCCGGGCCTCCCGGAGGATGACGCCCGCCCGTGCGGCGTACTCCCCTGGGTGGAGACGGCGGTCCGGAAGCCGGGGTCTTCCCGGAGGGGACGGTGCGCAAGAGTGACATCGGTCACTTCCCCGGGTGCCGGGGCTGCGGCCCGGTGCGCCGGCCGGCCGCCGAGGGGCCGGGAGGCGCCCTCCGGGGTGTCCTGCCGCGCTCACGTCCGCACGTCAAGTGGGTTTCCCCGATGGGAGGTTGGCGCCCGGCTCCGTTGCCGCCGGTCCCCCGGTGTCCCCCTCAGCACTGACAATCGATCCCGGTGCGAGGGCGCGGCCTATGAGCGCCTACGGGCGCCACTACGTAAGCTGTGCCACGTCGAACGGACGAGGGGACGGACATGGCGATGATGCGGCTCCGGCGCGAGGATCCGCGGATCGTCGGGTCGTTCCGGCTCCACCGCAGGCTGGGGGCCGGCGGGATGGGCGTCGTGTACCTGGGGTCCGACCGGCGCGGCCAGCGGGTGGCGCTGAAGGTGATCCGGCCCGACCTCGCCGAGGACCAGGAGTTCCGTTCGCGGTTCGCCCGCGAGGTGTCGGCGGCCCGGCGCATCCGCGGCGGCTGCACCGCACGTCTCGTCGCCGCCGATCTGGAGGCCGACCGCCCCTGGTTCGCCACCCAGTACGTGCCCGGCCCCTCGCTGCACGACCGGGTCGCCGAGGAGGGCGGGCTGCGCGCCGCCGACGTGGCCTCCATCGGGGCGGCGCTCTCGGAGGGCCTCGTCGCCGTCCACGAGGCCGGGGTCGTCCACCGTGACCTCAAGCCCTCGAACATCCTGCTGTCCCCCAAGGGCCCCCGCATCATCGACTTCGGCATCGCCTGGGCCACCGGGGCCAGCACCCTGACCCATGTCGGCACGGCCGTCGGCTCGCCCGGCTTCCTCGCGCCCGAGCAGGTGCGCGGCGCGGCCGTCACCCCCGCCACCGACGTCTTCTCGCTCGGCGCCACCCTCGCGTACGCGTCGATGGCCGACTCCCCCTTCGGGCACGGCAGTTCCGAGGTCATGCTCTACCGGGTCGTGCACGAGGAGCCCCAGCTCCACGGAGTGCCGGACGCCCTCGCGCCGCTGATCCGGGCCTGCCTCGCGAAGGACCCCGAGGACCGGCCCAGCACGCTCCAGCTGTCGATGCGGCTCAAGGAGATCGCGGCGCGCGAGGCCCAGGGGCTGCCGGTCTCCCGGCCGCCGGTGCAGCGCGAGCGCGCCGAGGAGCGGAGCACCGTCCGGCCCACCGAGCGGTACACCGAGCGGGACGTGCCCGGTCGTGGCGCTGAGCGGGGCGGCGAGCGGGGTACGGAGCGGGGCGGCGAGCGCGGTGCCGATCGGGGGCAGCGTGGGACCGGGGCCGCGTCGCGGCCCTCGGCCGGGCCCCGGACCGGTGGTTCGCGTGGGCCTCAGTCCCGTCCCGGGACCCGGCCCGGCGCCCGTTCCACCTCTACGGGGCGCCGGCCCGCCAATCCCCGGCTGCTGCGGCAGCGGCTCTTCGTCTTCGTGGTCGTGACGCTCATCGTGGCCCTCGGGATCGCCGCCGCCCAGGCACTTCAGAGCTGAGGCTCAGGCCTCCGGGCGGCCCGTCGCCACCGCGTAGAACGCGACGGCCGCCGCCGCGCCCACGTTCAGCGAGTCGACGCCGTGGGCCATCGGGATGCGGACCCACTCGTCGGCGGCCCGCAGGGCCTGCGTGGACAGGCCGTCGCCCTCCGCTCCGAGCATCAGCGCCACCCGGTCCAGGCGGTGCGGGGCGGCCTCGTCGATCGAGGTCGCCTTCTCCGCCGGGGTGAGCGCGAGGAGCTTGAAGCCCGCCTCCCGTACCGTCTCCAGGCCCCGGGGCCAGCTCTCCAGACGGGCGTACGGGACGGAGAACACCGCCCCCATCGAGACCTTCACCGAGCGCCGGTACAGCGGGTCCGCACAGTCCGGGGACAGCAGGACCGCGTCCATGCCGAGCGCGGCGGCGCTGCGGAAGATGGCGCCGATGTTGGTGTGGTCGTTGACCGACTCCATGACCACCACACGGCGGGCGCCGGCGAGGAGTTCGCCGGCCTCGGGGAGCGGCTTGCGCTGCATCGAGGCCAGCGCGCCCCGGTGCACGTGATAGCCGGTCACGCGCTCGGCGAGCTCCGGCTGAATCGCGTACACCGGCGCCGGGACCTCGTCGATGACGTCGCGCATGACGTCCACCCACTTGGCGGAGAGCAGCATCGACCGCATCTCGTACCCGGCCTGCCTGGCCCGGCGGATGACCTTCTCGCCCTCCGCGATGAACAGGCCCTCGGCCGGCTCGCGTCTGCGGCGCAGCTCGACGTCGGTCAGGCCGGTGTAGTCGCGCAGGCGCGGGTCGTCGGGGTCGTCGATCGTGATGAGTTCGGCCACGAGGTGATACTGCCTTGTCCGGGGTGTGGTGCCAATGTGTGCGACGGGGTTCCGTTACCCCGGGTTACTTCGTGAGCTTGTCCGGCCCCTCCGCGACCACCGGGCCGATGACGATGACGGCCGGGGGACGCACCTCTTCCGCCTTGACGACGTCGGCGACCGTGGCGAGGGTGGCGTCCACGCGACGCTGGGTCGCCGTGGTGCCCTCCTGGACGAGGGCGAGGGGGGTCTCGGGGGACTTGCCGTGGGCGATCAGCGCCTCGGCGATCTTGCCGATCTTGTCGACGCCCATGAGGATGACCAGCGTGCCCGTGAGCTTCGCCAGCGACGCCCAGTCGACCAGCGAGCGCGGGTCGTCGGGGGCCACGTGGCCGCTGACCACCGTGAACTCGTGCGCCACCCCGCGGTGCGTCACCGGGATGCCGGCCGCGCCGGGGACCGAGATCGAGCTGGAGATGCCCGGGACCACCGTGCAGGCGATGCCCTCGGCGGCCAGCGCCTGGGCCTCCTCCATGCCCCGGCCGAAGACGAACGGGTCCCCGCCCTTCAGGCGCACGACGGACTTGCCCTGCTTCGCGTGCTCGATGAGCGCGTTGTTGATGGCCTCCTGGGCCATGAAGCGGCCGTACGGGATCTTCGCCGCGTCGATCACCTCGACGTGCGGCGGCAGTTCGTCCAGGAGGTCGCGGGGGCCGAGCCGGTCCGCGATCACCACGTCCGCCTCCGCGAGCAGCCGGCGGCCGCGGACCGTGATCAGGTCCGGGTCGCCGGGGCCGCCGCCGACCAGGGCCACGAAGGGGGTACGGGTGCGGTGCGTCGGCGCGGCGATCGAACCGTCCCTCAGGCCTTCCAGGATCGCGTCCCGTACTGCCGCCGAGCGGCGGGGGTCGTGGCCCGTCAGCACGGCCACCGTGACGCCTTCACCCCGACCCGTCGCCGGGGTCCAGGCCGTCGCCGCCTCCGCGTCGTCCGCTCGTACGCACCAGGTCCTGGTCCGCTCCGCCTCGGCCGAGGCCGCCGCGTTGGCGGTCGCGTCCGTGGTCGCCACCAGGGCGTACCAGGCGTCCGCCAGGTCGCCCTCCTCGTACCGGCGCTTGATCCAGGTGATCTCGCCCGTCTCCGCCATCACGTCCACGGACGGGGTCGCGGACGGGGAGATCAGCGTGACGTCGGCGCCCGCGGCGATCAGAGCCGGGAGTCGGCGCTGGGCCACCTGACCGCCGCCGAGGACGACGACGCGGCGGCCGGCGAGGCGCAGTCCGACGGGGTAGGCGGGGTGCTCGGCGTTCTCTGCCATGGGTGAGCGGCTCCTCGGAGAGCGTGGCGGTGCGGGCGAGGGTGCCGCTGCTGCGGTGGAGCGGCTCGTTCATGGTCACGATAGCGGTGACCTGGACGTTGCTGGGTGTGACGGATGTCCCCCGCCGGCGGTTCGGTTCGTGGGGGACGCTCCGGAACCGGGTTCGGGACTGCATGATTTACGGCGCCCTCGGGAGCATCGGCACTCGAGGCGCGTACGCGCCACACATCACGCTTCACGCCCCGAACCCGGTTCCTGCGCGTCCCCCACTTCCGTGTGTGGGTGGGGGACGCGCCGGTGGTGCTACTTCTCGGTGACCCCTGCGGAGTCGAAGGTCGCGACCTCGTGCATCGCGCGTGCCGCGCTCTGGACCAGCGGGAGGGCCAGGAGCGCGCCCGTGCCCTCGCCGAGGCGGAGGTCCAGGTCGACCAGCGGGCGCAGGCCCAGCTTGTTCAGGGCCGCCACGTGGCCCGGCTCGGCGCTGCGGTGGCCCGCGATGCACGCCGCGAGGGACTCGGGGGCGATGGCGCGGGCGACCAGGGCCGCCGCGCCCGTGGAGACGCCGTCCAGGATGACCGGGGTACGGAGCGAGGCCGCGCCCAGGATCAGGCCCACGAGGGCCGCGTGCTCCAGGCCGCCGACCGCCGACAGGACGCCGATCGGGTCCGCCGGGTCCGGCTTGTGCAGGTCCAGGGCGCGACGGACCACGTCCACCTTGCGGGCGTGCGTCTCGTCGTTGATGCCCGTGCCCCGGCCCGTGACCTCGGCGGCGTCCACGCCCGTGTAGACCGAGATCAGTGCGGCGGAGGCCGTGGTGTTCGCGATGCCCATCTCGCCCGTGAGCAGGGCCTTGTTGCCCGCCGCCACGAGGTCTCGGGCCGTTTCGATGCCCACCTCGATCGCGGCCAGCACCTCTTCGCGGGTCATCGCGAGGCCCGTGGTGAAGTCGCCCGTGCCCGGGCGGACCTTGCGGGGGAGAAGACCGGGTGTCGCCGGGAGTTCCGACTTCACGCCCACGTCGATGACGCAGACCTCCGCCCCGACCTGGTTCGCGAAGGCGTTGCAGACCGCTCCCCCGCCCAGGAAGTTGGCCACCATCTGGCCCGTGACCTCCTGCGGCCACGGGGTCACGCCCTGGGCGTGGACACCGTGGTCTCCCGCGAAGATCGCGACCGCTGCCGGCTCCGGGATCGGGGGCGGGCAGACGCGGGACAGGCCCGAGAGCTGTGCGGAGATGATCTCCAGCATGCCCAGTGCCCCGGCGGGCTTGGTCATGCGCTTCTGCCGCTCCCACGCCTCGCCGAGCGCCTTGGCGTCCAGCGGACGGATGTTGGCGACGGTCTCCTGGAGGAGGTCGTGCGGCTCCTCGCCCGGCAGCGCACGGCGGCCGTACGTCTCCTCGTGGACGACCCAGGCCAGCGGACGGCGCTTGGACCAGCCCGCCTGCATCAGCTCGGGCTCCTCCGGGAACTCGTCCACGTAACCCACGCAGAGGTACGCGACCACTTCCAGGTGCTCGGGAAGGCCGAGCGCGCGGACCATCTCGCGCTCGTCGAAGAAGCTGACCCAGCCGACACCGAGGCCCTCGGCGCGGGCCGCGAGCCAGAGGTTCTCGACGGCGAGCGCCGAGGAGTACGGGGCCATCTGCGGCTGCGTGTAGCGGCCGAGCGTGTGGCGGCCGCCCCGGGTGGGGTCGGCGGTCACGACGATGTTCACCGGGGTGTCGAGGATGGCCTCGATCTTCAGTTCCTTGAACTGCTTCGCCCGGGCCTTCGGCAGCGACTTCGCGTACGCCTCGCGCTGACGCTGCGCCAGCTCGTGCATCGTCTGCCGGGTCTCCGCCGAGCGGATGACGACGAAGTCCCAGGGCTGCGAGTGACCGACGCTGGGTGCGGTGTGGGCCGCTTCGAGGACGCGGAGGAGCACCTCGTGCGGGATCGGGTCGCTGCGGAAGCCGTTGCGGATGTCGCGGCGCTCGCGCATCACACGGAGGACGGCCTCGCGCTCGGCGTCGTCGTAGCCGGGGGCCGGGGTGTCAGGGCGCGCCTCCGGCTCCGGCTCCGCCTCCTGCTCCGGTTCCGGCTGCTCTTCGGCGGTGGCTTCGGTGGCTACGGCTTCGGCGGCCGGTGCCTCGGTTGCCGGTGCCTCGGTTGCCGGTGCCTCGGCTGCCGGGGCTTCGTCGGCGGTCGGGGCTTCCGCTGCCGGGGCTTCGGCGGCGGCCGGCTGAGCCTCGGTGTCGGCCTGCGCCTCGGTCGGCGCGACCTCGACGGCCGGTACGGCCTCGGCCGCTACGGCCTCGGCCGCTACGGGGATCTCCTCGGCCGCAGCCTCCGCCACGGCCTCGACCGCTGCGGGCTGCTCGACGGCGGGCTCCGCGAGCGCCTCCGCCACCGGCTCCGCGACGGCCTCCACCGGGGCCTCCGGAGCGGGCTCCTCCTGGGCCTCGGCGGCCTGGGCGGGCTCCTCGACGGCGGGCTGCAGGGCCTGGACCGGCTCCTCCACGGGCTGCGCCGGCTCGACCGGGGCCTCGGCGACGGGCTCGGCCGGCTGCGGCTCGGGCTCCTGCGCCGGGACGACCGCCTCGGCGGCGGGCTCGGCCTCGCGGGGCGCGGGGACCACGGCCTGGGGCTCGGGGGTCTCCTCCGGGGTCTCCGGGGCGGCTGTCTCCACGGCCTCGGCCGGGACCTCCGCCACGGGAGCCGCAGGAGCCACGGGCACCTCGGCCGGGGCGGGCTGCTCCGCGATCGGCGCCTGCTCGGCGAGCGGGGGCACCTCGGCCGCCGGGATCGGGGCCAGGTGCGGGGTCGTCGGGACGGAGCCCTCGACCTGGACGAACTGGGCCGCCTGCGGGACGACCGTTTCTGCGGGTGCCTGCGGCGCGGCCGGCTCCTGCGGCTGCGCGACCCACGGCTCGGCGCCCTGCGGGGCGAGCTGCTGGTCCTGCGCGATCTCGAAGTACTCGGGGCCGGTGGTCGGCGGGCCCGGGTTCCGCACCGGCATCGGGGCGGGGGCCGTGGCCACGACCGGCTCGGGGGCCGGCACGGGCTGCGGGGCCGGCGCGGGCGCGGCGGCCGGGCCGCGGTCGGCGAGGGAGAGCACGACGCCTCCGGTGGCGTCGGGCACCGGCGGGCCCATGTGCAGCGGGCGGCGGGCCGGCTGCGGGGTCGGGGCCGGAGCGGGCGAGGGCACGCGGACGCCGCCGAGGTCGACGGAGCCGGTGTCGCGGCCTGCCGCCTCGTGGGCGCCGGTGTCGAGGATGCCCGGCTCGTAGCCGTGGTCGGTGACCACGGGGACGCCGTGCGCCGGGGTGCCGAGCGGCACGCCCTGCGGCGGGGTCTGACCCTGCGGGGCCGTCAGCACGTCGGCGAGCGCGACGCCGTCGGGGAGCGGGCCCGTGAGGGGGTCCGGCAGGGGGTCGGTGAGCGGGTCGCCCATCGGGACCTGCGGCGCCGGGACGCCCGCCTGCGGCGCTCCCTGAGGCGGAAGGACGGGGGCCGGTACGGCGACCGGCGGCGCGGGCACGACACCCGGCGGGTGCTCGCTCCAGGCGCCCTGGGCGCCCGGCATCAGCAGGATGTCGTCGTCCTCGGTGGTGTGACCGGAGGGGTCCAGGAAGGTGTACGCGTCCGGAGCGGGGATGCCCGGCTGCTCGACCATGCCTGCGTTCTCCGGCAGCCCCTCGCCCGGGACCTGGCCGGTGTCCGTCATGCGTACCCCTCGCCCATCGCTTGTGCTCCTTCAGACCTGCGCCCGTCGACAAGAACGAGCGTGCGCGCCGCGCGGCACGAAGCACGCGCTGACACCCACACATTGTCGCGGCCTTCGGCCATCGTGGCAGGGAGATCTGCCACGGTGCGCTGTGGACTGCGCCACGTCGCGCGGTCCCCCCGTTGTCACGTACCACATCAGTGACACAAAGCGGCCACCAATTCGGGACATTGACGAACAGACCGCCGAACGTCCCGGTGCGGTACAACAATCGGCCAGCCTACCCTGCCCCGGTGGGGCGGCCTGGTCACGGGGCGCGTTCGATCCTGCGTCCGGACAGCAGGAACACGACCGAACGCTCGCGTTCCGACCAGTCCTCCGGGTCGAGTCCGACGGTCTGCAGGAGGAGGCTCTCGACGGCGTATCCGCCGGCGCCGAGGGCGGCGCCGATCGCCTCGGCCTCGTCGCGGGTCGAGGCGTGGGCGACGATCCGCTCCGGGCGCCGGTCGGTGCAGGCGGTGACGACGGGGACGCCCCCGGCCGCGATCCGTACGACGTCGGGTTCGGGCAGGCTCTCCAGGACGTGCGGGGCGCGGCCCTGGACGGTCTGGAGGGGGACTCCGTGGCGGCGGGCGGCCCGTTCGGTGCGGGCGCAGGCGGCCGGGTCGGTGTCCACGGCGATGACGGCGGCGCCGAAACGGGCGGCCTCGACGGAGAAGGCGCCGCCCGCGCAGCCGATGTCCCAGACGAGGTCGCCGGTGCGGGGGCCGAGGCGGGCGAGCTGGGCGGCTCGGAGGGCGGGGTCCGTGCCCGCGCCGGTGTGCGCCGGTCCGGTTCCCGGGCCCTCGCCCTCGGAGTCGTACTCCTCGGTGGGAAGCCCCCAGCCGCGGACCGTGCGCGCGGCCGGGTCCTGGCCCATCAGCCAGGGGGCGGTGGGGGTGCCGCCGACGGCGCCGCCGATGACGAGGACGACGTTCGGGTCGCGCCAGGCGTGGTCGGCGGCCTTGTCGGAGGTGAGGACGGACACCTGTTCGCGGTCGGTGCCGAGTTCCTCGCAGACGACGAAGGTGCGGTGGACCCCTTCGAGGAGGAGGGCGAGTTCGGCGGGGCCCGCGCCCGGTGAGGTGAGGACGGCGACCTTGGGGTGGGCGCGGCAGACGTTGACGGCGCGGCGCAGGGTGCGCTGGTGGGCGACGACGATCCGGGCGTCCTCCCAGGGCATGCCGGCCCGTGCGAAGGCGGCGGCGACGGAGGAGACGGCGGGGACGACCTCGACCTCGAGGCCGTGTTCGGGGGCGCGCAGGGTGCGGACGACGCCGAAGAAGCCGGGGTCCCCGTCGGCGAGGACGACGGCGGTGCCGCGGTGCGTCGCGATGCGGCGGGCGGCGAGGTCGACGCTGCCGAGGCGGATGCGTTCGGCGGCGGGGGGCACCTCGGGCAGCGCCAGGTGGTGGGCTGCGCCGGCCACGAGGGTGGCGGCGGAGAGTGCGGCCCTGGCCGCCGCGGTGAGGGGCGAGCCGTCCCAGCCGATCACCGTGACGCGGTCGGCCATCGTCGTCTGTCTCCCTGTGTCGTCGCAGGTCGGGGGCGTGCCGAGCGTACCCCGGGATCGCTTTCCGGGGGCTCAGCTCCAGTCGGTGTACGAGGAGTAGCCGGCCTCGGCCATCTGGTCGGCGACGCCGTCGAGGTCCTCGGGGAGGAGGCCCCAGACGATGAAGTCGGTGCGCAGTTCGGTCCAGCTGCCGTCCTCGGTGCGGGTGCGGGCTATGCAGGCGTTGCGCAGGACGCCTTCGCTGATGCAGCCGATCTTCTGGGCGACCTGCTGGGAGGCGGTGTTGTCGGCGGCGGTGCGCAGTTCCAGGCGCTCGAACTTCTGGTCGCCGAAGAGCCACTGGGCGGTGGCGAGCGCGGCCTCGGAGGCGTAGCCCTCGCCGCGGGCCCAGGGGGCGATGATGTACGACATCTCGGTGGACCGGACGCGCCAGTCGGTGTTGCTCAGCTGGACGATGCCGACCAGACGCTGGGTCAGGAACTCGGTGACGGCGAGGTCGAGGCCTCGTCCCGCGGCGCGTTCGGTGGGGGCGTACTCGGTGATCCAGCGGTGTGCCGCGGGCTCGGTGTAGGGCTGGGGCACGGCCGTCCAGGCGGCGACCATCTCGTCGTTCATCATCTCGGCGAGGGCGGGGGCGTCCGCCTCCTCGAGCGCGCGCAGCACCAGCCGGTCCGTGTTGATGGAGATGTCCGGAAAGGTGGTAGTCATGCGCAGCTCCATGCCGTGGACCGTCCGAATCGACCGTGAACGCACAGCATGCAGCATGCGACTGCCGGTGCGCATGGCCGGGTCGGGTGTGGGGAGGGGGCGACGAAGGCCCCGCGCACCGGACGGGGTGCGGGGGGCCTTCGTCACAAGGACTGTACGGGGGAACCGGTCTGACGGTCCCTCGGACACGGGTTTCGCTCGGCGGGCCTTACTCGGCGGCGCCGAAGGCGGGGATGACCGAGCCCTTGTAGGTGTCCTCGATGTACTTCTTCACCTCGGGCGAGTTGAGGAGCTTGGCGAGCTTCTGCACGCGGGCGTCCTTCTCGTTGCCCGCCTTGACGGCGAGGAAGTTGGCGTACGGGTTGCCCTCCGCCTTCTCCAGGACGAGGGCGTCCTTCGCCGGGGAGAGCTTGGCCTCGATGGCGTAGTTGCCGTTGACGACGGCGGCGTCCACGTCGTTCAGGGCGCGGGGCACGGTGGCGGCCTCCAGCTCCTTGAACTCCAGGCCCTTCTTGTCGGTGATGTCGGAGAGCTTGGCGTCGGTGCCGACACCGTCCTTGAGGGTGATGAGGCCGTTCTCGGCGAGGAGGTGGAGCGCGCGGCCCTCGTTGGTGGTGTCGTTCGGGACGGCGATGGTCTGGCCGGCCTTGATGTCCTTCACCGACTTGAGGCTCTTGGAGTAGAGGCCCAGCGGCTCCAGGTGGACGTTGACCACCGGGACGATGGTGGTCTTGTTCTTCTTGTTGAAGTCGTCGAGGTACGGCTTGTGCTGGAAGAAGTTGGCGTCGACCTGGCCGGACTGGGTGGCGGTGTTCGGCAGGACGTAGTCCGTGAACTCCTTCACCTCCAGCTTCAGGCCGGCCTTCGCCGCCAGGTTGTCCTTGACGAAGTTGAGGATGTCGGCGTGCGGCGTCGGGGACGCGGCGACGACGAGGGGCTTGTCGGCGGCGCCGGCCGCGTCCTTGGAGGAGGACGGGTCCGAGGAGGTGCCGCAGGCGGTGAGGCCGAGGGCCAGGGCGGCGGTGGCGGCGATACCGGCGGTGAGCTTGATGTTCTTACGCACGAAGAGTGCCTCTTTCCGGTGGAGCGGATTCTTTGCCTGGACAACAAGTCCGGGCTGTTCTTCGAGAATCGAAGTCTTGGGGGGCCGGGGGCCGTGACGCGGTACGGCCCCCGGCGGGGTCGTCAGGCGGTGCGGCCCCGGCGGGCGAGGAGTCGGACGACCCCGTCGCCGATGAGCTGGACGACGGTCACGATCAGGACCAGGACGACGACGGTGACCAGCATGAACGTGGTGTCGAAGCGCTGGTATCCGTACGTGACGGCCTTGGAGCCGAGGCCCTCGCCGCCGACCGCTCCGGCCATCGCGGAGTACCCGATGAGCACGATCACGGTGGTGGTGACGGCCGAGACCAGCGAGGGCAGGGCCTGCGGGAGCAGCACCTTGCGGACGATGGTGGGGATGCCGCCGCCCATGGCCTGGACGGCTTCGACGAGTCCGTGGTCGACCTCGCGGATCGCCGTCTCGACGAGGCGCGCGAAGAAGGGGATGGCGCCGATGGCGAGCGGCACGATCATCGCGGTCGGGCCGATGAAGGTGCCGACGACGAAGGTCGTGAACGGGATCAGGGCGATCAGCAGGATGATGAACGGCAGCGAACGGCCGACGTTCACGATCGCACCGACCACCTTGTTCACGGGCCGGTTCTGCAGCAGTCCGCCCTTGTCCGTGAGGACGAGGAGGATGCCGAGCGGCAGGCCGCCGACGATGGTGACGACGGTGGCCCACAGGACCATGTAGAGGGTGTCGACGGTGCCCTGTTCGAGCAGGGGCTGCATCTCCGACCAGGTCACTTGGCACCTTCCTTGACCAGCGCGTGCGCGATGTCCCGCACGGTGTCCTCGTCCTCCACGAGTTCGACCTGGAGGCCCTGCTCGCGCAGGAAGCCGACCGGGACGACGTTGTCCTCGTACCGTCCGGGCAGTTCGATCCGCATCCGGCCGATCTGCTTCCCGCCGACGGTGTCCATCGCCGCCCCGAGGATCGAGATGTCGATGTTGTACGTGCGGGAGAGCTGGGAGATGACCGGCTGGGTCGCGGCCTCGCCGTGGAACGTGACGTCGACGACGGTGCGGTCGGGGCCCGTGGGGGCGCCGCTGACCGGGAACAGCTCGGCCGCCAGCTGGGAGCCGGGGGTGGCGAGCAGTTCGCCGACGGTGCCGGACTCGACGACGCGGCCGTGCTGCATCAGGGCGGCGGAGTCGCAGATCGTCTTGACGACGTCCATCTCGTGCGTGATGAGCAGGACGGTGAGGCCGAGCTGCCGGTTGAGGTCGCGCAGGAGCTGGAGGATGGAGCGGGTGGTCTCCGGGTCGAGGGCGCTGGTGGCCTCGTCGGAGAGCAGGACCTTGGGGTTGCCGGCGAGGGCGCGGGCGATGCCGACGCGCTGCTTCTGGCCGCCGGAGAGCTGGCCCGGGTAGGACTTCGCCTTGTCGGCGAGGCCGACCAGGTCGAGGAGTTCCAGGGCGCGGCGGGAGCGCTCGGCGCCGGAGACGCCGAGGATCTCCAGGGGGAGCTCGATGTTGTCCTTGACCGTGCGGGAGGACAGCAGGTTGAAGTGCTGGAAGACCATGCCGATGCTGCTGCGCGCCCGGCGCAGGTCCTTCCCGGCGCGGCGGCCCTTTCCGGCGAGCGCGGTGAGGTCGACGCCGTCGACGGTCACGGTGCCGGAGGTGGGGCGCTCCAGGAGGTTGACGCAGCGGATGAGCGAGGACTTGCCGGCGCCGCTCTGGCCGATGACTCCGAACACCTCGCCCTCGCGGACGTGGAGGTCGACGCCGTCCAGAGCGGTGACCTGCCGGCCGCGCGACTCGTAGACCTTGGTCAGGCCCGAAGTGGTGATCACAGGGGTTTCCGTCACTGTCGAGTGCGCGACGCGGGGTCCGTCGTGCACGGGCATTCGTCATTCGGACAGTCAGGCGCACGGGAGGCCGTTCCGGCCGGCTGGTGGCCGGGGAACAGTGGTGCGCGGGGCAGGCACGGTCCGGCGCCGGGTGGCGGGCGGATCGGCTCGGCCGTCGGGGTCTCGCTTCGGGGCGCGAGGCTCAGGCGGGGGCCCTCAGATGGCGCACATTCGACACGTACAACGAGCACCGGGCGTCGTGTTCGCCTCGGTCGCAAGGGTGCGGCTGCTCGTCGTGGTCATGTCGCCCAGTAAAACATGCGCAGCTGCGAAGGGAAGCGGGGTGTCCGAATAGCGGACATCGTTGAGACGCCCTGCGGACGCGCCCGGGGCGGTCGCCGGAGCGCCTTTCCCTGTGTGGCCTGGAGGGAACGGCTCCGGGGCCGGTCGTGTCGGGGACGGCTCCCGGGTGCGGGATGTGGCCAAGGCCACGCGGTGGGCGGGGTGCAGGTAGAGGAGGGGGGGCGGGCGCCACGCGCTCTCGCAAGCCGGGGGCGAGGGCATCGGGTCATTCGGGCCGTAATACCCTCGGGCGCATGCTTGACGCCCTGACGGTCGCGGTCTCCGTGGCCGCGCTCGCCCTCGCCGCCTGGTGCGGCTTCGCCGCCTTCCGGGACCAGTCGACCAAGGACTGGCACTTCATCGGCATGGCCGTGGTGACCTTCCTGGTCCTGGTCCAGCTGATCGTCGGCATCGTGCAGCTGGCGCGCGGCGAGAAGGCCGAGGAGGGCGCGACGATCTTCGTCGCCTATCTGCTCGGCGCGCTGTGCGCGGTGCCCATCGCCGGCTTCATGTCGCTCGCGGAGCGCAGCCGGTGGGGTTCGGCGACGGTGGCGGCCGGCGCGGTCGTCCTGGCCGTGCTCGAAGTGCGTCTCTACGACATCTGGACGGTGGGCTGACCATGACCGCGACCGAGACCGAGACCCAGGGAAAGACCCGGCTCGTCACCGGCCCGGGCATGCTGCTCGTCTGGCTGTACGGCGTGATGTCCGTCGGCGCGCTGTCCCGCTCGATCTACCAGATCGCGAGCGAGTTCGACCGTGCGCCGCTGGCGTACAGCCTGTCGGCGGTCGCTGCCGTCGTCTACGTGTTCATCACGTACACGCTGGTGCGCGGCGGGGAGAAGGCCCGCAGGGCGGCGCTGGTCTGCTGCGCCGCCGAGCTCGCGGGCGTGCTGATCGTGGGGACCTGGACGCTGGTGGAGCCGTCCGCCTTCCCGGACGCCACGGTCTGGTCCGACTTCGGCTACGGCTACGTCTTCATCCCGGTGCTGCTGCCGCTGACCGGCATCTGGTGGCTGCGGAGGTCCAGGACCGCCTAGGCGGCCTTCTCCAGGGTCACCAGGGTGAGCTTCGGGCCGATCTCGCGGGTGGAGACCTGCGCGTACCCCTTGCTGCGGTAGAGGCGCAGATTGCCCTCGCTGCGGTGGCCGGTGAAGAGCTGGAAGCGCTTGGCGGACGCCGTCGCCTCGGCGGTGTCCGCCGCGAAGTGGCGCTCTATGCCGTCGAGGAGGCGGCCGCCGAGGCCGTGGCGCTGCATGCGCGGGTGGACGATCAGCTTGGCGATCCGTACGGTGCCGTCCTCGTCGAGGCGGGCCCGCACGGAGGCGACGACCTCGTCGCCGAGCCGGGCCACGAGCCCGTGCCCCTCGGCCAGTTCGGTGTGCAGGGCGTCGAGCGACTGGGTGAGCGGCTCGATGGACCAGTCCCCGTACAGCTCCGCCTCGCTCTGGTAGCAGAGGTACTGCAGCTTCAGGATGTGCTCCGCGTCCTGCGCGTCCGCCGCTGAGATGGTCACACTCAGGCCCATGTGTGCACGCCTCCCGCTCAACTGTCGATCATCGGTTTACCGCACCCTTCCCCGTCGACCGGGGGCGGGAACCTCTGCAGCCAGCATTCTGCGCAGGCATCCCAGGCAACGGGAACGCATCGGCCCCAGACTGCCCTGTGAGATACCCAACTCTCCTGCGATTTCCCGGTAGGTGGGGTCCTGTGGGTCGAGCATCGCGGTCAGCACCTTCGGGCAGCGGCCGGGTGTCCTGGTGACGGCGGCGCGCAGGGTGCGACGGCCCTCGGCGACCAGCAGGGAGTGCTCCGGGGAGCCCTCGGGCACGGCGCCGCCCGGTTCGTGCACGGGTTCGTCCCGGTAGGGGCGTTCGCGGTCGTGGGTCCTGCGGGCGCGGCGCGCCTCCGCGCGGACGGCGCGGCGCAGCCATTCGGCGGGCCGCTCGGGTGCGGTGCCGGTCTCCCGGAGCTGCTCCAGGAGGCGCAGCCAGACGGCCTGTTCGAGGTCGCCCGGGTCGACACCGGCGGCCGGGGCCTCGGCGTCGGACTCGGCGGAGAGCAGCGGGGCGAGGGCGGCGAGGAGGCCGGGGGCGTGGGCTTCCGCGGCGGGGATGGTCTCGGGGGTGGTCTCGGGGGTGGTCATGACCGGCACGATGCCGGGGCGTCCGGCCGCGGTTGCGGGGCGGGGCGTAAACCACCCGGGAGGGGGTCGTACGAGCCGTACGGCCCCCTCCTTCGGAGCGGTCGGGCGATCGGTCAGTCGCGGGCGGTGAGGTCCTGGGCCGCGAGCAGGGCGGTGTCCGGGTTGTCGGAGAAGATGCCGTCGATCCCCGTCCCCAGGTACCGCTTGAGGGCGCCGAAGGCGTCGCCGTACGCCGTCGGGTCCGTGCCCTTGCGGAAGTCCGCGGGCAGGAAGGTGTTCTCGTTGCGGTGCGTGTACGGGTGGAGGATCAGCCCCTCGGCGTGCGCGTCGCGGA
The DNA here is from genome assembly GCF_042889835.1 of Streptomyces sp. NPDC002463. Classification (NCBI taxonomy): domain Bacteria; kingdom Bacillati; phylum Actinomycetota; class Actinomycetes; order Kitasatosporales; family Streptomycetaceae; genus Streptomyces; species Streptomyces sp. NPDC002463. Next base: position 71,049 of record NZ_JBIARL010000010.1, read on the forward strand.
CCAGGGTGGTCGGGTCGCCGAGCCGGCCGGTCGCGTCCTTCGGGATGACCAGGTCGAGCGTGGGGCCGATGCCCTTGGCGTACGAGGCGATCCAGCGCAGGCCCTCGGGCGTGACCAGGTCGGCGACCGTGCGCGGGTCCCCGGCCTCGACGAAGTCCCAGGGGCGGCTGGTCGCGCCGGAGAGCAGGACGACGCCCGGGGCGTCCACGAGCTTCGCCAGGCGCTGGATGCTGCTGGGCTCGAAGGACTGGAGGAACACCGGGGAGTTCGCGCGGTGGCGTCCGTACCGGCGCAGGAGCTTCGCGAGCCGCTCCTCGAGGCCGAGGCCGAGGGAGCGGAAGTAGCTGGGGTGCTTGGTCTCGACGTGGAGCCAGATCTCGCGGCCCCGGCGGCGGCCCTCCTCCTCGGCCCAGATCAGGACCTCCTCGAAGGTGGGGACGGTCCAGCGGCCGTCGTAGAGGGTGTTCTCCTGGCGGGTGCCGGGGATGCGCTCCTTGGCCCGCAGCGTCTTGAGCTCGGCGAGCGTGAAGTCCTCGGTGAACCAGCCGGTGAGCGCGACGCCGTCGACGGTCTTGGTGGTCTTCCGGGACGCGAACTCGGGGTGGTCGGCGACGTCGGTGGTGCCGGTGATGTCGTTCTCGTGGCGGCAGACCAGGTGTCCGTCCCGGGTGGGGACGAGGTCCTGCTCGACGACGTGGGCGCCGAGGTCGAGGGCGTGCCGGTAGGAGCCGAGGGTGTGCTCGGGGCGGTAGCCGGCGGCGCCGCGGTGGCCGATGACGAGGGGGACGGGGAGGGAGCGGTAGCCGTGGCCGCGGCCGGGCGTGCGGTCCGTACCCAGGTCCGCCGTGGCGGCCTGCGCGGTGCCGGTGCCGGCGGCGAGGGCCGTGGAGGCGCCGAGGACGGTGGCGCCCGCCGCTCCGAGAACCGTCCGCCGTGCCGGGGTCCGGCGTTCGCCCTGGGTCATGAGGGATCCTCCTGTGTGAGCCGCGGTGTGATGTCCCGCACCTGTCAACTGTTGTCCCCGACGCTAGGCAGTGGGGCCCTACGGGCGGCAGACCTGGGCGGAACATGGCGGAAACACACGTCAACACTGCGTATCCACTCGGTGAACCCGATGTGCGCGTGAGGGTGACCCGCGAGTATCGTCGCCAGCTGCAGCCGTCGTCTCGACGGACTCGACCGACCCGCTTCCCACCGGAGGAACCGTTGTCCCGTCTCGCGATCATCAAGGCAGTGCTCGGGCCGGTCATGCGCCTGATGTTCCGCCCCCGCGTGGAGGGCGTCGAGAACATCCCCGGGACGGGTCCCGTGATCCTCGCGGGCAACCACCTGACCTTCATCGACTCGATGATCATGCCGATCTGCCTGGACCGTCCGGTCCACTTCATCGGCAAGGACGAGTACGTGACGGGCAAGGGCGTCAAGGGCCGGGCGATGGCCTGGTTCTTCACCAGCGTCGGCATGATCCCGGTGGACCGGGACGGCGGCCGCGGCGGTGTGGCGGCGCTGATGACGGGCCGCCGCGTCCTGGAGGAGGGCAAGATCTTCTCGATCTACCCGGAGGGCACCCGCTCCCCCGACGGCCGGCTGTACCGGGGCCGTACGGGCATCGCGCGGCTGACGCTGATGACCGGGGCGCCGGTGGTGCCGTTCGCGATGATCGGCACCGACAAGATCCAGCCGGGCGGTGCGGGCTTCCCGCGCCCGGGCCGGGTGACGGTCCGCTTCGGCGAGGCGATGGAGTTCTCGCGGTACGACGGGATGGACCGCGACCGGTACGTCCTGCGGGCGGTGACGGACTCGGTGATGGCCGAGGTGATGCGCCTGTCGGGGCAGGAGTACGTGGACATGTACGCCACGAAGGCGAAGGAAGCGGCGTAGCCGCGGTGCGGCATCGACGGGGGCGGCGTCCTGGACAGGACGCCGCCCCCGATCGCTCGCTGCTGCCTACTTCTCCAGCTTCTGGCCCCTGAGGAGGAACCAGGCGGCGACGGCCGTCACCAGGAGGACCGCCGCGCCGACGCCGGACGCGATCCGCAGGCCGTCGACGAAGGCCTCCTGGGCGGAGGCGACCAGGGCGGTCGCCGTCTCGGGGGCGAGGCCGCCGGAGGCCTCCACCGCGCCGCCGAGCGATTCGTGGGCGGCCGACGCGATGTCCGAGGGGACGCCGGCCGGAGTGGTGAAGCTCTGGTAGACGCCGGTCACGATGGAGCCGAGGATGGCGATGCCGAGCGCGGCGCCGAGCTCGTACGCGGTCTCGGAGACGGCGGAGGCGGCTCCGGCCTGCTCCTTCGGGACGCTGGAGAGGATCACGTCGGCGGTCACGGTGAAGGAGAAGCCCGCGCCCACGCCGACGACGAGCAGGGCCGCACCGAGCAGCGGGTAGCCGGTGTGCTGGTCGAGCGTCGTCAGGACGGCGAGGGAGATGCCGACCGCGGCGAGGCCGCCGGCCACCACGGACCGTACGGAGAAGCGGCGGGCCACGACACCGGCGACCAGACCGGCCGTCACGGCGCCGATCGCGGCCGGGAGTTCGGCGAGTCCGGCCTCCAGGGGCTGGCGGCCCTGGACCAGCTGGAAGAACTGGGACAGGAAGAACACCAGGCCGGAGAGGCCGAGGATGGTCAGCAGGTCGGCGAGTACGGCACCGGAGAAGCCGCGGTGGCGGAAGAGGTGCATGTCCAGGAGCGGCGCGGGCAGGGTCAGCTGCCTGCGGACGAACCAGGTCAGGGCGGCGACACCGATGACGGCGCCGGCACCGGCGTCGAGGGTCGGGCCGTGGGAGGCCAGTTCCTTGACGGCGTAGACGACTCCGATGACGCCGACGAGGGAGAGGGCGACGCTGGGGAGGTCCCAGGGGCCGGGGTTCGGGTTCTTCGACTCGGGGATCAGCTTGGCGCCGACGAGGACGAGGACGGCCATGACGGGCAGGTTGATGAGGAAGACCGAGCCCCACCAGAAGTGCTCCAGGAGGAATCCGCCGACGACCGGGCCGACGGCGGCGCCGGCCGAGGCCATGGCGCCCCAGATGCCGATGGCGAGGCTGCGCTCGCGCGCGTCGTGGAACAGGTTGCGGATGAGGGCCAGGGTCGACGGCATCAGGGTCGCGCCGGCGACGCCGAGGAGGGCGCGGGCGACGATCATCATCTCGGGGCTGGTCGCGTAGGCGTTCAGGACCGAGACGGCGCCGAAGGCGGTGGCACCGATCAGCAGGAGCTTCTTGCGGCCGATGCGGTCGCCGAGGCTGCCCATGGAGACGAGGAGTCCGGCGATGACGAAGGAGTAGACGTCGCCGATCCAGAGGAGCTGGGTTCCGGAGGGCTTGAGGTCCTCGGTGAGGAAGGGCGTGGCGAGGCCGAGCACCGTGGCGTCGACCGCCACGAGGAGGACGGCCAGGACGAGAACGGAGAGGGCGAGCCACCGGCCGGGGCGGCGCACGCCCTCGATATGGCTCTCGGTCCTGATGCTGTCGGTGGTCACTTCTCCACGCTCCTGCGCGCTCCGCCGAGCAGCAGCTCGACGATCATGTACTGGAAGTCCTTGGCGGCGACCCGGCCGTCCTGCACGGCCCAGGCGCCGGAACCGATGAGCCCGTAGAAGGCCTCGGTGAGCCAGGCGGGGGTCAGGTCGATGCGGAAGACGCCCTGTTCCTGGCCGCGCCGGAAGAGCGCGGAGACGCGGGCGTCGAGGCGGGCCCAGCCCTCGTTCTGCTGGTCGCCCTCGAAGAGCTGGTTCTCGGTGACGAGGAACGACAGCAGGGGGGCGACGGGCTCGACCTCGGCGACGAGCCGCCGCACGGCCTCGTCGGCGGGCCCTTCCTCGGTGCGGGCCCGGTCGTGGGCCGCCTCCAGCTCCTGCAGCCCGAGCTCCTCGAGCGCCCGCACGAGGGCGTCCCGCCCGGCGAAGTGCCGGTGCAGCGTCGCCCGCCCGATCCCGGCGGCCCGCGCGACCTCGTCCATGGTGGCGGTCGCCTTCCGGGTGAGCAGGGCGGCGGCGGCTCGGAGCACCTGGGTGCGATCGACTGACATGAGACGACCATACACCCGATGAGACATCAATGTCTCATTCGATAAATCAATGCCTCATCAGGCGGGGAACGGAATGCTGTGATCATGGAGAAGCCGCTGCTGCTGATCGATGTCGACGGACCGCTGAATCCGTACGCGGCGCAGCGCGAGCGGCGTCCGGCGGGGTACACGACGCACCGGATGCGGCCCGGCGGCTGGTTCGGGACGAAGCCGCTGCGGGTGTGGCTCAACCCGGACCACGGGAGCGAGCTGCTCGCGCTGGCGGAGGCGTACGAGCTGGTGTGGGCGACGACCTGGAAGGGCGAGGCGAACGACTGGATCGGGCCCCGCCTCGGGCTGCCCGAGCTGCCGTTCGTCGACTGGCCGAAGATGCACGGGGCCGCCCCGCGCGGGACGTTCTGGAAGACCCAGTACATCCTGGAGTACGCGGCGGGGCGGCCGTTCGCATGGGTGGACGACGACATCACGCCGTACGACCACGAGTACGTGGAGCAGAAACACCTCGCCGCCGCCCTGCTGCTGCACGTCGATCCCCGGATCGGACTGATCCGACCGGACTTCGACGCGCTCGCGCAGTGGGCGGCGGCGCTGTGACGGACCGAGGGCTACTTCTTGGCCTCGGCCCAGGCGTGCTGGATCACCAGGTCCGCCTTGACCTCGACGAGCTGGGTGGCGACCGCCGAGGGAGCGGTGCCGCCGCGGCCGTTGCGGGAGGCGAGGGCACCGGGGACGTTGAGGACGGTGCGGACCTCGGGGGTGAGGTGCTCGGAGATCTTGGCGAACTGCTCGTCCGTGAGCCCGTCCAGCTCCTTGCCCTCGGACTCGGCGACCTTCACGCACTCGCCGGCCACCTCGTGCGCCACCCGGAACGGGACGCCCTGCTTGACCAGCCACTCGGCGATGTCGGTCGCGAGGGAGAAGCCGGCGGGGGCCAGCTCCTCCATGCGGTCGCGGTTGACCGTGAGGGTGGCCATCATGCCGGTGAAGGCGGGCAGCAGGATCTCCAGCTGGTCGCAGGAGTCGAAGACCGGCTCCTTGTCCTCCTGGAGGTCCCGGTTGTAGGCGAGCGGGAGGGCCTTGAGGGTGGCCATCAGGCCGGAGAGGTTGCCGATGAGGCGGCCGGACTTGCCACGGGCCAGCTCGGCGATGTCGGGGTTCTTCTTCTGCGGCATGATCGACGAGCCGGTGGAGAAGGCGTCGTGGAGGGTCACGAAGGAGAACTCCTTCGTGTTCCAGATGATGATCTCCTCGGCGATCCGCGAGAGGTTCACGCCGATCATCGCCGTGATGAAGGCGAACTCGGCGACGAAGTCACGCGACGCCGTCCCGTCGATCGAGTTGCCGACCGAGCCCCGCTCGAAGCCGAGGTCCTTCGCCACCGCCTCCGGGTCGAGCCCGAGCGAGGAACCCGCGAGGGCGCCGGAGCCGTACGGGGAGACGGCCGTCCGGGTGTCCCACTGCCGCAGCCGCTCGGCGTCCCGCGAGAGGGACTGGGCGTGGGCGAGCACGTGGTGGGCGAAGAGCACCGGCTGGGCGTGCTGGAGGTGCGTACGACCGGGCATGGCGACGTCCGGGTGGGCCTCGGCGAGGCCGACGAGGGCGTCCTGGAGGTCGGCGACGAGCCCGCCGATGATCCGGGCGTGGTCGCGCAGGTACATTCGGAAGAGGGTGGCGACCTGGTCGTTCCGGGACCGGCCCGCGCGCAGCTTGCCGCCGAGCTCGGCGCCGAGGCGCTCCAGGAGGCCCCGCTCCAGGGCGGTGTGGACGTCCTCGTCGGCGATGGTGCCGACGAAGGAGCCGTCCGCGACGTCCGCCTCCAGCTGATCGAGCCCGGCGATCATGCGGGTCAGCTCGTCCTCGGTGAGCAGGCCGGCCTTGTGCAGCACGCGCGCGTGGGCCCGGGAGCCGGCGATGTCGTACGGCGCGAGGCGCCAGTCGAAGTGCACCGAAGCGGAGAGCTTCGCCAGGGCCTCGGCGGGGCCGTCGGCGAACCGTCCGCCCCAGAGCCGGACGTCACCGTTGTTGCTGCTCACTGCTGCTCCTCGATCGAACGTGGGCGGATGACGCAAGGTCGACGTTGATAGGCATAACTATGCGGATGGCCGTATGTTTTGTCAATCGCCGTCCGTGGGCGGTGAAATTCGGGGGCGTCCCCCTCCACCCTGTCCCTACGCTCCGTCCATGGACGACACCCACACCGCAGCACCCACCCGACTGGCCGGGAGAACACCACTCACCTCGGCCATCGACACGTCGGACGCCGCCGCCTGGACGGGTCTCGACCTCGCCGTCCGACAGCTCGCCCGCACCCGCCCGTCCGCGCTGCCCACCCACGCATGGGCGACCGGCCGGCGCTTCCGGTGGCCGTGGGACGCACCCCTGCCCTCCTTCGACCTGTCGCGCCACCGCCCCGACGAGCCCGAACTCGCCGTCGCGCTCTGCCACTCCGACGGCCGGATACGCGAGGCGACCCTCCGGCGCGCGGCCGGCCTTCCCGCCCCCGACCTGCGGCCGCTGCTGCCCCTCGTGGCGATCCGCTGCGCGGACTGGGCGGAGGCCGTACGCGAGCCGGCACGCGGCCTGCTGCGAGCCGCGCTCCCGGGCGTCGGCCCCGACGCCATCGCCGTCCTGGCCCCCGTCGTCCTGCGGATCACGGACCGCCGGCACGGCGGGGCCGCCCGGACGATGCTGGAGACGGCACTCAGGGAAGGTCCGGGGCCCGTCCTCGATGCCGTCCTCGCGAGCACGGACCGGGCGAGCCGGCGCCTCGCGTACCGGATCGCGGCCGAGCGGCGGCACTTCTCCTCCGAGCGGTTCGCCGCGGCCGCGGCCGCCGACCCGGACGGGGTGGTCCAGGACATCTGCGCGGACGGCGCCGTCGCCGGGGTGGGCCCGGGAAGCGGGGACGAGGTCCTCGCCCCACTGCTGCGCTCCCCGTACTCCCGGGTGCGCGCGGCGGGCGTGACGGCGCTGCGCCGGGCCGGGCGCCCCGGGGAGGCCGAGGCGTTCCTCGCGGACCGGTCGCCCCTGGTGCGGGCGTGCGCGCGGTACGTGCTGCGGCAGTACGGCACCGAGGCCGCCCCGCTCTACCGGGCCCTGTGCGCGGGCGGGCCGGTGCCCCCGGCCGCGCCCCTCGGACTCGCCGAGTGCGGCGCGCGCGACGACGTCGCCCTGCTGTGGGGCCTCACGGAGCACCCGCACCCCGGCGTGCGCGCCCACGCCGTGGCCGGACTGCGCGTCCTGGACGCGACGGACTCGGCGCGTCTGACGCCGCTCCTCGACGACCCGGCGCCCGGGGTCGTACGGGAGACGACGGCCGCCCTCGCTCCGTACGCGCACCGGCTGCCGGTCGAGCGGCTGCGGGCGCGGCTCGGTACGGAACACCCCCGGCACGTGCGCGTGGCGGCGTTCCGGCTGCTGATCGCACACGGCGGCCCGGACCTTCGGGAGGTCGCCTGGTCGCTGATCGACGACGCCGAGCCGAAGCTGCGCGCCAACTCCCGGGCACTGCTCCGGAACTGACGTCCGACCGACCAGATCCGGGTGGGAGAGAATCAGGCCATGGCAAAAACGTATGAGCGTATCGACGGACGACTCCGGACCTTCATCGAGGACCAGCCGGTCTTCTTCACCGCGACCGCGCCGCTCGCCGGCGACGGACACGTCAACCTCTCCCCCAAAGGCCGCAGGGGCACGCTCGTCGTGCTCGACGAACTGACGCTCGCCTACATCGACTTCGGTGGCAGCGGTGCCGAGACGATCGCGCATCTGCGGGAGCCGGGGAACGGGCGGATCACCCTGATGTGGACCGCGTTCTCCGGCCCGCCGACCGTGGTGCGGGTGCACGGGACCGGGGAGGCCGTGCTGCGGGACGATCCTCGGTGGGGCGAGCTGTACGCGCGGTTCCCGGCCGAGGCCGTCGAGGGCCAGGGCAGCGCGCGGGCGATCGTCCTCGTGCACGCGCGGCGGATCAGCGACGCGTGCGGGTTCGCCGTCCCGCTGATGGAGTACCGGGAGGACCGGACGCTGCACGCCGAGTACTTCAACCGGAAGACGGACCAGGAGTTCAGCGACTACTGCGAGAGCAAGGACCACATCGCGACCAGCCTCGACGGGCTGCCCGGGCTGCCCCTCCCGCTGCCCCCGCTGCCCCCGCTGCCCGCCGAATAGCCCCGTACGACGGGCGGGGACCCGTGCGCGGTCCTAGCGTCGCGACATGCGCACCCTCATCGTCCTCGGCGCCGCCCTGCTCTCCTGCCTGGGCGCCGCGCCCGCCCCCGTACCGCTGCCCGAGCGGATGGCCGACACCGGCGGGGGTTCCCAGCTGATCACCGCCGAGGCCGCGGAGCCGGGCGCCACCACGGGGACGCTGACCTGGTGGGACCGGAAGGACGGACGGTGGGTCGCCGCGGGGTCCGCGCCCGCGCGGTTCGGGGCGAGCGGGCTCGCCGAGGGCGCCTCGCGCCGCCAGGGCACGAACACGACGCCCACCGGGCTCTACCGGCTGCCGTACGCCTTCGGGGTGCGGGCGAGGCCCGCCGGGACCCGCTTCCCGTACGCCCGGATCACCGAGCGGTCCTGGTGGTGCCAGGACAACGCCTCCCGCGCGTACAACCGCTGGGTCGAGGGGCTGCCCCGGGACTGCCGGGCCGCCGAGTCCGAGCATCTCGCCTCGTACGGCACGCAGTACGCGTACGCGCTCGTCATCGGCTTCAACTACGAGCGTCCGGTGCGCGGGCGCGGGGCCGGGATCTTCCTGCACGTCGACGGACGCGGCGCGACGGCCGGTTGCGTCTCCGTGCCGGCCGACGCGATGCGCGCGGTCCTCGCCTGGGCGGATCCCGTACGCCGACCGCACATCGCCGTCGGAACGCGGGGCGGTCCGACGGCGATCACGCGGTACTGAGCCCGAAGGCTACTTCTGGGCCAGCTTCAGGAGGTGGTCGGCGAGCGCCTGCCCGCCGGCCGGGTCGCGGCTGATGAGGAGCAGGGTGTCGTCGCCCGCGATGGTGCCGAGGATGGCGTGGAGTTCGGCCTGGTCGATGGCGGAGGCGAGGAACTGTGCGGCACCCGGCGGGGTCCGCAGCACCACCAGGTTGGCGGAGGCCTCGGCGGAGATCAGCAGTTCGCCGGAGAGGCGGCGCATGCGCTCCTCCTTGGCGGACTCGCCGAGCGGCGCCTGCGGGGTGCGGAAGCCGCCCTCGCTGGGCACCGCGTAGATCAGCTCGCCGCCCGTGTTGCGGATCTTCACCGCGCCGAGCTCGTCGAGGTCGCGGCTGAGCGTCGCCTGGGTGACGCTCAGTCCGTCGTCCGCGAGGAGCTTGGCGAGCTGGCTCTGCGACCGCACCGGCTGCCGGTTGAGGATGTCGACGATCCTGCGGTGGCGTGCGGTGCGGGTCTGCGGAACGGACGGCCCGCCGTGCTCGTTCTCCTGCGCGTCGGTCATCGTCGTCTCATTCTCCGGTTCGTCCTTGCCCGTTCGCCTCGTCCAGGACCCCGGGCAGCGCCTGGAGGAAGGCGTCCGCCTCGGCGTCGGTGAGGACCAGCGGAGGCATGATCCGTACGACGTCGGGGGCGGGCGCGTTCACCAGGAGGCCCGCGTCCTGGGCCGCCTGCTGCACCTGGGGTGCGAGGGGCCCGGTGAGCACGATACCCAGCAGGAGGCCGGCACCACGGACGTGGGAGACCAGCGGGTGCCCCAGACCCTCGATTCCCTGGCGCAGCCGCTCCCCCACCGACTTCACGTGGTCGAGGGCGGCGTCGGCCGCGAGGGTGTCCAGGACGGCGAGTCCGGCGGCGCAGGCGACCGGGTTGCCGCCGAAGGTCGTGCCGTGGTGGCCGGGCGCGAAGAGCTCCGCGGCCTCGCCGAAGGCGACGGTCGCGCCGAGCGGGAGGCCGCCGCCGAGGCCCTTGGCGAGGGTCACCACGTCCGGCTCGACGCCGTCGTGGGCCTGGTGCTCGAACCAGTGGCCGCAGCGGCCGATGCCGGTCTGCACCTCGTCGAGGACGAGCAGGGTGCCGGTGGCGCGGGTGATCTCCCGGGCGGCCTTCAGGTAGCCGGCGGGCGGGACGACGACGCCGTTCTCTCCCTGGATGGGCTCGATGATGACGAAGGCGGTGTCCTCGGTGACCGCGGCCCGCAGCGCCTCCACGTCCCCGTACGGGACGTGGGTGACGTCGCCGGGGAGCGGCAGGAAGGGGGTCTGCTTGCCGGGCTGGCCGGTGAGCGCCAGGGAGCCCATGGTGCGGCCGTGGAAGCCGCCGTCGGTGGCGACCATGTGGGAGCGGCCGGTGAGTCGGCCGATCTTGAACGCGGCCTCGTTGGCCTCGGCCCCGGAGTTGCAGAAGAAGACCTTGCCGGGCCGGCCGAAGAGGCCCAGGAGCCGCTCGGCGAGGGCGACGGGCGGTTCGGCGACGAAGAGGTTGGAGACGTGGCCGAGGGACGCGATCTGCCTCGACACGGCGTCGACGACCGCCGGGTGGGCGTGGCCGAGGGCGTTGACCGCGATGCCGCCGACGAAGTCGAGGTACTCCTTGCCGTCGGCGTCCCAGACCTTGGCGCCCTCGCCGCGGACGAGCGGCAGCCGGGGGGTGCCGTAGTTGTTCATGAGCGAGCCCTGCCACCGCTGGGTCAGCTCGGTGTTGCCGGTCATCAGTCCCCCTGTCCGTCCGGCACGACCATCGTGCCGATGCCCTCGTCGGTGAAGATCTCCAGCAGGATGGAGTGCTGGACTCGGCCGTCGATGACGCGGGCCGTGGTGACCCCGTTGCGTACGGCGTGCAGGCAGCCCTCCATCTTGGGGACCATGCCGCTGGAGAGGTCGGGCAGGAGCTTCTCCAGCTGGGTCGCGGTGAGCCTGCTGATGACCTCGTCGCTGTTCGGCCAGTCCTCGTAGAGGCCTTCGACGTCGGTCAGGACCATCAGGGTCTCGGCACCCAGCGCCGCAGCGAGTGCCGCAGCCGCCGTATCAGCATTGACGTTGTAGACATGTCCGTCGTCCTGGGAGCGGGCGATGGAGGAGATGACCGGGATACGGCCGTCCTCCAGGAGCGCCTCGATGGCTCCGGTCTCTATGGCGGTGATCTCGCCGACCCGGCCGATGTCGACCCGCTCGCCGTCGATGACCGGCTGGTGCTTGGTGGCGGTGATGGTGCGGGCGTCCTCGCCGGTCATGCCGACGGCGAAGGGGCCGTGCTGGTTGAGCAGTCCGACGAGCTCGCGCTGGACCTGGCCGGCGAGCACCATCCGCACGACGTCCATGGCCTCGGGGGTGGTGACCCGCAGACCGGCCTTGAACTCGCTGACCAGGCCGGCCTGGTCGAGGGCGCGGTTGATCTGGGGGCCGCCGCCGTGCACCACGACCGGCTTGAGGCCGGCGTGCCGCAGGAAGACGACGTCCTGGGCGAAGGCGGCCTTGAGGTCCTCGTCGATCATGGCGTTGCCGCCGAACTTGATGACGACGGTCTTGCCGTGGTGGCGGGTCAGCCAGGGCAGGGCCTCGATGAGGATCTGCGCCTTCGGGAGGGCGGTGTGCTTCCGCGCGGTGTTGCTCATGACGAGTACGCGCTGTTCTCGTGGACGTAGTCGGCGGTGAGGTCGTTCGCCCAGATGACGGCGGACTCGGTGCCGGCGGCGAGGTCGGCGGTGACGACGACCTCCCGGTAGCGCATGTCGACCAGGTCGCGGTCCTCGCCGACGGAGCCGTTCTTGCAGACCCAGACGCCGTTGATGGCGACGTTCAGCTGGTCCGGCTCGAAGGCGGCGGACGTGGTGCCGATGGCGGAGAGCACCCGGCCCCAGTTGGGGTCCTCGCCGTGGATGGCGCACTTGAGGAGGTTGTTGCGGGCGATGGAGCGGCCCACCTCGACGGCGTCGTCCTCGCTCGCGGCGTTGATCACCTCGATGCGGATGTCCTTGCTGGCGCCCTCGGCGTCGCCGATGAGCTGGCGGGCGAGGTCGTCGCAGACGGCCCGTACGGCCTCGGCGAACTCGTCCTGCTCCGGGGTGACTCCGGCGGCGCCGGAGGCGAGGAGGAGGACGGTGTCGTTGGTGGACATGCAGCCGTCGGAGTCGACCCGGTCGAAGGTGAGCCGGGTGGCGCTGCGCAGGGCGGCGTCGAGGCCCTTGGCGTCGACGTCGGCGTCGGTGGTGAGGACGACGAGCATGGTGGCGAGGCCCGGGGCGAGCATGCCCGCGCCCTTGGCCATGCCGCCGACGGTCCAGCCGTCCTTGGTGACGACCGCGGTCTTGTGGACGGTGTCGGTGGTCTTGATGGCGATGGCGGCCTTCTCGCCGCCGTGCTCGGAGAGTTCGGCGGCGGCGGTCTCGACGCCGGGGAGCAGCTTGTCCATGGGGAGCAGGACGCCGATGAGGCCGGTGGAGGCGACGGCGACCTCGCCGGCGCCGACCTCCGTGCCCCGCTCGCTCAGGACTTCGGCGACCTTCTCGGCGGTGGCGTGGGTGTCCTGGAAGCCTTTGGGGCCGGTGCAGGCGTTGGCGCCGCCGGAGTTGAGGACGACGGCGGTCAGCTCGCCGTCGGCGAGGACCTGCTGGGACCAGACGACCGGGGCGGCCTTGACGCGGTTGGAGGTGAAGACTCCCGCGGCGGCGCGGCGGGGCCCGGTGTTGACCACGAGGGCCAGGTCCGGGTTGCCGTTCTGCTTGATCCCGGCCGCGATGCCCGCGGCCGTGAATCCCTTCGCTGCGGTGACGCTCATGGAGCGACTCCAATCGTGGAGAGTCCGGTGTCCTCGGGCAGCCCGAGGGCGATGTTCATGCTCTGCACCGCGCCGCCGGCGGTGCCCTTGGTGAGGTTGTCGATGGCGCTGATGGCGATGATCCGGTTCGCGTTCGCGTCGTACGCGACCTGCACCTGAACGGCGTTGGAACCGTAGACGGACGACGTCGCCGGCCACTGGCCCTCGGGCAGCAGGTGGACGAAGGGCTCGTCCGCGTAGGCCTTCTCGTACGCGGTGCGTACGGACTCGTCGGTGACGCCGGGCTTCGCGGTGGCCGTGCAGGTGGCGAGGATGCCGCGGGGCATCGGGGCCAGGGTGGGCGTGAAGGAGACGGTGACCCGCTCCCCCGCCGGTCCGCTGAGGTTCTGGATCATCTCGGGCGTGTGGCGGTGGCCGCCGCCGACGCCGTACGGGGACATGCTGCCCATGACCTCGCTGCCGAGCAGGTGCGGCTTGAGGGCCTTGCCGGCGCCGGAGGTGCCGGAGGCGGCGACGATCACGGCCTCGGGCTCGGCGAGACCGGCCGCGTACGCCGGGAAGAGGGCGAGCGAGACGGCCGTCGGGTAGCAGCCGGGGACCGCGACGCGCTTGGACCCCTCCAGGGCGGCGCGGGCACCCGGCAGTTCGGGGAGGCCGTAGGGCCAGGTCCCGGCGTGCGGGGAGCCGTAGTACGTCTCCCAGTCGGCCGGGTCCTTGAGGCGGAAGTCGGCGCCCATGTCGACGACGAGCACGTCGGGCCCGAGCTGCTCGGCGACGGCGGCGGACTGGCCGTGCGGCAGCGCGAGGAAGACCACGTCGTGTCCGGCGAGCTCCTCGGCGGTGGTGGGCGCGAGGACGCGGTCGGCGAGCGGGAGCAGGTGGGGCTGGAGGGCCCCGAGTCGCTGTCCGGCGTTGGAGTGGCCGGTCAGCGTCCCGATCTCCACGTGGGGGTGGGCGATGAGGAGACGCAGGAGCTCCCCGCCCGCGTATCCGCTCGCACCCGCCACTGCTACTCGTACCGTCATCGAAACCCTCCTCATGGATGGCATGACTATACGTGTCGCCGAACTTTTATGCAACGATTCCGCGATCTACGCGCCGCCGGCGCCGGCCTGCACCTCCGGTCTACATCCGTTCGAAACGGGGCGCCCGTCGTGGCGGGGCCCGACGGGGCGCCCCGCGCGAGCGGGTCCGCGACCCCTCGCCGAACGTACGCTGCGGCGGGACGCGCGGGGAGCGGTGGACGGGGGAACTCATGGCGGCACATCACGCGGTGAACGGACTGGCGAGCAATCCGGCGGCTCCGGCCGACGTGCTGCTGCGGCTCCTCGCCCTGGACGACGACTGGATCGCGCGCCTGCCGTCCCGGCGCGGCGCGCGGCGCTGCCCGACAGCGTGGCCGAGGCCGTGCTCCATCACCCGCGCCGCCGGGTACGGACCGCGCTCGCGGACAGCGCAACAGCCACCCCCGAGCTGCGTGCCCGCCTCCTCGACGGCCCGGCGTCGGACGCCACGGCGGTCGCCGTCGGCCCGATCGCCCACCGGACCCCGGTGCCGCCGCTGCCCGACCGGGCGTACGAACGGCTGCTGAACCACGAACGCGGAATGGTCCGGTACGAGACGGTGCAGTCCGCCGGCACCCCGGCGCACGTGCTGGTGCCGCTCGCCGGCCACGAGGACCCGCTGTTCCGGGTGGCCGCCTGCCGTCGGGTCTGGAGCGAGCTCACCGACGAGGTACGCGCCGCGCTCCTCGGCGACGCGGACCCGGCGGTGCGCACGATGGCGTCCCTTCAGGTCATGCACGAGGACGAGGAGCGCACGGCCGAGCTCGTCGAGGCGCTCGCGGACTACCGGCGGCTCGGGGACGTGATGGAGCGGGGCCGGCTCGGGCGTCCGCTCGCCGAGCGCCTCCTCGGCGAAGGGGAGCGGCTCGCCCGACTCGCGTCGAACCCCACGTTCCCCTCCGATCTGGCGGCGGGGCTCGCCGGCCACGAGGCCCCCGCCGTGCGGCTCGCGGTCTCCGCCCGCCCCGAGCTGTCGGAGGAGGAGCGGGCCGCGATCGACTGGACGGTCCGCCCCGAGGACCGGCTCGACACCCTGCGGTGGGTGTGGGACGCGCGTGAGGACACGGACCTCCTGCGCCGCCGCGCGACATCCGCGCACACCTGGCTGCGGCGAAGCGCCGCGGTGTGCCCGAAGCTGCCGGAGGACTGCGTGGAGCCGCTGGCGGGCGACGCGGACTTCGCCGTACACCTGCTGCTCGCCGAGTTCCACCCGACGGCGCCGCCGGAGCTGCTGCTCGACCTGTTCCTGCACGGCACCCACAGGGCCGTCGGCTCACTGACCTCCCGGCCGCAGTTCCCGGCCGCGGGCCTCGCCGCGCGATTCGGGGACGCGTCGGAGCCGGAGGCCCGTCGGCCGGCCCTGCGCGATCCAGGCGCGACACCCGCACTCGCCGAACGGCTGAGCCGGGATCCGGCGGTACGGGTGCGGGAGGCGGCCGCGCTCGATCGGCGGCTTCCGGTGGCCCGACTGCTGGAACTGCCGGAGGATCCGAAGGTGGGATGGGCGGCCGCCCGCAATCCGCTGCTGCCGGTCCCGGAGATGAGGGCGCTCCTGGACCGGGCGGGCGTTCCCGGTCTCTGAGCGGCCGAGAGCCGCCTCCGGAAAACCACCCTTTGCATGACCATGCGCAATGATGCATACTCTTCCCATGTCCAAGGTCCTCACCTCCCTGCCCGCCGGCGAGCGCGTCGGCATCGCCTTCTCCGGCGGCCTCGACACGTCCGTCGCCGTCGCATGGATGCGCGACAAGGGCGCCATCCCGTGCACCTACACCGCCGACATCGGCCAGTACGACGAGCCCGACATCGCCTCGGTGCCCGGCCGCGCGAAGACCTACGGTGCCGAGATCGCGCGCCTGGTCGACTGCCGCGCCGCGCTGGTCGAGGAAGGCCTGGCCGCGCTCACCTGCGGCGCGTTCCACATCCGCTCGGGCGGCCGCGCCTACTTCAACACCACCCCGCTCGGCCGCGCCGTCACCGGCACGCTCCTCGTCCGGGCGATGCTCGAGGACAACGTCCAGATCTGGGGCGACGGCTCGACCTTCAAGGGCAACGACATCGAGCGGTTCTACCGCTACGGCCTGCTCGCCAACCCGCACCTGCGGATCTACAAGCCCTGGCTGGACGCGGACTTCGTGACCGAGCTCGGCGGCCGCAAGGAGATGTCGGAGTGGCTGCTCGCCCACGACCTCCCCTACCGGGACAGCACCGAGAAGGCGTACTCCACCGACGCCAACATCTGGGGCGCCACCCACGAGGCGAAGACGCTGGAGCACCTGGACACGGGTGTCGAGACCGTCGACCCGATCATGGGCGTGAAGTTCTGGGACCCGTCGGTCGAGATCGCCACCGAGGACGTCACCATCGGCTTCGAGCAGGGCCGCCCGGTGTCGATCAACGGCAAGGAGTTCCACTCCGCCGTCGACCTGGTCATGGAGGCCAACGCCATCGGCGGCCGCCACGGCATGGGCATGTCCGACCAGATCGAGAACCGGATCATCGAGGCCAAGAGCCGCGGCATCTACGAGGCCCCCGGCATGGCGCTGCTGCACGCCGCGTACGAGCGCCTGGTCAACGCGATCCACAACGAGGACACCCTCGCCCAGTACCACAACGAGGGCCGCCGCCTCGGCCGGCTCATGTACGAGGGCCGGTGGCTGGACCCGCAGGCCCTCATGGTCCGCGAGTCGCTCCAGCGCTGGGTCGGCGCGGCCATCACCGGCGAGGTGACGCTGCGGCTGCGGCGCGGCGAGGACTACTCGATCCTCGACACCACGGGCCCGGCGTTCAGCTACCACCCGGACAAGCTGTCCATGGAGCGCACCGAGGACTCGGCCTTCGGCCCGGTGGACCGGATCGGCCAGCTCACCATGCGCAACCTCGACATCGCCGACTCCCGCGCCAAGCTGGAGCAGTACGCGGGCCTCGGCCTGATCGGCACCGGCAGCCCCACCATCGGTGCCGCCCAGGCGGCCGCGACCGGACTGATCGGCACCATGCCGCAGCTGCCCGAGGGCGGCGCCGAGGCCATCGCCTCCCGCGGCGAGGTCTCCGAGGACGAGGAGATGCTGGACCGGGCCGCGATGGAGTTCGGCACGGACTGACGCCCCACGTGAGAGGCCGGTTCGACACCTTCGTGTCGGACCGGCCTTTCCGCTGTTCGGAGCGGTTCGCACGGGTCGCTGCGGGCCCGATACCGTCTGCGCGAAACGACGTGGGGCGCGCCGTCGGGGCGGGCCCGGGGTGGGGAGTACGGCATGACGGAGACGGCACACGCGGTCCGGACGGCGCGGGAAGACTGCCCCGAGTGCGGGGAGCACCTGGCCGACGGCGGGCGGTACGTCACCTGGTGCACCGTGTGCGACTGGAACGTGGACCCCGAGGTGCGGGACGAGACACCGCCGGGGCGGATCGAGAGACTCCGCCGGCGGCTCGCGGAGCGGTACGGGGAGCAGCTCATCGCCGATCTTGCCGCCTCGGGCGACCTCGCAGCGTCTGGCAGCCCTGCAGCCTCTGGCGGCCTTTCGGACCCGGCCGGTGTCGCGGACGCGGCGGGTGTCGCGGATCCGGCCGGCGGGACAGGGCCCGGCGCGGCGGGCGGCGGGACCGTCCGGCCTCGGCGTGGGGTGGCCGGCGGGCTCGCCGCGGCCCTTGCGGTGGCGGTCCACGGTGTGACCCTCGCCCTGCTCTCCGGCGGCCTCTGGCTGGTCGTCGCGGGATGGAGCACAGGCGTCCAGCCCGTGCTCGGCGCCCTTCTGATCGCCCTCGCCGTCGTGCTCCGGCCCCGGTTCAGCCGCCTCCCCAAGGACGAGAGCCACCGGCCGGTCCTGAGCCGTGCCGACGCGCCCCGGCTCTTCGCCCTGCTCGACGAGGTCGCCGGAACCGTCGGCACGACGGGCGTACGGGCCGTGGTCGTCGACGCCGACGTGAACGCGTCGGTCAGCACGTACGGCATCCGGCAGCACCGCGTGCTCCGCATCGGCCTCGGCCTGTGGCAGGTCCTCTCCCCGCAGGAACGGATCGCGCTTCTCGGCCACGAGTTCGGGCACTACGCCCACGGGGACACCCGCCACTCCCTCCTGGTCGGCAGTGCGTTCCATTCGCTCGCCACCTGGCGTTACACGCTCGCCCCGGCCCCGGCGCACACCCTGATGGAGCACTTCGTGAACCTGGTGACCGCGCTTCCCCGGCTGCTCGTCGAGGGCATCCTCATCCTTCTGGAGCACCTGACCCTGCGCGACTCGCAGCGCGCCGAGTACCTCGCCGACGCCTCCGCCGCCCGCACGGCGGGCACGGAGGCGGCGGCCGGACTGATGGACCGGCTCCTCGTCGCCGGGGACATCGCGGGCGAGCTGCGCCGGGAGTCCGTGGCTGCGCAGACCCGGATCGGTGGTGGCACGGCGGCGCGCCGGGAGGATCCGGCCGCGGGCCTGTGGGAGCGCCTGGCGGCGCATGCCGCGTCGATTCCGGAGCGCGAGTACGAGCGGCTGCGGCGGGTCGCCGAGCGGCGCGGTCACCAGGTGGACTCGACGCACCCGCCCACCCGTCTGCGGCGCCGCCTGCTGACGCGGGGCACACCTGGCGGAGCCCTGATCGTCCTGGACGAGGCGAGGACCTCGGAGGTCGACACGGAGCTCGCCGGGGCCATGCGGAGCGTGGCGCGGGAGTTCATCCGGCGCTGATCCGGCGGGCTCCCTGGTCGGCCGCTGCCGCATCCCTGCGGATCCCCGGCCCGGTCGCCGTCACGTCCGCGCATCTCCTCGGGCCGGTCGCTGTCACATACCGGCGGGTCCTCGCGTCAACGCGGTGAGGGAATCGAAGAGGAGTGAGGCGCCATGCACGACGACACGTTTCTGACCGCCCTGACCGGGCGGTTCGACGCCCACGAGGAGCAGCTGCGGGCCGTCGCCCTGCGGATCACGGGGTCGCCGGCCGAGGCCGAGGAAGCGCTCGCGGCGGCGCGGGCGGACCTCGGGCGGGACGACGGTGCGACGGTACGCGCCTTGCTGACGGCGGCCGTGGGGCAGGCGTGCGTACGGGGTCTCCAGGGACGGGGAGCGGAGGGGCGGTGGCGCGGCGGGCCCGAGGGGGCGGGACGGTCCGGGGGGTCTCTCCCGGACGGGGTCGGCTCCTTGTGGCTGGTGTTGCTCGTGATGCTGGAGCGGCTCGGGGACGAGGAGCGGCTCGCCTATGTCCTGCACGATCTGTTCGGGCTGCCCGCGCACGAGACCGCGCGGATCATCGGCGGCTCCCCCGACGCGGCCGCCCGGCTGGCCCGGCGGGCCCGGGAGCGGATCCGGGGAGGCGGGACGGCCTGCACCGAGGGCGAGCGGGGGCGGCAGCGCGCGGTGGTGGACCGCTTCCTGGCGGCCGCACGCGCGCGTGACGCCCGAGCGCTGGTGGCCGTCCTCGACCCGGACGTCGTCGCGTACTCCGAGGGCGGCCCGGTGCACGGGGTCGCGGCGGTCGCCGAGACGGCCGCCGCCTTCGCGCGGTGCGCGGACGTGTCGCGGGCCGCGTTGGTCGACGGGGCGGTCGGCGCGGTCGGGTTCGCCGCCGGCCGGCCGGTGTCGGCAGTCGCGGCCACCCTCCGCCGGGACCGGATCGTCACCGTGTCCCTGACCCTCGGGGAGGACCGGGTGCGCGCGCTCGACGTGGCCTTTCCCGACATCTGAGGCACGGGGAACCCCGAGCCTCACGTCGGGGTCAAGTCCGTGACGGGAGAGGGAGATCCCCGAGGGACGCCGCCGGCGGCTCGCTCTAGCCTGGAGGCATGATCATCGATGCGAAGACCCACGTACGGGTCGCCCGCCCTTCGCGGGACCTCGCCGCCGCCGAGCGGTTCTACGTCGACGGGCTCGGCCTCGCAGTCCAGTGGCGGAGCACCGAGCGGGTGCCCGGGAAGCACGACCTGCTCATGGTCGGACCCCCGGGCGGGGGCTGGCACTTCGAGCTGACCTTCGATCCCGAGCGCCCGATGGAACCCACGCCGACCGTCGACGACCTGTTCGTCGTCTACCTCGGCGCGCCCGTCGAGGAGGAGCAGGTGGAGCGGCTGCTCGCCGCCGGCGGGACGCGGGTGCCCTCGCACAACCCGTACTGGGACGAGTACGGCGTCACCGTCGCCGACCCCGACGGGTACCGGCTCGTGCTGTGCTCCCGGAGCTGGTCCATATGAACCGGTCCTCCGAACCGGCCGGCCGGACCGGTCGGTCGGACTAGTCCCTGCGCACCGCGCGCAGGACGACGAACTTCCGGTCGCTCGCGACGAGTTCGCTGTTGCCGAAGATCCGGCGGAGCGTGACGTGATAGCCGAGGTGCCGGTTGCCGATGACCCACAGCTCGCCGCCGGGCCGCAGCGCGCGCCGCGCGTCCGCGAACATCCGGCGGGCGGTGCGGTCGGTGGTGGCCTGGTGGCTGTGGAACGGCGGGTTGTTGAGGACGAGGTCCACCGAGCCGGGGGCGAGCTCGGTGAGCCCGTCGCCGACGAGGAACTCGGCCTTGCGGTCTGTGCCCACGTGGGCGCGGAAGTTCTCCTCGGCCGAGGCGACCGCCTGGTACGACTCGTCGGTGAAGACCAGTTCGGCCTCGGGTTCGTGGAGGGCGATGGCGAGGCCGACCACGCCGTTGCCGCAGCCCAGGTCGGCGACCCGGGCCCGGCCGAGGCCGCCGGGCAGGTTCGCGAGGAAGAAGCGGGTGCCGATGTCGAGGCGGTCGGCGCAGAAGACCCCGGCGTGGTTGGTGACGGTCAGTCCGGGCAGGCCGGGCGCGGGGGTGTCCGAGGGGAGGTCGTAGCGGTACGGCCACGGGTTCGGCCCGGGGTTGGCGGCCGGGTCGGGGGTGGTGAGGATGAGCCGGGCCTTCTTCACCGCGAGCGAGGTGCGGGTGGGGCCGAGGATCCGCTCGAAGAGCTTGAGCGTGGACGTGTGGATGTCCTTGACCATGCCGGCGCCGACGATCACCGTGCCCTCGTGCACGGCGGGTGCGAGCCGGTGCAGCTGGTCCTCCAGGAGCGCGAGGCTCTTGGGGACCCGGACGAGGAGCACGTCGATCCGCTCGGGCGGCGTGTCCTGGGTGGTGAGCAGCCGCACGGCGTCCGGGGCGGCCCCGGCGCGCGCGAGGTTGGCCCGGGTCGCCTGCTCGCCGAGATACGAGTCGGTGATCTGGACGAGTTCGCGGGGTCCGGCGGCCTGCAGCGCGGTGACGAGGGCTCCCCAGCGGTCGCCGAGGACGGTGACGGTGCCGGAGAGGTCGGTCCCGGCCTCGGCGAGGTGCCCGAGGAGGTACTCGTCGGACGCGTCCCAGGCGCGCAGCTGGTCGCGCGGGTCCTCGGGGAAGCGGGTCAGCGTGAAGGCGCCCCATGACGTGGTCAAACGGTTCATCGTGCTCTCAGGCTAGCCGGTCGGGACCGCCGGTTCCCGCCGCGGCGCCGGTCGGTGTGGAGATGCCGGTACGGGGCGGTGTCGAGGGCCGGCGTGGGGCGGGTGTCCCGGTGTCAGTGCAGGGCGGTGTCGAGGTGGAGGTGCCAGAGGCCGGGGCGGCCGGTGAGGGTGACGGTGGAGAGGGGGCGGACGTCCACGTTCCAGTAGGTGGCGGGTGGCGCCTTGAGGGCGTACACGAGGGCGGCCCGTACGACGGAGGGTTCGGCGACGGCGACGATGGAGCCGTCCTCGGCGGGGCGGGTGTCGAGCCAGTTCCCTATGCGGGTGATGAAGGCGAGGAGCGGTTCGCCGCCGTGCGGGGCCGAGCGGGCGTCGGTGAGCCACGCGTTGACGGCGGCCGGTTCGAGGGCCGCGACCTCGGCGAGGGTCAGGCCGCGCCAGCGGCCCATGTCGCAGTCGCGGAGCGCGGGCTGGGCGAGCGGCGCGTAGCCGAGGGCGGTGCCGGTGGCGCGGCTGCGCGGGGTCGGGGAGCAGTAGCGCAGTTCGGCCGCGCCGAGCGGGATGAGCGCGGGCGCGGCCTGCTGGACCTCGTACCAGCCGGCTTCGTCCAGCGGCCGGTCGTCGTCGAAGCGTTCGGCGAGCAGGGAGGAGCTGCGTGCCGCCGTGACGAGCGTCACCCGAAGACTCATGGCCGCGATCGTGAGGCCGGTGGCGCCGCTGGTCAAGGGGTCGATTGCAGGGACCGGAGGGGGCCGGGCTCACTGCTGTCCGAGAGCCATCCACTTGTCCGGATTCTGCAGTGGCGTGAAACCCACCTTCTCGTACACGCCGTGCGCGTCGGCGGTGGCGAGCATGATGCGGCGCAGTCCGTACGGGGCGAGGTGGTCGCGGACGGCGGTGACGAGCGCGGTGCCGAGGCCGGTGCCGCGGGCCGGGCGGTCGACGTAGACGTCGCAGAGCCAGGCGAAGGTGGCGTAGTCGGTGACGACGCGTGCGTAGGCGCTCATCTCGCCGGTCTCGCGGTGGTAGGCGCCGAGGTTCAGTGAGCCCGCGATGGCACTGTCCTGCTTTTCGCGAGGTCGGCCGAGGGCCCAGTAGGCGTCGGTGGAGAGCCAGTGGTGGACGCGGGCGGCGTCGATCCGGGTGGGGTCGGCTGAGATCTCGTACGCCCCGTGCATGACGGGGGTGCCGGGGGTGTCGGGGGTGGCGCTGTCGCTCATGGGCGAAGGCTTCCAGAGGGCCGGCGGGCTTGTCAGGTGAATTTGCCGTGGGCCAGGGACGGGGGCGTGCCGTGCGGGGTGTCGGCGCGGCACGCCCCGGGGGTCAGCCGGTGAGCTCGTCGACCGCCGTCCGCAGGCGGCGTACGCCCTCGACGATCTCCGCGGGGCCCGCGACACCCGCGAAACTCAGCCGGATGTGGCCGGCGGGGGGTTCGGCGCAGAAGTAGGGGCGGCCGGGGGCGGCGGTGACCCCGGCGCGCAGGCCGGCGGCGAGGAGGGAGGCCTCCGGGAGGGTGTCGGGGAGGCGCAGCCAGAGCTGGTAGCCGCCGGAGGGAATGTGCGGGAGGGCGAGTTCGGGGAGGTGGTGGGCGAGGGCGCCGGTCATGATCTCGCGGCGGTTCCGGAGCTCCTGGGTGACGGCGCGGAGGTGGCGGGGCCAGGCCGGGGAGCCGACGAGTTCGAGCGCGGCCTCCTGGAGGGGCCGGGGGACGAAGAAGCTGTCGACGACCTGGATGGCGCGCAGCCGTTCCAGGACGGGTCCTCGGGCGGCGAGGGCGCCGACGCGGAGGCTCGCCGAGGTGATCTTGGTGAGTGAGCGGACGTGGACGACGACCCCGTCGGGGTCATCGGCGGCGAGCGGTGCGGGGAGCGGCCCCGCGTCCTCGTGGACGAGGCGGCGGGCGAAGTCGTCCTCGACGACGAAGGCCCCGGCGGCGCGGGCGATGCGGACGACCTCGCGGCCGCGTTCGGGGCGCAGCATGGTCCCGGTCGGGTTCTGGAAGAGCGGCTGACAGACGAAGACACGGGCGCCGGTGGCCCGGAAGGCGGCTTCGAGGAGTTCGGGGCGCACTCCGTCGGCGTCGGTCGGCACGGGGACGGGGCGGAGTCCGGCGGCGCGGGCGACGGCGAGCATGCCCGGGTAGGTGGGCGACTCGACGAGGACGGGGGTGCCGGGCGGGGCGAGGGCGCGCAGGGCGGTGCTGATCGCGGACTGGCCGCCGGCGGTGATGAGGACCTCGGCCGCGGTGACGCTGCCGCCGATCTCGCGGGCGAACCACTCGCGCAGTTCGGGCAGGCCGTCGGTGGGGGGTCTGCCCCAGGCGCCGGGGCGGCGGCCGGCCCGGGCGAGGGCGGAGGCGAGGGCGCTCTCGGGCTGGAGGGAGGGGTGGAGGTAGCCGCCGTTGAACTCGATCACGCCGGGCGGGGGCGCGGAGAGGGTGACGAGGACGCCGGAGGCGTCGACGGCCCGGGGAACGAGTTCGGTGGCGTTGTCGGCGCTGAGGGCGACCTCCTGCCAGGAGGTGTCGCCCACGACGGGCGTGGGGGTGCGTGGTTCCGCGCGGAAGGCGCCGGCGCCGGGACGGGTGACGACGAGCCCTTCGGCGGCGAGCTGCGCGAGGGCCCGGGTGACGGTGACCGGGGAGACGCGGTAGCGCTCGACGAGCGCCCGGCTCGACGGCAGCTTTCCACCAGGTGAGTAGCGGTTCAGTTCCGCCCTCAGGGATTTCGCCAATTCCGCGACACTGCTACGCTCATGCATGAGAACGCAGGATAGCGCTACTACTCCGACCACGATAGCGGTCACCGCTACGGGAACCCCCGGGAACGGATCCGCGACAGAGGCCCGCACCGGCGTCGACCCCCGGACCCGCGGCACCCTGCTCGCCGGGCTGGGCGTGATCTCCTTCTCCCTCACCTTCCCCTCCACCGTCTGGGGTCTGGAGAGCTTCGGCCCCTGGTCGCTGGTGGCCGTGCGCTCCACCCTCGCCGCGCTCATCGCCGGCGCCTTCCTGCTCGCGGGCCGGGTGCCACTGCCCGAGCGCCGCCACTGGGCGGGCCTCGCCGTGGTCGCCTGCGGTGTCGTCATCGGCTTCCCGCTCCTGACCACGCTGGCCCTGCAGACCTCCACCACCTCGCACGCCGCCGTGGTCGTGGGCCTCCTGCCGCTCACCACCGCGACCGTCGCCGCCCTGCGGACCGGCCGCCGGCCGTCCCGTACCTTCTGGATCGCGGCCGTCTCCGGCGCCGTGGTGGTGCTCGGCTTCACGCTCAAGGAGAGCGGCGGCTCCTTCTCCACGGGCGACCTGTACCTCTTCGGGGCGCTGCTCGTGTGCGCGTCCGGATACACCGAGGGCGGCCGGCTCGCCGCGCTCATGCCGGGCTGGCAGGTCATCGGCTGGGCCCTGGTCCTCTGCCTTCCGCTGATGGCGGTCGCCTCGGCCGTGACGCTGTCGATCGAACCGGTGCACCTGACCGCGCACGGCGTCATCGGCCTCGCGTGGGTCGCCGCCGGCTCCACCTTCTTCGGTCTGTACGTCTGGTACCGCGGGATGGCCGCGATCGGCATCCCCAAGGCCAGCCAGCTCCAGCTCGCCCAGCCGCTCCTCACCCTCTTCTGGTCGGTCTTCCTGCTCGGCGAGACCCTGCCGCTGGCCGCCCCGGTCGCCGCGGTGGCGGTCCTGGTGTGCATCGCGGTCACCCAGCGGGCGAAGAGCTGACGCGACGAATCCGGGCGGAACGGGTCACAATGGCAGACAGAGGCCCTGCGCAGTACAGGGCAGGACCGGCCCGGTCGCGAGGAGGTCAGCTCGATGCAGGCGAGCGTGGGCGACAAGCTGCTGGTACACGGCCGGACCGTGGGTCACCACGACCGCACGGCCAAGGTCCTTCAGGTACTGGGGGAGAACGGCAATCCCCCGTACCGCGTGAAGTTCGAGGACGACGGTCACGAGGCCCTGGTGTCGCCGGGCCCCGATTCCGTCGTACGCCACCGCCCGGAGGCGGGGACCGGCTGAGTCACCGCCTCGGCGGACGGACCCTGGTCGGGTAGTGGTCGGCCACCACGGTGGTCATCGCCCCGATCGGGTCCGCGGCGACCTCCTTCGCGGAGAAGTAGCAGTGGCCGCCGACCGAGGGGTACCGGGCGGCCAGGTCCAGATGGCGTGAGAGCTCCCGCGGGTCCTGCCAGGCCGCGGGCTGGGCGGGATCGCCCGCCTTGTAGAGCGCCTCGCCGATGTAGAGCCCGACGCCGGTGTCCCGGACCACCGCGTCCCACCAGGGCACCAGCTTGGCGTAGTCGGCGGCCGGCAGCCCGATGTTCCAGTACAGCTGGGGGATCACGTAGTCGATCCAGCCCTCCCGGATCCACTTCCGGGTGTCGGCGTGGAGGTCGTCGTACGTCTGGACACCGGCGCGGGTGTCCGAGCCCTCCGGGTCGGTGGCGACGTTCCGCCAGACCCCGAAGGGGCTGATGCCGAAGGCCGTGTGCTTCCTGATCTCCTTGATCCGCGACGACATCTCCGAGACCAGCAGGTCGGTGTTGTTCCGCCGCCAGGACGCCTTGTCGGGGAAGTCCCCGCCGTACCGCGCGTACGCCTCGTCGTCGGCGAAGACCTGGCCCGCCACCGGGTACGGGTAGAAGTAGTCGTCCCAGTGCACGGCGTCGATCTCGTAGCGGCGCAGCGCGTCCAGCATCGCGTCCTGGACGAAGCTCCTCACCTCGGGCAGCCCCGGGTTGTAGTAGAGCTTCCCGCCGTAGGGCAGTACCCATTCCGGGTGAAGCCGGGCCGGATGGCCGGCGACGAGCCTGCTCGGGTCCGTGTGGTTCGCCACGCGGTACGGGTTGAACCAGGCGTGCAGTTCGAGCCCGCGGGCGTGGGCCTCGTCGACGGCCGTGCCCAGCGGGTCCCAGCCGGGGTCCCGGCCCTGTGTGCCGGTGAGGCACTGCGCCCACGGCTCGTACGGCGAGGGCCAGAGCGCGTCGGCGGTCGGCCGGACCTGGAGGACCACCGTGTTGAGCCGGCGGTCGACCGCCGTGTCCAGGTGGCGGAGGAGTTCGGTGCGTTGCTGCTCGGCGGTCAGCCCGGCGCGGGAGGGCCAGTCGCGGTTGGCGACCGTCGCCAGCCACATCCCGCGGAACTCCCTCCTGCGGTGCGGTTTCCCGCGCGCCTCGGTAGTGGCGTCGGCCACAACCGGGCGTGCCGCTCCTGTCGTTCCCGTCACGGCGAGCGCCGCTCCTGTCGCGCCGGCCACGAACCCTCTTCTGCCGAAAGGCCGCACTTGTACCCCTCCTCTGTCGGATACGTCACACGCACCCGGACAGCATGCCCGCCTCAGACGATCGATCATCGGTTAATGAGCGGTAACGTCGTGGGGGTAGAGGCGGGCGCACCCGGAATCACACGGGCACTCCGCCGACGGAGAAGAGCGAAAGGCACGAGGTGACGGACTCCATGGCCGACATTGAGCGCGTCGGAGTGGTGGGCTGCGGCCAGATGGGCGCAGGCATCGCAGAGGTGTGTGCCCGGAGCGGGCTCGACGTGAAGGTCGCCGAGACCACCGGCGAAGCGCTGGAGATCGGCCGCACGCGGCTCTACAACTCGCTGGCGAAGGCCGCCGAACGCGGCAAGATCAGCGAGGAGGAGCGGGACGCGACGCTCGCCCGCCTCAGCTTCACCACCGACCTGGGCGAGTTCGCCGACCGCGACCTCGTCATCGAGGCGGTCGTGGAGAACGAGCAGGTCAAGACCGAGATCTTCCAGGTCCTCGACCAGGTGATCACCCGGCCGGACGCCATCCTGGCCTCGAACACCTCCTCCATCCCGCTGGTGAAGCTGGCCGTGGCGACCTCCCGCCCCGACCAGGTCATCGGCATCCACTTCTTCAACCCGGCCCCGGTGCAGAAGCTCGTCGAGCTGATCCCGGCCCTCACCACCTCCGAGGGCACGATCAGCCGGGCCCAGGCCTTCGCGGAGAAGGTTCTCGGCAAGCACGCGATCCGCGCCCAGGACCGCTCCGGCTTCGTGGTGAACGCGCTGCTCGTGCCGTACCTGCTCTCGGCGATCCGGATGTTCGAGTCGGGCATCGCGAGCCGTGAGGACATCGACAACGGCATGGAGTTCGGCTGCGCCCACCCGATGGGCCCGCTGAAGCTCTCCGACCTGATCGGCCTGGACACGATCGCGTCGATCGCCGACTCGATGTACTCCGAGTTCAAGGAGCCGTTGTACGCCGCTCCCCCGCTGCTCCAGCGCATGGTGGACGCGGGCCGTCTCGGCCGCAAGACGGGCTCGGGCTTCTACCCGTACAACTGACCCGAGGTCCCCACCCAGACCCGGAGTCGGCGTCCGACCCCTGACGCCGTCCTCCGGCCGGACGGCCCGCGCCCCCGCACAGGCACGGGCCGTCCGGCACATTCGCTCCCGCGTCTCAGCCGAGGCGCAGATGGTGGAGCATCAGCAGTCCCGCGGCCATGTTGGCGGCCGGGATCTCGCCCCGGCCGATCATCCCGGGGATCTCCTTCAGCGGGACCCACGCCCGCCGCGAGGACTCGAAGGCGTCCTCGGGCGGTCCCGTGTACGTGGCCCCCTCCGCCCAGTAGAGGTGATGGCGGGCGTCGGTGAGGCCGTTCGAGGGTTCGACGGTGAGGAGATGGCGCAGCGGCCCCGGCCGCCAGCCGGTCTCCTCCTCCATCTCGCGGGCGGCTGCGGCCTCGATCTCCTCGCCGTCCTCGACGATGCCGGCGGCCAGTTCCCAGCCCCAGCTGTCGGTGATGAAGCGGTGGCGCCAGAGCATCAGGACTTCGTCGGCCTCGTTGACGGCCGTCGCGACGGCGACCGGGCGGAGCCGGATCAGATAGTGGTCGAGGCGGCGGCCGTCCGGGAGTTCGACGTCCGCGAGGTTCACTCGGAACCAGCGATTCTCATAGACAGCGCGTTCGCTGAGTTTCGTCCACTGCACGTTCTTGCCACCTTCCGATCGGTCGGTGCTTGTTTGGTGGCAATATCGCAGCAGTTGACGGCTCACAGGGGAACGCGCAGCGCCCCTTCGATCAGAGCGGCTGCCTCCCGGGCCTCCCCGCCGCCACTCGCGAGGAGATCCCCCCGCACCTGCGTCAGCCGGTCCCGCAGCCGCCGCGACTCCATCCCCCGCGCCCGCTCCGTCATCTCCACCGCCGTGCGCGCCGCCCCGTCGGCCTCCCCCTGCCGCAGCTCGACGCGGCACAGCATGGCGAGCCGGTGCACCCGGCCCCGGTCGTGCGAGGGCATCCCGACCGCCGCCGCCGCGTGCTCGTGGGCCGCGTCGAGTTCACCCAGACCGAGGAGGGCCTCCGCCACCTGGACGTTGACGAATCCCGGCTGGACGTAGCCGGTCTCGACCGGCTCCTCCCCCGGGCTGATCCGCTCCGCCTCCGCCTCGGCCCGCCGGATGCAGGCCAGCGCGGCCACCCCGTCGCCCAGACGCGCGTACGCCTTCGCCTGCATCGCCGTCAGATCGGCGGCGAGCGCCGGGGTGATCTGCCGCCCCGCCGCCCGCAGCGCCGCCTCCGCGAACGCCACGGCCTGCCGGTGCTCCCCCGTGAACAGCGACTGGTTGACGAGGAGCGCGATCACGTACGCGCCGAGTCCCCGGTCCCCGCTCGCCTTCGCGAGCCGCAGCGCCTGGTGGAAGTAGCGCTGGGCGAGACCGTGCGCGTCCGCGTCGTACGCACAGATTCCGGCCACCGCGACGAGCCCGCCGGTGGCCCGGTGCAGCTGCCGCCCCAGCGCGTCGCCGTACGCGCCCCTCAGCAGCGGCGCCGTCTGCGTGTTCAGGAAGCCGACGATCCGCGCCCGGGTCGCGATGCCCCCGGCCCGGCGGTACATCTGCTCGTAGTGCGACCGGGCCGCGGTCAGGACCGCGATGTCGGCCGCCGAGACCGTCGCCCGGCCCGTACGGGAGACGTCCACGTCCTCCGGCGGGTTCTCCCACTCCCACACCGGCATCACCGCCTGGGTGCCGGTCACGGCCGGGGCCGCCACGATGTGCGGCCGCTGCTGCTCGTCGGAGCGCCACAGCGCCGCCGCCCGCTCGACGAAGCCGGACAGCGGCGAACCGGCGGCCGGCGCCGGACTTCCCGGCACCCCGAGACCGATGTCGTCCAGGGTCACCTGCCGGCGCAGCCGGACGGCGAGCACCTCGCAGATCAGGTCCGGCACCTGGCCGCGCGGCCGCTGGCCCTTCAACCAGCGGGCCACGGCGGTGTGTTCGTACCGCAGGGCAAGGCCCCTGGCCCGGCCCGCCCGGTTCACATGGGCGGCCAGGCCGGCGTTCGAGACGCCCGCTTCGTCGAGCAGGGCGTCGAGCAGGGTGTTGGGCTGCATGGCCGCTCCGGTCGCTCGCATGGCCGCTCCGCTCGCTCGGTGAACTCAGCCTAGCGGTGGCCGAATTCATACGGGTCGAACCGAGCGGAAGCCCCCCGTACCGGTGATTTCGCACGGGGTGTGAACGAAGTACCCGTTCTCCCGGCCCGCGTACTCTGCCACACCCGTCCCGGCCCCGGTTGACTGTGCTTCTCGCCGCAAGGCGAAGACCGGGCCGCCGGCTCCCCCTCGTACAGTGCGGCCGCCCGGTCCGCGTCGCCCGCCCCGCTGATCTGCCCGACACTCCGTGGCGGGGCGGGCGACGCCGGTCCCCCCGGTTCCTTCCGCTCAGCAGTGGGAGGAGGGGGCGGGCCGGGGGCGGCGCAGCCCGGGTTCGGCGGGCTGCGCCGGCACCCGGACACGGTCGTTGCGTACGACGAGCAGCGCGATGTCGTCGGCGAGCCGGCCGCCCGTGTGGTGCAGCAGCGCCGCGTGGACCCGGCGGACCAGGGCGGCCGGCGCCTCGCGGGGCACCCCGGAAAGGGCGGCGTCCAGCGCGAAGAACCGGCCCCGGCGGTCCCGGGCCTCCTCCGCTCCGTCGGTGTGCAGGACCAGCGTCTCGCCGGGCAGCAGCCGGGCCGCCGTGTACGGCACGAGCCCGGCGGGCAGCGGCAGCACTCCGAGCGGTGGCAGCGGGTCCCCGACCGGGAGCCGCTCCACCCGCCGGCCGAGGCGGTACGGGCCGGGGTGGCCGCAGTTGAGGACGGCCAGCCGCCCGTCGGAGCGGACCTCCACGAGCAGCAGCGTGACGAACTCCTCCGCCGCCGGGTGTTCGGGCTCCGCCCCGGCCCTCGCCGGGTGCTCCTCCCGCCCCCGCTCCCGCAGATGGCGCTCCAGGGCCCGCTCGAGACGCCGCAGCACCCCGGCGAGTTCGGGCTCGTCGTGCGCGGCCTCGCGGAAGCTGCCGAGCACCGCGACCACCGCGCCGAGCGCGGCGAGCCCATGACCCCGGACGTCCCCGATGACGATCCTCACCCCGTAGGGGGTGGCCACCGCCTCGTACAGGTCGCCGCCGACGGACGCGCCCCGGGAGGCGGACAACTGCCCGGCGGCCAGCGTGAGTCCGTCGAGTCGGGCGGGCAGGGGCCGAAGGAGGACCCGCTGGGTGGCGGCCGCGACGGCCCGGACCCGGGCGAGCTCCCGTGCGAGCCCGCGGTGGACACCCCACACCAGGCCGAGACCGACGCCGACGAAGACGACACCGGTGGCGATCCGCATGGGCAGCCCCGGCTGCCGGGCCAGGGGACAGCCGTACTTCCACGCCAGGGCCACCGCGCCCCACGCGGTGGGAAGAGCGAGCGGGGCCATCCGGCGAAGCCGGGAGCCATCGGCGAGCAACGACCTGGTACGGATCATGCACGGCCCTTTCCGAGCCCCGACAGCGCCCGGAGGCCCTGCGGCCCACAGGTCCGCCCCTGTGGCCGCGTCGATTGTGCCGACCGCGCGGTCCGCCGTGGAACAGCCCCCGGCGATCTCACCCGAAGGAGTGAGCGCCCCCGCCGCGCCGCCCTCCGCCAGGGCCGCGCCACGCGCACGGATCACCGAGCCACGAGCGGGAGTGCGGTTTCCGTGCCCCCCGAACGGCTTCCGGGCCCCTGAGCGGCTTCCGGGCCCCGGAAACGGCGGAGGGCCGCCCCGGGGATTCCCGGGGCGGCCCTCCTGGTGGTGCTGCGGTGCCTCAGGCGCCGCGCAGGACGGCGCCCGTGCGCTCGGCGGCCAGGGCCACCGCGGCGTCGCGGGCCGCGGAGGCCTCGTCGACGGTCAGGGTGCGGTCCGGGGCGCGGAACTTCAGCGCGTACGCCAGGGACTTGCTGCCCTCGCCGAGCTGGTCGCCGGTGTAGACGTCGAACAGCCGGATGGACTCCAGGAGTTCACCCGCGCCCTCGGTGAGGGCGGCCTCGACGTCGGCGGCCGGGACGCCGGAGGCGACGACCAGGGCGACGTCCTGGGTGGCGACCGGGAAGGAGGAGATCCGGGGGGCCTTCACGGGGCCCTGGTTCGCCTTCTCCAGGAGGTCCAGGTCGATCTCCATCGCGCAGGCGCGGGCCGGGAGGCCGTACGCCTTCACCACGCGCGGGTGGAGCTCGCCGGCGTGGCCGACGAGGACCTTCTCGCCGTCCACCTCGACGTGGAACGCGGCGCAGCGGCCCGGGTGCCAGGGCGCGTGCTGGTCGGCGCTGATGATCAGCTCGACCCCGGCCTCGGCGGCCACGGTCCGACCGGCCTCGACGGCGTCCGCCCAGTCGGACGGACGGCCCTTGCCCCACCAGCCGGCCTGCTCGCGGGCACCGGCGAGGACGACGGCGGCGCGGCGCGGCTGCGCGGGCAGCGCGGCGTTGACGCGGGCGATCTCCTCGTCGGAGGGGCGGCGGTCGACGCCCAGGCGGACGGCGACGCCCGGCTGGCCCTCGGTCGGCCGGAAGACCAGACCGGTCTCGAAGAGCGCCAGGTCGTGGCTGCCGCGGCTGTCGTTGCGGCGGAGCGCGCCGAGCAGACCCGGGAGCAGGGTCGTGCGGAGCGCGGGCTCCTCGTCGGAGAGCGGGTTGACCAGCTTCACGAGGCGGCGACGGTCGTCGTCCGCGTCGAGACCGAGCTGGTCGAGGGCCTGCTCGCCGATGAACGGGTAGTTCAGCGCCTCGACGTAGCCGGCGCCGGCCAGCGCGCGGCCCACCCGGCGGTGGACGCGCTGGCGGTCGGTGAGCCCGCGGCCGGCCGGGGGCTTCGGCAGCGTGGAGGGCAGGTTCTCGTAGCCCTCCAGGCGGATGACCTCTTCGGCGAGGTCGTTCGGCACGTAGAGGTCGGGACGCCACGACGGCACGGTGACGACGAGCTCGTCCTGGCCGTAGACGTCGCAGCCGACCTCCTGGAGGCGGCGGACGACGATCTCACGGCCGTAGTCGACGCCCGCGACCTTGTCGGGGTGGTTCGCCGGCATGGTGATCGTGTGCGGCGCGGAGGGGGCGGCGATCTCGGTGACGCCGGCCTCGGCGGTGCCGCCCGCGAGCAGCACGAGCAGGTCGACGCAGCGCTGCGCGGCAGCGGCGGCGGCCTGCGGGTCGACACCGCGCTCGAAGCGCTTGGACGCCTCGGAGCCCAGCTTGTGACGGCGGGCCGTGCGGGCGATCGAGATCGCGTCGAAGTGCGCGGCCTCGATGACGACCTCGGTGGTCCCGGTGACGATGCCGGTCTCCGGGTCGGTCACCGGGTCGGCGATCTCCGTGTCGGCACCGCCCATGACGCCCGCGAGGCCGATCGGCCCGCGGTTGTCGGTGATGACCAGGTCCCCGGTGTCGAGGACGCGCTTGACGCCGTCGAGCGTGGTGATCTTCTCGCCGGCGGCGGCGCGGCGGACCCCGATGGGGCCGTCGATCCGGGTGCGGTCGTAGGCGTGCAGCGGCTGACCGAGCTCGAACATCACGTAGTTGGTGATGTCGACGGCGAGCGAGATCGGGCGCATGCCGGCCTTCTGCAGGCGGCGCTGGAGCCAGATCGGGCTGCGGGCCTCGGGGTCGAGGCCGACGACCGTACGGGCGGTGAAGCGGTCGCAGCCGAGCGGGTCGGCGATCTGGACCGGGTAGCCGTACGAGTTCGGCGCGGGCACGTCGAGGAGCGCCGGGTCGCGCAGCGGCAGGCCGTAGGCGGTGGCCGTCTCGCGGGCGACGCCGCGCATCGAGAGGCAGTAGCCGCGGTCCGGGGTGACGGCGATGTCGAGGACCTCGTCGAACAGCTCCAGGAGGACCGTGGCGTCCGTGCCGACCTCGTGCTCCGGCGGCAGCACGATGATGCCGTGCGTGCCGTCGTCGCCCATGCCGAGCTCGTCGCCGGAGCAGATCATGCCCCGGGAGACGCGGCCGTACGTCTTGCGCTCGGCGATCCGGAAGTCACCGGGGAGCACGGCGCCGGGCAGCGCCACGACGACCTTGTCGCCCTCGGCGAAGTTCCGGGCGCCGCAGATGATCTCCTGGGGCTCGCCGGTGCCGTTGGCCTGGCCGACGTCGACGGTGCAGAAGCGGATGGGCTTCTTGAACTCCGTCAGCTCCTCGATGGTGAGGACCTTGCCGACCACCAGCGGGCCGGTCAGGCCGGCGCCGAGCTGCTCGACGGTCTCGACCTCGAGGCCTGCCGAAATGAGCTTGGCCTGGACGTCGCGGCCGGTCGCCGTCGCCGGCAGGTCGACGTACTCCCGCAGCCAAGAAAGCGGGACCCGCATCAGATCTCCATCCCGAACGGCCGGGTGAACCGGACGTCACCCTCGACCATGTCTCGCATGTCTTCCACGTTGTGGCGGAACATCAGCATCCGCTCGATGCCGAACCCGAAGGCGAATCCGCTGTACTTCTCGGGGTCCACACCGGCGGCGACGAGCACCTTCGGGTTGACCATTCCGCAGCCGCCGAGCTCGATCCAGCCCTCGCTGCCACAGGTGCGGCAGGGACGGTCCGGGTTGCCGACGGACTCGCCGCGGCAGACGTAGCAGAGCATGTCCATCTCTGCGGACGGCTCGGTGAAGGGGAAGAAGTTCGGCCGCAGCCGGGTCTTCATGTCCGGGCCGAAGAGCGCCTGGACCATGTGGTCGAGGGTGCCCTTGAGGTCGGCCATGGTCAGGCCCTCGTCGACGGCGAGCAGCTCGATCTGGTGGAAGACCGGGGTGTGCGTGGCGTCGAGCTCGTCGGTGCGGTAGACGCGGCCGGGGCACACCACGTAGACCGGGGGCTCCCGGTCGATGAGGGTGCGGGCCTGGACCGGCGAGGTGTGCGTACGGAGCACGACACCGGACTCGTCGCCCGTGGTGCCCTCGGGGCCCTGGACGAAGAAGGTGTCCTGCATCTGCCGGGCCGGGTGGTCCGGGACGAAGTTGAGGGCGTCGAAGTTGAACCACTCCGCCTCGACCTCGGGACCCTCGGCGACCTCGTACCCCATGGCGACGAAGACGTCGGAGACCCGCTCCATGAGCGTGGTCAGCGGGTGCCGGGCGCCGGCCGGGACGCGGTCGTACGGCAGGGTGACGTCGACGGCCTCCTCGACGAGGACGCGGGCGTCGCGCTCGGCCTCCAGCTCGGTCTGGCGGGCGGCGAGCGCCTTGGAGACGATGCCGCGGGCCTGGCCCACGATCTTTCCGGCGGCGGCCTTGGCCTGCGGGGGCAGGGCGCCGATCTCCCGGTTGGCGAGCGCGAGCGGCGAGGTGCCACCGGTGTGGGCGGTCTTCGCGTGCGCGAGCGCGTCGAGGTCGCCTGCGGCCGCGAAGGCGGCGAGCGCCTCGTCCCGCATGCGCTCGATCTCTTCCGGTTTCAAGGCCTCGACCTCGACCGGGTCGTACGACTTATTGGGTGCCGACATCTCTTCCCGTGCTTCCGTTGGCTGGCTGGGCGGCCCCGCTCGACGTCAAGGGCGCAAACGTGCCAAAGGACGAGTCTAACGGGGCGCGGGGACGCGAATGAGCCCGTGGGCAGGCCGCGCGGCCACTGATCTCGTACGGTCTCGACTGCTGAGACGTCAGAGGAGGTGGGCCGGGGTGCCGACGGGCAGGATAAATCGGAACTCGGCCCCGCCACGGGGACCTCTTCCGACGGTGATGGTGCCGCCGTGGGCCTCGACGACGCCCTTGACGATGTAGAGGCCGAGGCCGGTGCCGCCGCGTTTACTGCCCCGCCAGAAGCGGGTGAAGACGCGGCCCATCGACGCTTCGGGGATGCCGGGTCCCTCGTCGCTCACGGTGACCTCCGTCCCCTCTTCTCCGTCGTCGCCCAGCGTGGTGGGTGCCACCTCGATGGTGACGGTTCCCTCGCCGTGGCGCACGGCATTTTCGAGGAGGTTCCCGAGGATCTGGTCGATCTTGTCGGGGTCGGCCCAGAGCACGGGCAGCTGTGGCCTGATCCGTACGAAGAAACGGTCAGGGGACTGGCCGCCGGTGGTGTGCACCTGGATGTGCCGGCCGACGGCGGCGGCGATGTCGACGGGCTGGCGGCGCACTTCGAGGCGGCCGGAGTCGATCCGGGAGATGTCGAGGAGTTCGGCGATGAGCCGCTTGATGCGGCCGGCGTCGGCGTCGACCGTCTCCAGCATCAGCCGCTTCTGCTCGTCGTTGAACCGCTCCCACTTGTCGAGGAGGGTGGCGGTGAACCCCTTCACGGAGGTGAGCGGGGAGCGCAGTTCGTGCGCGACGGTGGCGATGAGCTCGGCGTGGCTGCGCTCGGTGCGGCGGCGCGCCTCGGTGCCGCGCAGGGAGACCACGACGCGGCGGACGGGCCCGGTGGGGTGCTCGCGGACGTACCGGGCGGAGACGAGGACCTCGCGGCCGCCGGGGAGGAGCAGGTTGCGCTCGGGCTGGCCGCGGCGGGTGGAGAGTCCGCCGTACGGATCGGTCAGCGCCCACCAGCGGCGTCCCTTGAGGTCCTCCAGGGGCAGCGCCTCGTCGAGCGGGCGGCCGAGGGCCCGGTCGCCGCGGACGGCGGTGATGCGGCCGGCGGCGGCGTTGAAGCAGACGACGCGACCGGTCTCGTCGGCGATGACGAGACCGTCGGGCAGGTCGTCGGCATCGACCCCGGCGAAGCCGAGGGGCGGTTCCGGGGCGTGCGGCGGGGCACTCCGTGCCTGTGCGGGACTGTCCGTGTCGACCGTCATCCCCGTACCCCACCCCTCCGTGCAGTGCAGTGGGCCCCCGAGTGCGTCACTCTACTGGGCGGGGACGGCGGAATGGACCCCTCAGGCGGAGGTTCGGGGGCGCTGGGCGCGCGCGGAGGCATACAGGCAGACCGCGGCGGCGGTGGCGAGGTTGAGGCTCTCGGCCTTGCCGTGGATCGGGACGCGGACGACGGCGTCGGCGAGCGCCCGGGTCTCCTCGGGCAGCCCCCAGGCCTCGTTGCCGAAGATCCAGGCGGTGGGCCCGCCCATGGTGCCGGCGTCGAGCTCGTCGTCGAGGTCGTCCCGACCTGCCCCGTCGGCGGCGAGGATCCGTACGCCCGCGCTCTTGAGTCCGGCGACGGCCTGCTCGACGGGGACGCCGACGGCCACCGGCAGGTGGAAGAGCGAGCCGACGGAGGCGCGGACGGACTTGGGGTTGTAGAGGTCGACGGAGGCGTCGGTGAGGACGACGGCGTCGGCGCCGGCCGCGTCGGCGCAGCGCAGCACGGTGCCGGCGTTCCCGGGGTCGCGGACGTGCGCGAGGACGGCGACCAGCTTGGGCCGGGCGGCGATGATGTCCTCGAACGGCGAGTCGAGGAAGCGGCAGACGCCGACGAGGCCCTGCGGGGTGACGGTCTGGGAGACCTCGGCGAGGACGGCGTCGGAGGCGAAGTGGACGCGGGCGCCGGCGGCGCGGGCGGCGTCGATGATCGCGGTGTAGCGCTCGGCCGCCTCGACGGTGGTGAACAGCTCGACGAGGGTGGGCTCGCCGCCCGAGCCGCGGTGCTCGACGGCCTCGCGGACGGCCTGGGGGCCCTCGGCGATGAAGAGGCGGTCCTTGCCCCGGAAGTTGCGCTTGGCGAGCCGCCGGGCGGCGACGACGCGCGGGGAACGCGGGGAGATCAGCTCGGGGGTGACCATGAGGTGCGGCGGTTCTCTCTTCGGGGCCGGGGACTACGGGTTCTCGGGGGCCGACGCACCCGGACCCGCAGGCGCGAGCGCGCTGCGGGTCCGGGCGGAAGTACTGCGGGCCTGGAAGATCAGGCGGCGACCTTCGGGGCGTTGACGTCGGCCGGGAGGGCCTTCTGCGCGACCTCGACCAGCGCGGCGAACGCGTTGATGTCGTTGACGGCCAGCTCGGCGAGGATCTTGCGGTCCACCTCGATGTTGGCGGCCTTCAGACCCTGGATGAGGCGGTTGTACGTCATGCCGTTCTGGCGGGCAGCGGCGTTGATGCGCTGGATCCACAGCTGACGGAAGTCGCCCTTGCGCTTCTTGCGGTCGTTGTAGTTGTAGACCAGCGAGTGGGTGACCTGCTCCTTGGCCTTGCGGTACAGGCGCGAACGCTGACCGCGGTAGCCGGAGGCCGCCTCGAGGATCGCCCGGCGCTTCTTGTGGGCGTTGACTGCCCGCTTGACGCGTGCCACTTTTAACTCCTTGTAGCGGGGTCGTGGTGGTCCTCACACGACCCGAAAAACGAATGGATCCCGGTCTCTGCCGGATGCCCCCGTCGCCGGGGGCGGGAGATCAGATCAGATGCCCAGCATCTTCTTGATCTTGGCGGCGTCACCCGGGGCCATCTCGGCGTTGCCGGTGAGGCGACGCGTCAGCTTGGACGACTTGTGCTCGAGCAGGTGGCGCTTGCCGGCGCGCTCGCGCAGGATCTTGCCGGAGCCGGTGACCTTGAAGCGCTTCTTGGCACCGGAGTGCGTCTTGTTCTTCGGCATCGCGCCGTATCTCCTCGTCAGTGGCGCTCCCGCCCGGTGTGTGGACCGGGCATCCGGGAGCGTCAGTTCTTCGTTTGGTGGTTCCGGACGGAACCCAGGGCTGCCTGGTTGGCAGCCCGTCGGGTCACGCCTCGGGGGTCTCGGCCGGAGCCTCGGCCTCGACGACCGGAGCCTCGGCGACAGCGGCCTCGGGGGCCTCGTCGGCGGCAACGCCCTGGCGCTCGGCCTTGCGTGCGGCCTGGGCCTCACGCG
Source organism: Streptomyces sp. NPDC002463 (assembly GCF_042889835.1). NCBI lineage: Bacteria > Bacillati > Actinomycetota > Actinomycetes > Kitasatosporales > Streptomycetaceae > Streptomyces > Streptomyces sp. NPDC002463. The sequence goes on from NZ_JBIARL010000010.1 coordinate 109,242, forward strand.
CCTCGGCCATGGCCTCGGTCTTCTTCTTGTGCGGGCCGAGAACCATGATCATGTTCCGGCCGTCCTGCTTCGGGTTGGACTCGATGAAGCCAAGCTCCTCGACGTCCGACGCCAGCCGCTGAAGCAGTCGGAAACCGAGCTCGGGGCGGGACTGCTCACGACCACGGAACATGATCGTGATCTTGACCTTGTCGCCCTGCTTCAGGAACCGGACGACGTGACCCTTCTTGGTGTCATAGTCGTGCGGGTCGATCTTCGGCCGGAGCTTCATCTCCTTGATGACCGTGTGCGCCTGGTTCTTGCGCGCCTCACGGGCCTTCATGGCCGACTCGTACTTGAACTTCCCGTAGTCCATGAGCTTGCACACGGGCGGACGGGCGTTCGCCGCGACCTCGACCAGGTCAAGGTCATACTCCTGTGCGAGCTCCAGGGCCTTGGCAAGCGGAACAATCCCGACCTGCTCGCCGCTGGGTCCGACAAGTCGCACCTCGGGAACGCGAATCCTGTCGTTGATGCGGGGCTCGGCGCTGATGGATCCTCCTCGGTAGCACCACGCGACCGCCTGGCGGACGGACGCGCACTGTCTGTTTCTGACCAACCGAGCCGGCACATGAAAAACGCCCCGGACGGGACACAGGCGGGGCTCCACGGAAATACCGGAGCACCGCCGCGGTCAACCGCGGGGCGCACATCGGGCGGCTCCATCGTCCGTACGGAACGATGGGCGCCACCTGACCGGTGACCCGCCACCCGTGAGGGTGGTCAGGTGGGAGTACGGAGCCTCCACTTGTGGGCCGGGCACACAGGTGTCCGGCCGGTCGTTACACAAGGTTAGCAGGACCCGGCGGTCGGCGCGAACCGTACGTCCGCTTATCGTGTGGGCATGAGCGAGACGCCCCAGAACGAGTCCACGGACACCCCCGACTTCGAGAGCATGACCCGCGACATCGCGGAGGTCCCGGCGGTCGAGGTGATCGTGACCGTCGCCGTCAACCTGATGAGCGCCGCCGCCGTGAAGCTCGGGCTCACCGAGGAGGGCGAGAAGCACAAGGACCTGGACGAGGCCCGGAAGCTGATCCACGCGCTCGCGGGCCTCCTGGACGCCGGCGCGACGGAGGTCTCCTCCTTCCACGCGGCTCCCCTGCGGGACGGCCTGAAGTCCCTCCAGCTCGCCTTCCGCGAGGCCTCCCTGATCCCGGACGAGCCGGGCCAGGGACCGGGCGAGAAGTACACGGGGCCGGTGTACGGCTAGGACCTGATCGTCTTCCGGGGGTACGGGGGGCGCCCCCCCCGGAAGACAACAGTCACAGGGCCAGTGCACGGCCAGGACTGCTACCGCTTTACGTAGAAGGGCTCGCCCGGAGGCGTGGCCGAGGCCGGCAGGAGTGCCAGGTCGAGGCCCCGCACCAGGCGGGCCCTCAGTGTTTCGTCGGCGGCCAGGGCGCGGGCCACGCGCTGGGCGGCCTCCGCCGGGGCGGCGTCCGGGGCGAGGACCAGGGCGAGGGTGCCGTCGGCGGTGCCGGGACCCAGGTGGGCCCGGAGCACCGCGGGCTCGGCGGCCACGGCGGCGCGGACGGCGTCCCGTACGGCCGGGTCGTCGAGCGGGTCGGTGCTGGAGCGGCCCTCGGCGAGGGCGAGCAGCGCGGAGCCGGTCACCTGGTACGGCACGGGGCCGGCCATGTCGAGGACCAGGGTGTCGGCCTTCTCGTGGACGAGCGCGGCGAGGGCCTGGTGGGTGGGGACGGCGACGGGCCTGGCCTGCGGGTCCCAGAGGGCGAGCGCGGCGATCGAGGTGAAGGCCGGGAGGGCCCGCCGGTCGCCGGCCGTGAGGGTGGGGACGGCCATGTCGCTGGTCTTCTCCTGCTTGAGGCCCGTCTCGGGGTCGATCTCGACCTCGCCGAGGACGGCGACCACGGGGACGAGCAGGCGGGCGCCCTTGAGCGCCTCCAGGACCGGGCCGTGGGCGGTTCTGTCCTCCGCCCAGGCCGCGAGGGCCGCGGCGAGCCGCGGGTCGGCGGTGCCGTCGTCTTCGGAGAAACCGGGGTCAGGGATGTTCTTGAGCGCCACGCACCGAGCCTAACCGCCGGGTCCCGGCCGCCGGCTAGGAGGTCCGGTGGGCGCGGCGGAGTATCACGGCGGTGAGGAGCAGCAGGGCGCCGAGTCCGCCGGCGACGGGGGCGAGCAGGCCGAAGGGGCGGCTCTCCTCTGCGGCGGGGAGGGGGCCGGGCCCGAAGTAGCGGCCCTGGTATCCGGAGGCGACGGCCTTGGGGTCGCCGGCCTTGATCCGGCTGCCGGCGGCGATCGCGGCGGCCGGGTCGACCGTCCCGTACCCCTTGGCGTCGCTGCGGCCGCCCTTCGGCCGGTTGCGGGCGGTGTCGATGAGCAGCCGCTTGATCTGGGCCGGGGTGAGGTCGGGGTGGGCGGAGCGGACGAGGGCGACGGCCCCGGAGACGAACGCGGCGGCGGCGCTGGTGCCCCAGCCCTCGTAGTAGCGGCGGTCGGGGTCGGCGATGACGATGTCGTCGCCGGGGGCGCTGACGGTGGCGTACCAGCGCCGGGTGGAGAAGGCGGCGTGGGTGCCGTAGCGGTCGACGGCGGCGGCGGCGATGACGCCGGGGTAGGCGGCGGGGTAGGAGATGTGGTCGCCCTTCTCGCCGCCGTTGCCGGCGGAGGCGACGACGGAGACGCCCTTGGCGAGGGCGTACTGGACCGCGGCGTCCTCGCCGGCGTCGGGGTGGGCGGACTTGGAGTCGTCGCCGAGGGAGAGGTTGATGACGTCGGCGCCGTGGTCGGCGGCCCAGCGGATGCCCTCGGCGAGGGCCGTGCCGCGGGTCTTGCGGGCCTTGTCGCGGGCCTTGTCGGTGGACTCCAGGATGACCCGTACGGGCAGGATCCGGACGTCGGGGGCGACGCCGAGGACGCCGTCCCCGCCGCCGGGGCCGTGGCCGTGCCCGGCGATGATGCCGGCCATCGCGGTGCCGTGGCGGGCCCAGGCGCGGTCGCCCTTCGAGGCGCCGAAGCCGACGAGGTCGCGTCCGGCGAGGACCGAACCCGCGAGGTCCGGGTGGTCGGCGTCGACGCCGGTGTCGAGGACGGCGACGGTGATGCCGCGGCCCTTGGTGGTGCGCCAGGCCTCCGTGGTGTGGAGGGCTTCGAGGCCCCACTGGCGGGCCCGGATGGTGTCGGCGTGCGCGGGGGCGGTGGTGGCGGGCAGTACGGAGAACGCGGCGGCGAGCAGGGCGACCGCGCCGCCGCGGGCCCGGCGGCGGTGGGTGGGTCGGATCACCGGGCGTTCTCCTTGGCGGCCGTGGTGGCGGCCGTGCGCAGCAGTCGTACGAGGCGTTCGGTGATGCCCTTGGCCTCGTGGCCGAGGCCGGACTGGGCGGTGGCGTCGGTACGGTTCGCGGTCATGGCGCGGTCGGCGGGGACGGGGCCGCCGTCGACGGTCCGGCCGTCGGCGAAGCCGGAGACGGCGGTGACGACGACGGGGAGGTCGGCGGGGGCGTTCAGCCACCAGGCGGCGCGCTGGGGGGCGCCGAAGCGGGCGGCGACGGTGCCGGGGCCGGCGAGGGCCGGGGGGACGTCGGTGCCGAGGCGGGTGGTGAGGTCCTGGCCCAGGGTGCGCTGGGTGGAGGCGTCGGCCCGGGTGAAGACGAGACCGACGGTGATGACGCTGCTGGCGGTGGCGTCGGTGTACGTGGCGCGCAGGACGCGCTCGCAGCCGAGGGGCTCGACGGTGGCGAGGAGGCCCTTGGGGAGGACGGCGGGGGTACAGGCGGCGTCGGGGGCGACGACGATCCGGGTCCAGGTGCGGTCGGCGCCGCCGGGGCCGGCGCCGGGGCCGGTCAGGGTGCGGGGGAAGAGGGTGTCGACGGGAGCGTCGTGCCAGAGGTCCTTCGCCTCGGTGTACCCGACGGGTTCGACGGGCTTCCCGGGCTCGGCCGCGGCCAGCCACACGCCGGCGAGCGCACCGCCGATGAGCCCGAACCCGAGCACGGCACAGGCGGAGACGGCGACGGCCCGCCCGATCCGCCGCTCCCGCACGACCCGCAGCCGCGCGGTGACCTCGACGGGCACCTCGGGCGGGAGCGCGCCGGGGCCGCGGTAGGCGGGTGCGGGGACGGTCGCCGCGCCGACGCCCGAACGCCCACCGGCCGGGCGCCCGGCCGCGACGGGACCGGTCGCGGGCCAGGCGGGGGCGGGCCGCGCGGGGCCGGCGGAGACAGGCGCGGGCTGGGGGACGCCCCCCGCCGGCCCGGACGGGGCGACGTGGGGGCGGGTACCCGCCCCGGTCGGCCCGGCGGGCCCGGTCGCGGGCCGGTCAGGGACCGGCGTGGACTGCGGCGCCGCCGGGGCGACGGCGGGGCGGGCGGGGGCACCCGCCGGGCCGGCGGGGGTGGCCGCAAGGCGGTTCGGGCCGAGCCTCGGACGCGTGGAAGCGCCCGTCGGCCCGGCAGGGGCCGCGGAAGGCGCGGGCGGCGCAGCCGCAGGGCGGGCGGGGGCGCCCGTCGCGCCGGCGGGGGCCGTCGTCGGTCGGGGCGGCGTGGTCGGCGGGACGGCTGCGGGGCGGGGTGCGGTGGCCGCCGGTGGGACTCTGCGGAGGCGGGTCGTGGTCTCCGTCGCCGGGGGGTCCGGTGGGAGCAGGGCGTCCGTGATGCGGGACGGTGTGGGCTCGCCGGTCATCCCCGTCCCCCGCTCGTGTCGACAATGCCCGTCACTCTACGGGCTGTTCCCCCGCGCACGGGAACCCAGGGGCTACCCACCCGTAAACCGGTCTGGCAAGCTCGGGCCATGACTCCCCGTGCCGCCGACCGGGCCCGTTACGACCGGGCCACCGCTCACCTCGACGCGCCCGTGGCGATCGTCGATCTGGAGGCCTTCGACGCCAACGCGGCGGACCTCGTGCGCCGGGCCGGGGGCAAGCCGATCCGGGTGGCGAGCAAGTCCGTGCGGTGCCGGACGCTGCTCGAGCGGGTGCTGGCGCGGGGCGGGTTCGCCGGGATCATGTCGTTCACGCTCGACGAGTCGTTGTGGCTGGCCCGTGCCGGGTTCGAGGACGTGCTGCTCGCGTATCCGTCGGCGGACCGCTCCGGGTTCGGGGAGCTCACGCGGGATCCGAAGCTCGCCGCCGCCGTGACCGTCATGGTGGACGACGTGGCCCAGCTGGATCTGGTCGACGCCGCCCGCGCGGGCGGGACGGAGGAGGTGCGGGTCTGTCTGGAGCTGGACACGGCGCTGCACCTGTTCGGGGGGCGGGTTCGGGTCGGGGCCCGGCGTTCCCCGCTCCGCACACCCGCCGACCTCGCCGAGCTCGCCCGGTCCGTGGTGCGGCGGCCCGGGTTCCGGCTCGTCGGGATCATGGCGTACGAGGGGCATGTCGCCGGGGTCGGGGATGCCGTCGCAGGCCGCCCGCTGCGGTCCCGGGCGATCCGGCTCATGCAGTCCGCCGCCCGCAAGGAGCTCGCGGAGCGCCGCGCGGCCGTCGTGCGGGCCGTCCGGGCGGTGGCGCCGGAGCTGGAGTTCGTGAACGGCGGCGGCACCGGCAGCGTGCAGCACACGGCCGCCGAGGACGCGGTGACCGAGATCGCCGCGGGTTCGGGGCTGTTCGTGCCGCGCCTCTTCGACAACTACACCTCCTTCACCGGGCGCCCCGCCGCGCTCTTCGCGCAGCCGGTGGTCCGCCGCCCGGGCGTCGGCGTGGTGACGGTGCTCGGCGGCGGCTACCCGGCTTCGGGCGTCGCGGGCCCGGACCGGCTGCCCGTCCCGTACCTGCCGGAGGGGCTCCGGTACGACTCCCAGGAGGGCCCGGGCGAGGTGCAGACCCCGCTGCTCGGCTCCCCCGCCGACGACCTGCGGATCGGCGACAAGGTCTGGTTCCGGCACGCGAAGGCCGGGGAGCTGTGCGAGCGGTTCGAGAGCCTGCACCTGGTCGAGGGCGATCGCGTGACGGCGACCGTGCCCACGTATCGGGGTGAGGGGATGACCTTCCTCTAGGACACGAAGACCGTGTCGAGCTGGTCCGGGATCACCGTGCCGTCCTCGCGGCGGACCGGGGCCGCCGTGCCGTCGCTCGCCGTGTAGCCGGTCGTGGCGCAGGGGTACGGGGTCGCCTTCCGCTTCTTCGGCTCGATGAACACGGGGTTGACGAGCCAGCGCCCGTCGCCGTTCTCGTACGCCCGGCACATGAGTTCGTTCTTGTTGCGGTTGAGGACCAGGCGCAGCCCGGTGGCGTCCCGCAGGAAGGAGACGTCGGTGTCGGAGTCGCCGGCGGCGAGGACCTGGCGGCGGGCGGCGGGCTGGACGCGCTCGGCGGCGGGGCCCTGTACGCCGAGGATCTCCTGGTTGATCCAGCAGCGCTTGCCGTCGATGTAGGTGATCATCGCGTCCTCGCCGTCGCGGACGCCGCCGCAGCCCTTGAGGTGGCTGGTGAGGCGGCCGTGGTCGGTGGTGTTGCGGATGCCGACCGCGTGGGAGGCGTCGACGCCGGCGCCCTTCGCCCAGACGTCGACGACGGGTTCGGGCGAGGCGGAGACGATCCAGACGTCGAAGCCGCCGTCCTTCAGGGCGCGGATGAGGTCCCGCTGCTGGTCGTAGTAGCGGACCCAGCCGGTGACCTGCGCGCTGCCGACCCGCTGCGTCGCGCCCTGCGGGGCGGCGAGGCTCTCGGCGCGTGCGGCGGCCGCGAAGGAGGCGGCCTGGCGGGTGGTCCAGCCGTGCAGGAGCTGGGCGAGCCAGGCGTACTGGGGCTCCATGCGGCGGTGGTCGTAGCCGGCGAAGGCTGTCTTTCCGGCGGTCGTGGCGCCGTTCCCGTACACGGAGAGGAGTTCGTCGGCGCAGCCCGTGTCGGTGGCCGTGGGGAGGGTGCGGACGCCGGTGGGGCAGGCCGCGCGGAGGGCGGTCGCGGCCTCGGGGGTGAGGTGGCGGCTGGTGGTGGACCAGTCGCCGTCCTTCGGGGGCCGGATGCGGTCGTTGCGGAGGAGCCAGTAGAAGGTGGCGTCGCCGACGTCGTTCTTGATGACGGTGTTGTCCCAGTCGAAGACCGCGACCGGCTTCCTGCCTCCCTTGGCGCCGCAGTGGTCGGCCAGCAGGGCGTCGATGCGGGCCTTGTTGTCGCCGTACCAGCCGTCGGAGATCTTCAGGGTGGGGCAGGCTGCGGAGCGGGCCTCCGCCTGGGTGCCGGGGAGGAGGCCGGTGGCGGCGAGGGCGAGGGCGGCCGCCGCGGCGCCGGTGCGGAGCTTGTCGTTCATGAACGTCTCCTGGATGCGAGGCCTGGGGGTACGCACGACAGCCGGGCGCCTTGCGACGCCCGGCTGTCGGGTGGGGGGGGATACGGGGTGGCGGCGGTGAGGCCTAGAGCGGGGTCACGTACGCCCCGGAGATGCCGCCGTCGACGAGGAAGTCGCTGGCATTGACGAAGGAGGAGTCGTCGCTCGCGAGGAAGGCGACGGCGGCGGCGATCTCCTCGGCCTCGGCGAAGCGGCCGACGGGGATGTGGACGAGGCGGCGCGCGGCCCGCTCGGGGTCCTTGGCGAACAGCTCCTGGAGGAGGGGGGTGTTGACCGGCCCGGGGCAGAGGGCGTTGACGCGGATGCCCTCGCGGGCGAACTGGACGCCCAGCTCGCGGGACATGGCGAGGACGCCGCCCTTGGACGCGGTGTACGAGATCTGGCTGGTCGCGGCGCCCATGATGGCGACGAAGGAGGCGGTGTTGATGATGGAGCCCTTGCCCTGGCGGCGCATGTAGGGCAGGGCGGCCTTGCAGCAGAGGTAGACGGACGTGAGGTTGACGTCCTGGACCCGCTTCCAGGCCTCCAGTCCGGTCTCCAGGATGGAGTCGTCGTCGGGGGGCGAGATGCCGGCGTTGTTGAAGGCGATGTCGACGGAGCCGTACGTGTCGAAGGCGACCTTGAAGAGGTTCTCCACCTCCTCCGGGTCCGTGACGTCGACCTGCACGAAGGTGCCGCCGACCTCCTCCGCGGCCGCCTTGCCGGCGGTCTCGTCGATGTCGCCGCAGACGACGTTGGCGCCTTCGGAGGCGAGGCGGCGGGCGGTGGCGAGGCCGATGCCGCTGCCGGCTCCGGTGATGACGGCGGTACGGCCGACGAGGCGGCGGCAGATGATCTCGTTGCTCACAGTGCGGGGCCCTCCGTGCTGATGAAGACGTTCTTGGTTTCGGTGAAGGCGGTCAGGGCGTCGGGGCCGAGTTCGCGGCCGAGGCCGGACTGCTGGTAGCCGCCGAACGGGGTCCAGTAGCGGACGCTGGAGTGTGAGTTGACGGAGAGGTTGCCGGCCCGGACGGCGCGGGAGGCGCGCAGGGCGCGGCCGACGTCACGGGTCCAGATGGAGCCGGACAGGCCGTACTCGGTGGCGTTGGCGAGGCGGATCGCGTCGGCCTCGTCCTCGAAGGGGAGGACGACGGCGACGGGTCCGAAGATCTCCTCGACGGCGCAGGGGGCGTTCTCGGGGACGCCGGTGAGGACGGTCGGCGGGAACCAGAAGCCGGGGCCCTCGGGCGCCTTGCCCCGGATTCCTGCGGCGTGCTCGGCGGCATCCGTCACGTAGGAGCGGACGCGGTCGAGCTGGGCGCGGGAGATGAGCGGGCCCATCTGGGTGCGCTCGTCGGAGGGGTCGCCGACGACGATCTCCTCGATGGCGGGGGTGAGGAGCTCCAGGAAGCGGTCGTACGCGCTCCGCTGGACGAGGATGCGGGTGCGGGCGCAGCAGTCCTGGCCGCTGTTGTCGAGGAAGGACATCGGCGCCGCGGCGGCGGCCGCCTCCAGGTCCGCGTCGGCGAACACGATGTTGGGGCTCTTGCCGCCGAGTTCGAGGGTGACCCGCTTCACCTGGTCGGCGCACTTCGCCATGATCGACTTTCCGACCCGGGTGGAGCCGGTGAAGACGATCTTGGCGATGCCGGGGTGTTCGACGAGGGCGTTCCCGGCGACGGGGCCGGTGCCGGGGAGGACCTGGAAGAGGCCTTCGGGCAGGCCCGCCTCCAGGGCGAGTTCGGCGAGGCGGAGCGCGGTGAGAGGGGTGGTCTCGGCCGGCTTGAGGAGGACGGCGTTGCCGGCGGCGAGGGCGGGTGCGGTGGCCCAGGCGGCGATCGGCATCGGGAAGTTCCAGGGGGCGATGACACCGACGACGCCGAGCGGTTCGAGGATCGTGATGTCGAGGCCGCCGGCCACCGGGATCTGACGGCCGTTGAGGCGCTCCACTCCCCCGGCGGCGAAGTCCAGCAGGTCGCGGACGTTGCCGGCCTCCCAGCGGGCGTTGCCGATGGTGTGGCCGGCCTCGGTGACCTCCAGGCGGGCCAGTTCCTCGATGTGGTCGTCGACGACGGCGGCGAAGCGGCGGAGCAGCCGGGCCCGGTCGGCGGGCGCGGCGGCGGCCCAGCCGCGCTGGGCGGCGGTGGCGCGGGCGACGGCGGCGTCGACGTCGGCGGGGGTGGCGGCGGGGACGGTGGCGACGAGTTCCTCGGTCGCCGGGTTCAGTACCTGGAGCAACGCGTTCCTTTCAGTGACTCGAAGGGGCTCAGTGGCGTTCGAAGGAGCGGCGCAGCTCCCAGTCGGTCACCGCGGCGTCGAAGGCGTCGAGTTCGACGCGGGCCATGTTGCGGTAGTGGGCGACGACCTCGGCGCCGAACGCGGCCTTGGCGATCTCGCTGGTCTCCCAGAGTTCGGCTGCCTCGCGCAGGGTGGTCGGGACGTGCGCGTACTCGCCGGTGTACGCGTTCCCGGTGCAGGGCGCGGGCAGTTCGAGGCGCTGCTCGATGCCGTACAGGCCGGCGGCGACCAGGCCGGCGACGGCGAGGTAGGGGTTGACGTCGCCGCCGGGCAGGCGGTTCTCGAAGCGGGTGGAGCGGCCGTGGCCGACGACGCGGAGGGCGCAGGTGCGGTTGTCGTGGCCCCAGGCGACGGCGGTGGGCGCGAAGGAGCCGGGCTGGAACCGCTTGTAGGAGTTGATGTTCGGGGCGTAGAGGAGGGAGAAGTCGCGGAGGGCGGCGAGCTGTCCGGCGAGGAAGTGCCGCATGGTCTCGGACATGCCCTGCGGGTCGTCCCCGGCCATGACGTTGCGGCCGTCGGCGTCCTGGAGCGAGAGGTGGATGTGGCAGGAGTTGCCTTCGCGCTCGTTGTACTTCGCCATGAAGGTGAGCGAGTAGCCCTCCTGGGCGGCGATCTCCTTGGCGCCCGTCTTGTAGACGGCGTGCTGGTCGCAGGTGACGAGGGCCTCGTCGTACTTGAAGGCGATCTCGTGCTGGCCGGGGTTGCACTCGCCCTTGGCGGACTCGACGGTGAGTCCGGCGCCGGTCATCTCGTTGCGGATGCGGCGCAGGAGCGGTTCGATGCGTCCGGTACCGAGGACGGAGTAGTCGATGTTGTACTGGTTGGCGGGGGTGAGGCCGCGGTAGTTCGCGTCCCAGGCCTGCTCGTAACTGTCCTTGAAGACGATGAACTCGAGCTCGGTGCCGACGTGCGCGGTGAGGCCGAGCTCCGCGAGGCGCTCCAGCTGACGGCGGAGGATCTGGCGGGGTGCGGCGACGACCGGGGTGCCGTCGGCCCAGGCGAGGTCGGCCGTCACCATGGCGGTGGCGTCGTTCCAGGGGAGGCGGCGGAGGGTGGTGAGGTCGGGGTGCATCGCGAAGTCGCCGTAGCCGCGGTCCCAGGAGGACATCTCGTAGCCGTCGACGGTGTTCATCTCGGTGTCGACGGCGAGGAGGTAGTTGCAGCCCTCGGTGCCGTGGCCGAGGACCTCGTCCAGGAAGAACGGTGCGGCGAACCGCTTGCCCTGGAGGCGTCCCTGCATGTCGGGGAAGGCCAGGACGACGGTGTCGATCTCGCCGCTCTCGACGAGGGCGCGCAGCTCCTCGACGGTGAGCGGGGGTGTGCGGTCTGCCACGGGATTGCTCCTCCTTCGGCCTGCCGGGAGCCATAAGGTATTGCGGAAGACCATTGCTTGGGAAGTGCTGGAGAAAGGGAAACGAGAACGTGGCCAGTACGAGTGAATCGGCGGACCGGCTGACGCCCGTGCTGCGGCCGGTGCGGGCGGGCAACGGCTTCGAGGAGGCCCTGGAGCAGATCCTCCAGGTGGTACGGCTCGGGCTGGTGCCCGGCGGGGAGCGGCTGCCCGCCGAGCGGGAGCTCGCCGACCGGATGGGGATCAGCCGGGTGACCCTGCGCGAGGTCCTGAAGGTCCTCCAGGAACAGGGACTCGTGGAGAGCCGGCGGGGCAGGTACGGCGGGACGTTCGTGCTGCCCCGGGTCCAGACGGCCGACGAGGACGAGCTGCGCCGCCGGATCGCCACGGTCGACATGGAGGACACCCTGCGCTTCCGTGAGGTCCTGGAGGTGGGGGCCGCCGGACTCTGCGCGGCCCACGGCCTCGACGCGGCGGGCGCCGAGCGGCTGCGGACGGCCGTCGCGGCGACCCATGACGCCCCGCTGGCCGATTACCGCCGCCAGGACACCCTGCTCCACCTCACGCTCGCGGAGCTCTCCGGCTCTCCGACGCTGACGGCCCAGTACGCCGCCGTGCGCGCGACGGTGAACGACCTCCTGGACTGCATCCCCCTGCTCGTACGCAATCTGGAGCACTCCCAGCACCAGCACACGGCCCTGGTGGAGGCGGTCCTCGACGGGGACGCGGACGCGGCGCGCGAGGTGATGCGGGAGCACTGCGCGGGCACGGCGGCGCTGCTGCGGGGCTTCCTGACGTGACCCGGGCATGACTTCCCGCGTAACCCGAAAGTAACGCACGGGGGTTGCGCTCCCCCGTCGGCCACCGCAAAGGTATGGCTCCAATCCATTGGGCCCGTTGCGGGGAGCTGACGCTGCCATGACGCTCGAAGACACCACGCCGTCGAAGGACGACTACCTCGAACGCCGGGCCCTGCGCCGCGGCAGCGCCGGCTGGCTGCTGCTCACGGGCCTCGGCGTGGCCTACGTCGTGTCCGGGGACTACTCCGGCTGGAACATCGGCCTGTCGAAGGGCGGCTTCGGCGGGCTCGCCGTCGCCACCGTCCTGATGGGCGCGATGTACGCCTGTCTGGTCTTCGCGCTCGCCGAGCTGTCCGCCATCCTGCCCACCGCGGGCGGCGGCTACGGCTTCGCCCGCCGGGCGCTCGGCACCTGGGGCGGCTTCCTCACCGGCACCGCGATCCTCATCGAGTACATCCTGGCCCCCGCCGCGATCTCCATCTTCATCGGCGACTACGTGACGTCCCTCGGCCTCTTCGGCCTGGAGTCCGGCTGGCCGGTCTACCTGGCCTGCTTCGCGATCTTCATCGGGATCCACCTGTGGGGCGTGGGCGAGGCGCTGCGTTTCAGCCTGATCGTGACGGCGATCGCGGTCACGGCCCTGGTCGTCTTCGCGCTCGGCGCGTTCACCGACTTCCACGTGGACGGCCTGAACGACATCCCGGTCGACGGCGGGGCCTTCGGCGCGAACTCCTGGCTGCCGTTCGGGCTGCTCGGGATCTGGGCGGCGTTCCCCTTCGGCATGTGGTTCTTCCTCGGCGTCGAGGGCGTGCCGCTGGCCGCCGAGGAGGCGAAGGACCCGGTGCGGTCGATGCCGAGGGCGCTCGCGCTCTCCATGGGGATCCTCGTGCTGCTCGCCGTCATGACCTTCTTCGCCGCCACCGGGGCGCGGGGCGCGGCCGCCGTGCAGGAGGCGGGCAATCCGCTGGTCGTGGCGCTCCAGGGCGACGGGGAGCCGACGGCGCTCAGCCGCTTCGTGAACTACGCGGGCCTCGCGGGCCTGGTCGCCTCCTTCTTCTCCCTCATCTACGCCGGTTCGCGCCAGCTGTTCGCCCTCTCCCGGGCGGGCTACCTGCCCCGGTTCCTCTCCCTGACCAGCCGCCGCAAGTCGCCGTACCTGGGACTCCTCATCCCGGGCGCGATCGGCTTCGCGCTCGCCGCGGGGACCGGGAACGGGGCGCGGATGCTGAACATCGCGGTCTTCGGCGCCACCATCTCGTACGCCCTGATGGCGCTCTCCCACATCGTGCTCCGCCGCCGCGAGCCGGGGCTTCACCGGCCGTACCGCACGCCCGGCGGAATCGTGACCTCGTCGGTGGCCTTCGTCCTGGCCCTCTCGGCGCTCGTCGCGACCTTCCTGGTGGACCGGACGGCGGCGTTCATGGCGCTGGGGGTGTACGTGATCGCCCTCGCCTACTTCGCGTTCTACAGTCGGCACCATCTGGTGGCCAGGGCGCCCGAGGAGGAGTTCGCGGCGCTCGCCGCGGCCGAGGCCGAACTCGAACGCGACTGACCCACCCGACTCTCCGCACCTCTGGAGGACCTTCCGTGACCAAGCCGCTCATCGGCGTGACCACCTACCTGGACCAGGCACGCTGGGGCGTGTGGGACATGCCCGCCGCGCTGCTTCCGGCGCAGTACCCGCGTCTCGTACGGGACGGCGGCGGGCTCCCGGTGATGCTCCCGCCGGGCGGGCCCGAGGACGCGGCGGCGGTCCTGGCACGGCTCGACGGGCTCGTCGTCGCAGGCGGGGCGGACGTCGAGCCCGTACGGTACGGGGCCGATCCCGACCCCCGTACCGGCCCGCCGGCCCGTGCCCGGGACACCTGGGAGCTGGCCCTGATCGACGCGGCCCTGGCCTCCGGCACGCCGCTGCTCGGCATCTGCCGGGGCATGCAGCTCCTGAACGTGGCCCTCGGCGGGACGCTGATCCAGCACCTGGACGGGCACGTGGAGGCGGTCGGGGTGATCGGCCGGCACGCGGTGAAGCCGGTGCCGGGCACCCGGTACGCCTCGCTGGTGCCCGAGCTCACCGAGGTCCCGACCTACCACCACCAGGCCGTGGACCGGCTCGGCGCGGGGCTCACGCCCTCCGCCCACGCGGAGGACGGCACCGTGGAGGCGGTGGAACTGGCCGCACCGGCCTGGGCGCTCGGGGTCCAGTGGCACCCGGAGATGGGCGAGGACCTGCGCGTGATGCGGGGGCTGGTGGAGGCGGCGGGGGGCCGGTAGCACCGCGGGCAGGGGGTGCGGGGCGGCCGGGGTGGGCTCCGGCCGCCCCGCGGCTCAGTGGTCCGCCGCCGTCGCCGCCACCGCGCGGCGACCGAGGAGGACGTACAGGCCCGCGGCGACGATCATGCCGACCGGCAGGGACAGGTCGACCCCGCCGAGCGCCGTGGCGACCGGGCCGGTGTAGACGGTGTTGACGCAGAGGGCGGCCGAGGCCACGCCGGTGATCAGGGCGAGGGCGCCCGCCCGGTTGACGCCGCCGGTGAACCAGAACGGGCTGCCGGGGGTCTCGTCCGAGAGCGCGCGGCCGTCGTAGCGGTTCCGGCGCAGCAGGATGTCGGTGGCGTACACGGCCGTGAGGGGGCCGATCAGGACGACGATCACCTGAAGGGCGCTGCTGACGGTGTCCAGGAAGTTGGAGACCAGCAGGCCGTAGAGGGTGGCCGCGACCGCGACGGTGCCGTCGAAGAGGACGCTGACGGTGCGTCGGATGCGCAGGCCGACGGCCTGGAGGGCGAGTCCGGCGCTGTACGCGGTCAGGGCGTTGATGGCGATCGTGCCGAGGACCAGGGCGAGCAGGAAGACGGGCACGAACCAGCCCGGAAGGATCGTCTGCAGCGCGTTCTGAGGGTCGGTCATGTCGACGGCCGTGGCCGCGAAGGCGCCGAGCGAGGAGACGACGACGCTGGGCGCGAAGGCACCGAAGGCGGTCCAGCCGAGGACCGCCTTCTTCGAGGCGGTTCGGGGCAGGTAACGGGAGAAGTCGGCGCTCGTGGTGTACGAGAGCGGGCCCGAGGCGATCATCGTGGTGCCCGCGATGATCAGGGCCCAGAGGTCGACGCCCGCGAGCGGCTCTGCGGGCGCGTAGGAGAAGTCGGCGTGCTTGAAGACGGCGAGGGCGACGACGGTGAACGCCCCGGACAGGGCGAGCGTGATCGGCAGGTACAGCTTGATGATCAGGCCGTGCCCGTAGACGCTGATGGCCAGCGTGAGCGCGGCGATCACCACGATGACCGCCACCTTGACGGGCGTGGTCGCGGTGATGCCGACCTTCTCGACGAGCGCGAAGGCGGCCGTGGCCGCGGCGGCGAGGTTGAGCGCGAAGTAGCAGACGGAGACGAGCCAGCCGCCGATCGCGTTGTTCACGCGGTTGCCGATGACGCCGTACATGGCCCGGGTGATCACCTCGCTGGGCGCGCCCGCCGCCGGTCCGGAGGTGGCCAGGAGGCCGGTGATCACCCAGAAGAGGTTGCCGACGACGATCACGGCGACGGCCTGCCAGAGGCTCAGGCCCATCAGGACGAGCGCGCCGCCGATGACGAGGCTGAGGTAGTTGACACTTCCCGCGGCCCACACGGAGAACAGCTCGCGCGGGTGTCCGTGGCGCTCGCTGTCCGGGATGTGATCGATGCCGTGGGCTTCGATGCGGCCGGGCCGGTCGGCGGCCGGGGTGACCTCGGCGCGGGCGGCGCCGGGGTCGGGAATCGTGGAAGCCATGCGGCCCTCCGGATGCGTGTAGCCCACCTGGTTGCTTATTGGTCGCACACTCAATAGCATCGCCGGTATGCCGTCAAGCGTCCAGCGCAAGAGAATTCGGAAAACGCCCGAGGCCCGCAGGGCGGAGATCGTCGAGACCGCGGCCCGCGTCGCCCTCACCGAGGGCCTGGAGTGCGTCACGCTCCGGCGCATCGCCGAGGAGCTCGCCGTACGACCCGGTCTGATCAGCCACTACTTCCCGTCGGCGGAGGATCTGGTCGCCGAGGCGTTCAGCGTCGCCGCCACCGGAGAGCTCGACGCCCTGCTGCCCGCCGACCGCCCGGACGGGTCCCCGACGCAGTACCTCGCGCGCTACTTCGCCCTCTCGGGCGGAGAGGCGTACGACGACATCAGCCGCCTGTGGATCAACGCCCGGCACCTCAGCCGCTACCGGCCCGTGCTCCGCGACCGGGTCGCCGAGCAGGAGCTCGCCTCCGACGACCGCCTCTCGGACCTCATCCGCGAGGGCGTCGAACGGGGCGAGTTCCGCACGGACGACCCGCGCGCGGCGGCCATCCAGATCCTGGTCGTCCTCGACGGCCTCGGCGCCCACGCCAACACCGACCGGAGCGACCGACCGGAGGCGGTGACCCGGATGGCGGTGACGACGGCGGAACGGGAACTCGGTCTGCGGTACGGGGCTTTGACGGACGTACGCATGCCGGGCGAGCCGACGGAACAGGTGCAGCAGGCCGAGCCCACCGCACCGGCGGAGCCGACCGATCCGGCCGAGCCGAGCGAACCGGCGGAGCCGACCGGTCCGGCCGGCCGGGCCCGACCGGCCTAGGCGACCCACTGCCGTCACCCACCCACCGGCATCGAGCCGCGCCCACCGACCCCGCCACCCCTACGCCCTCGCACTCTTCCTGGAGCCACCCGTGCGCACCCGACTCGTCCTGCACTCCGCCCGTCTGCTCGACCCCGGCACGGGGGCGTTCCTGCCGGAGACGGCGCTCGCCGTCTCCGACGACGGCCGGATCTCCGCCCTGGGCGACGACCGCGAGATCCGGGCGCTGGCCGGTCCGGCGAGCACCGTCGTCGACCTCAAGGGGGCCGTCGTCACCCCGGGCTTCGTCGACGGCCACCTGCACCCGGTGACCGGCGCCGAACTCACCCACGGCCTCGACCTGTCGTACTGCGTCGATCTCGACGACGTGCGGGAGGCGCTGGCCCGCGAGGTGCGGAACCTCGACCGCGGCCAGTGGCTGTTCGGCTGGGGCCTGGACCCGAACGTCTTCGGCGACCGGCCCGTCGGCACCGCCCCCTTCGACACGGTGCTCGACGGGATCCCGGCCTTCCTGCTGCTCTTCGACGCCCACTCGGCCCTGGCCAGCCGCCGGGCCCTCGAACTCGCCGGGGTCGACGGCCCCCGCACCTTCGACCAGGCCTCCGCCGAGGTCGTCTGCGACGCCGACGGACGCCCGACCGGACTGCTCCAGGAGGACGCGGCCTGCGAGCTGGTCGAGCGGGTGGCCCCCCGGCCCACGCGCGAAGAGAGCCGGGAGCGGCTCGCGGCGGCGCTGCGGGGCATGGCGGCGGCGGGTCTCACCGGCGGTCACGCCATGGACGCCAACGGGGACAGCCTCGCCCTGTACGGGGAGCTCGACGCGGCCGGCGAGCTGCCGCTGCGGCTCCGGGTCGCGCCCTGGTGCCAGCCGGGCACCGACGCCGACGGCGTACGCGCGCTGATCGAGCAGCAGGGCTTGGGCGGGGAGCTGTGGCGGGTCGCGGGCGTGAAGCTGTTCATGGACGGGACGATCGACAACGGCACGGCGTGGCTGGAGCGGCCGGACTGCCACGGCGAGTCCACGCACGCGTTCTGGCCGGACCCCGAGGCGTACACCCGGATCATCGGGGAGCTGCACCGGGCCGGGGTGCCGACGGCGACGCACGCGATCGGCGACGCGGCCGTGCGGTACGTGCTCGACTCCGTCGAGAAGGCGCGGGCGGGCGGGGACGGTGGTGCGGTACGGCACCGGGTCGAGCACATCGAGACGGTTCCGGACGACACGCTGCGCCGCTTCGCGGAGCTGGGCGTCCTGGCGTCGATGCAGCCGACGCACTGCTGCGACTTCACCCGCGCCGACCACACCGACAACTGGTCGCGGCGCCTCGGCGAGGAGCGCGCCGCGCGCGCGTGGCGCTGCCGGGACCTGTCGGAGTCGGGGGCCACGGTCGTCCTCGGCTCGGACTGGCCGATCGCGCCGTTCCCGCCGCTGGGCGTGATGGCCGGGGCCCGGCACCGGCGCCCGAGCCGTGACCTCGGCCAGGCGCCGCACGGCCCGGAGCAGGCGCTGACGCCGCTGGAGGCACTGCGGGGGATCACGACGGCGGCGGCGTACGCGGCGGGCGAGGAACACGAGGCGGGCCGTCTGGCCGTGGGCCACCGCGCCGACCTGACGGCCCTCGCGGCGGACCCCCTGACGACCCCGTCGACGGACCTCCCGAGCGTCCCGATCCGCCTGACGACGGTGTCGGGCCGGGTGACGTTCCGCGCGGCCGATCTCTGACGGGACACCGCCCCGCGCCCAGGGCCTGTCCGATCCTGATCCGAAAGACGGGCCCTAGCCCCGCGTCAGCGACAGCAGGTCCCGCGCCGGGCCCGACGGACGGTGGCCCGCCGGCCAGACCGCGCGGAGGTCCCGGCGGAGGAGGACCCCCTTCACCGGGATGGCGACCAGGCGGCGCGACGCCAGTTCCTCCGTGATCGCGAGCTCGCTCAGGACGGCGGGCCCTGCGCCGCTCACCGCCGCCGCCTTCACCGCGGTCGTGGAGGCGAGTTCGAGCAGCGGCTGCGCGAGCCCCCCGTGCGCGGAGAGCGCCGCGTCGAGGACCTGGCGGGTTCCCGAGCCGCGTTCCCGCAGGACCAGCGGGGTCGCGGCGAGCTCCGCCGGGTCGAGCGGGCTGCGGCGCCGGGCCCACGGGTGCGAGGGCGCGGCGACGAGCGCGAGCCGGTCGTGGGCGACGACGACCCCGTCGAGGCCGTCCGGCACGGCGAGCCCCTCGACGAAGCCGACGTCCGCCTCGCCGGCGAAGAGTCGTTCGGCGACGGCGGCGGAGTTCCCGGCCTGCAGCGACACCGCGGTGTCGGGGCGCTCCGCGTGCAGCGCGATCAGCCAGCCCGGCAGCAGGTACTCGGCGATCGTCATCGACGCGGCCACCCGCAGCCGCGAGTCCCGCCGCCCGCGCAGCGCCTGCGCGCCCGCGTCGAAGGCCTCCGCGGCCTCCACGATCCGCCGCGCCCAGTCGGTGACGAGCGCGCCCGCGTTGGTGAGCCGGGAGCCGCGCGGCGAACGGTCGAGGAGGGCCACACCGAGCTGCCGCTCCATCGAGCGGATGCGGCTGCTGGCCGCGGGCTGGGTGATCCCGACCTCGCGGGCGGCCGCGCCGAGGCTGCCGTGCCGGGCGACGGCGAGGAGCAGTTCGAGCGCGCCTAGGTCGGGCACCCGGTGGGAGAGGCCCCGGTGGAGGAGGGGGGTGGGCGTCGCGCCCGGCTCGCTGCTCATAAGGTCAGCTTATGGCCTCATAGTCACAACGTCCCTGGTGGGGGCCGTTCCGGCGCGAAACGATCGACACATGGCAAGCCTCGCACCTTCCGTCCCCGCTCTTCGCGCCACCACCCCCGGCGCCCGGGCGACCCGCTCCGTCCGCCACCTCGGACCCAACTGGTACGCCTCCGTGATGGGCACGGCCGTCGTCGCCAACGCCGGCGCCGCCCTCCCCCTCGACGTCCCCGGTCTCCGTACGGCCTGCGCCGCCGTCTGGGCCCTGTCGCTCGCGATGCTGCTCACCCTGCTCGCCGCCCGCGCCACGCACTGGGCCCGCCACCGGGACCAGGCCCGCGCCCACCTGATGGACCCGGCGACGGCGCCGTTCTACGGCTGTCTGTCGATGGCGCTGCTCGCGGTCGGCGGCGGGGCGATGATCGTGGGCCGCGACTGGATCGGGCTCCCGGCGGCCGTCGCCCTCGACACCGTCCTGTTCACCGCCGGAACGGTGATCGGCCTGGCGGCCGCGGTGGGCATCCCGTACCTCATGGTGGTGCACCACAAGATCGAGGGCGCCTCGCCGGTGTGGCTGCTGCCGGTCGTCGCCCCCATGGTCTCCGCCGCGCTCGGCCCGCTGCTCGTGCCCCATCTGCCCGCCGGGCAGGCCCAGCAGACCCTGCTGATCGGCTGCTACGCGCTGTTCGGCGTCAGCCTGCTCGCCACCCTGGTCATGCTGCCGCTGGTCTTCGGACGGCTCGTCACCGGCGGCCCGCTGCCGCTCGCGCTGACCCCGACCCTCTTCCTGGTCCTCGGCCCGCTGGGCCAGTCGACGACCGCCGCGAACAAGTTCGCCGACGCGGCCGCGGGCGTGCTGCCCGCCCCGTACGCCCATGGCTTCGCCTCCTTCGCCGTCCTCTACGGGGTGCCCGTGACGGGCTTCGCGCTGCTGTGGCTGGCGCTCGCCGGGGCGATGGTGCTGCGGGCGCGGCGGCGGGGCATGGGCTTCGCGATGACCTTCTGGGCGTTCACCTTCCCGGTCGGCACGTGTGTGACCGGCGCCGAGGGACTGGCCCGGCACACCGGTCTGGACGCCTTCCGATGGCTGGCGATCGGCCTGTACGTGCTCCTCGTGGCGGCCTGGCTGGTGGCCGGTTTCCACACCGTGCGCGGGCTGTTCAGCGGTGCGCTGCTCGCAGCGCCCAGGACAGCACCCGCGGCGCCTCGGCCAGTGACGGCCCGTACCACGTGAGCATGCGTCCGTCGACGAGGGCGGCGGCGGTCCCGGGGAAGGCCTCGGGGCCGTCGTCGCGCGTGAAGCGGTAGGGCTCGTCGGGCAGGACGACGAGGTCGGGGCGCGCAGTGCGAAGCTCGTCGAGCGGGATCCGGGGATAGCGCTCGGGGTGGCCGTCGTACAGATTCCGCACGCCGAGGCGGGCGAGCAGATCACCGGCGAAGGTGTCACACCCGAGCACCATCCAGGGCCGCCGCCAGATCGGCACGACGGCGGTGACGGACACCGGCGGCTCGGCGGCGGCGACCGGCTCCAGCGGTCCCGCGGCGCCGGCCGGCTCCGCCAGCCCGCCGGAGGCGACCGGCTCCACCGGTTCCACCGCCGCCCAGGCCTCCTCAGCCTCCACCAGCCACCGGGGCCTCGCAGGCGCCCCGCACGCCGCCAGGACCCGTTCCAGCTCCCGAAAGGCCTGGTCGAGGGTGCGGATCTCCGTGACCAGGACGTCGATTCCGGCCGCCCGCAGCGCGTCGAGGTCGGGGGCGCGGTTCTCCTCCTCGTTGGCGAGGACGAGGTCCGGCCGGAGCGTGGCGATCGCCGCGACGTCGGGGTTCTTCGTGCCGCCGACGCGGGCGACGTCGAGCCCCGCGGGGTGGCTGCACCAGTCCGTCGCACCGACGAGGAGGCCGGGCGCGGTCACGGCGACCGTCTCGGTGAGGGACGGCACGAGGGAGACGACCCTCCGCACGGTCCCCCGGACGGCCGTCATTCCACCTCGGCCTCGACGTGGTCCCCGATGGCGACGACGAGGAGGCGGGTGCCGGGCTCGGTGGCGCGCCAGCGGTGCCGTACCCCGCCGGAGAGATACAACGTGTCGCCGCGGCCGAGCCGGTGGGCGCGCCCCTCGGCCTCGACCTCGGCGGCGCCGTCGGCCACGTAGAGGAGTTCGTCGTTCCGGTGCTGGAACTCGCGCCCCGCGTCCTGCTCGCCGGTGAACTCCAGGGCGTGCAGCTGGTGGCGGCCGCGGACCAGCGCGCGGACGCCCGGGGGCATGCCCGGGGTGCGCTCCCCGGCCCGTACGACGTCGACCGTGCGGGAGGCCTCGGCGGCGGCGAGGAGTTCGCCGGCGGTGGTCTCCAGGGCCTCGGCGACGAGTTCGAGGGAGCGGCGGCTGGGGCGGGCGCGCTCGTTCTCGACCTGGCTGAGGAAGGGCACGGAGAGGCCGCTGCGGGAGGCGACGACGGCCAGGGTCAGCTGGAGCGCTCTGCGGCGCCTCTTGACGGCCGCGCCCACGCGGGGTGCTTCCTTCTCGTCCATGTCGGCTCCCTCCCTCTGCTCGTACCGGTCGGTTACCTGAACCTTACGCAGCTTTGGGTCGGGGTTTCGCGTCGTGACGAAAAGGGGTGGTCGCCGAACACGTTCGGCGACCACCCTTTTTCAGCCAGTGAGGAAGAGGCGGGTCACTGCGGGGTGAGCTTCTCCGCGAGGCCCGGGTTCCGGTCGAGCCAGGTGCGGACGGCCTGCTGCTCCTTGCCCTTGCCGGTCTCCTGGATGACGGCCTCGAGGTCCGTGAGCTGCTTCTCGGTCAGCGAGAAGTTCTTCAGCCAGGTGCCGACCTCGGGGTTCTCCGCGGCGAATCCCTTGCGGGCGAGGGTGTGGACGCCGTCGCCCTTGCCCCAGGAGCCCTTGGGGTCCTTGAGCTTCTTCAGGTCGTGGGCGGAGTAGGCCCAGTGCGGGGACCAGAGCGTGACGACGACGGGTTCCTTGCGGTCGTACGCCCGCTTCAGCTCGGCCAGCATGCCGGGCGTGGAGCCGTCGACGACCTTGTACTCGCCCTCCAGGCCGTACTCCTTGAGGACCTTGTCCTTGAGGATGCCCATCATTCCGGCGCTGGGCTCGATGCCGACGATGCGGCCCTTGAACTGCCCCGCCTTCCCCTTGAGGTCGGCGAGGGAGTCGACGCCCTTCACGTACGAGGGGACGGAGAGCTCCAGCGAGGTGGGGCCGTACCAGGAGCCGAGGTCCTCCAGCTTGTTCTGGTACTTCTTCCAGTACTGGGCGTGGGTGACGGGGAGCCAGGCGTCGGTCTGGAAGTCGAGCTGCCCGCCCGCGAGACCGGTGTAGAGGGCGCCGGCCTCCAGCTGCTTGGTCTCGACCTCGTAGCCGCGGCGCTCCAGGAGCTCCTTCCAGAGGTACGTGGAGGCGATGCCCTCGTCCCAGGGGATGTAGCCGATGCCGACCTTCTTGCCGTGGCCGCCGTTCGCACCGGAGGCGGTGGTGGAGGTCGCGCCGCCGGAGCCGCCGAGGAAGCCCATGCCGCCGGCGGCGAGGGCGAGGACGACGACGCCGACGAGGGCGGTGACGGGCTGCGGGCGGTGGGCCCACAGCTTCGCGCCGACCCGCTTCGCGCCGAGCGCGGCGCGGGCCTTGGCGGCGGCGCGGCGCCCCAGCGGGGAGACCTGACGGCCGAGCGCGCCGGTCATCCGGTCCAGGTACATGGCGAGGACGACGATGGAGACGCCGGCCTCGAAGCCGAGGCCGATGTCGACGTTGCCGATGGCGCGGTAGACGGCGCCGCCGAGCCCGCCGCCGCCGACCATGCCGGCGATGACGACCATGGAGAGGCCGAGCATGATGACCTGGTTGACGCCGGCCATGATGGTCGGCAGGGCGAGCGGCAGCTGCACGCGCAGCAGCGTGTCGCGCGGGGTGGTGCCGAACGCCTCGGCGGCCTCGACGAGTTCGCCGTCGACCTGACGGATGCCCAGCTCGGTCATGCGCACGCCCGGGGGCAGCGCGAAGACGATGGTGGCGATGATGCCGGGGACCACGCCGACGCCGAAGAAGATGATGCCGGGGATGAGGTAGACCATCGCCGGCATGGTCTGCATGAAGTCGAGGACGGGCCGCAGGACGGCGCTGACGGTCTTCGAGCGGGCCGCCCAGATGCCGAGCGGGACGGCGATCGCCAGGGTGACGAGGGTGGAGACGAGGACGAGGGAGAGCGTCGCCATGGCCTCGTCCCACAGCTGGACCGAGTCGACGAGCACGAAGCCCGCGAAGGCCAGGACACCGGCGGCGAGTCCGCGCAGCCACCAGGCGACGACGGCGAGGATGCCGGCGAAGAGCAGCGGCTGGGGTGCGGACAGGACGGCGTCGATGCCGTCGTAGAGGCCGGTGACGCCGGTGCTGATGGCGTCGAAGAGCCAGGAGAACTGGGCCTGGAGCCAGTCGACGGAGCTGTCGACCCACTGGCCGAGGGGGAGCCTAGGCATGGGCGGTCACCTCCTGGGACGCCAGTCCGCCCAGCACGGCGAGAAGCTTTTCCTTCTGTACGACTCCGAGGGCGGAGCCGCCGGAGTCCCGGACGACCACCGGGTGCGGGCCCTCGGCGGCGAGGGCGCAGAGGTCGGCGAGGAGGGTGTCGGGGCCGACGGCCGGGGCGTCCGGGGCGACGGGCCCGGTGGGCGCGGTCATGACGGCGGCGGCGGTGAGCACCCGGGAGCGGTCGACGTCCTGGATGAAGGAGGCGACGTAGTCGTCGGCGGGGCGGACGAGGATGTCCTCGGCGGTGCCGAGCTGGACGATCCTGCCGTCGCGCATGACGGCGATCCGGTCGCCGAGGCGCATGGCCTCGTTGAGGTCGTGGGTGATGAAGACGATGGTCTTCTTCAGGCGCTGCTGGAGCACGAGGAGCTGGTCCTGCATGTCGCGGCGGATCAGCGGGTCGAGCGCGCTGAAGGACTCGTCCATCAGGAGCAGGTCGGCGTCGGTGGCGAGGGCGCGGGCGAGGCCGACGCGCTGCTGCATGCCACCGGAGAGCTCGTCGGGCCAGGACTTCTCCCAGCCGGCGAGACCGCAGAGTTCGAGGGCCTCGGCGGCGCGGGTCTCGCGCTCGGCGCGGGGCACGCCCTGGACCTCCAGGCCGTAGGCGGCGTTCTCCAGGACGTTTCGGTGCGGGAAGAGCGCGAAGTGCTGGAAGACCATGCTGATCTTGGTGGAGCGGACCTCGCGCAGCTCGCGGGGGGAGAGCGCGGTGAGATCGTCGCCGTCGTAGAGGACGCGCCCCGCGGTGGGTTCGAGCAGGCCGTTGAGCATGCGGAGGAGGGTGGACTTCCCGGAGCCGGACAGACCCATCACGACGAAGATCTGGCCGGGCTCGACGCTGAAGCAGGCGTCGACGACGGCGGCGGTCGTCCCTTCGGCGCGCAGCTCCTCGCGGTCGGCGCCGTCGGCGAGCCTGCGGACGGCTTCGTCGGGTCGTCTGCCGAACACCTTGTACAGATGGTCGGCCTGGAGCCTGGACACATACACCTCACGGGTAGGAACGAAGAACGGCCCCACCACCCCCGCGCGGCTGGGCCGTGGAGCGGGCGGGGTCGGCCCGCGGGCCCGTCGCGTACGGGATTCCTTTTCGTTGAATTCCGTACCGGGTTCCGCTCCGGGCTCGCGCCTGCCCGGCTTCACAGGCTGCAAACGCAAAGGTGACGGGGGTCACCCGGGCGGGTCCGAGGCGGGGGGTGCGCGACGGCCTGTCGCTCGGAGGGCGCTGTCGGTGGGGTGCGGCATGATCGGGGGTGTGACGCGACGCCTGATGCTCCTCGACACCGCCAGCCTCTACTTCCGCGCGTACTTCGGCGTGCCGGACTCCGTCCGGGCGCCGGACGGCACCCCGGTGAACGCCGTGCGCGGGCTGCTCGACTTCATCACCCGGCTCGTCCAGGACCACCGCCCCGACGATCTGGTGGCCTGCTGGGACGAGGACTGGCGGCCGCAGTGGCGGGTCGACCTGATCCCCTCGTACAAGGCGCACCGGGTGGCCGTGGAGACGGAGACGGGCCCCGACGAGGAGGAGATCCCCGACACCCTGTCCCCGCAGGTGCCGGTGATCGAGGAGGTCCTGGCGGCGCTCGGCATCGCGCGGGTCGGGTCGGCCGGGTTCGAGGCGGACGACGTGATCGGGACGCTGACGGCGCGCGCCGGCGGACCGGTGGACATCGTCACCGGCGACCGCGACCTGTTCCAGCTGGTGGACGACGCCCGGGGCGTCCGCGTGCTCTACCCGCGCAAGGGCGTCGGCGACTGCGACCTGGTGGACGCGGAGCTGATCCGGACGAAGTACGGGGTGCGGCCCGACCAGTACGCCGACTTCGCGGCACTGCGCGGGGACGCCAGCGACGGGCTGCCCGGGGTGAAGGGCATCGGCGAGAAGACGTCCGCGCAGCTGATCACGGAGTACGGGGACCTGGCGGGCGTCCGGGCGGCGGCGGAGGACCGGACGTCGAAGCTGACGCCGGCGAAGCGGCGCGGGATCGTGGAGGCGGCCGCGTACCTGGACGTGGCGCCGACGGTGGTGCGGGTCGCCGCCGACGCACCGCTCCCGGAGTTCGACCCGGCGCTGCCGACCGCTCCCCGCGATCCGGCGGCCCTGGAGGCGCTGGTGAAGCGCTGGGGTCTGGGCGGCGCCGTGGGCCGCCTCCTGCCGGTTCTGGAGCGCTGAGCACGCGGATCTCACCGGCGGCTCTGGGCCCCACTTGCCACGGGATGCTAGCTTAGGCATACCTAAGTACGCAGAGTCAGGAGAGCCCGTCGTGGCAGAGCAGCCGGCCCGCAAGGCACCGAAGGCCACCGAAGCGCGTGTGGTGCACACCGAGCGGATCACCCCACACATGGTGCGGGTCGTGCTGGGCGGCCCCGGACTCGACGGTTTCGCGGCGGACACGTACACCGACCACTACGTGAAGCTGCTCTTCGCCCCGGAGGGCGTCTCCTACCCGGAGCCGTTCGACATGGAGCGGATCCGGGCGGAGTTCCCCCGGGAGCAGTGGCCGACGACGCGGACGTACACGGTGCGGGCCTGGGACCCGGTCCACCGCGAGCTGACCATCGACTTCGTGGTCCACGGCGACGAGGGCCTGGCGGGGCCGTGGGCGGCGCGCGCCCAGGCGGGCGAGACCGTGCGCTTCCTCGGTCCCGGCGGCGGATACGCGCCGGACGCGGCGGCGGACTGGCATCTGCTCGCGGGTGACGAGAGCGCGCTGCCGGCGATCGCGGCGGCCTTGGAGCAGCTGCCCGAGGGCGCGCGGGCGCACGCCCTGATCGAGATCGCGGACGCGGCCGAGGAGCAGAAGCTCGCCACGGCGACGGGCATAGAGGTCACCTGGCTGCACCGGGGCGACCGCCCGGCGGGCGAGGCGCTGGTCGAGGCGGTCACGGCCCTGGACTTCCCGGCGGGTGACGTGCACGCCTTCGTCCACGGCGAGGCGGGCTTCGTCAAGGAGCTGCGCCGGCACCTGCGGCTCGACCGCGGCGTACCGCGAGAGCGCATGTCGATCTCGGGCTACTGGCGCCTGGGCAAGACGGACGAGGGCTGGCGCGCGATGAAGCGCGAGTGGAACGACCAGGTGGAGCGCGAGCAGGAGAACTGAGACGAAGGGGCCCGGGGCGGCGAAAGCCCCGGGCCCCTTCGTCACTCCGCTCCCCCGCCCTCTCCCTTCGGGCCGAAGACCTGGTTCGAGGCGTCCATGTGGGCCAGGCGGCGCAGCGAGGAGAACATCGCGTCGCCGAGGACCGTGCCGACGACCGCGCTCTCGACGAACTCCTCCCGCGCCACGTGCTGCGCCACGTACTCCAGGTCGGCCCGCGCGACCTTCTCCGCCGCGTCCGCGTACGCGTCCAGGACCTCGACGAACCGGCCGTGCCCGAGATCGGCGAGCGCCACGAGGGCCACCGCGAGGGCCTCCGCCGCCGGTCCGGCCGGGTCGGCGTGCCAGCCGCGCGCCGCGATCAGCCCGGCGACCGTCTTCCGCGCCTCCTCGACGCCGTCCCCAGGCTCGCGGTCGTAGCGCGGCACCAAGGGCTTGGTCGCCGCGCCCAGCACGTTGTGCACCGACTCCTCGGGATCGTCGACCGCGACCACCACGCCCCGGATCGCCGCCACCGACAGGCCGCCCACGTCGAGGAGCGCCCGGATCAGGCGGAGCCGCCGCACATGCGTCTCTCCGTACGAAGCCTGGTTCGGGCTCGTCAGCTCACCGGCGGGCAGCAGCCCTTCCCGTACGTAGAACTTGATCGTCGGCACCGACACCCCGGTCCTGCGGCTCAACTCTCCGATGCGCACAGTGCGTTCACCTTCCAGATTCCCCTCCGGCCTTGCCGACCGACAACTCCATCATAGATAGTGGCGCTATCAGATAGCGGCGAGTACCACTATCCATACATCACGGGGGGATCCGTATGTCTTCGCCACCGCCTTCGTCACGCCCGCACACCTCGGTCACGCCACCGGCGCGGCTTCACCGCCCCCTGGTCTGGTTCTCCGTCTCGATGGCCGTCCTCGCCGTCGTCTCCGCCGTCGGCATCGTCGTCGACGACCGGATCCTGGTCGGCGTCCCCATCTGGACCAAGCCGTTCAAGTTCTCGGTCTCGTTCGTCGCCTACGGGCTCTCGCTGGCCTGGATGCTCTCGCTGCTCCCCCGCGGCCGGCGGGCCGGCTGGTGGGCCGGGACGGTGCTCACCGTCGCCAGCGTCGTCGAGATGGTGCTGATCACCCTCCAGGTGGTCCGCGGCACCCGGAGCCACTTCAACCAGGCCACCCCCTTCGACACCGCCGTCTTCCAGATCATGGGCGGCACCGTCGCCGTGCTCTGGCTGTGCGCCCTGGTCATCGCGGTGCTCCTGCTCCGCGCCCGGATCCTCGACCGGGCGACGGCCTGGGCGGTCCGGCTGTCCTCCCTGATCGCCCTGGCGGGCGCGGCCGTCGGCTTCCTGATGGTCCGCCCGACGCCGGAGCAGTTGGCCACCGACAACCCGACGATCGTCGGCGCCCACAGCGTCGGCGTCCCGGACGGCGGCCCGTCGATGCCGGTCACCGGCTGGGCGAGCAATGGCGGCGACCTGCGGATCCCGCACTTCTTCGGCATGCACGCGCTCCAGCTGCTCCCGCTGCTGCTGATCGCCCTGACCGCCCTCGCCACCCGCTTCCCCGGCCTGGTCCGTCTGGCCGACGAGCGGGTACGACTGCGCCTCACGCTCACGGCCTCGGCGGCGTACGCGGCGACCTTCGTCCTGCTGACCCGGCAGGCCCTGCGCGGTCAGGCGCTGCTCGCACCGGACGGCGCGACGCTGGCGGGCGCGGCCGCGATCGTGCTCGTGGGCGGGGCGGCAGCGGCGCTGTCCCTCCGCACCCCCAAGACCACCGCCTCCCCCTCCCTCACCGAGAAGGTGACGGCATGACCGGCTTCCTCTTCGAGCTGACGTTCTTCCTCGCGGCGCCGGTCTGGCTGCTGATGATCTTCGCGCCGCGCCGGCGGGTCACGGAACGGCTCGCGGCCTCACCGCTGACCGTCCTGCCGATCCTGGCCCTGTGGGCGGTGTTCGCCGCCCCGGTCCTGCCCGAACTGTGGGCGGCGGTCAGCAGCCCGGACATCGACGCCTTCCGCGACCTCACCGCCCTCGCGAACGGCGCGGGCGCCCTCTGGGCCCAGGTCATCGCCTGGGACCTCCTCCTCGGCCAGTGGATGTACCGCGAGTCCCGCCGGCTCTCGATCTCCCCGCTCCTGATGGCCCCGGTGCTCCTCCTGACCATCCTCCTCTCGCCGGTCGGGCTGCCCCTGTTCCTGGCCGTCCGCGCGATCCGGACGTCCAGGAGGCAGCGACAACCGTCGCTCGTACGGGCGTGACGCCCTGGGGGCGGACCACCGGCCACCGCGGGACGAGGCGGCCGCTCGGTCTACCCTGACCGGATGCCGGACATCGACCGCGCCGTGGGCGCCGTACTGGGTTCCGCCGTCGGCGACGCGCTGGGAGCTCCCTTCGAGTTCGGGCTGCCCGGTGTCTTCCGGGAGCGATTCCCCGACGGTGTCGGGGAGTTGTGCGGGGGCGGGGGCTGGGATCCGGGCGAGGCGACGGACGACACGCAGATGGCGGTCCTCGTCGGGGAGTCCCTCCTCGAACGGGGCGGCCTCGACCTGCCGGACGTCTTCGCCCGCTTCCGCCGCTGGGCGGCGGCCGACCCCAAGGACATCGGTCTGCAGACCGAGCAGGTCCTGCTGGGCGGCGCCCCCTGGGACGTCGCGGCCGCGCGCCACTTCGAGGTCAACGGGCGCGCCGCCGGGAACGGTTCGCTCATGCGGGCCTCGACCTCAGCCGTCTACTTCGCGACGCGGGGGCGGGCCGGCACGATGGAGGCCGCCCGGCGCATCGCCGCCCTGACGCATGGCGACGGCGCCGCCTGGGAGGGCACGGCGATCCTCCACGAACTGGTCCGGGTCGCCCTCCTCGGCGAGGACCCGCTCGCCGCCGTGCCCGCCACGCTGGCCGAAGTGGCCCCCGCACACCGCGAGCGCTGGGCGACCGCCCTCGCCCCCGACTGGCAGCCGTCCGACGCCACCGAGTTCAACGGGGCGGTCTGGCCCTGCCTCGGCTCTGCGGTCTGGGCACTGAGGACCACCGACTCCTTCGAGGAGGCTCTCGCCGCCGCCGTCGACCTGGGCGGCGACACCGACACGGTGGCGGCCGTGACGGGCACCCTCGCGGGCGCGGTGTACGGTCCCGGCGCCATCCCCACCCGCTGGACGCCCCTCCTCCACGTCCCCCTCCCCGGCTCCACCGACCGCGTCCTCACCGCCGAGGACCTCCGACACCTGGCCGGAGCCCTCGCCACGGCTGGACGCTGACGACTATCGGGCCGACGACCCGCCAGGTGGGCACCCGTCAGACGGCCGCCCCCTTCCGTGCCGTGAGCTGGAAGAGCCGCGCCGTGTGCATATAGGGAGCACGCGCGGTCGTGGCGAGTTCCAGGCGTTCCAGGTCCGCGTAGTACGCCGGGTCGTACTTGCGGGCGTCGTCGGTGAGGTAGTCGCAGAAGCTCCGGATGCCGTAGTGGCGAACGTCCTGGCAGTCGAGGTTCTCCAGGACCGGGATGATCTCCTCCGCCGTGTGGAGGGCCAGGTCGGAGTCGAACATCTCGTTCCGGAGCCGGTCGCCGTCCAGGGCCGCCAGGGCGGCGGCAGGGTCCAGCTCCCGGACGGCGATGTTCAGGGGCGCCGAGTGCCGGTTGATCGCCATCACGGAGAACAGCCCCCCTTCCTTCAGCGGGGCCAGCGCCGTCGCCAGGGTGTCGGGCACGTCGTCCACGTACTGCAGCAGGTTGTGGCACAGCACCACGTCGAAGCCGCCCCCGGTGATCTCCGCCGGCAGTGCGTGCACATCGGCCCGGACACAGGTCACCCGCTCCGTCAGCCCCCTCTCCGCGGCCCGCGCCTCGGCCGCGGCCAGCATGGCCGGCGCGAGGTCGGCGACGGTGACGTGGTGCCCCCGCGCGGCGAGCCTCATCGCGTCACCGCCGTCGCCGCCCGCGAGGTCGAGGATCCGCAGCGGCCCGCCCCCGGGCCCCCCGTCGAGGTGACGCATCAGGTTCGCCTCGGCGAGCGTGTAGCGGAGGCGGCCCCAGGGGGCGTCCTGCCATTCCTGCCAGGTGGCCATCGCGGTGTCGAACTTCTCGTGATCTCGAGCCATTCCGCGACGATAACGCCAGCCACGTCTCACTTCCGCGCGTGGACCGTGGCGAGGACGTCGCGGTCCGGCTGGAGGGTGAGGCTGGGGACCGGGAGGATCTCGTCCGCCGTGAGGTCCAGGTGGTAGCGGCGGGCCAGGACCGCGAGGACGAGGACCGCCTCGACGAGGGCGAAGCGGGTGCCGAGGCAGACCCGGGGGCCGCCGCCGAAGGGGAACCAGGCGTACTCGGGTATCTCCTGGGCCGGTTCGCCGTCCTGGTCGATCCACCGCTCGGGGCGGAAGGCCTCGGCATCGCCGTACCACCGGGGGTCGCGGTGGGTCGCCCACTGGCTGGACCAGACGCGGGTGCCGGCGGGCACGGGCATGCCGCGCAGGGTGGCGCCCTCCTTCGCCAGGCCGGTGAGCAGCCAGATCGTGGGGTACAGCCGGAGGGTCTCCTTGATGACCGCCTGGGTGTACGTCAGGGAGGCGTAGTCGTCGTAGCCGGGTTCGTGGTCGGCGAGGACCCGGTCGAGCTCGTCCGTGAGCGCCTCGCGGACCCGGGGGTTGCGGGAGAGCAGGTACCAGGCCCAGACGAGGGTGGAGCTCGTCGTCTCGTGGCCGCCGATGTAGAGGGTGACGGTCTCGTCCCGTATCTCCTGGTCGGAGAGCGCCGCGCCGGTCTCGTCCCTGGCGGCGAGCAGGCGGCTGAGCAGGTCGGGGCGTTCGGTCTCGCCGTCCCGGTGCTGGGACACGACGCGGGCGACCTCCGCGTCGATGACGGCGGTGGCGCGCTTGATCCGGGCGCGGCCGGGGGTGGGTACCCAGTCGGGCAGGACCGCTCCGATGCCGCTGAACTCGGCCCCGATCTCCTTCTGCGCGATGTCCATGGCCTGCCCGATGGCCTCGGCGTCCGCCGCCGTGTCGACGCCGAAGATGGTGCGGACGGCGACGAGTTGGGTGAGGGCGGCCATCTCCTTCTTGACGTCGACCCGCTGCCCGTCGCTCCACCGGTCGGCGAGAGCGACTGCGCACTCGGCCATCGTCGCCGCGTAGGAACGGACCTGCTTCGGGCGGACGGAGGGCTGCACGAGGGACCGCTTGCGCCGCCAGTCCGCGCCCTTGGAGACGATGACGCCGTTGCCCAGGAGCGTACGGAAGGCGATGCCCAGGTCGGGCTGGTCGAAGGTGCGCTCGACCTCGGTGAGGAGCTCGCCGACGGCTTCGGGGTCCGCGATGAAGAGCGAGGGCTTGGCGCCGAAGCGCCAGCGGACGAAGTCACCCCGCCCCCGCAGCTCCTCGAAGAACGCGAGGGGGTTCTTCCCGAAGGCGGGCAGGTTCCCGAGGAAGGGCACCCCCCGCGGCCCCTCGACGACAACCGGAGCTTCCGTCGAGGCCTCCTCTCCCGTCGACCGCCCCTCGCCCCGTGTCCCGGCATGCGAATGACCTGCTTGCGTGGCCATGTACGTCCCCTCCCCAACTGACCTTCCCTGCTTGCGAGTCCATGCAAGCGGAACGGCCCCGCACATGCCACCCCTGTGGACGAGCACCTGTGGACAACCTCTGTCGGCGGCATGCCAAGGGCCCGTGGCGCGCGCGCCACGGGCCCTTCGAAGACCGCCGGTCCGTCAGCCCACGGAGCTGTAGGCGACGACTCCGCGCAGCAGCGCGTCCACGGCCTTGCGGGCGTTCTTGGAGACCGTGCTGTTCTCCTTGGGCGCCGCCGCGGCGATCTGTCCGAGGACGTCGATCACCTGCTTGCACCAGCGGACGAAGTCGCCCGCGGGCATCTCCGCCTCGCGGAGCACCTCGTCGAGGCTCTTGTCGGAGGCCCACTGGTAGGCGGCCCAGGCGAAGCCGAGGTCGGGCTCGCGCTGACCGACGCCCTCCGCCTGGTTGATCTTGAACTCCTCTTCGAGGGCGTCGAGCCGGCCCCAGATCCGGACCATCTCGCCGAGCGCCGCCTTGGCGTTGCCCGTGGGCAGCTTGGGCGCGACGGCGTCGTCGGCCTGCCGCGCCTCGAACACCAACGCCGAGACGCAGGCCGCGAGTTCGGCCGGGGTGAGCCCCTCCCAGACGCGATCCCGGAGGCATTCGCTCGCCAGCAGGTCGAGCTCGCCGTAGAGCCGGGCGAGCCGCTTGCCGTTGTCGGTGACCTCGTCACCGCGCAGGTAGTCGAGCTCGGTGAGGAGCGCGACGATCCGGTCGAAGGTGCGGGCGATGGTGTTGGTGCGGCCCTCGATGCGCCGCTCCAGCTGCTGGGTGTCGCGCTGGAGGCGGTGGTAGCGCTCGGCCCAGCGGGCGTGGTCCTCGCGCTCGTCGCAGCCGTGGCAGGGGTGCGCGCGGATCTCGGTGCGCAGCCGGGCGATCTCGCGGTCGTCGGCGGCGGCGGCGCGCTGCCGCCGGTGGCGCTCGGGGTTGATGTGCCCGGCCTTGCTCCGCAGGGCGGAGGCGAGGTCACGGCGGGACTGCGGGGAGCGCGGGTTGAAGGACTTGGGGATCCTCATGCGCTCCAGCGCCTCGACCGGGACCGGGAAGTCGATGGAGGCGAGCCTCTTGACCTGCCGCTCGGCGGTGAGGACGAGGGGGCGCGGTCCGTCGTGGTGCTCGAAGCCGCGGTGGCCGTTGGTGCGGCCGGCCGGGATGCCGGGGTCTAGGACCAGGGCGAGGCCCGCGAACTTGCCGGTGGGGACGTGGATGACGTCGCCGGGCTTGAGCTTCTCCAGGGAGCTGGCGGCCTGGGCGCGGCGCTGGGCGGCGCCCTGCCGGGCCAGCTCGGTCTCGCGGTCCTTGAGGTCGCGGCGGAGCCGCGCGTACTCCTCGAAGTCCCCGAGGTGGCAGGTCATGCCCTCGCGGTAGCCCTGGAGTCCCTCCTCGTTCCGCTGGACCTGGCGCGAGATGCCCACGACGGAGCGGTCGGCCTGGAACTGGGCGAAGGACGTCTCCAGGAGCTCGCGCGAGCGGTGCCGGCCGAACTGGTCGACGAGGTTGACCGCCATGTTGTACGAGGGCTTGAAGCTGGAGCGCAGGGGGTACGTGCGCGTGCCGGCGAGTCCGGCGAGGTGGGCGGGGTCGAGTCCGCGCTGCCAGAGGACGACGGCGTGGCCCTCGACGTCGATGCCGCGGCGGCCGGCACGGCCGGTGAGCTGGGTGTACTCGCCGGGGGTGATGTCCGCGTGCTGCTCGCCGTTCCACTTGACGAGCTTCTCGAGGATGACCGTGCGCGCGGGCATGTTGATGCCGAGGGCGAGGGTCTCGGTGGCGAAGACGGCCTTGACGAGGCCGCGGACGAAGAGCTCCTCGACGACCTCCTTGAAGGTCGGGAGCATGCCGGCGTGGTGGGCGGCGATGCCCCGCTCCAGGGCTTCGAGCCACTCGTAGTAGCCGAGGACGTGGAGGTCCTCGGTGGGGATCGCGGCCGTGCGGGCCTCGACGATCTCGCGGACGCGCAGGCGTGCGTCGTCGTCGTTGAGCCGGAGTCCGGCGTAGAGGCACTGCTGGACGGCGGCCTCGCAGCCGGCGCGGCTGAAGATGAAGGTGATGGCGGGCAGGAGGCCCTCGGCGTCGAGGCGCTCGATGACCTCGGGCCGGCCGGGGGTCCAGATCCGGGAGCGCTGGCGGCGCTCGCGCTCGCGGTCGGCCTCGCGGACCATCTTGCCGCGCCGCCGGTCGCGCGGGTTGTACGTGCGCGTGTTCTCGGTGCGGGCGAGACGGAGGAGGTCGGGGTTGACCTCGCGCCGGGACGCTCCGCGGCCGCCGTGGTCGGTCTCCTCCTCGAAGAGGTCGTACATCCGGCGTCCGGCGAGGACGTGCTGCCAGAGGGGTACGGGGCGGCTCTCCGAGACGATGACCTCGGTGTCGCCTCGGACGGTGTCCAGCCAGTCGCCGAACTCCTCGGCGTTGGACACGGTCGCGGAGAGCGACACGAGGGTGACGGACTCGGGGAGGTGGATGATCACTTCCTCCCAGACGGCGCCGCGGAAGCGGTCCGAGAGGTAGTGGACCTCGTCCATCACGACGTATCCGAGGCCGGAGAGGGCCTGGGAGCCCGCGTACAGCATGTTGCGGAGGACTTCGGTGGTCATGACGACGATCGGGGCGTCGCCGTTGACGCTGTTGTCACCGGTGAGCAGACCGACCTTGTCGGCGCCGTACCGCTTGACGAGGTCGGCGTACTTCTGGTTCGACAGCGCCTTGATGGGGGTCGTGTAGAAGCACTTGCGGCCCTGGGCGAGGGCGAGGTGGACGGCGAACTCGCCGACGATGGTCTTGCCGGAGCCCGTGGGCGCGGCGACGAGCACGCCCTTTCCCGCTTCGAGCGCCTGGCACGCCTCGATCTGGAAGGGGTCCAGGCCGAAGTCGTACAGCTCGCGGAAGGGTGCCAGTGCGGTGCGCTGCTCGGCGTTGCGGGCGCGGGCGGCCGCGTACGCCTCGGCTGGTGTGAGGTCCTCTGTCATCTTGCTGTCGAGCCTACCCGCCACCTGTGACAGTGACGCGATCTTTATCGAGGGGATACGGAGGGCTCGGTTCCGGGACGTGCCGAGGGGCCCCGGGATGCGCCGAGGGGCCCCGGACCGGGTCCGGGGCCCCTCGGCGATCGGATGATGCCGTCTACGCGATCACGTGATGTCGTCGTAGCCGTTGAGCCGCTGCGCGCTCGCACCGTGCTCGCCGGTGGCCTGCTCGGGCAGGGCACCGGCCGCGCTCACGGGCTCGACGGCCCCGACGGCCTCGGGGGTCAGGTCGAGCGAGGAGGCCTCGTCGTCGTCCAGCTCGGCGTCCGGGTTGGCGCGCTTGCGCCGCCGGTCGTTGAGGAGGGAGAACCCGACGGCCCCGAAGTACAGGATGGAGATGGGTCCGGCGAGGGCGAGCATGCCGACGGGGTCGGTGGTCGGGGTGATCACGGCGCCGAAGACGAAGACGCCCATGATCACGCCGCGCCACCAGCGCGCCATCCTGCGGCCGGAGAGGACGCCGGTGAGGTTGAGCATCACCAGGACGAGCGGGAGCTCGAAGGCGAGGCCGAAGACGAGCACCATGCGCAGGGTGAAGTCGAGGACGTCGCCGAGCGACAGGATGTTCGCCGAGCCCTCGGGCGTGAGGCTGATGAGGACCTTCACGCTGACGGGGAGGATGAGGTACGCCAGGTAGGCGCCGGCGGCGAACAGCGGCACGGCCGCGCCGACGAACGCGTACGTGTACTTCTTCTCGTTCTTGTGCAGGCCCGGCGCGACGAAGGCCCACAGCTGGTAGAGCCAGACGGGGCTGGCGACGACGAGACCCGCCGTCAGGGACAGCTGGATCGTCGTGCTGAAGGGGGCCATCAGCGTGTTGAAGGAGACGATCGCGCAGTTGCCGCCGTTGCTGTTGACGCCCGGTGCGCAGGTGGGCACCGACCTCGTCAGGAACTGCATGAGCTCCTCGCTGTACACGAGGGCCACGATCGTCACCGCTGTGATGGCGAGGAGACCCTTCGCCAGTCGGTTGCGGAGTTCACGCAGGTGCTCCACGAGGGGCATCCGGCCCTCGGGATCCTTGACCTGCTTGCGGGCAGACTTGGGCAACCCACGTCCTCATCTCGTGCGGCCGGCCGCCGCACGGTGCGGCGGCCGCGGCGGACCGGGTCAGCGCTTGGTGGTGTCCGAGGGCTCGGTCACGGGACGCGCGCTGGTCACGTCGCCGGGAGCGGCCTGGATGGTGCGCGGGGCGGGCTCCTGCGCGCCGGTACCGGCGTGCGGCGGGTCGGCGGGGGCGCTCTGCTGGTCGTCCGCCTTCATCGCCTTGGCCTCGCTCTTGAGGATGCGGGCCGACTTGCCCAGCGAGCGCGCCATGTCCGGGAGCTTCTTGGCGCCGAACAGCAGGATGACGACGACGAGGATGAGAATGATCTCGGTGGGGCCGAGCCTACCCATAGCTGTTTACCTTCTTCACCGAGGCGACAGGGAGTACGTGCCCGGCGGGTCGGACATGCGTCCGGCCACCGCGCTGCCAGCGATCGTAACCCGCAGGAGTAAACGCGGGGCAATGCCCCTGCGTACTCCGGATTGCGTCGCACCGCAGCCGACCGAAGCCGCTTCGTGCAGCGTACGGCACGGACTCAGCGGAGCGTCTCGCCGGTTCGGGCGAGGCCGACGGCGGCGGTCTCTAGCTCTTCGGCGGCCGACTGGATCCGTTGTGTGGTGTGGGCCACTTGACGGCCGAGGCGCTGGACCTCCAGGAACACCTTGACGGCGAGGACGCCGAGGACGGCGATGCCGAGGAAACCGAGTGCGACGGCGAGCATGGGCCAGAACATGTGCTGAGCCTAGACCTCGGGCAGGTGGGGGTCGTTCAGACGGTGGTGTGCAGGCGGAGGGTGCGGACGCCGCCGCCGGTGAGGAGTTCGACGATGCGCTCGCCCGCGGGCTTGCGGACGGAGCTGCCGCACTCGGGACAGGTGAAGGAGTAGAAGGTGGTGCGGCGGCTCGCGCCGATGGCGAGGCGCAGGGCGCTCGCGGAGAGTTCGAAGCGCGAGCGGCAGTCGGGGCAGGCGGCCTTGAAGAGGACCGGGGCCATGGTCGCCGCGAAACCGTGCATCACGGACATCTCCCTCATCTCTCTCGACTCTGGCATCACGTCAGTAACAGCGTCCGCCGGGCGGGGAACGTCACACGCGTGCGTACGCGCCGACGTCACACGCCTTCGTACGCCGCGAGCGCCGCCGCGGCGGCCGTCCGCGCGCTGTCGGCCAGCTCCGCCGGCGCGACGATCCGCCCGTCGCTGCCCAGGCGCAGTGCGAGGCGGCGCAGCGAGGCCGGGTCCGGCGTCCGCAGCGTGATCCGCAGTCCGCCGTCCTGCAGCTCCTCGGCCCGGTCGTGCGGGTAGTACTCGGCGACCCAGCGCCCACCGGGCCCCACCTCGACCACGACCTCCGGGTCGTCGGCGGACGGCTGCACCAAGCCCTCGGAGAGGTCCCGCAGCTCCAGCTCCGGCGGCGCCGCGTGCTCGTCGAGGATCCGGATCTCCACGACCCGGTCGAGCCGGAAGGTGCGGCGCGCCTCGGAGAGCCGGCACCACGCCTCCATGTAGGTGTGGCCGACGGCGAAGAGCCGGATCGGGTCGACCTCGCGCTCGGTGAGCTCGTCGCGCGCGGGCGAGTAGTAGCGCACCCAGAGCCGCTTGCGCTCCGAGATGGCCCGGTCGACCTCGGCGAAGACCCCGCCCTCGGACTCGAAGGTCACGGAGAGCCGGGCGCTGGCCCCGGCGGCCTCGCCGGCCGCCGCCTCCAGCTTGGCGGTGGCGCGCAGGAGGGCGTCCCGGTCGCTCTCGCGGAGTCCCGGCAGGGTGGCGACGGCCCGGGCGGCGACGAGCAGCGCGGTGGCCTCGTCGGCGGCGAGCCGCAGCGGCTCGGCGACGTCGTCGGGGTTGTGCCACCAGATCCGGTCGCCGTCGGTGTCGATGTCGAGGAGGTCGCCGCCCCGGAAGCTGGTGCCGCACATGGGCAGCACGTCCAGGTCGGAGATCAGCTCGTCCTCGGTGATCCCGAAGGCGCGCGCCACGTCGGCGACGTGGGCGCCGGGGCGCTCGCGGAGATAGGTGACGAGGGAGAGCATCCGCCTCGTCTGGTCGATCGCGTTGGCAGCCATGCGGTACGTCTCCCCCTCAGCCCTTGGCCACGGCGCGCAGCCGCTCCACCACATCGGCCCGCAGATCGGCCGGTTCCAGTACGACGACGTCGGGGCCGAACTCGACGAGCCAGGCGTCGAGCCCGTGCCCGTACGGGATCTCCAGCTCGTCCCAGCCGTCGCGGCCCTCGGTCACGGCCTGGGCGCGGGCCCGCAGCGGGTAGCCGCAGCCGGCGCGGAGCCGGATCCGGGCGGAGCGGGTGGCGGTCTCGCCGGCCCAGCTCTCGACGGTCTCGCGGACGGTCACGACGTCGGGGACGGGCGCGGTGAAGGCGCCGGCCCGCGAGCGGACCTTTCCGGTGATGCGGGAGAGCCGGAAGACGCGCTCGGCACCGCGGTCGCGGTCCCAGCCGGCCAGGTACCAGTGGCCGCGCCAGCACTCCAGGGTCCAGGGCTCGACGTGGCGGGTCTCGGGGCGCGCGGCGTTGGCCTTGCGGTAGTCGAAGACGACGGGCCGGCGGTCGCGGCAGGCCAGCATGAGAGGCTCGAAGGCGGCCTCGTGGACCGGGATGCGCGGTTCGAGGGCGCTGGGCTGGGTGTCGTACGAGTCCTCGGCCTCGGGCATGCCGGCGGCGCGGAGCTTCTGGAGCGCGCCGCTGGCGGCTCCGGCGAGGCGGGCCTGCTGCCAGACCTTGGCGGCGAGGCCGAGCGCGGCGGCCTCCTCGGCGTCGAGGGTGATCGGCGGCAGCCGGTTGGAGTCGCGGCGGGCGAGGTATCCGGTCTCGCCCTCCAGGTTCTCGACGGTCTCGATGACCAGGCCGAGCTCGCGGAGGTCGTCCTTGTCACGCTCGAACATGCGGTTGAAGGCGTCGTCCCCGCTCGCCTCCATGTAGGCCTCGATGGAGCCGCGGAGCTCCCGCTTGCTCAGCGGGCGGCGCGTCCCGAGCAGGCACAGCGCGAGATTCATCAGCCGCTCGGACTTGGCAATCGCCATCGACGCCCCGCACCCTTCCGCCGGTTCCACTTCTCGGACGTCCGACCGTACCGCCACCGGGGTGTCGGGACCAAAGCCGAGGGCCCCCGCCGCGAACGGCGGGGGCCCTCGGAGGGACCTCGATCAGGTCAGCCCTGCACGGCCACGAGGTCGCAGACGAAGATCAGCGTCTCGCCCGGGGCGATCGCGCTGCCGGCGCCACGGTCGCCGTACGCCATGTGCGCGGGGATGATCAGCTGGCGGCGGCCGCCGACCTTCATGCCCTGCACGCCCTTGTCCCAGCCCTCGATGACCTGGCCGACGCCGAGCTTGAACCCGAGCGCGCTGCCGCGGTTCCAGGAGGCGTCGAACTCCTCGCCGGTGGAGAAGGCCACGCCCACGTAGTGGACCTGCACGAACTGGCCGGCCTTGGCGACCTCGCCGTCGCCCTCCCAGAGGTCCTTGATCTCCAGGTCCTTCGGCGGCTCGCCACCCGGGAAGTCGATCTCGGGCTTCTCGATGCTCACTGAACTGCTCCTCAAACCGATGAACTGCGCGACGACGAGTCGCGCGAACGGGACAGTCTTACATCTTCGCCAGGATGTCGACGGCGAAGACCAGCGTGGAGTTCTTCGGGATGCCCTGCTTCTCCTCGTTGCCGAAGGCCTCCGACGGCGGGGCGACGATCAGGACGCGGCTGCCGATCTTCTTGCCGACGAGACCGTTCTTGAGGCCCTTCAGCGTCAGCTGCGGGAGCGGGAAGTTCGCGGGCTTGCCCGTGGTGTAGGTCGAGTCGAAGACCTTGCCGTCCTTCCACAGGGCGGCGACGTAGTTCACGACGACCGTGTCGGTGGCCTTGACGGCCTCGCCGTTCGCCTCGAGCACGTAGTTCGAGACGAGCTTGGTCGGCGGGTCGGTCTTCGGGACCGTCAGCGAGGGGGCCTTGCCGTCGGTGTTCGTCCCGACCTTCGGCAGGTCCTTGTCGTCCTGGGCGACCGGGGTGCCCGTGGCGGACTTCGGGATCGTCACGGCCTTCAGGATGTCCACGACGAAGACGAGGGTGGCGTTGGGCTTGATGTCGCCCTGGCCCTGCGCGCCGTAACCGAGCTCCGGCGGGATGCCGACCTCGATGCGGCTGCCGACCTTCTGGCCCTCCAGGGCCTGGTCCCAGCCCTTGATGACCTGACCGGCGCCCAGCGTGAGGTCGAAGGGCTGGCCGCGGTCGAAGCTGTTGTCGAAGGGGGTGGTGGAGTCCCAGGCCTGCCCCAGGTAGTTCACCTGGAGGGCGTCGCCCTTCTTCGTCACCGCGCCCGTGCCCTCGCTGATGACGTTGACCTTCAGTTCCTTGGGCGGGTCGCCCTCGCCCTTGGCGAGGGTCGGCTTCTCCCCGAACTTCTCCCCTGCCGTGATGGCGGGCAGTCCGTTCTTCATCGAGGCGGAATCGGAGCCCCCGTCGCTGCCGCAGGCCGCTGTGGAGAGCAGCAGCAGCGGGACGACGAGAAGGCCGGCAAGTCGGCGCACGTGTTCCTCAGATCTCAGACGGCACAGTAGTTGTGCCGACACTCTAGGCGTTCCTCCTGTCACGTCGAGAGCCCCGCACGTCGAACGTGCGGGGCTCGGGGGACCGATATGACCTGCCTACATTCCGGCGATCAGCTTTTCCACCCGGTCGTCGACGGAGCGGAACGGGTCCTTGCACAACACCGTGCGCTGCGCCTGGTCGTTGAGCTTGAGGTGGACCCAGTCGACGGTGAAGTCCCGCCGCTGCTCCTGCGCGCGGCGGATGAAGTCGCCGCGCAGCCGGGCCCGAGTGGTCTGCGGGGGCACCGACTTGCCCTCGAAGATCTTCAGGTCGTTGCAGATCCGCGCCGCCTGCCCGTTCTTCTGCAGCAGGTAGTACAGCCCACGGCGGCGGTGGATGTCGTGGTAGGCGAGGTCTATCTGCGCGACCCTCGGGTTCGACATGGTCATGTTGTGCTTGGCCCGGTAGCGCTCGATGAGCCGGTGCTTCATGACCCAGTCGATCTCGGTCTCGATCCGGTCGAGCTGCTCGCTCTCGATCGCGTCGAGCGTACGGCCCCACAGCTCCAGGACCTGGGCGACCGTGCCGGAGCGGATGCCCCTGCGGTCGACGAAGTCCACGGCCTTCTCGTAGTACTCGCGCTGGACCTCCAGGGCGGAGGCCTCGCGGCCGCTGGCGAGGCGGACCTTGCGCTGGCCGGTGATGTCGTGGCTGACCTCGCGGATGGCCCGGATCGGGTTCTCCAGGGTCAGGTCGCGCATCACCGTGCCCGCCTCGATCATGCGGAGCACGAGGTCGGTGGCGCCGACCTTGAGCAGCATGGTCGTCTCGGACATGTTGGAGTCGCCGACGATGACGTGCAGTCGGCGGTAGCGCTCGGCGTCGGCGTGCGGCTCGTCCCTGGTGTTGATGATGGGCCGCGAGCGGGTGGTGGCGGAGCTGACGCCCTCCCAGATGTGCTCGGCACGCTGGGAGACGCAGTAGACCGCGCCACGCGGGGTCTGGAGGACCTTTCCCGCGCCGCAGATGAGCTGCCGCGTCACGAGGAACGGAATGAGGATGTCCGCGAGCCGGGAGAACTCGCCGTGACGGGCGACGAGATAGTTCTCGTGGCAGCCGTAGGAGTTTCCGGCCGAGTCGGTGTTGTTCTTGAAGAGGTAGACGTCGCCCGCGATTCCCTCCTCGTGCAGGCGGCGTTCGGCGTCGACGAGCAGGCCTTCGAGAATGCGCTCGCCGGCCTTGTCGTGGGTGACCAGTTCGGTCACGTTGTCGCATTCCGGTGTGGCGTATTCCGGATGCGAACCCACGTCCAGGTACAGGCGGGCGCCGTTCCGCAGGAAGACATTGCTGCTGCGGCCCCATGACACGACACGGCGGAAGAGGTAGCGCGCCACTTCGTCAGGAGACAGTCGGCGCTGTCCCCTGAACGTGCACGTGACGCCGTACTCGTTCTCCAGCCCGAAAATGCGGCGGTCCATGTCTGAACATTACGCCTGACGGCGTGCGCTGAAACCGGGTTGGACGTTCCCGTTTCGATCATTTTCCGATCAGTGCGTGTTCTTTTCGGCGTGTACGGCGCTGGGGACCGCCTCTCCGTCGGCGTGTCGCGCGGCGTCTCCGGGACCGCCGGGCGTGTCGGTAGCGGCCAGGACACGGCCGGTGGCCAGCAGGACGAGCAGCGCGACGAGGCCGCCCGCGCCGGCCACGGCGAACCCGGCCACCGTTCCGGCCAGTTCGACCGCGGGTCCCGCGACGGCGGAGCCGAGGGCCGCGCCGACGCCGAACGTGGTGACGAGCCACGAGAAGGCCTCGGTGACCGTGCCGCGCGGGGCGTGCCGGTCGACCACGATGAAGGCGCAGGCGAGGACGGGGGCCAGGAAGACCCCGGCGAGCGCCGCGAGGCCGGTCATGGCGACGGGGCCGGGGGTCAGCATCAGCGGCAGGTAGCAGAGCGCGAGGAGGGCCACGAGGGCCCGCAGCCGCCGCTCGGGCGCGCCGGTCCACCGCCGGCCGCCGTAGACGACGCCGCCGACCAGGGCGCCGAGGCCCAGGGCGGCCATCAGCCAGCCGTACACGGACGGGGTGCCCCGGTCGTCGGCGTAGGCCACGGCGGCGACCGTGATGGAGCCGAGGGCGAGGCCGACGAAGAAGAACGAGCCGAGGAGGGCGAGCAGCCCGGGCGAGCGCAGGGCCCCCAGCCAGTGGGCCTCACGGGCGGCGGAGCGCCAGGTGCGGGAGGGCTCGGAGAGGACGACGGCGAGGGCGCCGAGGATCCCCAGGGCGTTGATGACGAGGAGGGCGGCGGCGGGCGACCACAGGGCGACCAGGAGCGTCACCAGGAGCGGGCCGACCGTGAACATGACCTCCTGCGCGACGGCGTCGAGCGCGTACGCCCGGTGGACCCGGTCCTCACGGCCCAGGACGCTCGGCCACAGGGCGCGCAGACCGCCCTCCAGGGGCGGGGTGAAGAGCCCGGCGACCACGACGGCGGCGTAGGCGAGGGCCAGGTTCCCGATGCCGGCGAGGGCGAACAGGGCCATGCCGAGGGCGGAGAGCACGGCCGCGGGCAGCTGGACGCGGGGCTG
The DNA here is from genome assembly GCF_042889835.1 of Streptomyces sp. NPDC002463. Classification (NCBI taxonomy): domain Bacteria; kingdom Bacillati; phylum Actinomycetota; class Actinomycetes; order Kitasatosporales; family Streptomycetaceae; genus Streptomyces; species Streptomyces sp. NPDC002463. The sequence continues at coordinate 152,657 of NZ_JBIARL010000010.1, forward strand.
GCCCTTGAGGTCGACGGCGCGGCCGAGGAGCGGCTGCCCGACGGCGTTGGCGACGCCGTAGGCCGCGATCAGCCCGCCGGCCAGGGTGTAACTGCCGCCCTGGTCGCGGACGAACAGGGTCATGGCGATGGGCCCGGTGCCGTTGGGCAGGCGCCCGACGAGGGTCCCGGCGAGGAGCCGGGCCGCGTGGGGCGCCCGGAGTATGTCGAGATAGCCGCCGTGCGCGGGGGCCTCGGTGGCCATGTCGTTCTCCCCTCGCCTCGGGACAGTGCCGAGGTTTTACGTATAACGTCCGGGGTCATACGTACCATGTCGGCGTGAACCGGGTCCAGCCCGCACCCACGACCCCCGACCACCGTCCCATGCGGAGGCTCCCCGTGCAGTCCCACGAACCCCTCGGCGGCGCCCGCCCGACCAGCAGGGACGTGGCCCGGGCCGCGGGCGTCTCCCAGGCCACCGTCTCCCTCGTCCTCGGCGGGAAGTGGCGCGGCCGGGTCTCCGATCGCACCGCCGAGTCGGTCCGCCACGCCGCCGACGAGCTCGGCTACCGGCCCAACCTCGCCGCCCGCAACCTGCGCCTCGGCCGCACCCGTACGGCGCTGCTCGTCGTCCCCGCGCTCACCAACGAGTTCTTCGCGCACGTCTACACCGGCGCCGCCGCCGTCGCGGCACGCCACGGCTTCGGCGTCGTGCTCTACCCCTCGCCCGACGGCGTCGGGCCCGCCCGCGACCCCTTCGCCTCGGCCCAGGCCGCCCTGGACGGCGTGATCGCCTCCTCCATGGCCGCCGACGCCCTCAAGGCCTTCCGGGGCACCGACCTGCCCCTCGTCATGCTCGACAGCGACCCGGCCGACCCCGGCGCCGCCGCCCACGTGAACCTCGACGTCGCCGACGGCATGCGACGGGTCACCCGGCACCTGCTCGACCTGGGCCACCGCCGCTTCCTGCACCTGGCGTCCGCCGTCCCGTCCTGGACCTTCGACGTACGGGCCGCCGCCCTCGCCGACGCCCTGCGGGGGACGGAGCTCCGCACCGTGCGCGCGCCGCTGAACGTCGCCGACGCGCGGGAGGCCGCCCACCTGGCCCTCGCCGCCCCCGGCCCGCGCCCCACCGCGGTGATCTGCGACGACGACATCCTCGCCGTCGGCGTCGGCAAGGCCGCGCACCGCCTCGGGCTGCGCGTCCCGGAGGACCTCTCGGTCACGGGCTTCGACGACATGGCCCTGGCCACGGCGGTCGAACCCGAGCTCACCACGGTCCGGCTGCCCGCCGAGGAGTTCGGCAGACGGGGCATGGAGGCGCTCCTCGCCGTCCTCGCGGGCGAACCGGCCCCGCCGGTCACACTGCCCGTGGACCTCGTCCCCCGCGGCTCCACGGGCCCCGCACCGGCCGTCTGACGGGCGCACGCGGAACGGCACCCACGGGCTGCGCGACCGGCCCGCACCGAAGGCGCCACGCGGCACGCGGCGAAGGCCCCGCGCGGCACGCACCTCGCGAGCCCTGGTACGCCGAAGGGGTCCCGGTCCGCTCGCGTGCGGACCGGGACCCCTTCGGGTACCGACGACTACTCCTCGGGAGCCTCGTCCGAGGGCTCGTCCGTCTTCGCCGCCGCCGCGTTGTCCGCCTCCAGGAGGCGCGACAGCTGACGGCCGACGATCCGCTTGAACTTGCGCTGCTGCGGACGCGTACGGTCCAGGACCGCCACCTCCAGGCGCTCCGCGGGGATCTCCCGCTCGGTGCCGTTGGTGTCCCGCGACAGCGCCTGCACGGCCAGCTTCAGGGCCTCGGCGAGGGACATGCCGTCCCGGTGCCGCTGGTCCAGGAAGGAGCCGATCTGCTCCGCGTTCCCGCCGACCGCGACCGAGCCGTGCTCGTCCACGATCGAGCCGTCGTGCGGCAGCCGGTAGATCTGGTCGCCCTCCGGATCCGAGCCGACCTCGGCGACGACGAGCTCCACCTCGTACGGCTTCTCCCCCGCGCTGGAGAAGATCGTGCCCAGGGTCTGGGCGTAGACGTTGGCCAGACCGCGCGCGGTGACGTCGTCCCGGTCGTAGGTGTAGCCCCGCAGGTCGGCGTAGCGCACACCGCCGATGCGGAGGTTCTCGTACTCGTTGTACTTGCCGGCGGCAGCGAAGCCGATCCGGTCGTAGATCTCGCTGAACTTGTGCAGGGCACGGGACGGGTTCTCACCGACGAAGACGATGCCGTCGGTGTACTGGAGGACGACCAGGCTGCGGCCGCGGGCGATGCCCTTGCGGGCGTACTCGGCCCGGTCGGCCATGGCCTGCTGGGGTGAGACATAGAACGGCGTGGACACCGGCTACCGTCCCTTTCTTCCGGTCTGAAGGGCTTCTACGGGCGACGAGACGGGTCAGAGCAGAGCGGCACGCGGTCCTTCCGGCTGCTCCAGACGCCGCTCGGTGACCGAACGGGCCAGCTCGGACGATTCCTCCTCCGTGAGCCTGCGGAAGCCCTCGTCGGTGATGACGGTGACGATCGGGAAGATCCGGCGGGCCATGTCGGGACCACCGGTCGCCGAGTCGTCGTCCGCCGCGTCGTACAGCGCCTGCACCACCAGCGTGGTGGCCTGCTCCTCGCTCAGGTCGGAGCGGTAGAGCTTCTTCATCGAACCGCGCGCGAAGATCGAGCCGGAGCCGGTGGCGGCGAAACCGTGCTCCTCGGAACGGCCGCCGGTCACGTCGTACGAGAAGATCCGGCCCTGCTCCCTGCTCTCGTCCCAGCCCGCGAAGAGCGGCACGACGGCGAGGCCCTGCATGGCCATGCCCAGGTTGCCCCGGATCATGGTGGAGAGACGGTTCGCCTTTCCTTCCAGGGAGAGCGTCGCGCCCTCCACCTTCTCGAAGTGCTCCAGCTCCAGCTGGAAGAGCTTGACCATCTCGACGGCGAGACCGGCGCTGCCGGCGATACCGACCGCGGAGTACTCGTCGGCCGGGAACACCTTCTGCATGTCCCGCTGCGCGATCATGTTCCCCATGGTCGCTCGCCGGTCACCGGCGAGCACGACCCCGCCGGGGAACGTGGCGGCCACGATGGTGGTGCCGTGCGGGGCCTCGACGATCCCCTCGGGCAGCTTCCGGTTCCCCGGGAGCAGCTCCGGCGAGTGATCGGCCAGGAAGTCCATGAACGAGGACGAGCCCGGCGTCAGGAAGGCCGCCGGCAGACGCCCGGTGCTTCGAGGGTTGGCTTCCACGCGATTCCTTCCGGTGGGACAGTCGGCCGGTCGTGGGAAGCACCGGCTGATCTTGGATGCTGTGCACGGACCTTACCCGTGCCACCGCTTGTCATCCGTCCCCGGACCCACGGCTTTCACCAGGGCTCCGGGGACGGAGGACGACAGGCGCGTGGGGCGGCTACTCGCCGCCCTTCTGAACGAAGGAGCGCACGAAGTCCTCGGCGTTCTCCTCGAGCACGTCGTCGATCTCGTCCAGGACGGAGTCCACGTCGTCGCTCAGCTTCTCCTGGCGTTCCTTGAGGTCGGAGCTCGCCTCGGTGGTGGTCTCCTCGACCTCCTCCGTGGATCGCGTCGCCTTCTGCTGTCCGCCGCCGGTGTCCTTGGTCGCCATATCCCTCACCCCGCTCGAATCGGCCCGCTCGGTTGAGTCCGTACAAGATCAGACCCTATAGGTCGGGTCTGACTTCGGCCCCGCAGTTTCCACAACGCCCGGGCACTGATTCCATGATTCCCAGTGCCCGGGTATTTCAGGCCCGTGCCGGGCGGCTGTTTCAGCCGCCCGAGAGGACCCGCACCAGTTCCTCCGCCGTGCGGCAGCGGTCCAGGAGCGATTTCACATGGGCCTTGGTGCCGCGCAGCGGCTCCAGGGTCGGGACGCGCTGGAGGGAGTCCCGGCCGGGCAGGTCGAAGATCACCGAGTCCCAGGAGGCCGCGGCGACGTCGTCGGCGTACTGCTCCAGGCAGCGGCCCCGGAAATAGGCCCTGGTGTCCTCCGGAGGCGCCGTCTCGGCCCGCACGACCTCGGTCTCGTCCAGGAGCCGCTTCATCCGCCCGCGGGCCACCAGGCGGTTGTAGAGGCCCTTCTCGGGGCGTACGTCCGCGTACTGGAGGTCCACCAGGTGCAGCCGGGCCGCGTCCCAGTCCAGGCCGTCGCGGCGCCGGTAGCCCTCCATGAGCTCCCGCTTGGCGACCCAGTCCAGCTCGCCGGAAAGGCTCATCGGGTCGGTCTCGAGCCGGCCCAGGGTGTCCTCCCAGCGCGTGAGGACGTCCATGGTCTGCTCGTCCGCGTCCGAGCCGTACCGCTCCTCCACGTACTTCCTGGCCAGCTCGAAGTACTCCATCTGGAGCTGGACCGCGGTGAGCGTCCGGCCGCTGCGCAGCGTGATGAGGTACTGGAGCGTCGGGTCGTGCGAGACGTGGTGCAGGGTGCGGACCGGCTGGTCGACGGCGAGGTCGACGGTGATGAAGCCGTCCTCGATCATCGAGAGGACGAGGGCGGTGGTGCCGAGCTTCAGGTAGGTGGAGATCTCCGAGAGGTTCGCGTCGCCGATGATCACGTGCAGGCGGCGGTACTTCTCGGCGTCGGCGTGCGGCTCGTCCCGGGTGTTGATGATGGGCCGCTTGAGGGTGGTCTCCAGGCCCACCTCGACCTCGAAGTAGTCGGCGCGCTGGCTGAGCTGGAAGCCGTTCTCCCGGCCGTCCTGGCCGATGCCGACCCGTCCCGCGCCGGTGACGACCTGGCGGGAGACGAAGAAGGGGGTGAGGTGGCGCACGATGTCCGAGAAGGGGGTCTCCCGCTTCATCAGGTAGTTCTCGTGCGTGCCGTAGGAGGCGCCCTTGTTGTCGGTGTTGTTCTTGTAGAGGTGGATGGGCTGGGCCCCGGGGAGCTGGGCGGCGCGCTCGGCCGCCTCGGCCATGATCCGCTCGCCGGCCTTGTCCCAGAGGACGGCGTCGCGCGGGTTGGTGACCTCGGGCGCGCTGTACTCGGGGTGGGCGTGGTCCACGTAGAGCCGGGCCCCGTTGGTGAGGATCACGTTCGCCAGGCCGATGTCCTCGTCGGTGAGCTGGCTGGAGTCGGCGGCCTCGCGGGCGAGGTCGAAGCCGCGGGCGTCCCGCAGCGGGTTCTCCTCCTCGAAGTCCCAGCGGGCGCGGCGCGCCCGGTGCATCGCCGCCGCGTAGGCGTTGACGATCTGGGACGAGGTGAGCATGGCATTGGCGTTCGGGTGTCCGGGGACGGAGATCCCGTACTCCGTCTCGATGCCCATTACTCGCCGTACGGTCATGCGGCCCTCCTTGCCCGGCGGCGCTCACTGTGCGCGACTCGGCGGTACCGATGAGCCTAGAACGGCTCCGCGCTGGTGGGGAGATCGATTGCGGTATTTCCCTGTGATGCCGGGGGAAATGCTGGATGGAATGCGTCGGCTGCGGATGCCCGGTTTCCGGACATCCGCAGCCGGTGGGCGTTTTACAGGTACTGACCGGTATTGGCCACCGTGTCGATGGAGCGTCCGGTGTCCGCGCCCTGCTTTCCGGTGACGAGCGTGCGGATGAAGACGATCCGCTCGCCCTTCTTTCCGGAGATCCGGGCCCAGTCGTCGGGGTTGGTGGTGTTGGGCAGGTCCTCGTTCTCCTTGAACTCGTCCACGCACGCCTGGAGGAGGTGGGAGACCCGGATGCCCTTCTGGTTGTGGTCGAGGAAGGCCTTGATGGCCATCTTCTTGGCCCGGTCGACGATGTTCTGGATCATCGCGCCGGAGTTGAAGTCCTTGAAGTACAGGACTTCCTTGTCGCCGTTGGCGTACGTGACTTCGAGGAAGCGGTTCTCCTCGGATTCCGCGTACATCTGCTCGACGACCGACTGGATCATTCCGTGGGCGGCGGCGGCCTTCGAGCCGCTGTGCTCGGAGATGTCGTCCGAGTGGAGCGGCAGGGTCTCCGTGAGGTACTTCGCGAAGATGTCCTTCGCGGCCTCCGCGTCCGGACGCTCGATCTTGATCTTGACGTCGAGCCGGCCGGGCCGCAGGATCGCGGGGTCGATCATGTCCTCGCGGTTGGAGGCGCCGATGACGATGACGTTCTCCAGGCCTTCCACGCCGTCGATCTCGGCGAGCAGCTGCGGGACGATGGTGTTCTCCACGTCCGAGCTGACACCGGAGCCGCGGGTGCGGAAGAGGGATTCCATCTCGTCGAAGAAGACGATGACGGGGGTGCCCTCGCTCGCCTTCTCCCGGGCACGCTGGAAGACGAGGCGGATGTGCCGCTCGGTCTCTCCGACGTACTTGTTGAGGAGCTCGGGGCCCTTGATGTTGAGGAAGTAGGACTTCCCCGCGGGCTGGCCGGTCACCTCGGCGACCTTCTTGGCCAGCGAGTTGGCCACGGCCTTCGCGATCAGCGTCTTGCCGCAGCCGGGCGGGCCGTAGAGCAGGATGCCCTTGGGCGGCCGCAGTTCGTGCTCCTTGAAGAGGTCCGGGTAGAGGTACGGGAGCTCGACCGCGTCGCGGATCAGCTCGATCTGGTTGCCCAGACCGCCGATCTTGTCGTAGTCGACGTCCGGGACCTCTTCCAGAACGAGCTCTTCGACCTCGCTCTTGGGAACCACCTCGTAGACGTAGCCGGACCTGGAGTCGAGCAGCAGGGCGTCGCCGGCGCGGATGGTGACGTCCAGCAGAGGCTCGGCGAGCCTCACCACCCGCTCCTCGTCGGTGTGCCCCACCACCAGGGCGCGCTCGCCGTCCTCGAGGATCTCCTTGAGGGTGACGATGTCCCCGGCGCGCTCGAACTCCATGGCCTCGACCACGTTGAGCGCTTCGTTGAGCATGACTTCCTGGCCGCGCTTGAGCTCTTCGAGCTCGATGCTCGGGCTGACGTTCACCCGGAGCTTGCGGCCCCCGGTGAAGATGTCGCACGTGCCGTCCTCGTTGGCCTGCAGGAAGACACCGAAGCCGGCCGGCGGCTGCGCGAGCCGGTCGACCTCCTCCTTGAGGGCCACGATCTGGTCGCGGGCCTCACGGAGCGTGTTCGCCAGACGTTCGTTCTGCGCGGACACGCCGGCCAGGTTGGTCTGCAGCTCGACGATCCGCTCTTCGAGAATCCTCGTGTGGCGCGGAGAGTCGGCGAGCTTGCGGCGCAGGACGGCGATTTCCTGCTCGAGATAGGCAACCTGACCGGCGGGGTCTTCAGACCCCCGCCCCGGCCGGATGCCGCGGTTGATGTCGTCGTCGTGGGCTGCCACGGTCCTCACCTCCTCCAAGGGGAGCTGGACGCTTCCTGACCCTACCTGCGTGGGTGGTGATTGAAACCCCTAGATCAAAAAGACTCCGGGGTGTGTCCGATCTTCACCCTTGCGCTTCCCCTCTCGCCAGGGGAATACCCACCCTTCACCGCTTGAAAGCGGGCGGTTGTATCGTCGTCTTTGGTCAACACCCGTCAGGGGTGGCCCGACTTATCGCGCGAAGCAGAAACGGCAGGAGATATGACCGTGCAGCACGAGGCCCCGGCTACGGGCGCCGAGGAGGCGCTGGAGGTCTGGATCGACCAGGACCTGTGCACCGGGGACGGGATCTGCGCGCAGTACGCTCCCGAGGTCTTCGAGCTCGACATCGACGGGCTCGCTTATGTGAAGAGCGCCGACGACGAGCTCCTCCAGGACGCGGGTGCCACCACGCCGGTGCCGCTGCCGCTGCTCCAGGACGTGGTGGACTCCGCGAAGGAGTGCCCGGGCGACTGCATCCATGTGCGCCGGGTCTCGGACCGGGTCGAGGTGTACGGCCCCGACGCCGAGTAGCGGATCGGGCGCCCGTCTCAGGCGCCGAGCGCGTCCGTCTGGTCGCCGCGGACGAAGGCGCCGCCCTGCCAGCGCCAGCTGACCTGCTCCTTCTCGTCGGGGCAGCAGCTGGGCACGTCGGGGGACGAGTAGCCGAGCAGGGTGGCGCGCACGGCTCCGTCGCGTACGGAGAGCTCCGTGACGTTCCGGTGCTGCTCGGGTGCGACGAGGGTGGCGACCACGCGCGCGGGGGTGCCGCCGCCCTTGCCGCGGGTGAGGACGTAGACGGCGCTCGGCGGGGTGCCGGAGCCGGCTTCGCAGTGCACGACCGCAACGGTCTCGGGGTTCCCGTCGCCGTCGAGGTCTCCGGAGACCCGCTTCGCGACCGTGTGGCGGGCTCCCCCGCATTCCAGGGGGTAGTCGGCTCCGGCGGCGTCGGGGGCGGGTGCCGGGCGCGGGGCGGCGGCCGGTGCGGCGCCCGCCGAGGCGGGGCCGGGCTGGAGGAATCCGGCGAGGGCGACGACCGCGGCGGTCGCGGTGGCGGTGGCCAGCCAGTGGGCCGGCCGGGCGTGGGTGTGGGCGAGGTCCGCGAGGTCCGGGGCGGCGGAGTGCTGCACGCGAGACGTCTCCTGTGGGGTGGTGCGGCGGGGTTTCCGGCATCGTGCCACACGTCACAGGGGGACGGAACAGCTGGGGTGGGGCTGGGTCGGCCGGTCTTCGAGGGCGACGAACCGACGGGGCCGGCAGAGTGCGGGCGCCGCCGTGAACATGAGGACGCCGCCGTCGAGTTCTTCCGCGTGGGCGGGGAACTCGACGGCGGCGCGGTCTGGATGTCGGAACGTCAGCCCTTGTTGGGGCCCTCGTAGTCCTCGCCGTAGGCGCCCTTCGCGGGGCGGCGGCGGCGCATCGGGGGCTCCACCCCGTCCGCGAGGCGACGGGCGGTGACGAGGAAGCCGGTGTGGCCGATCATGCGGTGATCGGGGCGGACGGCGAGGCCCTCGACGTGCCAGTTGCGGATCATGGACTCCCAGGGCTGCGGCTCGGCGTAGCAGCCGAACTCGCGGATGGACTCCACGGTGCGGGCGAGCTGGGTGGTGGTCGCCACGTAGCAGCAGAGGATGCCGCCGGGGACGAGGGCCTTGGAGACGGCCTCCAGGCACTCCCAGGGGGCGAGCATGTCCAGGATGACGCGGTCGACGTCGGTGTCGGACAGGTTGTCCTGGAGGTCGCCGACGGTCAGCTGCCACGCGGGGTGGGGGCCGCCGAAGTAGCGCTCGACGTTGCCCTTCGCGATCTCGGCGAAGTCCTCGCGGCGCTCGTAGGAGTGCAGCATGCCGCTGTCTCCGATGGCGCGCAGGAGGAAGCTGCTCAGCGATCCCGAGCCCACTCCCGCTTCCACGACGCGGGCGCCGGGGAAGATGTCGGCGAAGGCCAGGATCTGCCCCGCGTCCTTGGGGTAGACCACGGCTGCGCCGCGGGGCATGGACAGGACGTAGTCGGGGAGCAGGGGGCGCAGCGCGAGGTAGGCGACGTTTCCGGTGGTACGGACAACGCTGCCCTCGGGGGCGCCGATCAGTTCGTCGTGCGGGAAAGAACCCTTGTGGGTGTGGAAGTTCTTTCCCTCTTCGAGCGTGAACGTGTAGTGACGGCCCTTGGGGTCGGTCAGCTGAACCTGGTCCCCGACCTTGAAGGGCCCGCGTCGGCGGGCGGCACCGGTCGGTTCGGACATGTGACCAGAGTACCGGGGTTACGTGGACGGTCGTGCCATGGCCTGGACGAAGGCCCGTTCGACGTCGGTGGTGGCGAGGACCCCGTAGATCTCGCCGGTGTCCTCGACGACGAGGTACTCGGTGGCGGGGCTGGCGCGAAGGTGGTCGAGGAGGGGCTGGCCGGTGAGCTCGGCGGGGACCCGCATGCCGTCGGTGAGGTCCTGGGCGAGGGTGCTGACGGCGACCCAGGGGCGGCGGTGCTGGGGTACGGCGGCGATGGCGGCCTCGCGGACGATGCCGGTGGGCTCGCCGGCGCCGTCGACGACGACGAGGGCGCGGGCGCCGGCCTCGTTGGCGCGGCGGAGGGCCTCGGAGAGCGGTGTGGCGGGTTCGACGGGGATGGCGCGGCGGGTGAGGGCGCGGGCGCGGAGCTCGGGGAGGTGCTCGCGGAGGCGGGCCATGCGGAGGCTGTTGCCTGCGCCGGTCCAGATGATGGCGGCGAGGATCGCGGCGAGGAGGGCGTCGGTGACGGTCTCGAAGCCGCCGATGTCCTCGGTGGAGTTGCCGAGGAGGCCGGTGCGGGTGAGCAGGGGCAGGCCGACGAGGACGAGGACGGCGAGGGCGCGGCCGACCCAGGCGGCGGCGACGGTGCCGCTCATGGGCTTGCCGGTGATCTTCCAGACGACGGCGCGGAGCATGCGGCCGCCGTCGAGGGGGAGGCCGGGGAGCAGGTTGAAGATCGCGACGATCAGGTTGGAGATCATCAGGCCGCCGAGGAGGACCCCGGGGACGGTGCCGGGCTCGACGGCGTACAGGGAGAGGTAGAACACGCCGGCGAGGACGAGGGAGAGGAGGGGGCCGACGAAGGCGAGGACGAATTCGCGGCCGGGGGTCTCGGTCTCCTTCTCGATCTCGGAGACGCCGCCGAAGAACTGGAGCTGGATGCGGCGCACCGGGAGTTTGAAGCGGAGCGCGGCGATGGTGTGGGCGAGCTCGTGGACGAGCACGGAGGCGTAGAAGGCGACGGCGAAGAAGAGGGAGACCAGGTACCGGGCGGCGCCGAGCTCGGGCAGGACGCGCTCGATCTGGTCGCCGAAGACCCAGGTGATGAGGGCGGCGACGACGAACCAGCTGGGGGCGACGTAGACGGGCACGCCGAAGGGCCGTCCCATGAGGATCCCGCCGCCGGGCTCCTCGGTCCGCTGCGGCTTGGGCTCGTCCTGGTTCACGGGTTCCTTTCGTCGCGTGGGGTGACCCGCGTCGGATGTGTCACGGTTCGATCATGCAGTGCGACGGGGTCCCAGGTCGATGGTATTCCGCTCGCTGTCGGTGGCGGGTCGTAGGGTCTTCGTCATGAGTACGAGCGAGCAGGTGCCGGCGGAGCCCCGGGCGCCCATGTCGTTGTCGCCCTCGCGGGCGAGCGATTTCATGCAGTGTCCGCTGCTGTACCGGTTCCGGGTGATCGACCGGCTGCCGGAGAAGCCGAGCGCGGCGGCGACGCGGGGCACGCTGGTGCACGCGGTGCTCGAGCGGCTCTTCGACGATCCGGCGGCGGAGCGGACGGCGCCGCGGGCGAGGTCGATGGTGCCGGGGCAGTGGGAGCGGCTCCTGGAGTCGAAGCCGGAGCTGGGCGAGCTGTTCGCGGAGGATCCGGACGGGGAGCGTCTGGCGGGCTGGCTGGGCGAGGCGGAGCAGCTGGTCGAGCGGTGGTTCACGCTGGAGGATCCGACGCGGCTGGAGCCGGCCGAGCGTGAGCTGTTCGTGGAGACGGAGCTGGAGTCGGGGCTGCGGCTGCGCGGGGTGATCGACCGGGTCGACGTGGCGCCCTCGGGCGAGGTGCGGATCGTCGACTACAAGACGGGGAAGGCGCCGCGGCCTGAGTACCGGGACGGCGCGCTGTTCCAGATGACCTTCTACGCGCTGGTGGTGTGGCGGCTGAAGCGGGTGATCCCGCGGCGGCTGCAGCTGGTGTACCTGGGCAGCGGGGAGGTGCTGACGTACGACCCGGTGGAGGCGGATCTGCTGCGGGTGGAGCGGAAGCTGCTGGCACTGTGGGACGCGATCCGGCTGGCCACGGAGTCGGGCGACTGGCGGCCGCGGCCGACGAAGCTGTGCGGTTGGTGCGACCATCAGGCGGTCTGTCCCGAGTTCGGGGGGACTCCCCCGGCCTATCCCCTGAAGATCGTTTCCGCGCGCCCGCCGGAGTCGGGTGAATCCGGGCAGGGCAGAATGGACCCGGCCCAGCCGTCTTCCTGAGCCCAGCCCGCGTGAAAGGGCTGAGCCCAGCCCCGTGAAGGAGCCCTTGTGACGATCCGCGTCCTGTTGGTCGACGATCAGCCGCTGCTGCGGACCGGCTTCCGGATGATTCTGGAGGCGGAGCAGGACATCGCGGTGGTGGGCGAGGCCGGCGACGGTCTGCAGGCGCAGGAGCAGGTGCGCGCGCTGCAGCCGGACGTGGTGCTGATGGACATCCGGATGCCGCGGATGGACGGGGTGGAGGCGACCCGGCAGATCACCGGCCCGGGGCGGGACGGTCCGGCGAAGGTGCTGGTCCTGACGACCTTCGATCTGGACGAGTACGTGGTGGAGGCGCTGCGGGCGGGGGCGAGCGGCTTCCTGCTGAAGGACGCTCCGGCGAACGAGCTGGTGCAGGCGATCCGTGTGGTGGCGGCGGGCGAGGCGATGCTGGCCCCGTCGATCACGCGCCGGCTGCTCGACAAGTACTCGGCGCATCTGCCGACGGGCGAGGAGCAGGTGCCGGACACGCTGAACACCTTGACCGACCGCGAGGTGGAGGTGCTGAAGCTGGTGGCCCGCGGCCTGTCGAACGCGGAGATCGCGGCGGACCTGTTCGTCAGCGAGACGACGGTGAAGACGCACGTGGGCCATGTGCTGACGAAGCTGGGCCTGCGGGACCGGGTGCAGGCCGCGGTGTACGCGTACGAGAGCGGTCTGGTGCGGCCGGGGGCCGGCGGCCAGTAGCGATCGGCCGTAGGTGCGGCGAGGGCCCGGTGCGCGGGGTGCGTACCGGGCCCTCGTGCGTGGGGACGGGGGTGTCAGCCCTTGCGGATCTCCCAGAAGCGGAAGACGGTCGAGGCGTCGAGGGTCCATTCGAGACCGGTGACGTCCTCGCGGGCGACGGCGTACTGCTTGCCCTGCCACAGCGGGAGGACGGGGAGCTCCTCGGCGACGAGGTCCTGGAGGCGTCCGTACTCGTCGGCGGTGCCGGCGCGGTCGGCGACGGCGGCGGTCTCGGGGAGGAGGGTGCCGGTGATGGTGCGGTTCTCGTAGTGGTTGCCGAGGACGTTGCCCTCACCGAAGAAGGGGCTCGTGAAGTTGTCGGCGTCGGGGTAGTCGGGGACCCAGCCCTTGACGTAGACGCCGTACTTGCCGGCGGCGATGTCCTTCTCGTACTGGTCGAAGGCGACGGACTTCACGTCGGCGTCGAAGAGGCCGCTCGCGTTGAGCTGTTCGGCGATGGCCTTGAGCTCCTGGTCGGTGGCCGGGCCGTAGCGGCTGGGCGTGGACCAGAGGGTGAGCTTCACCTTGTCGGTGATGCCGGCGGAGCGGAGGGCCTTCTTCGCCTTGGCCGCGTCGGGGGTGCCGTAGGCGTCGTAGAAGGCGGTGTTGTGTCCGGCGATGCCGGCCGGGACGATCGAGTAGAGCGGGGTGGCCGTCGACTTGTAGACGTTCTCGACGAGGGCCTCGCGGTCGACGAGGTGGGCGATGGCCTTGCGGACGCCGAGCTTGCCGACGACCGGGTCCTTCATGTTGAAGACCAGGTGCTGGACCTCGGCGCTGCTGCCGGTGACGACCTCGATGCCCTTGTCGGCCGTGGTGGCGGAGTTCTCGAGGGCGGAGATGTCGTCGGCGGAGAGGCCTCGGTAGGCGACGTCGATGTCGCCGTCGGTGAAGGCCTTGGCGAGGGCGGCGCGGTCGCCGCGGTACAGCTTGAGGGTGACGGCGCCGTTCTTCGGCTTGGCGTTGCCCTTGTAGCCGGGGTTGGCGGAGAAGGTGGCCTCGGACTCGCTGAAGGAGTCGAGCTTGTACGGGCCGGAGCCGGTGGCCTTGCCGTCGGTGCGCAGCGCGTCGGCGGGGTAGTCGTGGTGGTCGACGATGGAGCCGGCGCCGGAGGCGATCTTGCTGGGGAAGGTGGCGTCCGGGACCTTGAGGCGGAAGACGACGGTCTTCTCGTCGGGGGTCTCGATGCTCTGGATGGTGGAGAGCAGCGGCGCCGGGCCCGAGGGGTCGGCGATCTTGAGGGCCCGCTCGAAGGAGTACTTGACGTCCTCCGAGGTGAGCTTGTTGCCGTTGGAGAAGGTGAGGCCGTCGCGCAGGGTGCAGGTGTAGACCTTGCTGCCCGCGGAGAACTCGCACTTGTCGGCGGCCTCGGGCTCGGGCTCGGAGCCGCCCTTGGGGAAGGCGAGGAGGGACTGGAAGACGTTGTTGAACAGCAGCCAGGAGCCGGGGTCGTAGCCGGCCGCCGGGTCGGTGGCGAGGATCTCGTCGGACATGCCGACGCGTATCCCGCCTCCGGAGCCTCCGGAGCCGCTTCCCTGCTCGGTGCCGCAGCCGCTGAGGAGGGCGGCGGACAGACCCGCGGCGAGCGGGGCCGTCAGCCACTTGTTTCGTGCCTTCACAGAACTTGCCTCTTGATCTCTTGTCAGGCCGGCCGCGCAGGGGCGCGCGGCCGGGACAACGAAGGGGTCAGGCGGTGCCGCGGCCCAGTTCCCACAGCAGCAGGTCGGAGGAGGTGTTGAGGGCGTACTCGACTCCGTTGAGGTCGTCGCGGGCGGCGACGTACTGCTTGCCCTGCCACAGGGGCAGGACGGGGACGTCCTTGGCGACGATCTTCTGGATCTGCGCGTAGACGGGGCTTGCGGCGTTGCGGTCGGCCTGGCGGCGCGAGCGCGGGATGAGCTTCTCGCGAACGGTCTTGTTCACGTAGGGGGTGTTGAGGAAGTTGTCGCTGTCGAGGAACGGCGCGATGTAGTTGTCGGGGTCCGGGTAGTCCGGGAACCAGCCGAGGCCGTAGACGGCGTAGTCGCCGCGCTTCTGGGCCGTGCGGAAGGTGGACCACTCGGAGCCCTGGATCTTGACGTCGAAGAGCTCGCTGGCGACGAGCTGCTTCTTGAGCGCCTCGAACTCCTGGGCGGTCTCGGAGCCGTAGTGGTCGGTGGTGTAGTTGAGGGTCACCTTGACCGGGGTCTTGACGCCCGCTTCCTTGAGGAGCTTGGCGGCGCGGGCCGGGTCGGGCTCGCCGTACTCGTCGAAGAAGGGGGTGGCGTGGCCGGTGATGCTGGAGGGGATCAGCGAGTACAGCGGCTCCGCGGTGGGGCCGTAGACGAGGTTGACGAGGGCGCCCCGGTCGACGACGGAGGCCATGGCCTGGCGCACGGCCTTCTGCTCGACGGAGGGGGCGTCGGTGTTGAAGCCGAGGTAGCGGATCTCCAGGCCGGGGACCTCGGTGACGCGGATGTTGTCCTTGGGCGTCTCGGTGAGGTCCTTGATCTGCTTCTGCGACAGGGAGCGGGCCATCATGTCGATGTCGTCGCGCTCCAGGGCGGCGCCCATGGTGCCGGCGTCGGCGTAGGGGCGCAGTTCGACCTTGTCGTTGCGCAGGGTGATGTCGCCCTTGTAGGCGGGGTTCTTGGTGAAGACGAAGCGGGTGGCCTTGTCGCCCTCGCGCTCGACCTTCATGGTGTACGGGCCCGAGCCGTCGACGTCGAAGCCGTCGCGGAGCTTGTCGGCGGCGTACTTGTCCTTGCTGAGGATGCCGGCGACGGGGGTGGAGAGCTTGTACGGGAAGGTCGCGTCGGGGGTCTTGAGGTGGAAGACGACGCCGTCGGTGCCCTGGGTCTCGACGGTGTCGATGTTCGCGAGGAGGGCGGCGGTGCCGTTGTCCGACTTGATCTTCAGGACGCGTTCGATGGAGTACTTGACGTCCTCGGCCGTGATGGGGGTGCCGTCGGCGAAGGTGAGGCCTTCGCGGAGCGTGCAGCGGTAGCTCTCGCTGGCCTTGTCGGAGAAGCCGCAGGTCTTGGCGGCCTCGGGGACGGGCTCGCCGCCGCCGCGGGGCACGTGCAGCAGGGTCTGCACGGTCTGGCGGAGGATGTTCCAGGCGCCGGTGTCGTAGGCGTAGGCCGGGTCGAGCGGGGCGGGTGCGTCCCCGGTGGCGATGAACTGGTCCGTGGTGCCGACGACGATCGCTCGGCTCTCCTCGCTGCCGCCGCAGCCGGCGAGCAGGGGGACGAGCAGTCCGGCCACGGCCGGCAGCACCAGGGTCTTGCGGTTCATCAGGGACGATCTCCTCATCCGGCACTGGGGTACAGCGGTCAGTGGAACTCCGCCGCCTGCCGCCCGGTCGGGGCGGGAGCGATCGGGCCGGGTGTTGCGATCGGTCCTGTGTTCACGGCGACTTGGGTGTGCGCCGGTGCACGCGGTTATGCGGCGAAGTACTCGCGAAAGATTAGTGGGCGGAGCCGGTATCCCTTGACCGGGGCCGTACGGGGGCGTAATCGAAGAGTGATCATGAATGCGCCGGACTCGATAACCATGCGCCGGACGTTGCGGACGACGGTTACCCAATCAGGACACAGGGGGCGTCGAAACGTCCGCTTTTGAGACAGGAGACGAGAACGGGCCACCCGCCGTCCGGCACTCTGGGTGACCAAGGTCACTCAGGTGCTTTTCGGCGAATGGCCCGCTCTCTTCGGCCGGACTTCAGCCGGACTTCAGCCGGATCGCTTTCCTCAGATAAAGCTCAAATTCCTGTGATCAAGGTACGCAGGAACGGTACGTCGACCTCTTCCAGGGAGCGCACGACGACCCGGCCCGGGGAGGGCGCGATCGGGGCGACGGAGGGCACCGCGACGACCCGGCAGCCGGCCGCCTCGGCGGCCGCCACACCGGTCGCGGTGTCCTCGATGACGGCGCAGAGCACGGGGTCGGCGCCGACGCCCCGGGCGGCCGTCAGGTACGGCTCGGGGTGCGGCTTGGTGCACTCGACCTCGTCGCCGGCGACCGTGAGGGTGAAGCGGTCACGGCCGAGCGAGGCGAGGACCCGGTCGATGATCCGCCGGTGCGAGGCGGAGACCAGGGCGGTGGGGATGGAGTGCCGGGCCAGCTCGGCGAGCAGCCGCTCGGCGCCCGGCATGAGGGGCACGCCCCGGTCGATGCGCTGCTCGAACTTCTCGTTGAGCAGGACGGTGAGCTCTTCGAGGGTGATGTCGGCGCCGGTGGACTCGATGAGGTAGCCCGCGCTGCGGGTCATCGGGCCGCCGACGACGACGTCACGCCAAGCCTCGTCCAGCCGGTGTCCGAGGTCCGCGAAGACCTCGACCTCGGCGTCCCACCAGAACCCCTC
The DNA here is from genome assembly GCF_042889835.1 of Streptomyces sp. NPDC002463. Taxonomy (NCBI): domain Bacteria; kingdom Bacillati; phylum Actinomycetota; class Actinomycetes; order Kitasatosporales; family Streptomycetaceae; genus Streptomyces; species Streptomyces sp. NPDC002463. The sequence continues at coordinate 169,468 of NZ_JBIARL010000010.1, forward strand.
CGTGTCGACGAGGGTCCCGTCCATGTCGAGGAAGACCGCCTGCAGGGCGGAGCTGCCGTTCGTACGGAACAGGGACGCGGGGACCGTACTGGTCATCCGGCACACCTCCATGGAGGGACGAGAAGGCCGGCCCCCTCCCCGGTACGGGGAGGATGACCGGCCTGCACTGGACCGACAAGTGTACGTCGCGATCAACGGGAAAGCGCGTATTTACCCTGCGCCGTCACCGCGTGGTCACCGTGCGTTGAAGTACTTCGCCTCGGGGTGGTGGATGACGATGGCGTCGGTGGACTGCTCGGGGTGGAGCTGGAACTCCTCGGAGAGGTGGACGCCGATCCGCTCCGGCCGGAGCAGCTCGGCGATCTTCGCCCGGTCCTCCAGGTCGGGGCAGGCTCCGTAGCCCAGCGAGAAGCGGGCACCGCGGTACTTGAGGTCGAACATGTCCTCGACGTTCTCGGGGTCCTCCCCGCCGAAGCCGAGCTCCGCGCGGACGCGGGCGTGCCAGTACTCGGCGAGGGCCTCGGCGAGCTGGACGGAGAGGCCGTGCAGCTCCAGGTAGTCGCGGTACGAGTCGGAATCGAAGAGCTTGGCCGTGGCCTCGCCGATCTTCGAGCCGACGGTGACGACCTGGAGGCCGACGACGTCGGTCTCGCCGGACTCCTCCGGGCGGAAGAAGTCCGCGAGGCACAGGCGGCGGCCGCGGCGCTGGCGCGGGAAGGTGAACCGGGTCCGCTCGTTGCCCGCCTCGTCCAGGATGATCAGGTCGTCGCCCTTGGAGACGCAGGGGAAGTAACCGTGGACGACGGCAGCCTCCAGGAGGTTCTCGGTGTGGAGGCGCTCCAGCCAGCCGCGCAGCCGGGGCCGGCCCTCGGTCTCGACCAGTTCCTCGTACGCCGGTCCGTCGCCGGCCCGGTTCTGCTTGAGGCCCCACTGGCCCTTGAAGAGCGCGCCCTCGTCGAGCCAGGAGGCGTACTCCTTGAGCGGGATGCCCTTGACGACGCGGGTGCCCCAGAACGGCGGGGTGGGCACCGGGTTGTCGGTGGCCACGTCGGAGCGGCCGCCGGGCTCGGGCTCCTCGACCTGGAGCGCCGCGGTGGCGCTCTTGGCGACGCGGCGCTGCTTCAGCTCGGGGAGCACGGCTCCGGGGACGCCGCGCTTGACGCCGATGAGCGCGTCCATGAGGCGCAGGCCCTCGAAGGCGTCCCGGGCGTAGCGGACCTCGCCCTGGTAGATCTCGTGGAGGTCCTGCTCGACGTACGCGCGGGTGAGGGCGGCTCCGCCGAGGATCACCGGGTACTTGGCGGCCAGCTCGCGCTGGTTCAGCTCCTCCAGGTTCTCCTTCATGATCACGGTGGACTTCACGAGGAGGCCGGACATGCCGATGACGTCGGCGTTGTGCTCCTCGGCGGCTTCCAGGATCGCGGAGACCGGCTGCTTGATGCCGATGTTGACGACGTTGTAGCCGTTGTTGGAGAGGATGATGTCGACGAGGTTCTTGCCGATGTCGTGGACGTCGCCGCGGACGGTCGCGAGCACGATCGTGCCCTTGCCCTCGGCGTCGGACTTCTCCATGTGCGGTTCGAGGTAGGCGACGGCCGTCTTCATGACCTCGGCGGACTGGAGCACGAACGGCAGCTGCATCTGGCCGGAGCCGAACAGCTCGCCGACGGTCTTCATGCCGTCGAGGAGGGTGTCGTTGACGATGTCCAGGGCGGGCCGCTCGACGAGGGCCTCGTCGAGGTCCGCCTCCAGGCCGTTCTTCTCGCCGTCGACGATCCGCCGCTTGAGACGCTCGTCCAGGGGCAGGGCGAGGAGCTCCTCGGTCTTGCCCGCCTTGAGCGACTTGGTGGTGGCGCCCTCGAAGAGGGCCATCAGCTTCTGCAGCGGGTCGTAGCCCTCGGCGCGCCGGTCGTAGATCAGGTCGAGGGCGGTGGTGACCTGCTCCTCGTCGAAGCGGGCGATGGGCAGGATCTTCGAGGCGTGGACGATCGCCGAGTCCAGGCCCGCCTTCACGCACTCGTCGAGGAAGACCGAGTTGAGCAGGATGCGGGCGGCCGGGTTGAGGCCGAAGGAGATGTTCGACAGGCCCAGGGTCGTCTGGACGTCCGGGTGGCGGCGCTTCAACTCGCGGATCGCCTCGATGGTGGCGATGCCGTCCTTGCGCGACTCCTCCTGGCCGGTGCAGATGGTGAAGGTCAGGGTGTCGATCAGGATGTCGGACTCGTGGATGCCCCAGTTGCCGGTGAGGTCCTCGATGAGGCGCTCGGCGACGGCGACCTTGTGCTCGGGGGTACGGGCCTGGCCCTCCTCGTCGATGGTGAGGGCGATGAGGGCGGCGCCGTGCTCCTGGGCCAGACGGGTGACCTTCGCGAAGCGGGACTCGGGGCCGTCGCCGTCCTCGTAGTTGACCGAGTTGATGACGGCCCGGCCGCCGAGCTTCTCCAGGCCGGCGCGCAGGACGTCCACCTCGGTGGAGTCGAGGACGATCGGCAGGGTGGAGGCGGTGGCGAAGCGGCCGGCGAGCTCCTGCATGTCGGCGACGCCGTCGCGGCCCACGTAGTCGACGCAGAGGTCGAGCATGTGCGCACCCTCGCGGATCTGGTCGCGGGCCATCTCGACGCAGTCGTCCCAGCGGCCTTCGAGCATGGCCTCGCGGAACTTCTTCGAGCCGTTGGCGTTGGTCCGCTCGCCGATCGCCAGGTACGAGGTGTCCTGGCGGAACGGCACCGTCTGGTAGAGGGAGGCGGCGCCCGGCTCGGGGCGGGGGGAGCGCTCGGGCGGGGTGATGCCCTGGACGCGCTCGACGACCTGGCGCAGGTGCTCGGGCGTGGAGCCGCAGCAGCCGCCGACCAGGGACAGGCCGTAGTCGCGGACGAAGTTCTCCTGCGCGTCGGCCATCTCGGTGGCCGTGAGCGGGAAGTACGCGCCGTCCTTGGTGAGCACGGGCAGGCCGGCGTTCGGCATGCACATGAGGGGCGTACGGGAGTGGCGGGCGAGGTAGCGCAGGTGCTCGCTCATCTCGGCGGGGCCGGTCGAGCAGTTCAGGCCGATCAGGTCGATGCCGAGGGGCTCCAGGGCGGTCAGGGCCGCGCCGATCTCGGAGCCGAGCAGCATGACGCCGGTGGTCTCGAAGGCGAGCGAGCAGATCAGGGGCACGTCCACGCCCAGGGCGTCCATCGCGCGGCGCGCGCCGATGAGGCTGGACTTGGTCTGCAGCAGGTCCTGGGTCGTCTCGACGATCAGGGCGTCGGCGCCGCCGGCCAGCAGGCCTTCGGCGTTCTGCTGGTAGCCGTCGCGCAGCACGTCGTACGAGATGTGGCCGAGGGAGGGCAGCTTGGTGCCGGGGCCGATCGAGCCGAGCACCCAGCGCTGGCGGCCGTCCTTCGCGCCGAACTCGTCGGCGACCTCGCGGGCGATCCGGGCGCCCGCCTCGGAGAGCTCGTGGATCCGGTCCGCGATCTCGTACTCGCCGGCGGCCGAGTGGTTGGAGCCGAACGTGTTCGTCTCGACGCAGTCGACGCCGACCTCGAAGTACGCCTCGTGCACCGAACGGACGATGTCGGGCCGGGTGACGTTCAGGATCTCGTTGCATCCTTCGAGGTTCTGGAAGTCCTCGAGAGTGGGGTCCTGGGCCTGGAGCATGGTGCCCATGGCTCCGTCGGCGACGACGACTCGGCTGGCGAGTGCCTCGCGGAGGGCGGCGGCGCGGGTCCGGCTGTCAGCGGAAGGGGTCGGCAACGAGGCCATGGATGAGCTCCCTGGGATGCGACGGCTGTCGGCTTTGCACCCTCGGGGGAGGGTGCACGGGGTCAGCGTAACCGCGCGGGGGCCGGGGTGGACACGGCGTCCCACGGGGCGGACGGCATCCTGTGTGCGGGGACTCCCGGTCCTGCCCCTCCTTGGCCGACACTGTGTGGTGTGACGCGAGGTCGGCATCGACCGATAGTGTTCAGCATTGTCGAACAGTGTGAGAAGGGTGAGGGGCCGGGCGATGGCGAAGAACATCCAGTCGCTTGAACGAGCGGCGGCCATGCTGCGACTGCTCGCGGGTGGCGAGCGCCGGCTCGGCCTGTCCGACATCGCGTCCTCGCTCGGGCTCGCCAAGGGAACGGCCCACGGCATCCTTCGCACCCTCCAGGCGGAGGGCTTCGTGGAGCAGGACGCGGCCTCGGGCCGCTACCAGCTGGGCGCGGAGCTGCTGCGGCTCGGCAACAGCTATCTGGACGTGCACGAGCTGCGGGCGCGCGCCCTGGTCTGGACGGACGACCTGGCCCGGTCCAGTGGCGAGAGCGTGCACCTGGGGGTGCTGCACCAGCGGGGCGTGCTGATCGTGCACCACGTCTTCCGGCCGGACGACAGCCGCCAGGTCCTGGAGGTGGGGGCCATGCAGCCGCTGCACTCCACGGCGCTCGGCAAGGTCCTCTCGGCGTACGACCCGGTGGCGCACAGCGAGGTGGTGGAGGTCGAGCGGGAGGCGTTCACGCCCCGGACGACCACGGAGCTGGGCGACTTCGAGTCGCTGCTCGACATGACGCGGGCCCGGGGCTGGGCGGCGGACGTGGAGGAGACCTGGGAGGGCGTGGCGTCGGTGGCGGCGCCGATCCACGACCGGCGGCGGATGCCGGTGGGCGCGGTGGCGGTCACCGGGGCCGTGGAGCGGGTCTGTCCGGGCGGGGAGCTGCGCCCGGAGCTGGTGGCGGCGGTGCGGGACTGCGCCCGCGCGGTCTCCCGGGACCTGGGGGCCGGCCGCTTCTGAGAGCCCGCAGGGGCGCACCCCCGCCTTTTCCGTACGGGCGCGCCCTCGCCTTCCGTACGGGCGCGGCCCCGACCCGCCCGTGCGACGCGGCCCGACCACCCTCCGTACGACCGCGTGCGGCAGCCCGTACAACAGAACCGAACCCGCCGGTAACGATCGCGTTATCGGCGGGTTTTTCACTTCCCAGACCCTTGACGCGCTGTTAACCCGGGGGCAAAACTTCCGTTCATCGGTCGGCATTGTCGAACACTTACCGGCATACACGCTAGGGTGTGACAGTGCCAAGGGCCGGCAACGCCCTCACACGAGGGCGCGGACCACCGGAGGGACCCGGGGTTCGCCTTCCCCTGGACGAAGGACAAAGGAGTCGCGGGTGTCCAGCTCCGACATCTTCCTCGGCGAGACCATCGGTACCGCCGTACTCATTCTGCTCGGCGGCGGTGTGTGCGCCGCCGTCACGCTCAAGAGCTCCAAGGCCCGCAACGCGGGCTGGCTCGCGATCGCCTTCGGGTGGGGCTTCGCCGTCATGACGGCGGTCTACATGACCGCTTCCCTCTCGGGCGCCCATCTGAACCCCGCCGTCACGATCGCCATCGCGATCAAGGACGGGGACTGGAGCAACGTCCCGGTCTACATCGCCGGCCAGATGCTCGGCGCGATGATCGGCGCGGCGCTGGTCTGGGTGGCCTACTACGGCCAGTTCCAGGCGCACCTCTCGGACCCGGAGACCGTCGGCGAGACGCCGATCGAGGGACCCGGCCCGGTGCTCGGCGTCTTCTCCACGGGTCCGGAGATCCGTAACACCTGGCAGAACCTGGCCACCGAGATCATCGGCACCGTCGTGCTGGTCCTGGCCGTGCTCACCCAGGGCCTGAACGACAGCGGCAAGGGCCTCGGCGTCCTCGGCGCCCTGATCACCGCGTTCGTCGTGGTCTCCATCGGCCTCTCGCTCGGCGGCCCGACCGGTTACGCCATCAACCCGGCCCGTGACCTCGGCCCGCGCATCGTGCACGCCCTGCTCCCGCTGCCGAACAAGGGCGGCTCCGACTGGAGCTACTCCTGGATCCCGGTCGCCGGTCCGCTGATCGGTGGCGCCCTCGCCGCGGGTATCTACAACATCGCGTTCGCCTGAGCCGTCCTTCTTCCAGACTTCCCTTGGAGCACACCGTGACCGACGCACACACCTCCGGCCCCTTCATCGCGGCCATCGACCAGGGCACCACCTCCTCGCGCTGCATCGTCTTCGACAAGGACGGCCGGATCGTCTCGGTCGACCAGAAGGAGCACGAGCAGATCTTCCCGAAGCCGGGCTGGGTCGAGCACGACGCCGCCGAGATCTGGGCCAACGTCCAGGAGGTCGTCGCCGGCGCCCTGGAGAAGGGCAACATCACCGCCGCGGACGTCAAGGCCATCGGCATCACCAACCAGCGCGAGACCACGCTGCTCTGGGACAAGAACACCGGTGAGCCCGTCCACAACGCCCTCGTCTGGCAGGACACCCGCACCGACGCCCTCTGCAAGGAGCTCGGCCGCAACGTCGGCCAGGACCGCTTCCGCCGCGAGACCGGCCTGCCCCTCGCGAGCTACTTCTCCGGCCCGAAGGTCCGCTGGCTGCTCGACAACGTCGAGGGTCTGCGCGAGCGCGCCGAGCGCGGCGACATCCTCTTCGGCACCATGGACTCCTGGGTCATCTGGAACCTCACGGGCGGCGTCGACGGCGGCCACCACGTCACCGACGTCACCAACGCCTCCCGCACCATGCTGATGAACCTCCACACCATGGCCTGGGACGAGAAGATCCTGCAGTCCATGGAGATCCCGGCCACCGTGCTGCCGGAGATCCGCTCCTCCGCCGAGGTGTACGGCACGGTCAAGGGCGGCATCCTCGACGGCGTCCCGGTCGCCTCCGCGCTCGGCGACCAGCAGGCCGCCCTGTTCGGCCAGACGTGTTTCGCCGAGGGCGAGGCCAAGTCCACGTACGGCACCGGCACCTTCATGCTGATGAACACCGGCGACAAGATCATCAACTCCTACAGCGGCCTGCTGACCACGGTCGGCTACCAGATCGGCGACGCGAAGCCGGTCTACGCCCTGGAGGGCTCGATCGCCGTCACCGGTTCGCTGGTGCAGTGGATGCGCGACCAGATGGGCCTGATCAAGTCCGCCGCCGAGATCGAGACCCTCGCGTCCTCGGTCGAGGACAACGGCGGCGCCTACTTCGTGCCGGCCTTCTCCGGCCTGTTCGCCCCGTACTGGCGCTCCGACGCGCGCGGCGTCATCGCCGGCCTCACCCGGTACGTCACCAAGGCGCACATCGCCCGCGCCGTGCTCGAGGCCACCGCCTGGCAGACCCGCGAGATCACCGACGCCATGACGAAGGACTCCGGCGTCGAGCTGACCGCGCTCAAGGTCGACGGCGGCATGACCTCCAACAACCTGCTGATGCAGACCCTCTCGGACTTCCTGGACGCGCCCGTCGTGCGTCCGATGGTCGCCGAGACCACCTGCCTCGGCGCCGCCTACGCCGCCGGTCTGGCCGTCGGCTTCTGGCCGGACACCGACGCGCTGCGCGCCAACTGGCGCCGGGCGGCGGAATGGACCCCTCGCATGGACGCCGACAAGCGTGACCGCGAGTACAAGAGCTGGCTCAAGGCCGTCGAGCGGACCATGGGCTGGATCGAGGACGAGGAGTAATACGAGATGACCACCCTGCAGAGCGTCCCTGCCCTCGGGACGCACCCGGCTGCCGGTTCCCTGCCGAGCCGCGCCGAGACCCGGGACCAGCTTTCCAAGGCGACGTACGACCTCCTGGTGATCGGAGGCGGCATCCTGGGCATCTCCACCGCCTGGCACGCCGCGCAGTCGGGCCTGCGGGTGGCCCTGGTGGACGCCGGCGACTTCGCCGGCGCCACCTCCTCCGCCTCCTCCAAGCTGCTCCACGGCGGCCTGCGCTACCTGCAGACCGGCGCGGTGAAGCTGGTGGCGGAGAACCACTTCGAGCGGCGTGCGGTCTCCCGCCAGGTGGCACCGCACCTCGCCAACCCGCTCACCTTCTACCTGCCCGTCTACAAGGGCGGCCCGCACGGCGCGGCCAAGCTCGGCGCCGGCGTCTTCGCCTACAGCGCCCTCTCGGCCTTCGGCGACGGCGTCGGGCACCTGCTCTCCCCCGCCAAGGCCGCCCAGGACGTGCCGGAGCTGCGCACCGACAACCTGAAGGCCGTCGCCGTCTACGGCGACGACCAGATGAACGACGCCCGGATGGCGCTCATGACCGTCCGCGCCGCCGTCGACGCCGGCGCCACCGTCCTCAACCACGCCGAGGTCACCGGGCTCCGCTTCACCCGCGGCCGGGTCACGGGCGCGGAGCTGAAGGACCGCACCACCGGTGACGAGTTCGGCGTCGACGCCCGTCTCGTGCTGAACGCGACCGGCCCGTGGGTCGACCACCTGCGCAAGATGGAGGACCCGAACGCGGCCCCCTCCATCCGCCTCTCCAAGGGCGCGCACCTGGTCCTCAAGCGGACCTCCCCGTGGAAGGCCGCGCTGGCCACCCCGATCGACAAGTACCGCATCACCTTCGCCCTCCCCTGGGAGGACATGCTGCTCCTCGGCACCACCGACGAGGAGTACGAGGGCGACCCCGGCCAGGTCGAGGTCACCGAGAAGGACACCGCCCAGATCCTGGACGAGGCCGCCTTCTCCATCCGCGACCAGCAGCTCTCCCGCGACCTGATCACGTACTCCTTCGCCGGTCTGCGGGTGCTCCCGGGCGGTCCCGGCGACACGTCCAAGGCCAAGCGCGAGACGGTCGTCACCGAGGGCCGCGGCGGCATGCTGTCCGTGGCCGGCGGCAAGTGGACGACCTTCCGCCACATCGGCCGCACGGTCATGAAGAAGCTGGAGCAGCTCCCCGGCCGCCCGCTCGGCGAGGACTACGAGCCGGTGTCGGCGCTGCCGAAGCGGCTGCCGCTGCCCGGCATAGCCAACCCGAACGCCGTCGCCCACCGGCTGCTCGTCGACGGCCCGGCGCCCGGCCCCCGGATGGCCGCCGACACCGCCAAGCACCTGGCCACGCACTACGGCTCGCTCTCCTTCGAGATCGCCCGGATGGCGAACGAGAACCCGGAGCTCGCCCGCCGGATCCACCCGGACGCCCCGGAGATCTGGGCGCAGGTCGCCTACGCCCGCGACCACGAGTGGGCCGAGACGGCGGACGACGTGCTGCGCCGCCGTACGACCCTGACCATCCGCGGTCTCGCGACGGACGAGATCCGCGCCGGCGTCGAGTCGATGCTGCGGAAGTAACTCCCGCGTGCGCAGGGGCGGTTCCTCATCGAGGGGCCGCCCCGACGCGTGCCATGCGCCGTCCACACGGCCGCAACACTCGGCGCGCAGAGTGGAGGCATGAAGTTTCAGGTGCTCTCGATCGTCCACCACTCCCCGCACCCGCTCACCGGCGAACTGCTGTCCGCCGCCGACCGGTTGGATCAGGTCGTCACCCTCGGCGAGACCGCCGAACGCCTCGGCTTCGACGCGTACGCGGTCGGCGAGCGGCACGCGGGCGCGTTCCTCTCCTCCTCCCCGACCGTGCTGCTGGCCGCGCTGGCCGCCCGCACCAGCCGGATCCGGCTGCTCACGGGTGTCACCGTCGTCGCGATCCTCGACCCCGTCCGGGTCGCCGAGGACTACGCGACGCTCGACCAGCTCTCCCGGGGCCGGCTCGAACTCGTCGTCGGCAAGGGCGCGGAGGCCGGTCACTTCGACCTCTTCGGCCTGGACGAGGAGCGTCAGTGGGACCTCCAGAAGGAGAAGTACGAGCTCCTTCGCCGGCTCTGGACGGAGGAGGGCGTCGACTGGGAGGGAGAGTTCCGGCCGCCGCTGAAGAACGTGACCACGGTCCCCCGGCCGTACGCCGGTCCGCCCCGGATCTGGCACGGCTCGGCCACCAGCCTCCACTCCCCCGAGCTCGCGGCCAGGCACGGCGATCCGCTCTTCACCGCCAACGCGATCCAGCCGCGCGAGGCGTACACGCGACTCATCGCCCATTACCGCGAGAAGTTCGAGGAGTACGGGCACGATCCGGCCCGCGCGCGCGTGGCGGCCGGTTCCGGGGGGCTGCTCATCGCCGACACTCCCGAGCAGGCGGTCGCCCGGTACAAGGAGCTGTACGAGGCGAAGGTGCGACAGAGCTTCAAGCCGCACCTGGAGGGCAAGGCCGGGTACAACACCCCGTTCCGCACGATCGAGGACGCCGTCGCGGACGGCCCCCAGCTGATCGGCTCGCCGCAGCAGATCATCGACAAGATCCTCGGCTGGCACGCGCACTACGGGCACGACCTGCAGTCCGTCACGGTCGACACCTTCGGCCAGTCGACGGCCGAGCAGCAGGAGACCCTCCAGCGCTTCGCCGAGGAGATCGCTCCGGTGGTGCGGAGGGAGGCACCGAGCACCCTGTGGGAGGAGTGACTCCGCCGTGTGCGGAGGCGAGTTCCTGGGTAGTCGATCAAGGCCGCACGGGTTTTCGGGGACGTCCCGGGGCTGCGGGCGGCCCGCCGGAAAGCCGTAAGGTGGGGCCGTACGACAGGAACTTCGAATAAGGAGGCGCTGGGTGATCGAGCTCGAGGGGGTACCCGAGCTGATCGACCCGGTCATGGTGGCCGCGTTCGAGGGCTGGAACGACGCCGGCGACGCCGCCTCCACCGCGGTCGCCCACCTGGACCGGGAATGGAAGGGCGAGGTCTTCGCGGCGCTCGACGCCGAGGACTACTACGACTTCCAGGTCAACCGGCCCACCGTCTTCCTGGACAACGGCGTCCGGAAGATCACCTGGCCGACGACCCGGCTCTCCGTGGTCCGGGTCGGCGGCGAGAAGCCCCGCGACCTGGTGCTCGTGCGCGGGATCGAGCCGTCGATGCGCTGGCGCTCCTTCTGCAACGAGCTGCTGGGCTTCGCGCACGAGCTGGGCGTGGAGATGGTGGTGATCCTGGGCGCGCTGCTCGGGGACACCCCGCACACCCGTCCGGTCCCGGTCAGCGGAGTGACCTCCGACCCCGACCTGGCACGGACGATGGACCTGGAGGAGACCCGGTACGAGGGCCCGACGGGCATCGTGGGCATCCTCCAGGAGGCGTGCACGCACGCGGGCGTGCCGGCCGTGAGCCTGTGGGCGGCGGTGCCGCACTACGTGTCGCAGCCGCCGAACCCGAAGGCGACCCTGGCGCTGCTCAACCGCCTGGAGGACCTGATCGGGCTGCGCATCCCGCTGGGCGAGCTGCCGGAGGACGCGCGGGCCTGGCAGCTGGGCGTGGACCAGCTGGCCGCCGAGGACAGCGAGGTCGCCGAGTACGTGCAGACCCTTGAGGAGGCGCGGGACACGGCGGAGCTGCCGGAGGCCTCGGGCGAGGCGATCGCCCGCGAGTTCGAGCGCTATCTGCGGCGGCGCGAGCCGGGCACGGGCCCGGGGGTCGCGACCGAGGGCGGCGAGTTCCTGAGGGACCCCGGGAGCGGCCGGACGCGCCCGCCGAAGCCGGAGCAGCCGGGCCCGGAGTCGATGCCGGGGGCGGATGCCGGGACGGACGCCGACGAAGGGCCTTCCGAGGGATCCGGCGAAGGGCCCGACGGCGAGACCGGAGAGTAGGCGGACGGAACGGGAGGGGTGCCCGAGGGCGCCCCTCCCGTTCGTGCGTCAGGCGCAGCCGAACCTGGCCGCCGCCCAGTCGCCGTGGTCGCCGCTCTTCGACCCGTTGGTGTCCGTGATCTTCAGCCGGACGTGCTTGGCGCCGGTCACGTCGACGTTCACGGGCAGGGTCGCGGAGGCCCCGGTGAGCCGGGGCGAGGTCCACAGGACCCGGCCGTCGGCCTCGACGGAGAAGGCCACGTCCCCGTAGCCGTTGATCTCGTCGTCGATGCCGACGTCGGCGGTGAAGGTGGTGCAGCGGCCGCCCAGGTAGACCTCGATGTCGGAGTCGGCGTGGGCGCCGATGCCCTTCGCGTAGGTCTGCCCGGCCAGGGTGAGGGTGTGGCCGTCGCCGGCGGCGGACTCTCCGTTGGAGCGGTCGCGTTCGGCCGGTCCCCAGCCGTTGGTCGCGCGCAGCCAGGCGAGGTCGCTCGCCCAGGCGTCGGACGACGGCGCCGGGGGCATCACGCCGACCGCGAACCGCTGGACGGCCGTGCGGTCGGTGCCCGCGGCGCGGTGGCGGGCGGTCGCGGTGAGGGTGGCCTCGCCGGGCTTCGCGTCCGCCGCCGGGGTGACGGCGACCTCGACCCGGCGGGTGGTGCCGGCCGGGACGCGGGCGATCGGGGCGGCCGGGGTGACCTGCCAGCCCGCCGGGACGTCCAGGGAGACCCGTACGTCGGTGGCGTCCCGGGTGCCCGCGGTGACGTCCACGGCGACGGTGCCGGGCGTGCCGGCGCCGAGCTCCTGCCCGGTGGGGGTGGCGAGGACGGCGGAGGCGCCGGGGACGGCCCCGCCGACGGCGCTGGTCTCGGTCAGCCGCAGCTCGAAGGCGCGGTCGGTGGACAGGGCGGCGGTCTTGACCCGGACCACTCCCCCGCGCTCGTCGCGGTCGTACCACCAGCCCTGTGCGGCGGCGTCGAAGGCGGCGCGGGAGGTGAGGGCGGGCAGCGGGCGCCCGTCGAGCTTCACCGCGTCGGGGGCGTCGCCGGTGTGGACGGTGAAGGCGTACGGCCGGGCGGCGGGCTTGCCGGTGTACGAGCCGGTGCCGGCGCCGACGCGGACGGTGACGTCGCCGCGGCCGGCCTCCGGGGCGCCGACGTCGGCGCGCTGGGTGGCGTACCTCCCGGTGCGGTGCTCGCGGGTGACGCCGTCGTCCTCGTACAGCTCGAAGGAGGAGCTGCCCTTCGGGTAGACGTCCCAGGCGATCGGGTCGCCGGGGGCGCGGTCCTGGTAGGAGCGGACGGAGCCGGGCCACATGGGGACGGCCGCCCCGGCCCGTACGAAGAGGGGCAGGGTGTCGAGCGGGGCGCTGTAGTGGTCGAGGGTGACGGGGCCTTCGTAGACGCGCCCGTTCCAGTAGTCGATCCAGGTGCCCTTCGGCAGATAGATGCCGTCGCGCTCCACCGCGTCCCGGTAGACGGGTGCGACGAGGAAGTCCTCGCCGCTGAGGAACTCGTACTTCGCGGCCTCGGTCGCGGCCTTCGGGTCGTCCGGGTACTCCAGGGCGAGCGGCCGGGCGAGGCCGACGCCGGTCTTCGTGGCCCGGTACGCGTGGCTGTAGATGTACGGGAGCAGGGCCTCGTGGAGCTTGAGCGAGGCGCGGTTGATCGTGGTGTACGGCTCCCCGTACCGGAAGGGCTGCTTGTCGTTGGCGGCCCAGCCGTCCATGGTCATGGTGACGGGCAGGAACGTCTTCCACTGGAGGTCGCGGGTGTACGTCTTGGCGCTGCCGCCGAAGATGCCGTCGACGTCACCGGTGGTGTAGGCGAGTCCGGACATGGACGCGCCCGCGTAGGTGGGGATCTGCCAGCGGATGTACTCCCAGCTGCCGGACTGGTCGCCGGACCACTGCACGCCGCAGCGCTGGGCGCCGGACCAGCTCTCCGGGGCCCAGGTGAAGCCGCGGGCGTCGCTGTTGGCCTCGATGCCGGCGTGGGCGTCCTTGCAGCCGTCGAGGGCGAACTTGTAGCCGGAGCCGACCCAGGCGACGTCGAGCTTGGCGACCCGCTGGCCGGCCTTGACCTGGTCGGCGAGCTTGTCGATGCCGTCCTCGGTCCACAGGCCGAGCTTCATGTCCCGCTCGCCGAGGCCCGCGGTGGTCTCGGCGAGGTTCTCGTAGCCGCAGCCGTAGCCGTCGTTGACGAGCATCCAGCCGTTGGGCATGTCGTTCGCGACGTAGCCGTCGGCGACCTTCAGGGCGTCGAGGGTGTGGCGCTCGCCCCGGTTGGCGTTGTGCAGGTAGCAGTCGGAGTCGCCGATCTCCAGGCCGTACACGGGCGGCATGAAGGGCTTGCCGGTGAGCCGGGTGTACTGGCCGATGACGTCCTTGACGGCGTCCTTCCCGTCACCGGCGAAGTAGTAGGCGTCGAAGCGCTGTTCGCGGGCGGTGGTGGTGACGGGCTCGTCGAACACGTACGTGTTGGGGGCGTAGGTGTTGCGGTAGACGCCGTAGCCGGCGGAGGAGAGGTAGAAGGGGACGGAGTTGGGGTGGCCGCCGTCGTTCCAGTTGTAGTCGACGCCGACCTCGACGGTCTTGCCGCGGTGGGAGGTGTTGCCGCGGCCGTTCTGCATGCCGGCGCCGTAGAACTGCTCGTCGGCGCCGCGGGCGAGGGTCTGGACGGTGCGGTCCTGGTTCCAGGTGAGGCCCTGGGTCTCGGTCCAGAGCGGGGTGCCGTCGGCGCGTACGGCGGAGAAGCGCAGGGGCGACTTGGTGGCGCGCAGGGTCACCTCGGCGGTGGCGAGCTCGTACCGGTCGCCGAGGTCGCGCCAGTGGGTGGCCGGGGGCGGGCCCTGGGGCAGCGTGATGTCGCTGCCGGTGGGGTCGGTGAACTTCCCGTCGGGGGCGAGTTCGATGCGGAAGGTGTCGGCGGTGACGAAGGAGACGCGGGCCTCCGTGCGGCCGGCGGTCAGCCGGTAGACGGCCCCGTCGGCGGCGAAGCCGGTGACGTCGCCGACCGTGGTGTCGGTGGGGGTGGCCGACGCGGTGGAGCCGGGTCCGGCGAAGGCCGCGAAGAGCCCGAGGACGGCTCCGGCAAGTGCAACTTTCATGCGCGATGATGATTGCATGGAGGTTGTTTAGCGCAGGAACGAGCATCCCCGCCAGGACAAAACGGAACCGCCCTCGGACTTCGACGAGAAGTCCGAGGGCGGTTGCCTGAAAGGGAGTTGTGCGGTCCTGCTCGCTACAGGGCCACACCGAGCAGTGCGTCGACGGCGCGCGAGACGAGACCGGGGGCGGACTCGTCCGTGCCGCCCTCCGCCGTCTGGAGCGCCGCCCAGCGGTCGACCGCGGCCAGCGCGGTGGGCGTGTCCAGGTCGTCGGAGAGCGCCTCGCGGAGCTCCTCGACGAGCGCGTCGGCGGACGGGCCGTCGGGGCGCGAGACGGCGGCGCGCCAGCGGCCGAGCCGCTCCACGGCCGTCTCCAGGACCTGGTCGGTCCACTCCCAGTCGTCGCGGTAACGGTGCGAGAGCAGCGCGAGCCGGATCGCGGCCGGGTCGACGCCGTCGCGGCGGAGCTGGGAGACGAAGACCAGGTTGCCCTTGGACTTCGACATCTTCTCGCCGTGCAGGGCGACCATGCCGGCGTGGACGTACGCCTTGGCCATGGGGAACTCGCCCGTGAGGGTCTGGGCGTGGGAGGCGCCCATCTCGTGGTGCGGGAAGATCAGGTCGGAGCCGCCGCCCTGCACGTCGAAGCCCATGCCGAGGTGGTCCAGGGCGATGGCGACGCACTCGATGTGCCAGCCGGGGCGGCCGGCGCCCAGGCTGCCGCCGTCCCAGCTCGGCTCGCCCTCACGGGCCGCCATCCAGAGCATCGGGTCGAGCGGGTTCTTCTTGCCCGGGCGGTCCGGGTCGCCGCCGCGCTCGGCGGAGAGGTGGCGCATCAGCTCGGTGTCGTAGTTCGACACCTGGCCGAAGTGCGGGTCGGCCTCGACAGAGAAGTAGATGTCGCCGTCCAGCTCGTAGGCGGCGCCGGAGTCCCGGAGGCGCTCGACGAGCGGGATGATGCCGGGTATGGCCTCGACCGCACCGATGTAGTGCTGCGGGGGCAGCATCCGCAGGGCGGTCATGTCCTCGCGGAACAGGGCGGTCTCGCGCTCGGCGAGGCCGACCCAGTCGATGCCGTCGCGGATCGCGCGCTCCAGGAGCGGGTCGTCCACGTCCGTCACGTTCTGGACGTAGTGCACCTGCCGCTTGGTGTCGAGCCACACGCGCTGAACGAGGTCGAACGCGTTGTAGGTCGCCGCGTGACCCATGTGGGTCGCGTCGTACGGCGTGATGCCGCAGACGTAGATACGGGCGACGGGGCCGGGGGCGAGGGTCACTCGTCCACCGGTCGCGGTGTCGTGGATCCGGAGGTCGCGGCCCTTGCCGGGAAGGGCGGGGACCTCAGAAGCGGGCCAGGCATGCATGACCCGAGCGTAACCGGACAGGTGTTCCGGATACGAACCGGATCCGGGATCTTGACCGATTAGGCGCTCTTGCGGGTCGGAGGCGCGCGTGCGTACCCCCCAGGGGTTCACCCCCCCTCGGGAGGTGTGGCCGAAAACCTTCGGCCACGGGCGCGACCGGGGCCCGTCGCGGGTGGGCCCGGATCGCCACAGGCGCGACCGGCACCGTCCCGGGCGGAACCGGGGGTGGGCCGGGACGGTCCGCGGTGTGACCGAGGCCTCAGACCGGCGGCCAGGGGATCGCGGGCCACCGGCCCGAGGGTTCCGGGTGGCGGCCGGTGGTGCGGAGGACCTTCACGCGGGTGCGTACGGCCTCGACCTCGGCTTCCGTCAGGAGTTCCGCCAGTCGGGTGGCGAGCGGCTCTCCCGGGGCCAGGGAGCGGCCGAGCTCGTCGAGCACGCCGGCCGCCTCCGCGGGCAGTTCCTCGCCCGCCCAGCCCCACAGCAGGGTGCGCAGCTTGTCGTCGACGTGGAACGTCACCCCGTGGTCGATGCCGTACAGCCGCCCGCCCGGGGCCGGCAGCAGATGCCCGCCCTTGCGGTCGCCGTTGTTGATGACGGCGTCCAGGACGGCGAGCCGGCGCAGCTCCGGGGTGTCCGCGTGGACGAGGAGCGCGGTGCGCTCCTCGTCGATCTGCGCGGGCCCCACGGCCTTCCAGCCCTCGCCCGCCTCCTCGTCCTCGGTGAGCGCCAGGAGCCGTGCCCCGGGGTCGGCCTCGATCCACAGCTGGACCATGCCCTCCCCGTACGGACCGTCGCGGAGCACGGTCGGCGGGACCAGGCCCCAGCCGGTGGCCTCGGAGATCTCGTACGCGGCGACCTCGCGCTGCGCCAGGGTGCCGTCGGGGAAGTCCCACAGGGGCTGCTCCCCCGCGACCGGCTTGTAGACGCAGGCGGCTTCCCGGCCCTCGTGGGCGACGGAGCAGTACAGCACGGCGTTGGACGCCTCGCGGACCTGGCCGCGCACGGTCAGCTCACCGCGCGCGAGCAGCTCCGTGTCGCGCGGGCTCTCGGGGCTGCTCATGCTCCGCGGCGGTATCCGTTCTGGCGCGGGCAGACGTGCCCCTCGGGGTCGAGCGGCAGGCTGCACAGCGGGCACGGCGGCCGGCCGGCGTTGACGACGTCCAGGGCCCGCTTGGCGAAGGCCCGGGCCTGGGCGCCGCTGAGGCGGACCCGGAGCATCGGCGGGCCGTTCTCCTCGTCCTGGAGCAGCCGCTCCTCCGCCTCCGCGAGGTCCTCCTCGGAATCCGCGTCGAGCTCGACGAGCGCCTGCGCCTCGACGATCATGCGCTGCTCCTCGCCGTCCCAGGCGAGGGCCATGGTGCCGACCCTGAACTCCTCCTCGACGGGCACGTCGAGGGGGGCGGTGTCCGCGATCTCCGCGGGCGCGACGGCGGGTACGGGCGCGTTGCCCCCGGTGCGGCGGACGACCTCGTCGAGGAGTTCGTCCATGCGCTCGGCGAGGGCCGCGACCTGAGTCTTCTCCAGGGCGACGCTGGTGACCCGGCCGCCGGCGGACGCCTGGAGGAAGAAGGTACGGCGGCCAGGCAGCCCGACCGTGCCGGCCACGAAACGCTCCGGTGGGTCGTAGAGGAACACCTGACGGGACACGTTCCCGGCTCCCTTGAGTCTCGACAGTCGTACTACAGCGGCGCGTCCACCCTACTGCGCGAGGGGATCACGGTGCGCCCGCACCGCCACCCACCTCCGCGGCCCCGTTGCCGCCGGGATGCTCCCGGGGCGCGAAGCCGGCGAAGTCCCCGGTGTCGCCGAGGCGGAGGAGGAAGGGACGCAGGCGCGTGTAGCGGATCGCGGTGACCGAGCAGGGGTCGACGTGGATGCGCTGGAAGAGGTCGAGATGGAGCCCGAGGGCGTCGGCGACGATCGCCTTCACGATGTCCCCGTGGGAGCACATGACGTACGTGGCGTCCTCGCCGTGCTCGGCCTCGATACGGGCGTTCCAGTCGCGGACGGCCTCGACGGCGCGGTTCTGCATGGCGCGCATGGACTCGCCGCCGGGGAAGGCGGCTGCGGAGGCGTGCGCCTGGACGATCTCCATCAGCGGCTCGTCGTTGAGCTCCGCCAGCTTGCGGCCCGACCAGTCGCCGTAGTCGCACTCGCTGATCCGGTCCTCGACGTGCAGCGGGAGGCCGGGGCGGGCGTCGAGGAGCGGGCGCAGGGTCTCGCGGCAGCGCTGGAGCGGGCTGGTGACGGCCGCGGCGAGCGGCACGTCCGCGAGGCGCCCGGGCAGCGCGGCGGCCTGCGCGGCCCCGCGCTCGTCGAGCGCGATCCCGGGCATGCGCCCGGCGAGGACCCCGGAGGTGTTGGCGGTGGAACGTCCGTGCCGGACGAGGATCAACGTGGCCATGCGGGCCAGCCTAGGCGGTGCGGGTACGGAGGGGGCGGGCGCGTGGGACGCCCGGGTCGGCCGCACGCCCTTGCGCCGTGCCCACCGGACCCGGGTGCCCCACGCGGATGCGCGCCGGTGTCCCTCGGACCGGGTGCCCCACGCGCGCGCGTGGCCGTGTCCATCGGGGCCCGGTTCCGCAGGCGCGTGCGTGGTGGGGGTGTGTCGGGGCAGAATGCGCCGCGTGATCGTGGACTCTGCCATCTACCGGGACGGGCGCCGTACGGACGGGCCCGCCGACCTCTCCGACGCCCTGGCGGAGGCGCGGGCGACGGGGGACGCGTTCCTGTGGGTGGGGCTGCACGAGCCCTCGGAGGCGGAGTTCGACCATGTCGCGTCGGAGTTCGCGCTGCACCCGCTGGCCGTCGAGGACGCCTTGAAGGCCCATCAGCGGCCCAAGCTGGAGGTCTACGACGACTCGCTCTTCGTGGTGCTCAAGCCGGTCGTGTACGAGCCGGAGAGCGACCGGGTGTCCACGGGCGAGCTCATGGTGTTCATGGGCGACTCGTTCGTCGTGACCGTCCGGCACGGCGAGGGCGCGCCGCTCGCGGAGGTCCGCCGCCGCCTGGAGGCCGACCCGGAGGTCCTGAAGCACGGGCCGACGTCGGTCCTGTACGCGGTGAGCGACGCGATCGTGGACCACTACCTCGACGTGGCGGCCGAGCTCCAGGTCGACCTGGAGGAGCTGGAGGCGGACGTCTTCGCGCCCACCGGCGGCAATCCGTCCAACACCGCCGAGCGGATCTACACGGCGAAGCGGCAGGTCCTGGAGTTCCGGCGGGCGAGCGGCCCGCTGGCCGGGCCGATGGCCCGACTGACGTCCGGGTCCCTCCCGTTCGTCAGCGAGCGCTCGCAGCCGTTCTTCCGTGACGTCAACGACCATCTGCTGCGCTCCAACGAGCAGGTGGAGGGCCTCGACCGGCTCCTGTCCGACATGCTGTCGGCGCATCTCGCGCAGATGGGCGTCCGGCAGAACGACGACATGCGGAAGATCTCGGCCTGGGCGGCCATGGCCGCGGTCCCCACGATGGTCGCGGGGATCTACGGGATGAACTTCGAGCACATGCCGGAGCTGCGCTGGGTGGGCTCGTACCCGGCGGTGATCGTCCTGATGACGGGCATCGTCGTCACGCTGTACCGGGTGTTCAAGCGGCGCGGCTGGCTGTGAGTCAGAACGCGGGAGCCGGCGTCGCGGGCCCACCGAGGGCGTCCAGCCGCTCGGGCATCCGCAGGTCGACCATCCTGTGCCAGCCGGCGGCCCGCTCGTACGCGTACACGGCGTGGATCCCGGCGGCGAGGACGGCCGCCTTGGGCTTCGGCCACTTCAGGATGCGGCCCATGTGGCGCATCACGGCGAGGCTGACGTCGCGGTAGACCTGGATCTCGGCGAGGGCCGACTCGCGCAGGGTCCGCTGGATGAGCCGGCCGTGGCCCTGGCGGGCGAGCCGGAGCAGTTCCTCGTGGCAGTAGGCGAGGTGGTTGTCCTCGTCGTTGCAGATCATCCGGATGGCCTTGCCGAGCTCCGGGTGGTCGCCGAAGTACTTCACGAGCAGCTGCATCTGGTCGGCGGCCCGCTCCTCGGTGACCCGGCTGTGGGCGAGGTAGACGACCACGTCCTCCTCGGTCAGCGGCCGGTCGGCGCGGAGCTTCTCGTGCGCGAGGCCGATGCCGCGCTGTTCGAGCAGCATCGTGTAGTCGGTGTCGGGCGGCACGGGGACGGGTTCGAGGCCGCGCTTCTTCATCAGCGCGTTGAAGATCCGGCCGTGCTTGTCCTCGTCGGCTCCGTGCCGGGTGATCTTGGGCGCGAGGGTGCGCATGCCGGGCGCGACGAGGGCCGCGATCCGGGCGTTCTCCCAGCCGCCCTGGGACTCGCCGCTCGCGGCGATGGAGCAGAAGAGCCGGAAGGACTCGTCGTCGTCGATGATTTCCTGGAACAGGCCCTTGGCCGTGAGCATCGCCGCCACCTCCGTGCGGACGCCCGTACTCCGGTACGTCCGGGGAGAACGAGTCAAGTCGGGTCCCGGGCGGTGGGCAACAGGAGGGCGTGGAGGCTCGGCCGGAAGAGTGAGGCCCCAGGGCGTAACCGGGGGGCCGGCGGCGCGTTGTGCTGCATGACGGCCGTGGCGGGGAAGACCCCCGAGCCCCCACCACGGCCGCAGAGCTTTCCTAGGCCAGGCCCGCGTGCTCCATCGCCTCGACGCCCGCCCGCAGGGCCGCGAGGCGCTCGTCCAGGGTGAAGCCGGCCGGGGCGAGGGTGAGGGTGGTGACCCCGGCCTCCGCGTAGGCCGTCATCCGCTCGGCGATCCGCTCGACGGAGCCGAGCAGCGTCGTCTGGTCGATCAGGGAGTGGGGCACGGCGGCCGCGGCCCCGGTCTTGTCGCCCGCCAGGTACTTGTCCTGGATCTCGGCGGCCTCCTTCTCGTACCCCATGCGCTGCGCGAGCTGGTTGTAGAAGTTCTGCTTCCGGCTGCCCATGCCGCCGACGTACAGCGCGGTGTACGGGCGGAACACGTCGGCGAGCGCGGTCACGTCGTCGCCGAGGGCGAGCGGCAGGGTCGGGCAGACGTCGAAGCCGTCCATCGTCAGGCCGGCCTTCTCGCGGCCCGCGCGCAGGTGCCGGAGCGCGGTCTCCTCCAGGTGCTCGGCGGAGGGGAAGATCAGCAGGGCGCCGTCGGCGATCTCGCCGGTCTGCTCCAGGTTCTTCGGCCCGATCGCGGCGATGTACAGCGGGATGTGCTCGCGCTGCGGGTGGACGGTGAGCTTGATGGGCTTGCCGGGGCCGCCGGGGAGCGGCAGGGTCCAGTGCTCGCCGTCGTAGCTGAGCCGCTCGCGGGTCATGGCCTTGCGGACGATCTCGACGTACTCGCGGGTCCGGGCGAGCGGCTTGTCGAACTTCACGCCGTACCAGCCCTCGGAGACCTGCGGTCCGGAGACGCCGAGGCCGAGGCGGAAGCGGCCGCCGGTGAGCGAGTCGAGGGTGGCCGCCGTCATCGCCGTCATGGCGGGCTGGCGGGCCGGGATCTGCATGATCGCGGAGCCGACGTCGATCCGCTCCGTCTTCGCCGCCACCCAGGCGAGGACGGTGGGGGCGTCGGAGCCGTAGGCCTCGGCGGCCCAGCAGACGTCGTAGCCGAGGCGGTCCGCCTCCTGGGCGACGGCGAGGTTGTCGCCGTCCATGCCGGCGCCCCAGTAGCCGAGGTTGATGCCGAGCCGCATTCCACGTACCCCTTACCCATCGGTAACGTATCTGTGGGCGGGACTCTAGCGCGGGTACGAGCCATCCGTCAGGACGCGGTTGTCCACAGGCTCTCTCCGCGTGGTGCCCTGGCCAGTACTCTCGCGCCCATGGAGCAGAGGCATCTCGGACGTACCGGCCTGCGCGTGTCGCGCATCGGACTCGGCACCCTCACGTGGGGCCGGGACACCGACGAGCACGACGCCGCCGAGCAGTTGAAGGCGTTCTGGGACGCGGGCGGCACGCTCGTGGACACCGCCGACGTGTACGGCGGGGGCGAGGCCGAGTATCTGCTCGGGCGCCTGATGGAACGCCTGGTGCCCCGGCAGGACCTCGTCCTGTGCACCAAGGCCGGCAGCGTCCCGGACCCGGACCGGCGCACGGACGGCTCGCGCGGGCACCTGCTCGCCGCGCTCGACGCCTCCCTCGCCCGCCTGGGCACCGACCACGTGGACCTGTGGCAGCTGCACGCCTTCGACCCGTACACGCCCCTGGAGGAGTCGCTCCAAGCCCTCGACATCGCCGTACGCAGCGGGCGGGCGCGGTACGCGGGCGTGGCGAACTTCTGCGGCTGGCAGCTCGCCAAGGCGGGCACCTGGCAGCTCGGCGGCGACCGGACCCGGCTCGCGGGCGCCCAGCTCGAGTACTCGCTGCTCCAGCGGGGCATCGAGCGCGAGGTGCTGCCGGCCGCGATGGACCTCGGCATAGGCCTGCTGCCCTCGTCCCCGCTGGGGCGCGGGGTCCTGACGGGGAAGTACCGCAGCGGCACGCCGACGGACTCCCGGGGTGCCTCGGAGACGATGGCGCCCTTCGTGGAGCCGTACCTGGACGAGGCTGCGAGCCGGATCGTGGACGCGGTGACGACGGCGGCGGACGGGCTGGCGACGACCCCGCTGCACGTCGCGCTCGCGTGGGTGCGCGACCGCCCCGGAGTGACGGCCCCGATCGTCGGCGCGCGCACGGCGCGCCAGCTCACGGCCGCGTTGTCAGTGGAGGCGCTTAGTCTTCCTGACGAGATCTGTCGGGCGCTGGACGATGTGTCGGCGCCCGTGCACCGCTATCCGGATCACGACTGGAGCACCTTGTGACCGAGCCTTCCGGGGAGACCGCGCCCGAGGCCGTGGCCCCTGCCGAGGACCTGGAGGAGGCCCCCGAGGCCCCGGCCTCCGACGACCGGCCGGGTGCGGCCGAGGAGCCGGGTACGGGCGGGGACCCGGACGCCCGTGAGCAGTCGGGGGCGGCCGAGGGGGCCGGTTCCGGCGAAGGGTCCGGCTCCGCCGAGGAAGTCCGCGCCGACGATGAACCGGGCTCCGGCGAAGAGTCCGGCAGCGGCGACGAGTCCGGCTCCGCCGAGCAGACCGCTGCCGGCGACGAGGCCGGTTCCGCCGCCGAGGCCGGTACGGAGGCCGGGGGCGTCGAGGGTGCCGCGGCCGAGTTGAGTGACGCTCAGGCCGAGCTTGCCGCTCAGCGGGAACTGCGGGCCAGGATCGAGGCCCGGAAGGCCGAGAAGAGCGGGCCGGTGGCCGGCGGCGCCAAGCTGAGCGGCACCGCGGCCGATCTCCTCGCCGCCGTCCGGGCCGTCGAGGGCGGCACCGCCTCGGGCAGCACCTTCTACGAGGCACCCGAGCCCGCTCCCCGCCGCCCCGCCGCCGAGACGGCCCCGCCGATGACCGTGCGGCCCCCCGCACCGGAGCAGCCGGCGGCCCCGGCGCCCGGCACCACGGCCGCCGTCCGCGAGGTCCTCGCCCAGGGCGGCGCCCCCGAGGCGCTGGCCGGCCAGGTCGCCGCCGCGCTCGGCGAGGGCGCGGCCGCGGCGCTGCGCGAGGACCCGTGGCAGCTGCTCGCGATGTCCGGGGTCCGCCCGGAGCAGGCCGACGGTTTCGCGCGCGCCCTGCTCGGCCCCGCGTGCGGCCCCGGCGACCCGCGCCGCGCTGTCGCCCTGACGGTGTGGCTCCTCGAACGGGCCGCCCTCCAGGGGCACACGGCCCTGGAGATCCAGGCCGTGCGCGCCGGGCTCGCCGGACACGCCGTGCCCGATCCGGAGCAGGCCGTCGAGACGGCGGTCTCCGAGGGCGCGGTCCTCGCCTTCCAGGAGGAGGAGACGGCCGAGGAGCCCGAGGAGGAGACCTCCGAGGAGCAGGAGCAGGCGCCCGCCGCGCCCGTGCTGATCGGGCTCGACCGGTACGCGCTCGCCGAGGAGAGCCTCGCGGACGGTCTCGCCCGCCTCGTGAGGACCGCGAAGGCCGACGCCTGGGAGGGCAGCGCGCTCGAACGTGCCACCGGGGCGCACGGGCTCGTCCTCCACACCGGCGGCGAGGCCTCCCGCGCCGAGCCGCCGGCGCTCGCCGCCGCGGCCCGGGAGCGCGGCCTCCGCACCCTGGTGGCCGTCCACGCGGACGGCGGGCGACGCTCCGCCGGGGCCGAGGCCGTGACGGTCGCCGCGCTGCTGTCCGGCGCGGCCGGTCCCGGCCGGGACGAGGACGGCGCCTTCGCCCTCGACCTGCTCGTGGTCCTCGACGCTCCGCAGCTGGACGTGGAGACCGGCGCGATGCTCGTGGAGTCGCTGCCGGACGGCTGCCGGCTGGTGCTCAGCGGCGACCCGGAGGTGCTCGGCGCGCCGGGCGCGGGCCGGGTCTTCGCGGACGTGCTCGCGGCCCGGGTGTGCCCCCGGATCGCCTCCCGCGTCCCCGACCCCGGGCCGCTCGGCGAGCTGGTGTCGGGCATCGGCGTCGGCGAGCTGAACCAGGTCGAGGCCCCCGGCAAGGAGATCGTGATCGTCCCGGTGCGGGACGCGGGCGAGGCGGTGCACCGTACGGTCCAGCTGGTGGCGGACTCGGTGCCCCGGGCGATCGGGGTGCCGTCCGAGCAGACGCAGGTCGTCACGGTCGGCCACGGCGGCTCCGCCGGTACGCGCGCGCTGAACGCCGCCCTGAAGCAGCGGCTCAACCCCGGACCGGGCCGCTTCGGGGGCTACGACCCCGGCGACCGGGTGGCGTACGCGCCCGCGCCGGGGCGCACGGTGACGGGGACGGTCCTGGGGGCCGACGCCGAGGGCCTGCGGCTGCGGTGCGGGGAGGAGGAGGTCCTCGTACCGAAGGAGCGGGTGGAGTCGGTGCTGCGGCACGGCTGGGCGCTCACCGCGCACCAGGCGGCCGGGACGCGCTGGCCCGCGGTGGTCGTGGTGCTGCCCGGGGACGCCGCGGGCGGCCTGAGCCGGCCGTGGGTGTACACGGCCTTCGGCCGGGCGGAGCGCCATCTGTCGGTCGTGCACGGTGTGGACCAGGCGCTGCCCCGCGCGGTGGCCGAGGGCGTGGCCCCGGAGCGCACGACGCGCCTGCGGCCACTCCTGGAGGGCCTGCTGGCCGCCGACGAGGAGTAGGGCGGGCGGGAACGACGACGGAGGGCCGGGGCACCGCGCGCGGTGCCCCGGCCCTCTCGCGTCCGGAAACCCGTCCGGGCAAGCGCCCGGAACCCCGTCCCGTCAGGCTTCCGGCAGCACGTCCGGCCAGGCGCCCTGTCACGCGTCCCCAGGCCGCCCGTCAGACGTCCGCGCCGCGGGCTCCCGCGTCCACGGGCGCCTCCTCGTCCTCCTCGTCGAAGACGGAGCTGACGTCGAAGCGGCAGACGATCCGCTCCGGGTCGGCGTGGTCGAAGGGGGCGGCCAGCCACTCCCCCGGTTCCGGGAGCTCCTCGGCGGCGGTGACCCAGAGCGTGGAGTCCCCCTCCTCCAGGCCGAACTCCTTGTGCCGGGAGGCGATCTCATCCGGTTCGTACTCTCCGAAGAGCACGCCGAGCGCGGCGAGCGGCGAGACCCCTGCCTTGGCGACCGCACGGGTGTCCGCGTCGTCGTCGAGCTCGGCGACCCGGCGGGCCTGGGCGAGCAGCCGTTGCGGCTCGGCCACCGCGTAGTCGCGGCGGATCAGGAGGCTGAGGGCGTGAGGTTCGTCAGGTCCGGCGTACGGCGGCAGGCTGCCGTCGGCTCCCGGGATCTCGAAGGGGGTGACTTCGTCATAGCGGTCGTAGAGGAGTTCGTCGTACGCCTCGGCCGCCGAGGCGAGGGCGTTGAAGGCCTCGAACACGGCCGTGTCGTCGTCTCCCGTGCGGCGTTCGACCGCCGCGAGGTGACGGTCCAGTGCGGTCTTGACCGCCTCGGCGGCGGCACGTACCTCGGCAGCGGTCGGCTGCGCAGCATCAGACATGGGACAGACGCTATCCGTACCGGGCCCGTGCCCGCACAATAGATGCGATGCCGGAATACGAATTTGTCGACGTGTACGTGCCGCGCGGCGTCTCCCGCAAGGAGGCGACGCGGCTCCTGACCGACCATGCCGAGTACGGACACTGGGAGTTGGACCGCCTGAGCCTGCACCGGGACGGCAGCCGCAGAGTGCGGCTGAAGCGGCGGATCATCCGCCAGATCCGGGCGACCTGGTAGCGAGGACCGGAGCATCGAGAAGGGGCCCCGCGGTGTGCGGGGCCCCTGTGCGTGGTGCGTGAGCGCGGTGGTTCAGGCGGCGCTGCGGGCGCGGCGGTAGATCAGCGAGCCGGCGAGCAGCATCCCGGCGCCGGCGGGGACGATCACGCCGAGCGGACCGGAGCCGGTCTCGGCGAGCTCTTCGACGGCCCGCGGCGGAGTGACGACCTGGGTACCGGGAGTGTTGTGCCCGCCTTCGTCCTCCGGAGTGCCCGGAGTACCGGGGGTACCGGGAGTCCCAGGCGTACCGGGGTGGCCGGGGGTGCCGGGCGTACCGGGAGTACCCGGGGTGCCGGGAGTCCCAGGCGTACCAGGAGTGCCAGGCGTACCAGGCGTACCAGGAGTACCCGGAGTGCCAGGCGTACCAGGAGTGCCAGGCGTACCGGGGGTCCCAGGCGTACCCGGAGTGCCAGGCGTACCAGGGGTCCCCGGGGTCTCCTCCCCGTACCCCGTGTCCCCGCCGTTCGCGCAGTCGTTGCCCATGACCGCGTTGCCCAGGCCGACGCCCGTGACGTTGTTGCCGCACACGTTCACCGGGGCGTCGATCGGCACCTCGACGGTGTTGCCTGAGCCCACGCCGGGAGAGTTGCCCGTGTGGCCGCCGGCGGAGGAGCCGCCGCTCGACCCGGAGGAGTTGGCGCACCTGTTGCCGAAGGCCGGATTGAGCAGCCCGATGACGTTGACGGTGTTTCCGCAGGCGTTCACCGGTGCGTGCACCGGGACCTGGACGGAATTCCCGGACGCGACGCCCGGGGAATTCATGGCCGTACCGTACGCGCCGGAATCGGCGTGCGCATATCCGCCGCCGACGGCGGCGAAAACGCCTCCGGCGGCCGCGACGGTGATGAGGCCCTTGCGCGTGACCTGTCGCATAGCTTGTTCCCTGCCTGCTCGGCTTCGAAAGAGTGCCACCGGGCGGACGGCCCGGGGCGGAAATGGCCACCGGCCCCGGAGTGCATGGCACGCACTCCGGGGCCGGACCGGCTCACACCCTCACGGGGCGAGGCACAACGTCAGGCGTTGACGCAGGTGTTGCCGAAGGCGGGGTTCAGCAGGCCGATCACGGAGACCGTGTTGCCGCACACGTTCACGGGGACGTGAACCGGCACCTGGACGACGTTGCCCGAGAGCACGCCGGGGGAACCGATGGCGGCACCCTGGGCACCCGCGTCGGCAGCGGCCATGCCCGCGCCCGCGAGAACGAGACCGCCGGTGGCAGCCGCAGCAGCGACGACCTTCTTGATCATTATTCCTCCTAGTTGGCAATGCGGCCCCAGCCGCGGACCGCATCACCTGTAACGAGGGGGAATGGTGGGGGCTACGAGCCCCTGAGTGCATTCACTCTTTCCGGTCACATGCAAACGGGCGGACGAATCCGAGGGGTTCCTCAGCAGGCGTCGATGAACCGGTCCAGGACTCGGACGCCGAACTTCAGGCCGTCCACCGGGACCCGTTCGTCCACGCCGTGGAACATGCCGGCGAAGTCGAGCTCCGGCGGCAGCTGGAGCGGCGCGAAGCCGAAGCAGCGGATGCCGAGGTCGTCGAAGGACTTGGCGTCGGTGCCGCCGGACAGCATGTACGGCACGGCGCGGGCGATCGGGTCCTCGGCGCGCAGCGCCAGCTGCATGGCGTCGACCAGGGCGCCGTCGAAGCTGGTCTCCAGGGCCTTGTCGCCGTGCACGTCCTCGCGCTTCACGCGGGGCCCGAGGATCCGGTCGAGGTCGGCCAGGAACTCCTGCTCGTAGCCGGGCAGGAAGCGGCCGTCGACGTGGGCCGTGGCCTGGCCGGGGATGACGTTCACCTTGTAGCCGGCGCCGAGCATCGTCGGGGCGGCCGAGTTGCGGAGGGTGGCGCCGACCATCTTGGCGATGCCGCCGAGCTTGGCGAGGGTGCCGTCCATGTCCTCGGGGTCGAGCGGGGTGCCGAGCGCGTCCGAGAGCTCGTCGAGGAAGCTCCGCACGGTCTTGGTGACCCTCACCGGCCACTGGTGGCGGCCGAGGCGGCCCACGGCCTCGCAGAGCTCCGTGATGGCGTTGTCGTCGTTGGTCATGGAGCCGTGGCCGGCCGTGCCCTCGACGGTCAGCCGCATCCAGTGCATGCCCTTCTGGGCCGTCTCGACCAGGTAGAGCCGCAGGTTCTCGTTGACGGTGAAGGAGAAGCCGCCGACCTCGCCGATCGCCTCCGTGACCCCGTCGAAGAGGTCGCGGTGCTTGTCGACCAGGTGCCGGGCGCCGTAGGTGCCGCCGGCCTCCTCGTCGGCGAGGAAGGCGAGGACGATGTCGCGCGGGGGCTTGCGGCCGCTGCGCAGCCGGTCGCGGACGACCGCGAGGGTCATCGCGTCCATGTCCTTCATGTCGACGGCGCCGCGGCCCCAGACGCAGCCGTCGGCGACCTCCCCGGAGAAGGGGTGGTGGGTCCAGTCCTCGGCGTTGGCCGGCACGACGTCGGTGTGGCCGTGGATGAGCAGGGCCGGGCGCGACGGGTCCTCGCCCTCGATCCGGGCGACGGTGGAGGCCCGCCCCTTGTGCGACTCGATGATCTTCGGCTCGAGACCGACCTCCGCGAGCTTCTCGGCGACGTACTCGGCCGCCGCCCGCTCTCCCGGGCCGGAGTGGTCGCCGTAGTTGCTGGTGTCGATGCGGATGAGGTCGCGACAGAGGTCGACTACCTCGTCCTCGCCGCTGACGCTCCGGGCCGTGTTCGACTCGCTCACGCTGCTTCCTCCCACTACGTGCCCCACGTGATTGCTTGGTGGTCACCCCCATCCTCCCGCGTGGCCCCCTCGGCGCCCAAGGCCGCCGGTCCCCCGACATGCGGCTGTCACATGACAGGGGCCGAACGGGGGTGGTGATCGACCACTCCGAATGTTTGCTATGGTTTTCCTCGTCGGAAGGGCACAGAAGCCCGGAAGACGAGATCACCTGTCCGGGTGGCGGAATGGCAGACGCGCTAGCTTGAGGTGCTAGTGCCCTTTATCGGGCGTGGGGGTTCAAGTCCCCCCTCGGACACCAGCGAAAGACCCCACATCATGTGGGGTCTTTCTCGTTATGTCACGGCGGTTACGGCGGTAGGACGCGTGGGACGCAGAAGGAAGACGCCGGAGGCGCCGCTCCCCCAACGGGCGGGGATCGATCCGGTGCGGGTGCGGCTGCCCGAGGATCCCGAAGGGGCCTGGGAGACCGTCGGGGACCATCTCGTCGAGCGGTACGCGGGGGCCGTGGGGGCCGAGCGCGTGCGGGCGATGCTGCGCGAGGGGCGGTTCGTGGGGGCCGACGGCCGGGCCGCCGATGCGGACGAGCCGTACGCCGCGGGGCGGTACCTCTGGTTCCACCGGGACTTTCCCGCCGAGACGCCGGTGCCCTTCGAGATCGGGATCGTGCACCGGGACGAGCGGATCGTGGTGGTGGACAAGCCGCACTTCCTCGCGACGATGCCCCGCGGGCGGCACGTCACGGAGACCGCGCTCGCCCGGCTCCGGCGTGACCTGGGGCTTGCGCGCCTCCAGCCCGCACACCGGCTCGACCGGCTGACGGCGGGGCTCGTGCTGTTCGTCGTGCGGCCGGAGGACCGGGGGGCGTACCAGACGCTGTTCCGGGACCGGGTGGTGCGCAAGGAGTACGAGGCGGTGGCGCCGTACGACCCGGCAGTCGCGCTGCCGGTGACCGTGCGGAGCAGGATCGAGAAGGAACGCGGGGTGATGGCCGCCCGGGAGGTGCCGGGCGAGCCGAACGCCGAGAGCCGGATCGAGCTCCTCGGGCACGCGGGAGGGCTCGGGCGGTACCGGCTCGTGCCCGTGACCGGGCGGACCCATCAGCTGCGGGTGCACATGAACGGCCTGGGGCTGCCGATCCTCGACGATCCGGTCTATCCGGTGGTCCGCGAGGACGGGCCGGAGGACTTCACACGTCCGCTGCGACTGCTCGCGCGGACGCTGGAGTTCACCGACCCGTTCACGGGTGACGAGGTGCGGTTCGAGAGCCGGCTGGCTCTCAGTGACCGCGCTTGATCCATTCCTCCAGGTGCGGGGCCTCGGCGCCGATCGTGGTGGTGTCGCCGTGGCCGGTGCGGACGACCGTCTCCGGCGGCAGGGTGAGGAGCTTCTCGCGGATCGAGCCGACGATCGTCGGGAAGTCCGAGTAGGACCGGCCGGTCGCGCCGGGGCCGCCCTGGAAGAGGGTGTCGCCGGAGAAGACCGTGCCGAGCTCGGGGGCGTACAGACAGACCGCTCCCGGGGCGTGTCCCGGGGTGTGGAGGACCGTGAGGTCCGTGCCGGCGATGGTGAGGACCTGGCCGTCGGCGAGCTCGCCGTCCGGGCTGTGGTCGGGGTGGGTGAGCTTCCACAGCGGCTGGTCGGCCGGGTGGAGCAGGATCCGGGCGCCGGTGGCGGCCGCGAGGGCCGGGGCGGCGTCGATGTGGTCGTCGTGGGCGTGGGTGCAGACGATGGCGCGCAGGGCGCGGCCGTCGAGCGCGGCGAGGATCGCGTCGGCGTCGTGGGCGGCGTCGATGACGATGGCCTCGGTGTCGTCGCCGACGATCCAGACGTTGTTGTCGACGTCCCAGGTGCCGCCGTCGAGGCTGAAGGTGCCCGAGGTGACGAGGTGGTCGATCCGGGCGGCCATCAGAGGACCACCACCGAGCGCAGGACGTCGCCCTCGTGCATGCGGGCGAAGGCCTTCTCGACGTCGCCGAGGCCGATGGTCTCGGTGACGAAGGCGGCGAGGTCGATGCGGCCCTGCTGGTGCAGGTCGATGAGCATCGGGAAGTCGCGGGACGGCAGGCAGTCGCCGTACCAGGAGGACTTGAGCGAGCCGCCGCGGCCGAAGACGTCGAGGAGCGGGAGTTCGAGCTTCATCTCGGGGCTGGGGACGCCGACGAGGACGACGGTGCCGGCGAGGTCGCGGGCGTAGAAGGCCTGCTCGTACGTCTCCGGGCGGCCGACGGCCTCGATGACGACGTCGGCGCCGAAGCCGCCGGTGAGCTCGCGGATCGCCTCGACGGCGTCGGCGGTGCGGGAGTTGACCGTGTGGGTGGCGCCCATCTCGCGGGCCTTGTCCAGCTTCCGGTCGTCGATGTCGACGGCGATGATCTTCGCGGCTCCGGCGAGGCGGGAGCCGACGACGGCCGCGTCGCCGACGCCGCCGCAGCCGATGACGGCGACGGTGTCGCCGCGGCCGACGTTCCCGGTGTTGATCGCGGCGCCGATGCCGGCCATCACGCCGCAGCCGAGGAGGCCCGCGACCTCGGGGGCGACGGACGGGTCGACCTTGGTGCACTGGCCGGCGGCGACGAGGGTCTTCTCGGCGAAGGCGCCGATGCCGAGGGCCGGGGAGAGCTCCGTGCCGTCGAGCAGGGTCATCTTCTGCTTCGCGTTGTGGGTGGCGAAGCAGTACCAGGGGCGGCCCCGGGTACAGGCGCGGCAGGTGCCGCAGACGGCGCGCCAGTTGAGGATCACGAAGTCGCCGGGGGTGACGTCGGTGACGCCCTCGCCGACGGACTCGACGATTCCTGCGGCCTCGTGGCCGAGCAGGAAGGGGAACTCGTCGTTGATCGCGCCCTGTTTGTAGTGGAGATCGGTGTGGCAGACTCCGCAGGCCTGGATCTTGACGACGGCCTCGCCGGGGCCGGGGTCGGGGATCACGATGGTCTCGACGCGTACCGGTTCGTTCCTGCCGGGGGCGATGACCCCCTGGACGTGCTGCGGCATCGCGAACTTCCCTTCCCTTCAAGCGGATCTTGTAAGGCTCTTGCGTACCACTATCTCCTGACAAAAGGCGAGACCCCCGCAGGCCGTGCCTGTGGGGGTCCCGCCGTCTCCCGTGGGGGGAGTCTCAGTTCTGTGCCGCGGAGGTGGCGCGGACGCGGCGGCGGACCAGGAACCAGCCGCCGGTGAGCGCGGCCGCGATGAGCGGCAGGCAGTTCACGGTGGTGCGGCTGATGCCGCCGTCCATCCACATCAGGACGAGGACGGCCGCGAGGAAGACCAGGGTCACGATCTGGGTGTACGGGGCCCAGGGCAGCTGGTAGCCGGGGCGGGTGAGCTTGCCCTGCCTGGCGCTGCGCACGAAGAGCAGCGAGCAGATCATGATCATGGCCCAGGTGCCGATGATGCCGATGGAGGCGAAGTTGAGGACCAGCTCGAAGGCCTCGCCGGGCATGACGTAGTTGAGGAAGACACCGGCGACGCCGAAGCCCGCGGTGAGCAGGATGCCGCCGTAGGGGACGCCGCCCTTGTTCATGACGCCGGTGAACTTGGGCGCGGAGCCGGAGAGCGACATGGACCGCAGGATGCGGCCGGTGGAGTAGAGGCCCGAGTTGAGGCTGGAGAGGGCGGCGGTGAGGACGACGAGGTTCATCACGCCGGCGGCGCCGGGGATGCCCAGCTTGTCGAAGACGGTGACGAAGGGGCTCTGGTCGCCGGAGTACGCGGTGTACGGGAGGATCAGCGCGAGCAGGACCACGGAGCCGACGTAGAAGAGGCCCACGCGCCACATGATCGAGTTGATCGCCTTCGGCATGATCTTCTCGGGGTTCTCGGTCTCACCGGCGGCGACGCCGCAGAGCTCGACGGAGGCGTAGGCGAAGACGACGCCCTGGATGAGCAGCAGCATCGGCATCATGCCGTTGGGGAAGATGCCGCCGTTGTCGGTGATGTTGGCGAGGCCCGGGGTGTGGCCGCCGACGTCGTGCGAGGTGACGACGAGGAAGATGCCGACGAGCATGAAGGCGACGAGGGCGGCGACCTTGATGATCGCGAACCAGAACTCCATCTCGCCGAAGTACTTCACGGAGATGAGGTTGGCGGTGAGGACGACCGCGAGGGCGATCAGGGCGAGGACCCACTGCGGGATGTCGCTGAACATGGCCCAGAAGTGGGCGTAGGTGGCGGCCGCGGTGATGTCGGCGACGGCGGTGGTCGACCAGTTGAGGAAGTACAGCCAGCCGGCCGTGTAGGCGCCCTTCTCGCCCATGAACTCACGGGCGTAGGAGACGAAGGCGCCGGAGGAGGGGCGGTAGAGCACCAGCTCGCCGAGGGCGCGCACCACGAAGAAGGCGAAGACGCCGCAGACGGCGTACGCGATGAAGAGGGACGGGCCCGCCTGGGACATCCGGCCGCCGGCGCCCAGGAAGAGGCCGGTGCCGATGGCGCCGCCGATGGCGATCATGTTGATGTGCCGGGACTTGAGGTCCTTGCGGTAGCCGGCGTCGCCTGCGTCGACGTGGGGGGCGGCGGCCGGGTTCGCCGGTGCGGCGGACAGCGGCTCGGCCGCGGTGACGCGGTCAGTCATGGAGTTGTTCGCCTTCGTGAGGGGGACGGTGCGGTACCCGGCCGTACCTGCGGGGGGTGTCCCCGGCACGGCCAGCGCACATCCTCACGGCAACGACGCCCGACTGACTGTGACGCATGCCACTGAACGCCCTTATTTGAGCTAGTTCAGAGCTTACGGACGGGTAACGCCCGGGTGAACTACGGGGCGAGGACGTCCAGCTCCTGGAGGGCGCCGACCGCGATCTGGCGGGTGAGCTCCTCGGCGCGGGCCGCGTCCCGCTCCCGCACGGCCTCGGCGACCTGGACGTGGAGGGTGACGGCGGCCGGGTCCGGGTCCTCGAACATCACGTGGTGGCGGGTGCGGCCGGTGAGGACCTCGGCGACGACGTCGCCGAGGCGGGCGAACATCTCGTTCCCGGAGGCGACGAGGACGACCCGGTGGAAGGCGATGTCGTGGACGAGGTACTCCTCCAGGCGCCGGCCGCGCGAGGTGGCGACCATGCCGAGGGCCTGCTCGGTGAGCTCGCGGCACTGCTCGGGGGTGGCGTTCAGCGCGGCGAGCCCCGCGGCGACGGGCTCGACGGCCGAGCGCAGCACGGTGAGCGAGCGGAGCTGGCGGGGGCGGTCGGCACCGGCCAGCCGCCAGCGGATGACCTGGGGGTCGTACACGTTCCAGCTGGCCGTGGGGAGCACGGTCACGCCGACGCGGCGGCGGGACTCGACGAGGTGCATGGACTCCAGGACCCGGACGACCTCGCGGACGACGGTCCGGGAGACGTCGAAGCGCTGGGCGAGCTCGTCGGTGCGCAGCACGGTGCCCGGCGGGTACTCCCCGGCGGTGATCGCGAGGCCCAGGGTGGCCAGGACGTGTGAGTGGAGCCCCTGGGCCGGTGTCGTCATGGTGATCAGCCTATGCGGGCGGGACCCGGTGCCCACACCCGGGAATTAAAAGTACTACTTTTACGTCACAGTCTCTTGAATACGTCGTACCCAATGGGTTTCATGAGCGCGACGGATTCACCGAATCGATGTCGAAGAAGACAGCGAGGCACCCCCATGAGCACCACCCCCCTCACCGCTCCCCCGGTCGTCGTCGTGATGGGCGTCGCCGGGACCGGCAAGACCACCATCGGTCCGCTGGTCGCGGAGGCGCTCGGACTGCCGTACGCCGAGGGCGACGACTTCCACCCGGCGGCCAACGTCGCCAAGATGTCGGCCGGCGTCCCGCTGGACGACGCGGACCGGGGACCCTGGCTGGACGCCATCGGGGAGTGGGCGCACGACCGGGCCGGGCTCGGCGGGGTCGTGAGCAGCTCCGCGCTCAAGCGGATCTACCGGGACCGGCTGCGTGCCGCCGCGCCCGGGGTCGTCTTCCTGCATCTGACCGGTGACCGGGAGCTCATCGAGGAGCGGATGGCCGCACGCAAGGGCCACTTCATGCCCACGGCACTCCTCGACTCCCAGTTCGCCACCCTGCAGCCGCTGCAGGAGGACGAGGCCGGCGTCGCCGTCGACGTCTCCGGCACCCCGGAGGAGATCACCGCCCGCGCCGTCGCCGCCCTGCGCGGCCTGGCCGGCTGACCTTCCCCCCGCACCTCCGTCCCCCGATTCCTGCCCGTACGAAGGACACCACCGTGACCAGCCTCAGCGTCGAGATCCTGGCAGCGGACGCCGCCGAACCGATCACCTCGGCAGGCAACGCCCAGCTCGGGATCGCCGTGCTCGCCGGCATCGCCGTCATCGTCCTGCTCATCACCAAGTTCAAGCTGCACGCGTTCCTCGCGCTGACCATCGGGTCCCTGGCGCTCGGCGCGTTCGCGGGTGCCCCGCTCGCGGACACCATCAAGTCGTTCAGCACCGGTCTCGGCAACACCGTCGCCGGCGTGGGCGTGCTCATCGCGCTCGGCGCGATCCTCGGCAAGCTGCTCGCCGACTCCGGCGGCGCCGACCAGATCGTGGACACGATCCTGGCGAAGACCGGCAAGAAGGCCATGCCCTGGGCGATGGTCCTCATCGCCTCCGTGATCGGCCTGCCGCTCTTCTTCGAGGTCGGCATCGTGCTGCTGATCCCGGTGGTCCTCATGGTCGCCAAGCGCGGCAACTACTCGCTGATGCGGATCGGCATCCCGGCCCTGGCCGGCCTGTCCGTGATGCACGGCCTGATCCCGCCGCACCCCGGCCCGCTCGTCGCGATCGACGCCGTCGGCGCCAACCTGGGCGTGACCCTCGCGCTCGGCCTGGTCGTCGCCATCCCGACCGTGATCATCGCCGGTCCGGTCTTCTCCAGGTACGCCGCCCGCTGGGTGGACATCCAGGCCCCGGAGAAGATGGTCCCGGCGCGCCCCTCCGCGGACCTGGAGAAGCGCCCCGGCTTCGGCGTCACCGTCGCGACCATCCTGCTGCCCGTCGTCCTGATGCTGGTCAAGGCGCTCGTCGACATCGTGGTCGACGACCCCGAGAACGGCGTGCAGAAGGTCACCGACGTCATCGGCTCGCCGCTGATCGCCCTGCTCGCGGCCGTCATAGTCGCCATGTTCACGATGGGCCGCGCGGCCGGCTTCACCAAGGAGCAGCTGTCCTCCACCGTCGACAGGTCGCTCGCCCCGATCGCGGGCATCCTGCTGATCGTCGGCGCGGGCGGCGGCTTCAAGCAGACCCTGATCGACATCGGCGTCGGCCAGATGATCCTCGACTTCTCGAAGAGCTGGTCGATCCCGGCCCTGCTGCTCGCCTGGCTGATCGCGGTCGCGATCCGGCTCGCGACCGGCTCGGCCACGGTGGCGACGATCTCGGCGGCCGGCCTGGTGGCCCCGCTCGCCGAGGGCATGTCGACTGGTGAGGTCTCGCTGCTCGTCCTCGCGATCGGTGCCGGTTCGCTCTTCTTCAGCCACGTCAACGACGCCGGGTTCTGGCTGGTGAAGGAGTACTTCGGCATGAACGTCGGCCAGACGGTCAAGACCTGGTCGGTGATGGAGACGATCATCTCGGTCGTCGGCATCGTGCTCGTCCTGCTGCTGTCGCTGGTGTTGTAAGCGACCGGGCGCACGCGGGAGCCCCGGACGTCCTTCTGGACGTCCGGGGCTCCCGTGCGTACGCGTGTTCAGCCGCGCAGCAGCGACAGGACCTTCACGCCGAGCTCCAGGGCCTCGCCCGGCTCGTCCACGCACTGCTGGAGGTCGACGAAGCAGCCTTCGGCGCCCGTGTCCCGTACCCCCGCGAGGACGGCGGCGATGGCGTCCGCCGTGGCGCCCGGGCCCGGGTTGTGGCGGATCTCGCGGCGCAGCGAACCGGGGTCCCGGCCGGCGTCGTCGGCGGCGCGCCGGGCCTCGTCCCACAGGTGCCCGGCGACGGCGGGCGGCAGGACGGTGCCGACCCAGCCGGCTGCCCGGCGGCCGACCCGGCGCAGCGCGGCGGGGCTGAAGCCGCCCAGGTAGACGGGCGGTCCGCCCGGCTGGACGGGGCGCAGGCCGACGTACGAGGCGGGGATGGTCCAGTGCGGTCCCTCGTGGCCGAACTCCTCCTCGGTCCAGATGCCGTGGAGGACGTCGAGGAGTTCGTCGAGGAGGGCGCCGCGGCGGCGGAAGTCGGCGCCGACGGCGGTGTACTCGTCGCGGAGCCAGCCGATCCCGAGCCCGGCGTCGAGGCGGCCGCCGCTCACCTGGTCGAGCGAGGTGAGCGAGCGCGCGAGGAGGACCGGCGGGTACCAGGGGCCGTTGAGGGTGCTCGTGCCGAGCCGGGCGCGGCCGGTCGCCGTGGCGGCGACGGTGAGGACGGTGAGCGGGTCGAGGAAGGTCTTGTACTGGTGGGGGTACGGGTTCTCGGGCGTGTGTCCCGGGTAGAGGTCGCCGGGGTCGACCGGGGTGAGGGCGCGGTCGCCGACCCAGAGCGAGTCGAACCCGGCCTCCTCGGCGTCCCGCGCGAAGGCGGCGACGCGGTCGGCGCGGGCGTGGGTGCCGTACTGCGGCAGTGCGATGCCTATGTCCATGGCTCATCCTGGGCAGCGGGGACGCCCGCGACACGAAGGACCTCGCGTGTGACCCGCGCCACAGGATGGGCGCCGCTCAGCCGACCGCCTTCGCCGCCGCCCGGCCCGCCGCGCGGCCCGAGAAGATGCAGCCGCCGAGGAAGGTGCCTTCGAGGGAGCGGTAGCCGTGGACCCCGCCGCCGCCGAAGCCCGCCGCCTCGCCCGCCGCGTACACGCCGTCCAGGGGCTCGCCGCCCTCCGTGAGGACGCGGGAGTCGAGGTCGGTCTCCAGGCCGCCGAGGGACTTGCGGGTGAGGATGTTGAGGCGCACGGCGATCAGCGGGCCCGCCTTCGGGTCGAGGAGGCGGTGCGGCGCCGCCGTACGGATCAGCTTGTCGCCCAGGTACTTGCGGGCTCCCCGGATCGCCGTGACCTGGAGGTCCTTGGTGAACGGGTTGGCGATCTCGCGGTCGCGGGCGGTGATCTCGCGGCGCAGGGCGGCCTCGTCGATGAGCGGCTCGTCGGTGAGGGCGTTCATGCCGCGGACGAGGGCGGAGAGGTCGTTCTCGACGACGAAGTCGACGCCGTGGTCCATGAACGCCCGGACGGGTGCCGGTACGTCGGCGCGGGCGCGGCCGAGGACGTCGCGGACGGACCTGCCGGTGAGGTCGGGGTTCTGTTCGGAGCCGGAGAGCGCGAACTCCTTGCCGATGATGCGCTTGTCGAGGACGAACCAGGTGTGGTCGTGGCCGGTCCGCATGATGTGTTCGAGGGTGCCGAGGGTGTCGAAGCCGGGGAAGAGCGGGACGGGCAGCCGCTTGCCGGTGGCGTCGAGCCAGAGGGAGGACGGTCCGGGCAGGATGCGGATGCCGTGCCGGGCCCAGATGGGGTTCCAGTTCTCGATGCCCTCGGTGTAGTGCCACATCCGGTCGCGGTTGATGTGGTGGGCGCCGGCCTTCTCGGCGATGCCGAGCATCAGCCCGTCGACATGGGCGGGTACGCCGGAGAGCAGCTTGGCGGGCGGGGTGCCGAGGCGGGCGGGCCACTGCGCGCGGACCAGGTCGTGGTTGCCGCCGATGCCGCCGGAGGTGACGATCACGGCCTGGGCGCGGAGCTCGAAGGTGCCGGCGACCTCGCGGCCGCTGGCGGTGCCGCGGGCGGCGGTGGAGGGTTCCAGGATCTCGCCGGAGACGGTGTCGACGGTTCCGGCCGTGCGGCCGAGGCCGGTGACGCGGTGGCGGAAGCGGAGGTCGACGAGGCCACGGGCGGCGCCTTCGCGGACCCTGCGCTCGAAGGGGGCGACGAGGCCGGGTCCGGTGCCCCAGGTGATGTGGAAGCGGGGTACGGAGTTGCCGTGGCCGTTCGCGTCGTAGCCGCCGCGCTCGGCCCAGCCGACGACGGGGAAGAAGCGCACCCCGCGCGCGTGGAGCCAGGCGCGCTTCTCGCCGGCGGCGAAGTCGACGTACGCCTCGGCCCACTTCCTCGGCCAGTGGTCCTCGTCGCGGTCGAAACCGGCGGTGCCGTACCAGTCCTGGAGGGCCAGGGCGTGGCTGTCCTTGACGCGCATCCTGCGCTGTTCGGGCGAGTCGACGAGGAACAGGCCGCCGAAGGACCAGTGGGCCTGACCGCCGAGGGACTGCTCCGGCTCCTGGTCGAGGAGGATCACGGAGCGGCCGGCGTCGACCAGCTCGGCGGTGGCGACGAGGCCGGCGAGGCCCGCCCCGATCACGATCACATCAGCGTCGTAGGACATGGACCGCATCTTGGATACACGGATGTATCGAGTCAACCGTCCGGCCTTTCCGTTTTCTAATGTCGAGCATTAATATGAAGGCATGGCAAGGACGTCAGGGCCCGAGACCCGGGAGAAACTGATCCGCGCTGCGGAGGAGCTCTTCGCCGCACAGGGTGTCGACGGCGCACAGCTGCGGGACATCGTGGCGCTGGCCGGACAGGCCAACCCCTCCGCCGTGCAGTACCACTTCGGCTCGCGCGCCGGACTGCTCGACGCGGTCATGGCCGGCCGCCAGACCCGTACGGAACAGGTGCTCGCTCCTCTTCTGGACGGCGCGGGCGACGACCTCCGGCAGCTGGTCGCCGCGCTCGTCACCGCCGAGGCCACCGAGCTGGGCACCGACCGGGGCCGCCGCTGCCTGCGGATCTCCGCGCAGCTCAGC
This sequence comes from Streptomyces sp. NPDC002463, assembly GCF_042889835.1. Classification (NCBI taxonomy): domain Bacteria; kingdom Bacillati; phylum Actinomycetota; class Actinomycetes; order Kitasatosporales; family Streptomycetaceae; genus Streptomyces; species Streptomyces sp. NPDC002463. Next base: position 208,875 of record NZ_JBIARL010000010.1, read on the forward strand.
CACGAGAGCGGCGTCCGCACCCGCACCCCGCATCCCACGCTCGCCGGCACCTCCTACTGGAGCCTGATCGAGCGGATCGCCGACCGCCTGGCCGCCGGCGGACTCCCCGAGCCGCTGCTCCTGGAGCGCCTCGACCTGGCGCTGACCGTGGTGGGCGCGGCGATGGCGGACCGGGCCCGGCAGTACCTCGACGGCACCGAGCCCCTCACCGGCGAGCCGCTCTTCCTCGCCGACCTCGTCGAGACCACCACCGCGCTTCTCCGGGCCGCACAGCCCCGGAGCGTCTGAACCCGCTGAAAGGGACCTCACCATGAACGACCTCACCGGCAAGACCGTGCTCATCACCGGCGGCGCCCGCGGCCTGGGCGCCGAGGCCGCCCGGCTGGCCGTGGCCTCCGGCGCGAACGTCGTGATCACCGACGTCCTCGACGAGGACGGCAAGGCCACCGCCGAGGCGCTCGGCGAGCGGGCCCGGTTCCTGCACCACGACGTGACCTCCGAGGAGGAGTGGGCGGCGGCCGTCGCCTTCGCGGTGGCGGAGTTCGGCGGGCTGCACGGTCTCGTGAACAACGCCGGCATCTCCACCGGCGCGTTCCTGGAGACCGAGTCCGTCGAGCACTTCCGCAAGGTCCTCGACATCAACCTGACCGGCGTCTTCATCGGCATGAAGGTCGCGATCCCGGCGATGAAGGAGGCCGGCGGCGGCTCGATCGTCAACATCTCCTCGGCCGCCGGCCTGATGGGCCTGGCCCTGACCGCCGGGTACGGCGCCTCCAAGTGGGGCGTGCGCGGCCTGACGAAGATCGGCGCGGTGGAGCTCGGCACGGCGAAGATCCGCGTCAACTCCGTCCACCCCGGCATGACCTACACCCCGATGACGGCCTCCGTCGGCATCGAGCGCGGCGAGGGCAGGTACCCGAACACGCCGATGGGCCGGGTCGGCGAGGCCGACGAGATCGCGGGCGCGGTCGTCTTCCTGCTCTCGGACGCCGCCTCGTACGTGACGGGCGCGGAGCTCGCCGTGGACGGCGGCTGGACGACCGGTCCGACGGTCAAGTACGTCATGGGCCAGTGATTTCATGGGTGCATGAGCGCCTCTGAAGAGATCCTCGACGTCGTCGACGAGAACGACCGGGTGGTCGGGCGGGCCTCGCGCGGTGAGGTGTACGCGCGGGGCCTGATCCACCGCTGCGTCTTCATCCGGGTGCGGGACGCCGAGGGCCGCGTCTTCGTCCACCGCAGGACGCCGACGAAGCTGGTCTTCCCCTCGATGTACGACATGTTCGTCGGCGGCGTCGTCGGCGCGGGCGAGTCCTACGACGAGGCCGCCCTGCGGGAGGCCGAGGAGGAGCTCGGGGTCTCCGGGCTGCCCCGCCCCGAGCCGGTGACGCGCTTCCTGTACGACTCCGGGGGCGTGGCCGGGAAGTGGTGGTCGGCGGTCTACGAGGTCCGCTGCGAACTGCCGGTCAGCCCCCAGGTGGAGGAGGTCGCCTGGCACGGCTTCCTCACGGACGAGGAACTGGAACGGCGGCTGCCGGGGACGGCGGACGCCTGGGAGTGGGTACCGGACGGGCTCGCGGCGTACGAGCTGCTGCGGGCGGAGGGACACACGGCGGGCTGACCTTCCGGTGCGGGGCCGGCGCACGGCGGGCCGGCCTTTGGTCCCGGGCGGGCGCACCGCGGGACGGTCTCCCGGTGCCGGGCGGGCGCGCCCCGGACCGGCCTTTCGGTGCCGGGCGGGGCGATCTTCCGGCCGTTAGGGTGCACGGGTGAGCGATTTCGTGCAGAGTCTGCGGCTGTGGTTCGCGCCGCAGCGGATCCGGGACGAGGGCGACACCCCCGACTACCGCTTCTCCCTCGCCAACGAGCGGACCTTCCTCGCCTGGCTCCGGACCGCGCTCGCCCTGATCGGCGGCGGCTTCGCCGTCGACCAGTTCCTGCCGGACCTGCGCTGGGGCGTCCGCGTCGGGCTCGCGCTCGCGCTGCTCGTCGCCGGTGTGCTGTGCTCCCTGCGGGCGGTGAACCACTGGGTGCGCTGCGAGCGGGCGATGCGGCGCAACGAGGACCTGCCGGTGTCCCGCTTCCCGGCGGTGCTCAGCCTCGCGGTGGCCGTCGTGGCGCTCGCCATGGTGGTGCTCGTCGTCTTCGGCTGGGCCGGGAAGTGAGCCCGGCCGACGGGGCCCGGGATCCGGGGCTCCAGCCGGAGCGGACCCGGCTCGCGTGGCGGCGTACGACCCTGTCGTGCACGGTCGTCGCGGTGCTCGCCATGAAGGCGACGATCAGCGACGAGGTCACGGCGAAGGAGGTGACCGGGTTCGCGCTCTCCTCCCTGGTGTGGATCGCGTTCCTGGCGGTGGCCCACCGCCGGATCCGCTCCCTGGGCGCGGCCCGGCCGCTCCCGCTCTCCCACCGCGGCGCGCTGCTCGCGGCGGTGTGCACGATCGCGCTCGCGGTCTTCGGCGCGGCGGTGATCTGGTGACTCCTCAGGGCACGGTCACCACGACCTTGCCGTTCAGGCCGCCCGCCGCGTTGGCGCGCTGGGCGTCGGCCGCCCGCTCCAGCGGGAACGTCCTGGCCACCCGTACGGTGAGGACGCCCGCGTCGGCCAGGTCGGCGAGGGCCGCGAGGTCGGCGGCGTCGGGGCGGACCCAGAAGTAGCGGCCGCCGAGGGCGAGGACCTCCCCGTCGGCGATGGACGCCAGGCGGCCCCCCGGGGCGAGGAGCCGGGCGGAGAGCTCGAGGAACGGGCCCCCGATGGTGTCGAGGACGGCGTCCACGCCCTGCGGGGCGAGGGCGCGGACCTGCTCGGCGAACGTCTCCTCGTCGTAGCGGACGGGTTCGGCGCCGAGCTCCGCGACCCGCTCCAGACCCACGTCCCTGGCCGCGCCGAGGACCCGGCAGCCGAGGTGCCGGGCGATCTGCACGGCCATCGAGCCGACCCCGCCGGCCGCCGCGTGCACGAGGACGGTGTCCCCGGGGCGCACCGCGAGGGCCTGCGCCTGGAGCACCTGGTACGCGGTGAGGCCGGCGAGCGGGAGGGCCGCGGCCTCCTCGAATCCGAGGCTGCGGGGCTTGCGGGCGAGGGTGCGGACGGGCGCGGAGACGTACTCGGCGAAGGTGCCGTGCGCGAGGAAGTCCTCGCGGACGTACCCCATGACCTCGTCCCCGGCGTCGTACTCCGGGACGGAGACGCCGGTCCGGACGACGACGCCGGAGACGTCCCAGCCGGGCACGACGGGGAACACGACGTCGAGCATGCCGTCGAGATAGCCGGCCTGCGCCTTCCAGTCGACGGGGTTGACGGCGGCCGCCCGCACCCTGACCAGGACCTCGTCGGGGCCGACCTTGGGGTCGGGCAGCTCTCCGTACTCCAGGACCTCGGGACCGCCGTACCGGCTGTAGCTGATCGCCTTCATACCCCGACCCTCCGGGTGTCCGGGCCGGCCCGCAAGCCGGGGCGCGGGCCGGGCGCGTCAGCCGCCGAGCGCCGCCGGCGGCGGGAGCATGGCGCGCGGGTCGCGGCCCGAGGTCCAGAGGCCGATGAGGAAGGCGGTGGTCGCCTCCAGGAGGTCCGCGTGGGCCAGCGGGCCGGCGACGAAGGGGGCGCAGCCCAGGTCGGCGGCGAGCGTCGAGACGAGGGCGAGGGCCTCCTCGTCGTCCCCGCAGAGGGGGACGACGAGCGGGCCGTCGGCGAGGACGGGCGGGGTACGGCTCCACACCGCCGGCGTCACGTGGTTGAAGGCCTTCACGACCCGGGCGCCCGTCGCGGCCGCGAGGGTGCGGGCGGCGCCGGGGCCCTCGCCGGTGGTGAGGACGGGGCCGGGGCCGACCGCGTTGGTGCAGTCGATCAGGATCCGCCCGCCGAACGAGTCGACGGGCCCCACCGAGCCGAGGGCCGGCAGGACGGCGTCGTACGGCAGGGCCGGCAGGGTCGCGTCGCCGAAGCGGGCGGCCTCGGCGAGGGTGCCCGGGCGGGCCCCCGTGCTCGCCGCGAGCGCGGCGGTCCGTTCCTCGTCCCGGCCGCCGACGAGCACCTCGTGGCCCGCCCGGACCCACCCTCCGCCGAGCGCCCGCGCCATCGCGCCCGTACCCAGTATTCCCACCCGCATGGGGCGTCCTCCCTCACGTACCGTTGTGCGTGCCGACTCCAACGACCGTAGGCGGGGGGCGACTTACCAATTGGTTCCCGACAGGGCTCCCGACCGGTTCCTCGCGGACTGCCGGGCGCGGCTCGGCTTCGATCTGCTGGCCAACACCTGGAACGGCGTCGTCCTCTACGCGCTCGCGGACGGGCCGCGCCGGCCCGGCGAGCTGCGGACGGCGATCGGCGGGATCAGCGCGAAGGTCCTGACGGAGACCCTGCGGCGTCTCGAGGGGTACGCACTGGTGGAACGCCGGGCGTACGAGGAGACCCCGCCCCGGGTCGAGTACGGGCTGACCGCACTCGGGCGTTCGCTGCTCGGGCCGATCGAGGCGCTGGGGCGGTGGTCGGCGGAGTACGGGGAGGCGTTCGCGGCGGCGCAGGGGTGGGACGAGGGGTAGTCGGCTCCGGGCTGCGCGTCCCGGCCGTGTCCGCCGTTCCCGGAGGGGTCCGTTCCGACTTCCCTGGGCCCGGCGCCGACTGGCACTCTTCCCCTGTCCAGTCGGGCTCTCATCCGGGGGAATCCCTTGTCTGCCACCGATCCCTATGTCGTCACGCTCGCGCCGCACGTGTACGCCTTCGTCCAGCCCGACGGCGGCTGGTGCCTGAACAACGCCGGGTTCATCGGCGACGTCGACGAGACGCTGCTCGTCGACACCGCCGCCACCGAGCGGCGCGCGCTGCTGCTGCGCGACGCGGTGCTCGCCGAGGGGCTGCCGCTGCCGCGCACCATCGTCTCCACCCATCACCACGGCGACCACACCTACGGCAACGGGGTGTTCCGCCCCGAGGCGCGGATCGTGGGTCACGAGAACTGCCGGTCCGAGCAGCTCGCGGCCGGGCACCAGCTCCATCTGCTGTGGCCGCAGACCGACTTCGGGCGGGTCGACATCCTGCCGCCGTCCGTGACGTACAGCGAGCGGCTCACGCTGTACGTCGGCGCGATCGAGGTGCGGCTGCTCCACCCGGGGGCCGCGCACACGACCGGCGACTCGATCGTCCATCTCCCCGAGCAGGGTGTCGTGTTCACCGGCGACCTCGTCTTCCACGGCGGGACGCCGTTCCTGCCGATGGGCTCCCTCGCCGGGTCGCTGCGCGCGCTCGACCTGCTGCGTTCCCTCGACGCGCCGACGGTCGTGCCCGGGCACGGGCGGGTGACCGACCCCTCGGTGTACGACACCACGGAGCGGTACCTGCTGTGGGTGCGGGAACTCGCCGTCGAGGGGTACGCGAAGGGGGCGAGCCCGCTGGAGACGGCGCAGCGCGCGGAGCTCGGCGAGTTCGCCGCGTGGCGGGAGAGCGAGCGGCTCGTGGCGAACCTGCACCGGGCGTACGCGGAACTGGAGGGCCTGCCGGAGGGGTCGCCGCTGGATCCCGTGACGGTGTTCTCGGACATGGCGACGATGAACGGCGGGGTCCCGGTGGCCTGCCACGCGTAGCCCTGTCACGGGCGGTGCTTCCGCGCCCCACGCGGGCGGGGGCACCGCCCGCGTGGGTGCGGGCCCTGGACTGCATACCGACTGGTCGGTCACAATGGGCGTCGCCGAAGACGATCCGGAGGTACCCCCACGTGAGTTCCGCCCCGCCCCCAGGGCTCGACCCCGAGCAGCTGCGCCGGTACCTCGACCGTGAGCGGCCCGGGCTGCTCTCCGGACCCCTCGACGCCCGGCTGATCGAGGGCGGCCGGTCGAACCTGACGTACGTCGTGAGCGACGGCACCGGCCGCTGGGTGGTCCGCCGGCCCCCGCTCGGCCACGTCCTCGCCACCGCGCACGACATGCGGCGCGAGCACCGCGTCATCAGCGCCCTGCACGCGACGGACGTGCCCGTCCCCGGGACGGTCCTGCTCTGCGAGGACGAGTCGGTGCTCGGCGCGCCGTTCTACGTGATGGACTTCGTCGACGGGACGCCGTACCGCTCGGCCCGTGAGCTCGCCCCGCTGGGCCCCGAGCGCACCCGCGCCACCGTCCTCGGCCTGGTCGACACCCTCGTCGACCTGCACGCCGTCGACCCGGAGGCGGTGGGGCTCGGCGACTTCGGGCGCCCCGAAGGCTTCCTCGACCGGCAGCTGCGCCGCTGGGGGAAGCAGCTCGACGCCTCGCGCGGCCGCGAGCTGCCGGGAATCGAGGAGCTGCACGCGGCCCTCGGGCGTGCGCTGCCCGCCTCTCCCCCGCCCACCGTGATCCACGGCGACTACCGGCTCGACAACGTCCTCGCCGGCGAGGACGGCCGGATCCGGGCCGTCCTCGACTGGGAGATGTCGACCCTCGGTGACCCGCTCACCGACCTCGGCCTCCTCGTCATGTACAGCACGCCGCTCGACCTGCCGGACTCCCCCGTCTCCACGACCGCCACCGCCCCCGGGCATCCGAGCACCGCCGAGCTGGTCGAGCGCTACGCGGCCCGCTCCGGCCGCGACACCTCGGGACTCGCCTGGTACACGGCCTTCGCGTGGTTCAAGCTCGCGGTGATCCTGGAGGGCATCCACTACCGGTGGACCCTCGGGCAGACCGTCGGGGCCGGCTTCGACCGGATCGGCGAGCTCGTCCCCGTCTTCATCGAGCACGGCCTGACCACCCTTCAGGAGGGCTGAACCGCCATGGACTTCTCCTACGACGCGCGCACCGAGGAACTGCGCGCGAAGCTCCTCGCCTTCATGGACGAGCACGTCTACCCGGCCGAGGCCGTCGCCGAGGAGCAGCGAGCCCGGCTCGCCTCGCCCTGGGACGCGCCGGCGGTCGTGGAGGACCTGAAGGCCGAGGCCAAACGGCAGGGGCTGTGGAACCTCTTCCTTCCGGACGCGGAGTACGGCGCCGGGCTGACCAACCTCCAGTACGCGCCGCTCGCCGAGATCACCGGCCGCAGCCCGCACCTCGCCCCCACCGCCCTCAACTGCGCCGCCCCGGACACCGGGAACATGGAGCTGCTCGCCCAGTTCGGCGACGAGGCGCAGAAGAAGCAGTGGCTGGAGCCGCTGCTCGCCGGCGAGATCCGCTCGGCCTTCGCGATGACCGAGCCCGAGGTCGCCTCCTCCGACGCGACGAACATCGAGACCCGGATCCGGCGGGACGGGGACTCGTACGTCGTCGACGGCCGCAAGTGGTACATCTCCGGGGCGATGAACCCCGACTGCCGGATCTTCATCGTCATGGGCAAGACCGACCCCGACGGGCCCGACCCGCGCCGCCAGCAGTCGATGATCCTCGTGCCGCGCGACACCCCGGGCGTCGAGGTCCGGCGGGCGATGCAGGTGTACGGGTACGAGGACCACTCCCACGGCGGCCACGCCGAGGTGGTCTTCGACGGGGTCCGGGTCCCGGCCGCGAACATCGTCGGCGAGGAGGGCGGCGGCTTCGCCATCGCGCAGGCCCGGCTCGGCCCCGGCCGCATCCACCACTGCATGCGGCTCATCGGCATGGCGGAGCGGGCGGTCGAGCTGATGTGCCGGCGCGCCGTCTCCCGTACCGCCTTCGGCAAGACGCTCGCCCAGCAGGGCGTGGTGCAGAACTGGATCGCCGACGCCCGGGTGACCATCGAGCAGCTGCGGCTCCTCGTCCTGAAGACGGCCTGGCTCATGGACACCGTCGGCAACCGGGGCGCGCACACCGAGATCCAGGCCATCAAGATCGCGACCCCGCGCGCGGTCGTCGACATCATCGACAGGGCCGTGCAGGCGCACGGGGCGGGCGGCGTCTCGCAGGACTTCCCGCTGGCCGAGCTGTGGGCGGCGGCGCGGACGCTGAAGCTGGCGGACGGCCCGGACGAGGTGCACCAGCGGTCGCTGGCGCGCCGGGAACTGAAGCAGTACCTGTAGCCGGACGGGCCCTACGGGCGCAGGGCCCGCAGCAGGAGGTCGGCGAGGTGGTCGGCGACCTGCTGCGGGGTCAGCGGGCCGTCCGGGCGGTACCAGGTGGACAGGTGGTGCACGGAGCCGAAGTGGTAGTCCACGACGAGGTCGGCGGGCGTGGCGGAGGAGAAGACGCCCGCCCGCTGGCCCTCCTCGATCAGGGCGCGGAAGCGCTCGTGGTAGCGGCGCCGCTCGGACCGCACCTGCTTGTGCTTCTCGGGGCTCAGGTGGTGCATGGAGCGGAAGAAGATGGAGGCGTCGTCGAGGTTCTCGATGGTGGTGACGACGACGTCGGCCGCGGCGTCGCGCAGCCGGTCCTCGACGGGCGCGTCGGCGTCCGCGAACGCGTCGAGCCGCTCCTGCTGGAGCCGCAGCACCCGGGAGTAGACCTCCTGGAGGAGGTCCTCCTTGGAGCCGAAGTAGTGGTAGAGCGCGCCCTTGGTGACCCCGGCGGCCTCGACGATCTCCTGGACGGAGGTGCGGTCGTAGCCCCGCTCGGCGAAGAGCCGGGTGGCGGCGGCGAGGAGCCTCTGGGGGACGGGGGCGCCGCTCCCTTCCGTCGTCCTGGCCATGCTCCGCCGCCTTCCTCGATGATCGTTTTCGGTCACGGGAACGCGATCCCGCCGCTAGATCTTCCCATCCGCCGGCGCTACGGCCGACCGGTGGCCGTCTCCCAGGTCCGCTGGACGTGGTTCATGGTGCCGAGCCAGCGCTCGGGGTCGGTGGCGCGGTTGCGGTAGTAGCCGGCGACCTCGGGGTGGGGCAGGACGAGGAAGCGGTCGGCGGCGATGGCGTCGAGGAGGGCGTCGGCGACGTCCTCGGGCTCGATGGCGGTGGGGGCGAGGACGAGTTCGCCGGCGGATCCGGCGGCGGTGAGCATGTCCGTACGGACGCCCTGGGGGCAGATGGCGTGGACCTTGAGGCCGCGGTGGCGGTAGGTGAGGGAGAGCCATTCGGCGAAGGCGTACGCGCCGTGCTTGGAGACGCTGTACGGCGCCGCGCCGATCATGGTGAGCAGTCCGGCGGCGGAGACGGTGGAGACGAAGCGGCCGCTGCCGCGTTCCAGCCACTCCGGGAGGAGGGCGCGGGCCGCGCGGACGTGGGCCATGACGTTGACGTCCCAGGCGGCGGCCCAGACGTCCTCGTCGGCGAAGGCGTCGCCGGGCGAGGAGAGTCCGGCGTTGGCGCACCAGATGTCGACGCTGCCGCCGAGGGCCTCGCGGGCCTCGTCGACGACGGCGGAGGCGTCGCCCGGGACGGCGAGGGCGCCGATCTCCTCGGCGACGGCCTTGGTCCGCTCGGGGTCGAGGTCGTTGACGACGACGCGGGCGCCCTCGGCGGCGAAGCGGCGGGCGAGGGCCGCGCCGATGCCGCCGCCCGCTCCGGTGACGACGACGCCGGCGCCCTGGAGCCCGTCGGCGCCGGCGCTCCGGGGTTCGTTCCTGTCCGCGGTCATGGACCCACCTCTCGGCTGTGACGACCCGCTGTCGGGACCGGGACAGACTAACCGGTCGGTATGGAAGGGCGGAAGACCCGTTCCGCACGCCTCGTTCCCCGGGGCGGTCAGGAGCGCTAGCGTGCGTGCCCATGTCACTCCCGTCACACCGAGGAGGTCCCGCATGAGCCTGTCGCGACGGAGTCTGCTGGCCGCCGGAGGCGCCCTCGGCGCGGTCGCGGCCACGTCCACGGCCCCTGCCTCCGCCGCGCCCGGTCACGGCCGGGTGCGGACCGGCTTCGAGCGGCTCGCGGCCGACGGGTACGCGCTCCTCGCGGGCGACCGCGTCGGCGTCGTCACCAACCCCACCGGCATCACCCCGGACGCCCGCCACCTCGTGGACGTGATGCACGCGGACGACCGGGTGGACCTGGTCGCCGTCTTCGGCCCCGAGCACGGCTTCCGGGGCACCGCCCAGGCGGGCGGCTCCGAGGGGCGGTACGACGATCCGGCGACCGGACTGCCCGTCTACGACACGTACCTGAAGAGCGGGCAGCCCCTGGCGGACGTCTTCACCGCCTCCGGTGTGGACACGGTCGTCTTCGACATCCAGGACGTCGGCGCGCGCTTCTACACGTACATCTGGACGCTGTACGACTGCATGGCGGCCGCCGCCCTCGCCGGGAAGCGGTTCGTGGTCCTCGACCGGCCGAACCCGGTGACCGGACGGGCGGCGCTCGGCCCCGTCCTGGACCGGGCGTTCGCCACCTTCGTCGGCCGGGAGCCGATCGCGCAGGCGCACGGCATGACGGTGGCCGAGCTGGCCGGGCTGTTCAACGGCGCGTTCCTGGCCGAGCCCGTCGCCCTGGAGACCGTACGGATGACGGGGTGGCGGCGGACGGAGTTCTTCGACGCCACCGGGCTGCCGTGGGTGCCGCCCAGCCCGAACATGCCGACACCGGAGACCGCGCTCGTCTACGCGGGCACGTGCCTCTTCGAGGGCACGAACCTGTCCGAGGGGCGGGGCACCACCCGGCCGTTCGAACTCCTCGGCGCCGAGGGGATCGACCGAAGGTGGGCCGAGGCCGCGAACGCCCTCGAACTGCCCGGGGTCCGCTTCCGCGAGGCGTACTTCGCCCCGACCTTCTCCAAGTTCCAGGGGAAGACCGTCGGCGGGGTGCAGCTGCACGTCGACGACCGGGAGTCCTTCGACCCGGTGCGGACGGGCATCGGACTCCTGGTCACCGCCAGGAGCTCCTGGTCCGGCTTCGCCTGGCGGGCGGACAACTGGATCGACAAGCTGACCGGCTCGACCCGGGTACGGACCCTGATCGACGCGGGCGCGGGCGTGGACGAGGTCGTCGGGGCGTGGGAGACGGACCTGGCGGTGTTCCGGGCGGTGCGGGAGGAGTACCTGCTGTACCGGTGAGGGTGGGGTTGGCCCCCGGCCCGTACGGGTGCCGGCGGGATGTCCCCCGGGACGTCCCGCCGACCAGGCTGGGCCCATGAACCTCTCGTTACGACGCCGTCCGTCCCGGCTGCCCCTCGTCGGGCTCCTCCTCGCCGCCTGCCTGGGCACCCTCGCGCCCGCGGCCCGTGCCGCCGAGGGCCCGGCCGGCCCCGGCCCCGCACGGGAACTCGCCCGCTCCGCCCGGCCCCTGACCGATCTGCGTCCGCTCGACCGGATGATCGGCTCGGCCAAGGTCGTCGGCCTCGGCGAGGCCACCCACAGCTCGGCCGAGTTCTTCACCGCCAAGCACCGGATCTTCGAACACCTGGTGGAGTCCCGGGGCTTCACCACCTTCGCCCTGGAAGCCCCCTGGTCCACCGGGCTCCTCGTCGACGACTGGGTCCGCACCGGCCGCGGCGACATCGAGACGATCATGCGGGACGAGTTCCAGGAGTCGTACCGCCTCTGGAACACCGAGGAGTACCTCGACCTCTTCCGGTGGATGCGGGAGTACAACCGGCTTCACCCCGATCGCCCGGTGCACTTCATGGGGAACGACCTCGGGTACGCGGGACCGAACCTCTTCGACACCGTCACCTCGTACGTCGCCCGCGTCCACCCGGACCTCCTGCCCCGCTTCCGGGAGCTGTACCGCGACTCCCGGCCCACCGGCGAGGTGGAGGCCTGGATGAAGGGCTACATGGAGAAGCCGCGCGCCGAGCGGCAGCGGATGGCCGGCGAGGTGAACCGCGCCCTCGCCCTCCTGGAACGGCGGAGCCCCGGCGGGGGCCCCCGGGCGCGGGAGGCGCAGGCGTGGGCGGTGCAGCACGCGCGCGCGATCGCCCAGGTCGGCACCGAGTACGCCCACGACCTGACGACTCCCGAGGGGGTCGCCGCGGCGATGCTCTACCGCGACCGGACCATGGCCGAGAACACCGTGTGGTGGCAGCGGCGGACCGGCGACCGGATGGTGCTCTCCGCGCACAACGGGCACGTCGGCTACGAGACGCCGGAGCCCGACCAGTACCCGCGGCTCCAGGGCGCCTTCCTGCGGGACCTCCTGGGCCGGGACTACCTGAGCGTCGGCGCCTCCTTCGGCCGGGGCTCCTTCAACGCGCACGACACCGGAGCCCCCGGCGAGCCGATCCGGACCTTCGCCGTCACCCCGCTCGGCCCCGACAGCAGCGCCGACACCCTGGACCGGGTCGCGTCCGGCCCCTTCTACCTGGACATGCGGCGTACGACTCCGGCGGCGCGCGACTGGCTGGGCGTGGCCCGGCCGGTCCGGCACATCGGGACGGTGTTCCCCTGGCCGGGCGATGTGGTGCCGATGCGGCTCTCCACCGCGTACGACCTCCTGATCCACTTCCCCAGGATCTCGGCGGCGCGGCTGCGCTGACCCGCCGTCGCACGTCTGGACGGGGCCGTGCGCGGGCATGCTGGCCAAGGAGCCGCCGCCCGCGCACGGGGCGCACTCGGCGCTGCGGCCCCCTCGACGTGGAGGGACGGTCTGGCCGTGACCGGGATGAGTGTGGAGCCGTACCGGGAGATCACCTTCGACAAGGACGGCGACGGGCCGCCGGGCCAGGCCTCCGCGCTGGCCGCGCTGGCGCGCCAGGGGGTGGGCGACCTGGTGCTGTTCGCGCACGGATGGAACAACTCCCCGTCCGGCGCCACCCGCCTCTGCTCCGACTTCTTCGCCCCCTTCCCCGGGCTGCTCGCGCCGGGGACCGAGATGGGGTACGCGGGGGTGATCTGGCCCTCGATGATGTTCACGGACGAGCCGGTGCCCGACTTCAGGGCGCTCGTGACGGTCCTCCCGGAGAAGGAGCCGGTCATCGGGCGGCTCACGGAACTCCTCGACGCGGCGCCGGCGGAGGAGGCGGCGTTCGCGGAGTTCGGGGCGCTGCTGCGGGAGCTGACGGACGTGGACGCCGAGTCCGTGGCCGTACGGGAGCCGGTGCCGGAGTTCCTGGTGGGGGATCCGGTGCAGGTGTGCGCCCTGTTCACGGGGGCCCTCGAGGACTCACCTGAGGAGGACTTCTTCGGCGAAGGTCTGAAGAAGTACTGGAAGGGCGCCAAGGAGGCGCTGCGGCAGGCCACGTACTACGTGATGAAGAAGCGGGCCGGGCAGGTCGGCGAGCACGGGCTCGGGCCGCTGCTCGGGGAGGTCGCCCGGAGCGCCCCCGGGCTCCGGGTCCACCTCGTGGGGCACAGCATGGGCGCCCGGCTCGTCGCGTACGCGCTGCGGGGGCTGCCCGCGGGGGCCCGGCCGGTCGCGTCCGTGACGCTCCTCCAGGGCGCCTTCTCGCACTACGCGTTCGCGGCGCGGCTGCCGCACGACCCGGGCCGCTCCGGTTCGCTGCGGGACCTCCAGAACCGGGTCCGGGGGCCGGTCGTGGCGTGCTACTCGCGGCACGACACGGCGCTCGGGGTGATGTACCCGCTGGCGTCCCGGCTCGCGAACGACTCCGAGTCGCTGCTCGGCACGGACGACCCGCGCTGGGGCGCGATCGGACACGACGGCGTGCAGGCGGTCCCGGGGACGGCGGGCCTGAGCATCGCCGAGGCCCTGCGCTCGGGGGTGCCGGGCGTCGGATGCGTGAGCGTGGACGCGGCCGAGGTGGTCCGCTCGCACAGCGACATCTGCCGTCCCGAGCTGGCGGAGGTGGTGGTCTCGGCGTCCCGGACCGGCCGGTGATGGCTGCCATCGGAATTTCGATGGAACACGGCGGGGCTCCCGTTCGTCCCTCTGATAGCGCGGAAGGACCAGCGGCGGAGGTGGCGAGGGATGGCCGGTTTCCGGAGTCTCGCGAGACAGGTGCGCGATCCGGGGTGCGACACGGCGCTGCGCAGGTACTCACTGCGCAAGTGCCTGGAGAGGTTCGCGCCCTACGGGCACCGCGCGACCTGGGACCATCTGTGCCGCAGACACAGATTCGGTCCCGAGGACCGGGAGCTCGACCCGCAGCGGCTCGTGGCCGCGCTCGACGAGCTGGAGGAGGCGCGGGCGGTGTGGCTCGCGTACGAGGAGCGGTTCGCCGCGCGGCGGCGGCGCGAGAAGCACGAGGGGCTGCGCGGGCTGGGCGCGCTCGACGACTGGCACCGGCGCGTCTGGGGCGGCAACGGCGTGGTCCGCTGCGGGGACCCGGCGGTCCACCCCTCGGACCCGCTGCCGGAGGTGCTGCGGCGGCTGATCACCGCGCTTGAGCGGGGGCCGGGCGAGGAGTGCCCGGTGTGCGGGGGGCCGCGGATCGAATGGGCGGGGCTCGGCCCGGCGTGCGGCGACTGCGGGGTGGGGGTCCCCCGGGCGGTCCTGACGACGGGAGCACTGACCCGAGCCCGCCGCCCCCTGGCCCCGGCGGCGTGACCCGGGTCGCGGACGGCGCCCCGCCGCCCGTTGCGGCCGGGGCTCGCGCGAGTGCCGGCTACTCCGTCGGCGGGCGGCGGATCGGGAGGAGGCGGGAGCCCGCCATCTGCTCGCCGAGGCGGTCGTCGGGGTTGGACAGGACGCAGGTCTCCAGGGAGAGGCACCCGCAGCCGATGCAGTCCGTCAGATGGTCGCGCAGCCGGCCGAGCTGCTTGATGCGCTCGTCGAGTTCGGTGCGCCACGCCCCGGACAGCCGCGCCCAGTCCTCGTTCGTGGGCGTGCGTTCCTCGGGGAGCTGGGCCAGTGCCTCCCGGATGGTGGCGAGGGGGATGCCGACCCGCTGCGCGGCCCGGACGAAGGCGACGCGGCGGAGCGTGTCGCGGCCGTAGCGGCGCTGGTTCCCGCTGGTGCGGCGGCTGGTGATGAGCCCTTTCGTCTCGTAGAAGTGCAGGGCGGAGACGGCGGCCCCGCTGCGGGCGGAGAGCTGGCCGACGGTGAGTTCGTGGATCTTCTCTGGAATCTGCGGCACCCGCAGAACCCTACTGGTGCGCCGGTGGCGGCCGTTGACAGCTGCCCCCGCACCCCACATGCTGAGCAAGCGCTTAGACAGCCGTCACCAGAAGGGACCGGGACACATGGCCGAGCCGAGGATCTTCACCTCCGCCGAGGAGCTGCGCGCGGGGGTGGGCGAGCAGCTGGGACACAGCGACTGGCTGGAGATCGACCAGAAGCGGATCGATCTCTTCGCCGAGGCGACCGGGGACCACCAGTGGATCCACGTGGACCCGGAGCGCGCCGCGACGGGCCCGTTCGGCTCGACGATCGCGCACGGCTATCTGACGCTGTCGCTGCTGCCGCTGTTCGTCCCGCAGGTGCTGCGGGTCGAGGGCATGAAGATGGGCCTCAACTACGGGACGGAGAAGGTGCGTTTCCCCGCCCCGGTCCCGGTCGGTTCGCGGCTGCGCGCCACCGCCGTCCTGACGAAGGTCGAGGAGGCGGGCGGCGGCGTGCAGGTGACGGCCGCGGTGACCGTGGAGCGCGAGGGCTCCGAGAAGCCGGTCTGCGTGGCCGAGTCGGTCTCGCGCTACTACTTCTGAACGCCGACCATGCGGAGGACGAGGCCGGCGTAGAGCACGCCGACCTCGTCGGCGGTGCGGCGGCCCTGGGTGTTGAACCAGCGCGAGACGTCGATGCAGAGGGAGAGCACGGCGACCGCGGTGCCGGACACGTCGAGCACGTCGAACTCGCCCGCCGCCGCGCCCTCTTCGAGGATCCGGCGCACGGTCGCGTCGGACTCGCGGCGCAGCTGCACGATCTCGGCGCGGTGCTCGGGGCTGAGCGCGTCGAGCTCGTACTGGACGACGCGCGCGGTCGTGTGGCGCTCGGCGTGCCAGCGGACGAAGGAGCGCACCGCGTCGGCGAGCCGCTCGGCGGCGGTGCCCTCGCGGTCGGCCGCGGCCTTGAGGATCTCCAGGGCCCGGTCGTGGCCGATGCGGCTGATCCGGTGGAGCAGCTCTTCCTTGGTCTTGTAGTGGATGTAGAGCGCGGCGGGGCTCATCCCGGCGCGGCCGGCGATGTCCCGGGTGGTGGTGGCGTGGTAGCCGCGCTCGGCGAACGCCTCGACGGCGGCCACGAGCAGCCGTCGGGCCGCCTCGGGCGTGACCTCGCCCCAGGGCACGTCCTCGGCCCCGGGCGTCTCCTCCGCCGCGCTCATCCCACACTCCTTCTCGGTCCCCGTCAGGACGAACACCATACAACGAGGGTGAGCAAGCGCTTAGAGCTTCTGGAAGGGGTCGTGCTCGGCGAGGAGCTTCTCCAGGCGGGCCTGGTCGACCCGGCTGACGATCTGGCCGGCCTCCTGGCGGTCGCGGACGACCTTGGCGAGGGTGAAGGCCGAGGTCGTGAGGTAGAGGACCGAGATCGCCAGGAAGGCCCGGACCCAGGCGCTGGCGTCGAGCTGGAAGATGCCGATGCCCACGGCCGCGATCGCGATCCCGAAGGAGATGACGGCCTGCATGTAGTACGCGGCGGTGTTCTGCTGCTTGACCGGTGTGTCGCTCATGCCGCCAAGGATCGGACGGATGTGGCGGGCGCCACATCCGTCCGCGTACTCAGCGAGGTACTCAGAAGGCCGAGACCCCCGTCAGCGCCCGGCCGATGATGAGCTTCTGGATCTGGCTGGTGCCCTCGTACAGGGTCATGACGCGGGCGTCGCGCACCAGCTTCCCGACCGGGTACTCGTCGATGTAGCCGTAGCCGCCGAAGACCTGGAGGGCGTTGTTCGCGGCGCGGACGGCGGCCTCGGAGGCGTACAGCTTGGCCTTGGAGGCGGCGGTGGCGAAGTCCTGCCCCCGGTCGATCAGGTCGGCGACCCGCCAGGTCAGCAGCCGGGCGGCGTCCACGTCGACGGCGATGTCGCTGAGGAGCTCCTGGACCAGCTGGTAGGAGGCGATGGACCGTCCGAACTGCTCCCGCTCCCCCGCGTACCGCAGGGCCGCGTCGAGGGCGGCCTGGGCGATGCCGACGCAGCCGGCGGCGACCGACATGCGGCCCTTGGCGAGGGCGGACATGGCGACGGCGAAGCCCTTGCCCTCGGGGCCGAGCATGGCGTCCGCGGGGACGCGGACGCCCTCCAGGACCAGTTCGGCGGTGGCCTGGCCGCGCAGGCCGAGCTTGCCGTGGACGGGGCGGCGGGTGAGGCCGGGGGTGTCGGTGGGGACGAGGAAGGCGGAGACGCCCTTGTGGCCCGGGGTGTCGTTCGTCCGGGCGAAGAGCAGGACGAGGTCGGCCCAGGTGCCGTTGGTGATGAACATCTTGCTGCCGTCGACGACGTACGCGTCGCCGTCGCGGACGGCGCGGGTGGCCAGGTTCCCGGCGTCGGAGCCGGTGCCGGGCTCGGTGAGGCCGAAGCAGCCGAGCGCCTCGCCGGCCGCGAGCCGGGGCAGCCACTCCCGCTTCTGCGCCTCGCCGCCCCAGGAGGCGATCGTCTTGGCGACCAGGCCGAGAGAGACGGAGACGATGCCGCGCACGGAGGAGTCGCCGCGGCCCAGCTCCTCGGTGACGAGGCAGTACGCGAGGTGGTCGCCGCCCGAGCCGCCGTACTCCTCGGGGATCGTGAGTCCGAGGAAGCCGACGGCGCCGAGCTTCTTCACGATGCCCCGGTCCACCTCCTCGGCACGGTCCCACGCGGCGGCGTGCGGGGTGACCTCGCGCGCGACGAAGTCCTCGGCGAGCCGCCGTACGGCCTCCTGCTCCTCGCTCAGTTCCAGATTCATGCGGTGCCACCCCACTCGGCCATTTAATTACCACTGCTAGTTTTTGTTGTGCGGGCCTACTATGTGCGCCATGGCCCGACCGCGCAAGCCCCTGCTCAGCCGAGAACGCATCGTCGAGACGGCGGGCGCGCTCGTGGACGCGGAGGGCCTCGCGGCGCTCTCCACCCGGCGGCTCGCCGCCGAGCTCGGGGTGAGCGGGCCCTCGCTCTACAACCACTTCCGCACCAAGGACGAGATCCTCGACGCGGTCGCGGACGCGGTGAGCGCGAAGATCGACCTGTCGATGTTCACGGAGGGCGACGGCCGGGACTGGTGGACGGCGCTGCACGACTGGGCCGTCTCCTACCGCGCCGCCCTCACCGACCACCCGCACATCGTCCCGGTCCTCGCCCAGGGCCCCGGCCGCCGCCCGGCGGGCCTCAAGGTCGCCGACGCGGTCTTCGGCGGGATGGTCCGCGCGGGCTGGCCCCCCGCCCAGGCCACCTCCATCGGCGCGCTGATGCGGTACTTCATCACCGGCTCCGCCCTCGGCTCCTTCGCCCGCGGCTTCGTCGACGACGAGACGGCCTACGACCCGGCCGACTACCCGCACCTCGGCCAGGCCCACCTCCTCTCGGAACACCGCCAGAAGGTCGACGAGGGCGCCTTCGAGACGGGCCTGCGGGCGCTGCTCGACGGCCTGCGCCTCCAGTACGAGGCACTCCCGGCCCACCCCCGGACCCCTCACATTTCGGCCGCCGCCGAAGCGTGAGTGCGGCAGGCTTGCCCCATGGCAGCCAGTGATCTCGCCGCGCTCGCGGCGCTCTTCGCGGACGAGAGCCGCGCCGCGTTCCTGCTCGCCCTGCTCGACGGGCGGGCCTGGACCGCCGGGGAGCTCGCCCGGCACGCCGGGGTGGCGCCGTCCACCGCCAGCGAGCACCTCGGGAAGCTGGTCGCGGGCGGGGTGCTCGCGGAGGAGCGGCAGGGCCGGCACCGGTACGTACGCCTCGCCGACCCCGGCATCGCACACCTCGTCGAGGACCTGGCCGCCCGGTCCGAGCCCGAGGTGCCCGCACCGCCGCGCTCGCTGCGGGCCGCGAGCGCCGGGCAGGCGATGGCACGCGGCCGGACCTGCTACGACCATCTCGCCGGACGGCTCGGCATCGCGGTCACCGACGCCATGACGGACCGCGGACTGCTGCGCCAGGACACCGGGTTCGCGCTCACGGACCGGGGCCTGGCCTGGTTCGACGAGCAGGGCATCGCCCTCGTACGGAAGGGGCGGCGGCCCGTCGCGCGCGGCTGCCTCGACTGGACCGAGCGCCGCCCGCACCTCGCGGGACTCGCGGGCGCCGCACTGTGCCGGCACGCGCTCGACGCGGGGTGGTGCGTACGGATCGGGTCGGAGCGGGCGGTGAAGGTGACCCCGAAGGGCGAGACGGCCCTGCGGGACGTCCTCGGCATCCCGGCGGCGGCGCTGCGCTGAGCGGGGCGTACCGCTCCGCCCGATATTGCGGTGAGCGCCGAACCGTTCGCGGCCTACCGTCGGGGGATGCAGAAGCAATCCTCCCGGCTCGCGCTCGGCGCCGCCGGTGTCACCGTCGCCCTCTGGGCCTCCGCCTTCGTCTCGATCCGCAGCGCCGGGGCGGCCTACTCCCCCGGCGCGCTCGCGCTCGGCCGGCTGCTCGCCGGGTCGCTGGTGCTCGGGGCCGTGCTGCTCGTACGACGGGAGGGGCTGCCGCCGCGGGCCGCCTGGCCGGGGATCGTGACCTCGGGGCTGCTCTGGTTCGGGGTGTACATGGTGGTCCTGAACTGGGGCGAGCAGGAGGTCGACGCGGGCACGGCGGCGATGGTCGTGAACATCGGCCCGATCCTGATCGCCCTGCTCGGCGCGCGGTTCCTCAAGGAGTCGCTGCCGCCCCGGCTGCTCGCCGGCATGGCGGTCTCCTTCGCGGGCGCGGTGACCGTCGGCCTGTCGATGTCCGGCGGCGGCTCGGGCGGCCACGCCTCCGCGCTCGGGGTGGTCCTCTGCCTGCTCGCGGCGATGGCGTACGCCGGCGGGGTCGTGGCCCAGAAGCCGGCGCTCGCGCACGGCAGCGCGCTCCAGGTGACGACCTTCGGGTGCCTGGTGGGCGCGGCGGCCTGCCTGCCGTTCGCCGGGCAGCTGGTCGAGGAGGCGGGCCGGGCCCCGCTGTCGGCGACCCTGAACATGGTCTACCTGGGGGTGTTCCCGACCGCTCTCGCGTTCACGACCTGGGCGTACGCCCTCGCCCGTACGACCGCGGGCCGGATGGGCGCGACGACGTACGCCGTGCCCGCCCTCGTGGTGGTCCTCGCCTGGGTGTTCCTGGGTGAGCTGCCGGGTCTGCTGACGCTCGCCGGGGGTGCGCTGTGCCTCGCGGGCGTGGCCGTATCCCGCTCCCGGTCGCGGGCCGCCGCGACCGCCGGAACGGCCGAATCCACCTGACAGGTCATACCTCCGGTTCCGGTCAGTTCGTGGGCGGCCCGTGCGGGGCGGGCGCCCGCGACCTGGGAGGAAGACGGGTGTCAAGCCCCAGTTCCGGCCGCCCGGACGGAACGCCGCGTTTCACCGCCCCCCGGCCGGATAGTTTCGAGACGGTCACAGGCGCGGGCCGGAACACAACCCTCCGGCCCTTCTCGCAAGTCCACGGGGGAGCTCATGGCGATTCAGCAGCGGGCGGAGCGGACGAGACAGTCGATCCTGTCGTCGGCCGCGCAGGTGTTCGACAGAGTGGGCTACGAGCGGGCGTCGCTCGCCAGGATCGCCGGCGAGGCCCGGCTGACGACCGGCGCCCTCGTCTTCCACTTCGCGACCAAGGCGGAGCTGGCGACGGCGGTGCGCTGCCGGGCCCGCGCGGTCACCCGGGTCACGGTCGAGTCGGCCTGCCTGTCCACGGAGGGCGTGGGCGGCACCGCGATCGACAAATTAGTGATCACCACCCACGCCCTGATCCGGCTCTTCGAGACCGATCATGTCGCGCGGGCGGGTGAACGGCTCTCCCGCGAGCTGCAGCCGACCGGCCCCGGCCCCGGGCACGAGTGCCCCTGGCGGCGCGAGGTGTGCCGGCTCGCGCGGTACGCGGTGGCGGAGAACGCCCTGCGGCCGGGCGTGGACGCGACGGCGGTGGCGGCGCTGATCGGCTATGTGATCACCGGGGTGGAGCTGGAGATGCGCCGTCCGAGCGCGCCGTCCAACGAGCCCTGGCCGACGGAGAGCGGCGCCCTGCACGATCCGGCCGAGGAACGACTCGGCCGCATCTGGGAGTTGATCCTGCCGGGACTCGTCCACCCGGCGGCCCCGGCGCCGTCGAAGGCGCCTTCGGAGGGCAGGTCAGCGACCGCCTCCTGACTCGAGGAGCCGGCGGGCGAAGACCGCCAGCGAACCTCCGATGCGCTCGGCCGAGAGGCCGAGCTGGTGCCGCTGGAACTGGAAGAGCTCGGGTGACAGCGGACTGAGCGCGATGTCGATCAGCGGGTCCGGGTCCTCGACCCCGTGGTCGACCAGCAGGGTCCGGACGTGGACGCGCCAGAATCCGTACGCGCCCGTCCGGAACCGCGCCGGGCCGGTCTCCGCCCCGAGCGCCAGCGGCAGATGCCGCTCCAGCAGATCGAGCATCGCCAGATAGAACGCCGCGAGCCGCTCCCCGGCGGGTGCACCGGGTCCGAGCGGCGGCGGTCCGTAGATGAGCTGCCCCTGCAGCCGGCGCTCGTGCTCGTCGAGCAGCGCCACGGCGACCGAGGACGGGTCGGGGAAGCTCCGGTAGAGCGTGGCGCGGCCGACGCCCGCGGCCTTGGCGATCTCCCCCATGGTGACCGCCCGCGGGTCCTGTTCGGCGAAGAGCTGCTCGGCCGCGGAAAGGATCTGGGCGCGGTTGCGCTCCGCGTCGGCGCGCCTGCGCGGAGCGACCGGCTGGTCGTCCGCGGACTGAAGATCACCGAGGAGTCCGCCGACCCGGTGCACGGAGGCGGCTCCACGACCTCGCTGCTCGTCGTCGCTCATGGATCGACCTTACTTCCCCTGGAGCTAAGTGGACACCTTGTCCGTTTGCCATGTTGCGTGGCATGCTAAACGGACTCAGTGTCCACTTATCCGCTCGCCATCCCGCCCCAGGGAGATCCAGATGCACACCGCGCTCCTCGCCGCGGCCCTGCTGGTCGGCTGCCTCCTGGCCGTCCAGGCCTCGGTGAACCTCCAGCTCAACGCGGCCGTCGGCACCCCGTACGGCGCCTCCACCATCCAGCTCGGCGTGGCCACCACGCTGCTCGTCGTGCTCGCGGTGGCCGCCGGCGCGCTCGGCGCGCTCGGCAAACTGCCCGACGTGGAGTGGTGGCAGCTGCTCGGCGGACTCGCCAGCCCGCTCTACATCACCAGCGGCATCCTGCTGTTCCCACGGCTCGGCGCCCTCGCCGCCGTCGGACTCTTCGTCACCGGCCAGATGTTCGCCTCGCTCGCCCTCGACCTCTTCGGCCTCCTCGGCCTGAAGCAGAAGGACCTGAGCGTCGGCATCGTCCTCGGCGCCCTCGCCGTCCTCGCGGGCATCGTCGTGATCATCCGGGGCATGAAGGCCGCGGCCCCTCCCGGCGCCCCCAAGATGTCGAGCGCCGGCCGCGTCGGCTGGCTCGTCCTCGGCATCGTGGCCGGCGGCGTGCTGCCGGTGCAGGGCGCGGTCAACGCCCAGCTGCGCGCCCAGCTGAAGCAGCCCATCACCGTCGCCGTGATCAGCTTCGCCGTCGCGACCTTCACCATCGCCGTCGTCCTGCTCGTGCTGTACGCGACCCGGAAGACCCCGAAGCCCAAGATCGCCCCGCTGAAGAAGATGCCCTGGTGGGGCTGGCTCGGTGGCGCCTGCGCCGCCGCGTACGTCACCGGCACCTTCCTGCTCATCCCGACCATCGGCGCGGCCGTGACCATCGCCCTCACCGTGACGGGACAGCAGCTGACCTCCGCGCTGATCGACCACAAGGGCCTGTTCAAGCTCCCGCAGCGCTCCCTGACCAAGCCGCGCGCCCTGGGCCTCGCCCTGCTGATCGCCGGATCCCTGACCATCCAGCTCGTCTGACCGAGGCCGGCGTCTCCCCCGGGTCCCCGCCCGGGGGCCCCGGCCCGCTCGGTGCGTCACGAAAGGTTTGCCATGGATACGACCTACTCCGCCGGGCCGGACATCCACGTCCTCCCCTCGGCCCTGCCCATCCCCGGCCTCGGCGACCAGCCGGTGAACGCCTTCCTCGTACGGTCCGGACAGCCGCTCCTCGTGGACACCGGCATGCCCGTCGACCGGGAGGGCTTCCTGGACTCCCTCTGGAAGCTGATCGACCCGGCCGATCTGCGCTGGGTCGTCGTCACCCACGACGACCGCGACCACACCGGCGCGCTCCGCGCGATCCTCGACGCCGCGCCGAACGCGAAGGTGCTCGCCAACGCGATATCACTGACGCGAATATCCGAAGAGTTCAGCATTCCGCAGGAACGGGTAGTAACCGCGAACCCGGGAAGTCGCGTGAAAGTCGGCGATCGTGAGCTGAGTTTTCACCGGCCGCCCACCTTCGATTCACCCGGAACGCTCGCCGTGTTCGACCACTCCGATGGAACGCTCTACAGCTCCGACAGCTTCGGCACCGTCGTCGAAGAAATTAAGCAGGACTTCACCGACCTTTCCGAGGAGGAATTCTTCCACGGCTTCGAGGTCCTGAACCGTGCCATTGCCCCGTGGACCGCGCTGGTCGACGAGGCGAAGTTCCTGAAGCCCGTGCACGACCTGGCCGCGCTGCGCCCCGCGCGGCTGCTCAGCGCCCACGGACCGACCGTCGAGGAGAGCGCCGTGCCCCGGCTCTTCGACGCGATGGCCCGCATCCCGTCCCTGCCCGCCTGGCTGCCCGGCGCCGACCTCGACCTCGAGGCCGCGCTGGACGCCCACGAGTCCACCGCCGGCTGAGCACCGCTCCGCCCGCACCTGAACCGAGGAGAACCATGTCCGACCCGACCACCGCCGATCTGACCCCGCCGCGCGGAGTCGTCACCGTCTTCTCCGACATCTGGTGTTCCTTCGCGCACATCGCCATCCACCGGCTGCACGCCACCCGGGCCCGCCTCGGCCTGGAGGAGCAGGTCTCCTTCGACCTGCGCGCCTTCCCGCTGGAACTGCTGAACGACGCCCCGAGCCCGCGCCCGGGCACGGACAGCGAGGTCGCCCGGATGGCCAGCCTGGAGCCGGCCGCCGGCTGGCAGCTGTGGCAGGCCAAGGACTGGCTGTACCCCTCGACGACGCTGCCCGCCCTGGAGGCGGTGCTCGCCGCCAAGGAGCAGAGCCTGAACGCCTCGGAGCAGCTCGACCTCGGGCTGCGCCGGGCCTTCTGGGCCGAGTCGCGCTGCATCAGCCACCGCAAGGTGATCCTGGACGTGGCCGCGGAGACGGGCGCCGTCGACGTCGACGCCCTCACCGAGGCACTGGACGACGGGCGGGCCCGCCGGGCCCTCTCCGACCAGGCCGCGCTGTCCAAGAGCGACCGCGTGAACTGCAGCCCCCACCTGTTCCTGCCCGACGGCTCCGACCACGCCAACCCCGGCATCGACGTGGGCTGGGAGGGCGCGTACGGCATCGGCTGGCCGGTGATCGCCTCCGACGACCCGAAGGTGTACGAGGACATCCTGCTGCGGGCCGCCACGGAATAACCGTATGAGCCGCCGCCGGCGGCCACATAATGGGAACGACGGCCAGGCATTCCTTTTTCGAGGAATGCCTGGCCGTCGTTCCCTTTTTTCTTCCGCAGAACATCGCGGTGATTATTAATTGCGTGACCCGGCCGTTATTCGCAAGGCCGCTCGAAGCTCCTACAGTCGTTTGCGCCGCCGGAATTCCGGACGAGTTTCGTATCGACAGCGGGAGTTCTTCATGTCGTTGACCGACAAGGCAGACGTCAGCACCTTCGTCGACCTCACCCAGCACGAGATCGAGGCGCTGAAGACCCGGTTCAACCTGGCCGACGCCCACACGCACCAGCGTCAGTCCGCCTCGCAGGAGCGGATCGTCTCGCGGCTTCCCGAGCTCTGGCACGAGTCCGAGTCGAAGCAGCAGGCCCACTTCGAGCGCCTCTTCGTCGACGCCTTCTTCCGCCTGCACCAGCAGCCCACCGCCCGGGCGATGGACCGCACCCTCCTTTCCTACTCCGCCAGCGTCTCCACGATGGTCGCCGGCATGTTCCTCAAGCAGCGCGGGATGTCCGTGCAGCTGGTGGAGCCCTGCTTCGACAACCTGGTCGACCTGCTGCGCAACATGCAGGTGCCGCTGGGACCGGTCGACGAGTCCGTGCTGCACGACAAGGACTCCATCTACGAGCGTCTGGTCGAGGCGGTCCACGCGGACGCGATCTACCTGGTCGACCCGAACAACCCGACCGGTTTCACCCTGCTCGCCGAGAAGCTGGAGGGCTTCCGCGAGGTCGTCCGCTACTGCGTGGACCACGACAAGGTCCTGGTGATGGACTTCTGCTTCGCCTCCTTCGCGCTGTGCGACGAGGGCATCGGCCGCGTCGACATCTACAAGCTGCTCGAGGAGTCCGGCGTCACCTACATGGTCATGGAGGACACCGGCAAGACCTGGCCGATCCAGGACGCCAAGTGCGCCATGATCACCGCCAGCCGGGACATCCAGGAGGAGGTCTACAACCTCCACACCAGCGTCCTGCTGAACGTCTCGCCGTTCGTCCTCAACATGGTCACGCAGTACATCGAGGACTCCATCGAAGACGGCTTCGCCTCCGTGCGCGACATCATCAAGACCAACGGCGACGCCGCCCGCGCCGCCCTCGACGGCACGATCCTGGAGTTCCAGGAGCCGGTCGTCGGCACCAGCGTCGCCTGGTTCCGGATCAAGCCGGAGCACCTGACCGCCACCCAGCTCCAGGCCGTCCTCTTCGACGAGGAGGTGTACGTCCTGCCGGGCACCTTCTTCTACTGGAACGCCAAGGAGAAGGGCGAGCGCTTCGTCCGCCTGGCCCTGGCCCGCGAGCCCGAGGTGTTCGCCGGCGCGATGGAGCGGATGCGGAAGGTGCTCGAGCGCTATGCGGCCTGACGCCCCCGACGCGACTGACCACGCCCCCACGGTGTTCATCGACGCCACGCTCTTCATGGGCATGCACAGCACGGACGACGCCGTCCGGACCGGCGCGAAGGCCTTCTTCGCCGACCGGCTGGCCGCCGGGGACGCCGGCCGGGTCGTCATGAACTGGGAGCAGGTCGGCCGCTGCGACGACCTCGTGTGGGGCTACGAGCGGAAGATCCAGGACGAGTACTACCCGTTCATGGACGTCCTCCACACCGACCTGGCCATCGACCGCGTCCCGTACGACGAGGGCGACCTGCGGCGGGCCTTCACCACCCCCGCGCTCGAAGGCCTGCCCACGCACGAGCGCCTGCTGCTCGCCCAGGTCATCGGCCGGGGCGGGGAGCTGCACACGGCGAGCCCCCGGCTGCTCCGGACGACCGGCCTGCCCGTCGTGCCGGTCGGCGCCACCGCGGAACCCTCGTTCCCCGCGTACCTGGAGGACCTCTACCGGCGCTCGCTGGTGCTGACGGTCGACTCCGACACCCTCTGAAGACCTTTCCGAAGGGCACCCCACTCATGCCTGACACCTACTCCGGTACGGTCGTCCCCCTGATCACGCCCCTCGACGAGCACGGCACCGTCGACGAGCAGAGCGTCGTCCGGCTCCTGGACCACATCCGCGCCGAGGTCACCGGCCTCATGCCGGCCCTGACCTCCGGCGAGGGCTGGAAGCTCGACGCCCGGCAGTGGCAGGACGTCGTCACGTACACGGTCAAGCACGCGGCCGGCCTCCCCGTGCTCGCCGGCATCCAGCTGCCCGACACCGCCTCGGTGATCGACCGGGCCCGCACGGCCGCCGAGATCGGCGCCGACGCCGTCGTCGTCACCACGCCGTTCGGCGCGGACGTGACGCAGGACCAGATCGTCGAGCACTACCAGGCGATCCGCGCGGCCCTCGACATTCCGATCTTCCTCTACAACGAGGAGGCGCTGTCGGGCAACCGCATCGAGTTCGAGACCCTGATCCGGATCTGCAAGGAGATCCCCGGGATCGTCGGCATCAAGGAGTCGAGCGGCGACGCCGCCTTCACCCGCAGGATGGCCGAGGCCGGCACCGGCATCCCGGTCTTCGAGGGCTGGGAGAACCTCCTCGTCGACGCCCGCGGCATCCAGGGCTTCATCGGCCCGCTGGCCAACCTCGAACCCGCCCTGTGCAACGCGATGCTGGTCGACCCGACCCCGGACCGCCAGGCGGAGATCAACACCGTCTGCGAGAAGTACGGCGTCTTCCGCGACGACTGGTACCGCTGGGTCAAGAAGGAGCTGCACACCCGCGGTGTGATCAGCTCCCCCACCACGCACGAGGAGGCGAAGGCGGCATGAGCACCACCCCCGCCTCCCCCGTCCCGGTGGTCGCGCACTCGGTCGCGGCCCCGGCCGCGACCGCCCAGCGCGAACTCCACTCCCTCTACCGGCGGGTGCCCAACCTCGGCGACTACGGCTCGATGGCCGCGATCGAGGAGCGGTGGATCCTGCCGAAGGCGCGGGCCTACGAGACCTCCGCCCCCGCGTTCGGCTCGGCCGGCGAACTGCTCCAGGCACTCAAGGAGTTCCTCGCCGAGGAGGAGGCCGCGCTCCCGGAGAGCGCGACCTTCCTCGCCGAGCACGCGACGCTCGACCAGTTCAAGGTGATCGTCCGGCAGTTCGCGCTCGACGGGCTCACCGAGTCCGAGTCGCTGCTGCCGGTCGTCCCCCGGCTGCCCTACCGCTCGGCGATGGCGGTCTTCCGGGTCCTCATCGACGAACTCGGCTGCGGCAACGAGGAGAAGGCGCACTCCCAGCTCTACCGGGACCTGCTCACCGAGTTCGACATGAGCCTGGAGCTCGACGACTACCTCGACGAGACCACCCCGGAGTGCTACGCGTACGTCAACATGTTCCACTGGCTGGCGAGCCGCGCGTCGTCCCCGCAGTACTTCCTCGGGGCGTACGCCTACTTCGAGACCAGCGTCCTGTACGCCTTCCAGAGCTTCGCCCGAGCGGCGCGGCGCCTCGGGATCGTCCACGACGCCTACTACACCGAGCACCTGTACATCGACTCGTACCACTCCAACCACATGCGTACGGCGATCCGCGCGCTCGACGAGCCGGACTTCGCGAAGATCTGGGCGGGCGTGCGGCTGGCCTCCGACATCGTCGGCGAGGCCCAGGAATCGGCGATCGCGCTGGCGCGGGAGACCGTCGCATGACGGCCGTGCCCGCCGGGCGGCGGGGCTCCGGCGAGCCCGTCGTCCGTCAGGTGACCGAGGACCTGGTCCTGGTCGAGGTCGGCGGCCGCAAGGTCCTCGCGGCCGCCGTCTGCCCCCACCGCGGGGGCCGGCTCAAGTACGGCAGGGTCGACGGGGACAGGCTGCGGATCACCTGCCCCCTGCACCACACGACCTTCGACCTGACCAGCGGCGAGCGCACCTCGGGGGCGGCCTGCGCCGCCCTCCGGGTGGTCGACGTGCTGCCCGGCCAGGACCGTCCCGAGGACCTCGCCGGGGGCGCCTCATGACCACCACACCGACCGGGGCGGCGTCCAGCGTGACGCCGCCCCGTGCGGCGGTCGACCACGACGGCATCGCGCCGGTGCCCGAGGAGGAACGCACCTCGACGCCGGGCGACTTCGGCTGGATCTGGCCCTCCGCGCAGTTCTCCTTCGGCACGGTGGTGCTCGGCGCGCTGCCCGTCGTCTTCGGTCTCGGCTGGTGGACGTCGGCGAGCGCGATCGCCGTGGGCGTCGCCGTCGGGACGGCGCTGCTCGCGCCGCTCGCCCGGTTCGGCGTCCGCACCGGCACCAACGATCCGGTGTCGAGCGGGGCGCACTTCGGGGTGCGGGGCAGGGTCGTCGGCAACATCATCACGGTGGTGACGGCGCTCGGCTTCTTCGCCATCGCGGTGTGGACGGGCGGCACGGCCGTCATGGTCGCCGGGCACCGGCTGTTCTCCACGCCGACGGGTCCGGGCGCGCTGACCGTCGCGATGTTCGTGACGGCGGCGGCGGTGGCGCTGGTCGCCGTGCGCGGCCACGAGACCCTGGTCCGCACGTACCGGATCACCGCGGTCACCGGCGGGGCGGTCCTGCTCGGCACGGCCCTCGTGCTCGCGCCGAAGTTCGACCCGGGGTACGCCGGCGGGCCCCTGGCGCTCGACAGCACCCTGCACACCTGGCTGCTCGCGGCGACCGCGTCCGCGACCGTGCCCCTGTCGTACGCCACCTTCCAGGGCGACTACACCCGCTACATGCCGGCCGCCACCCCCACCGGCCGGGTGGTGCGGGCCAGCGGGATCTCCATGTTCCTCAGCAGTCTCGCGGCGCTGCTCACCGGCGCGTACGTGACGACCCTCTTCCCCGTGCCCGACGAGCCGTGGCTGCAGGGCCTCACGGACGCGGTGCCGGGCTGGTTCGCGGTGGCCGTGGTGCTCTTCGGCTTCGCGGGCACCCTGCCGCAGGCCGGACTGTGCCTGTACGCGGCCGGTCTCTCCGCCAACTCGGTGTTCTGGCGCTCCTCGCGTGCCGCCGTGACCACGGTGGTCGCGCTGCTCGCGGCGGCCGTGCTGTACCTCGGGGCGGTGGTGTACGACGCCATGGACGCCATGTCGGCGTTCGTGACGCTGCTCCTCACCGTCGTGGCCCCCTGGGCGGCCGTGCTCTCCGTCGGGTACGTGCTCCACCGGGGCCGGTACGACGCCGAGGCCCTGCGGGCGTTCACCACGGGCGGCGGCGGACGGTACTGGTACACCGGCGGGGTCAACCCGCGAGCGGCCGCGGCCTTCGCGGTCGGCGCCTTCGTGGGCGTCCTCTGGGTCAACAACCCGCTGTACACCGGGCCGTTGACCGGACTCACGGGCGGCGTGGACCTGAGCCTGCCGGCCTCCTTCCTGGTCGCCGCCGTGCTGTACGGGGTGCTGTGCCGAATATGGCCGGAGCCGCTGCTTCCGCCGACACGAGCTTCGAGGTGATGCGATGTCCGACGCCATGCCGATGGTCCGGCTGACGGTCCGCTCGGTCGCCGAGGAGGCGGACGGCGTACGGGGCCTGCTCCTGGCGGATCCCACGGGCGCCGACCTCGCGCCCTGGGAGCCCGGTGCGCACCTGGAGGTGACGCTGCCGTCCGGGGCGGTCCGGCACTACTCGCTCTGCGGCGATCCGGCCGACCGGAGCGTCTACCGGCTCGGGGTGCTGCGGGAGCCGGCCGGCCGGGGCGGCTCCGAGGAGATCCACACCTCGGTCGGGGAGGGCACGGTCCTCGGCGTCCGGGGCCCGGTCAACCGCTTCCCGCTGGTGCCCGCCGAGCGGTACCTGTTCGTGGCGGGCGGCATCGGCATCACCCCGCTGCTCCCGATGGTCCGCTCCCTGCCCCCGGGCTCGTGGTCCCTGCTGTACGGCGGCCGGAGCCTCGCCTCCATGGCGTACCGCGCGGAGCTCTCCGCACTCCCCGGGGTCACGCTCGTCCCGCAGGACACGGAGGGGCTGCCCGACCTGACCGCCGTCCTGGCCGAGCAGCCCGCCGGAACGGCCGTGTACTGCTGCGGCCCCGAGGGGCTGCTGCGGGCGGTCGAGGACCGGTGGGCGGGACCGCTGCACGTGGAGCGGTTCGGTGCGGCTCCGGTGGAGCGGGCCTCCGGCGAGGGCGGGTTCGAGGTCGAGCTGCGGCGGACCGGGCGGACGCTGCGCGTGGAGCCCGGACGGACCCTTCTCGACACCGTGCGTGAGGTGGTGCCGGGTGTGGCGTACTCCTGTGAGGAGGGCTGGTGCGGCACCTGTGAGACGAAGGTGCTCGCCGGGACGCCCGAGCACCACGACACCGTCCTCGGCGAGGACGAGAAGGCCTCGGGGACGACGATGATGATCTGCGTGGGGCGCTCGCGGGGCGAGCGTCTCGTCCTGGACCTGTGACGCCGGGAAGCCCGTACCGGAGTGTGTGCCGGTACGGGCTTCCGCGTGTCGGGGCTCACCCGTCAGGGCTCAGAAGACGACCAGGGCGCGGCCGCCCTTGCCCGCGAGCATGTTCTCGAAGGCCCCGGGGATTCCGTCCAGGGTGATCCGCTCGGTGACGAGGGCGCCGAGGTCGAGGCGGCCGGCCCGGATGTGCCCGGCGAGCACCGGCAGGTCCGCGGCCGGGTTCGAGTTGCCGTAGACGCAGCCGGCCAGGGTGCGGCCCCAGTGGAAGATCTCCAGGGCGTTGAAGGTGACCTGCTGGTCCTTGCCGCCGATGCCGACGACCGTGGTGCGGCCGCCGCGGCGGGTGGAGTCCCAGGCGGTACGGATGGTGACGGCGCGGCCGACGCACTCGACGGCCACGTCGACGCCCTGGCCTCCGGTCAGCTTCCGGATGTCCTTGGCGGTGGTCTCCGAGGCGACGACGTACTCGGTGGCCCCGGCGGCCCGGGCCAGGACCTCCTTCTCGGGCGAGACGTCGACGGCGACGATCGTCGACGCCCCGGCGATCCGGGCGGCCTGGATCGTGGCGAGGCCCACCCCGCCGACGCCGAAGACGGCGACGGTCTCGTTCTCCTGGACCCGGGCCGAGTGGTGGACCGCGCCCCAGCCGGTGAGGACGGCGCAGCCGAGGAGGGCGGCGTCGGTGAGCGGGACGCCGTCGGGGACGGGCAGGACGCAGTTCGCCGCGACGACCGTCTCCTCCGCGAAGGCGGCGACGTTGAGGCCGGGGTGGAGGTCCCTGCCGTCCTCGGTGCGGGCGTGGATGTTCGCGGCGCCGGTCAGGGCGTTCGCGCAGAGCCAGACCTCGCCGAGCGAGCAGGGGTGGCAGCTGCCGCAGGACGGCGCCCAGTTGAGGACGACACCGTCGCCGGGTGCGACGTGGGTGACGCCTTCGCCGACGGAGACGACGGTGCCCGCGCCCTCGTGGCCGAGGACGGCCGGGACGGGCACGCGCATCGTGCCGTTGGACAGGGACAGGTCGGAGTGGCAGACCCCGGCGGCGGCGAGCCTGACCCGGACCTGACCGGGTCCGGGCTCGGGGAGTTCGATGCCGGTGATCTCCAGCGGAGAGCCGATGGCGGGCAGGACGGCGGCGCGGATCACGCTGTTCGCTCCTTCTGCGCTCAGAACTGCAGGGACTTGGTCTGGAGGTACTCGGCGAGGCCGTGCGCGCCGAGCTCCCGGCCGACGCCGGACTGCTTGTACCCGCCGAAGGGGGCCAGCGGGTTGAAGCGGCCGCCGTTGATGTCGACCTGGCCGGTGTCCATGCGGCGGGCGAAGGCGACGGCCGCCTCGGGCTCGCCCCAGACGGCACCGGCGAGGCCGTAGACGGTGCCGTTGGCGATCTCGAGGGCCTCGTCCTCGTCCTCGTACCGCAGGAGCGACACGACGGGTCCGAAGATCTCCTCCTGCGCGATGGTCATCCCGGGGGTGACGTCGGCGAAGACGGTCGGGGAGACGTAGTAGCCGGTCTCGCGCGGGGCCTCGGGGCCGCCGGCGACGAGCCGGGCGCCCTCCTCGACCCCCTTCTCGATGTAGCCGCGGACGCGCTGCTGCTGCTTGGCGTTGACGAGGGGGCCGACGCGCTCGCCGGGGACGTACTTGGCGACGGCCTCGGCGGCGAGCGCCACCGCCTCCTCGTACCGGTCGGCGGGGATCAGCATCCGGGTCCAGGCGCTGCACGTCTGGCCGGAGTTGGACATGACGTTGGCGATGCCGACGGCGACGGCCTTGGCGAGGTCCGCGCTCGGCAGGATCACGTTGGCGGACTTGCCGCCGAGTTCGAGGGCGACCCGCTTGACGGCGCCGCCCGCGAGGGCGCCGATCCTCTTTCCCACGGCGGTGGAGCCGGTGAAGGAGACGAGGTCCACGTCCGGGTGCTCGGCGAGCGCCTGCCCGGCGACCGGGCCGAGGCCGGTGACCAGGTTGAAGACGCCGGCCGGGATGCCCGCCTCGTGGACGGCCTCGGCGAAGAGCTGGGCGGTGAGCGGGGTGTCCTCGGCGGGCTTGAGGACCGTGGTGCAGCCGGCGGCGAGGGCCGGGGCGACCTTGGCGACGATCTGGTGGAGCGGGTAGTTCCAGGGGGTGATCGCGGCGACGACGCCGACCGGCTCGGCGTAGACGGTGGAGTTGCCGACCTTCTCCTCGAAGGAGTGGGTGGCGGCGAGCTCGGCGTAGCTGCCGGCGACGGCGATCGGCAGCCCGGCGTGGACGGCGGCGGCGAGCTGCGGCGGGGCGCCGAGCTCGGCGGTGACGGTGGCGGCGATCTCCTCCGCGCGGGCGGCGAGCGCGTCACGGAGGGCGGCGATGCGGGCTCCGCGCTCGGCGGGCGGGGTGGCCGCCCAGCCGGGGAGCGCGGCGCGGGCGGCGCGTACGGCGGCGTCGACGTCCTCGGCGGTGCCTGCGGGGACGTGGGCGATGACCTGCTCGTCGGCGGGGTTGACGACCGGGATGGTGTCCGTGGAGGAGGCGGGGCGCCACTCCCCGCCGATGTACATCGCGTCGTGGGCCTTCATCCGCTGTCTCCTCAGCTTGCCGGTACGTCGTCCGAGTGGGCGGGACCCAAACTAGCGCTGTTAGTTTTTGGACGCCAGGGCCTGCGGGAGTGCCCAGGGTCTCACCCCCGTGTGGGCGATCGCCCCGCAGGGCGATGGGGGGTCCCCTGCTCGAGCGGAACGACTGCCCACAACGGGGCAGGGCGCAGGCCCACGCGGCCCGCCGGGCGATCGAACCCGAGCCGGCACCACGGGCGGCTTCCTCCTGTCTGACGGCCGAGGGCGCGCCGCTCCGCCTCGATCCGCGGACGGTACGGATCGACGCCGACGAGGCCGAAGCCCTCGCGGAGGCGGCGCTCGCCCATGGCGGGCGCGCCGGACTCGCCGCCGCCGTCGAGGCGTTCACGGACGACCTGCTGCCCGAGGACCGCTACGCGCCCTGGGCGGAGCCCCGCCGTGAGCGGCTGACCTCCCTGCGGGAACGCACCCTGGTCGCGCTGGCCGCCGCCCATCTGACGGCCGACTGCCCCGAGGAGGCGGTGGCTGCGGCCGAGCAGGTCCTGCTGGCGGCGCTCCTGCCGTCCTTGGGGCGGGTGCCCGCCAGGAGTGGACGCAGTCCCGAGGAGGAGCGGGACCGGCTGTTCCGGGCGACGGCCGGGCTGCTCGGAGAACTGGCGGCGGAGCGGCCCGTGATGGTGGTGCTGGACGATCTCCACGCGGGGGACGCGGGCTCGTTCCAGCTCCTCGGCCATCTTGCCCGGCGGGCGCGGGAGGGGGGAAGGGCTTGGCGATTTCTCGCCACTGTCCGCCCGGGGGAACTCCCCGCCGCCGACCCGCGCCGCCAGGTCCTCGACCTGCTGATCCGTCAGTCGCCGGCGGCCGTGGTCGAGCTGCCGCGGCTCTCCCGCGAGGCCTGTCTGGGGCGCTGACGGCCGACGCGCCGGGCACCGGGAGCGCCGTCCCCGAGCGGGTGTGGGGGCTGTCCCTCGGGAATCCGCTGTTCGCCCTCGAACCGGCCCGCGCCGTACGGGACGGGGAGGGCCGGGCCGGCGCTCCGGAGGGTGTGCGCCAGCTGGTGGCCGAGCGTCTCGACCGGCTCGGCCCTGCGGCCCGCCGGGTGGCCGACGCGGTCGCGGTCGCCGGTCAGGACGCGGCCCTCACCGAGGTCCTGGACGCGGCCCGGCACGGCGGCCATCCGCGGCTGTCGGCCGCCGAGGCCACGGAGGCCGTGGAGGCGGCCGTCGCCGCCTCGGTGGTGGAGGAGCGGCAGGTGGTGTCCGAGGGCCGGCCGGTGGACGGACTCGCCTTCCGCCGTCCGCCGGTCAGACTCACCTGCTACGAGGGCCTGTCGGCGGTCCGGCGCCGGCTGCTGCACTCGGCGTACGCGGAGGCGGCGCTCCGCCGCCCCGAGGCCGTGGACGCCCTGACCGCCCACCTGACCCGGGCCGACGACCCGCGTGCCACCGGCTATCTGAGGCCCGTGCGGTCCACGCCGCCGCGCCGGCCGCACTCGGCCGGGAGCGCGGGGCGGCGGCCGGATTCGACAGCGCGGCCGCCCTCGCGGAGACCCTCCCGCACCCGGCGGGCGCCCGCCGGGCGGCGTGGGCCCGCGGGGTGAGCGGGCCGGACGGCCGGACGGCACGCACCGGGCCCCCGATGGGCTGAAGTGATGGGCTGAAGGGGGCTTCTCCGGACCGGGGGTTGGCTCCGGGGGACGGCCCGAAGCCTCACGGCTCCGAACCCGGGGGGGGGGGAGGAGGACGCCGCACGCCCCGGTCGGCGGAGCGGCTGGGTCCGTCGGGCGGGGCGTGGGTTCGTGTGCGGGTTCGGCAGGCCGGGCCGTGGGGCCCGGGAGCGGCGGTCAGATCTTCTGGGCGATCTCGGTGAGGTGGGCGAAGACCACGATGTTCGCCTCGTAGCCCTTGCCCCGGTCGAAGGCTCCGCCGCAGGTGAGCAACCGCAGCTCGGGCCGCCCGGTGTCTCCGTACACCTCCTTGTCGGGGAAGTCGTTCTTGGCGTACGTCTCGACGCGGTCGACCGTGAAGACGGCGACCTTGCCGTCGGCGCGGGCGACCCGGACGGTGTTGCCCTGGCTGAGCGAGTTGAGGTTGAGGAAGACGGCGGGCCCGGTGCGGGTGTCGCGGTGGCCGACGACGACGGCGGTGCCGCGTTCGCCGGGGGCGGGCCCCTTGGCGTACCAGCCGACGACGCGGGGGGCGTCGACGGGCGGTGTGCCGAGCCGTCCGGTGGCGTCGAGGCCGAGCTCGATCACGGGGGCCTCGATGGTGATGGCCGGGACGGCGACGGTGACGGGACGCGACCGGGCCATCGGTGCGGGCGGGGGCTCGGGCCTCGGCGCGGGCGCGGCCTTGGGCACGGACCGGGGCTTCGCCCTGTGGGCCAGGGCGGCGGGCGCTCCGGCCGCCGGGCCGACCCGGCCGTGGGCGGCCGGGGCGGCGGCGAGCGGCGGGTCGGCCGGTTCCCCGTCACCGGCCCACCAGATGCCTCCGGTCACCAGGGCCGTGGTCACCACCACGGTCCTGGTGAGCCGGAGCAGGCGCCGCTGCCTGCGCGTGAAGCGGGACCTACGCGGCGCCATTGTCGCGGCGGCGCGAGCGGCGGATCAGGACGAGTCCGGCCGTGCCGGCGAGGCCGGCGGCGACGGCCGCCCCGATGCCGAAGGCGGAGGAGTCCTCGGCGGCGATCTGCGCGCTGCCGCCGCCGCCCGCGCCGACCGGGCCGTGGGGCCCGTGGCCGTGGCCGCCGCCGTTGCCGCCGTTGCCGTTCCCTCCGTTCCCGTTCCCGCCGTTGCCGTTCCCGCCGTTGCCGTTCCCGCCGTTGCCATTGCCTCCGTTGCCGTTGCCTCCGTTGCCGTTGCCTCCGTTGCCGTTGCCTCCGTTGCCGTTGTCGCAGTTCACCCGGAAGACCTTCGACTTCGCGGCGCCGTTCTGCCCCACCCAGGTCCATTCGACCTTGTACATGCCGCTCGCCAGGCCGGTGATGTCGTCCGTGTGCCCGTCACCGTTGCCGTCGACGGCGATGCTGCCGTTCTTCAGCGACGGGTCCTGGTTGCCCGGCAGACCCGGCTGCGCGTAGATGTTCCACTGGATGCTCTGCAGACCGTCGAAGTTGAAGGCGGCGAAGCGGAAGACGCATCCGACCTGGGGCTCGTTGGCCTGGCTGCTGTCGGGGGTGCCCTGCCGGTGGACCTTGACGTCGCCGTTGTCGCCGGGCGCGGCGAAGGCCGCCGGGGCACCCCCGAGGGTGACGGCGCTGAGCGCCATGGTGGCGAGCGCCGCGCGGAGCAGGGCGCGGGTGGGGGGTGTCGTCATGGCGGAGGTCCTCCGGTCGTGAACTCATCGGATACTTACTGCGATAATCCGACTATCTGTCACAACATGGACACGGAGGGTGGCGACCCGGCGCGCCACCCTCCGACTTCCACTCGTCCGGCTCACTCCCCCGCACCACGGGTGACGGGGGCCCGGGTCGGCCGGGTCAGATGATCCCGAAGAGGATCCCGGCCGCCAGCACGACCAGCGAGGTCAGGGCGGCCCACTTCACCGTGAACCTGGTGTGGTCGCCGAACTCCACCTTCGCCATGCCGACGAGGACGTACACGGCGGGCACCAGCGGGCTCGACATGTGCAGGGCCTGGCCGACCAGCGAGGCGCGGGCGATCTCCAGGGGCGACACACCGTGCGCGGCACCCGCCTCCGCGAGGACCGGCAGCACGCCGAAGTAGAATCCGTCGTTCGACATGAAGTACGTGAGCGGGAGGCTCAGCACGCCGGTGACCAGGGCCATGTGCGGGCCCATGCCCGCGGGGATGGCGCCGACGAGCCAGTCGGCCATGTGCTTGACCATGCCCGTGCCGGTGAGGACACCGGTGAAGACGGCGGCGGCGAAGACCATGCCGGCGACATTGAGGACGTTGTCCGCGTGGGCGGCGAGGCGCGCCTTCTGGTCGTCCATCTTCGGGTAGTTGACGGTGAGCGCGAGGGCGGCACCGAGGAGGAACAGCACCGGGATCGGCAGCAGTTCGAGGATCATCGCGGCGAGCAGCGCCACCGTGAGGCCGGCGTTGAACCAGTACAGCTTGGGACGGAGCGTCGCACGCTTCGGGTCGAGGCCCTGGAAGCCGTCGCCCTCGCCGGCGCCCGTACCGGCCTGCGCGCCGGACGCGTCGCCGCCGGCGCCGACGGCCTTCCCGCCCTTGCCCTTGCCTTCGCCCTTGCCGCCCGCCGTGACCAGTACGGCCTCGGTCTCCGGGACCAGCGCCTCGTCGAGGGTCAGGTAGCCGATGCGCTTGCGCTCACGGCGCCCGAGCACGTACGCCAGGACGAAGACGAAGAGCAGGCCCACACCGAGCGCGGGGATCATCGGCACGAAGATGTCGGCGGCGTCGAGCTTGAGCGCGGTCGCGGCGCGGGCGGTGGGGCCGCCCCACGGCAGGGTGTTCATGACGCCGTTGGCCGTGGCGGCGACACCCGTCATGACCACCAGGCTCATCTTGAGCCGCTTGTACAGCGGATACATCGCCGAGACGGTGATCATGAAGGTGGTGGAGCCGTCGCCGTCCAGGGAGACGATCGCGGCGAGCACCGCCGTTCCCACGACCACGCGCACGGGGTCGGCCTTGCAGAAGCGCAGGATGCCCCGGACGATCGGGTCGAAGAGGCCGACGTCGATCATGACGCCGAAGTAGACGATCGCGAACATCAGCATCGCGGCCGTCGGCGCCAGCTTGCCGACTCCTTCGATGACGTAGTCGCCGAGCTGGGCCCCCTGCCCGACCGCGACGCAGAACAGCGCGGGAATCAGTACGAGCGCCGCGATCGGCGACATCTTTTTCAGCATGATCAGGACCAGGAAGGTCGCGATCATGGCGAAGCCGAGGACGGTCAGCATGGAGGACACCTCACGTTCACCCTTGAACCCCGCCGAGCGGCGGTCCGGATGACGGTAGGTGCCCCCTTCTGCCGTTAACAAGATGTTGACGCGTGAGCAATACGAGCAAAACCCCAGGTCACGGCGGTGGTGCTTGCAGGAACCGACCTGGAGGTGACCTACAGGGGTGACACCTCCACGGGGAAGCCGTTCAGGACGGCGGTCCCGGAGAGGGGGTCGATCCGGGAGCCGTCGAGCAGCTGGTTGACGTTGACGCCGGGGCGCGCGGACGCGACGGCGAGGCGGGTGCCCGGCCGGTCGTGACCCC
Source organism: Streptomyces sp. NPDC002463 (assembly GCF_042889835.1). Classification (NCBI taxonomy): domain Bacteria; kingdom Bacillati; phylum Actinomycetota; class Actinomycetes; order Kitasatosporales; family Streptomycetaceae; genus Streptomyces; species Streptomyces sp. NPDC002463. The sequence goes on from NZ_JBIARL010000010.1 coordinate 247,135, forward strand.
AGCCGTGCGGGAGGCTGACGACGCCCGGCCGCACGCCGTCGGTGACCTCCACCGGCACCTCCAGCTCGCCGCCCTCCCCCTTCACCCTGGCCGTCCCGCCGTCGGTCAGCCGGAGCCGCTCGGCGTCCCGGGGGTGCACCTGGAGGGTGCAGCGGTTCGTACCCCCGCCAAGGGTGGGCGTGTTGTGCAGCCAGCTGTTGTTCGAGCGCAGGTGCCTGCGCCCGACGAGCTGGAGGGTTCCCGGCTCCGGTACGGCGTCGAGGGAGGCCCGGAGCCGGGGCAGGTCGGCGGCGAGAGGCTCCGGGAACAGCTCGATCCGTCCGCTGCGGGTCTTGAGGAGCGCGGGCAGGCGCGGCTTCAGCGGCCCGAGGTCGATGCCGTGCGGGTGCGCCTTCAGCTCGTCGAGGGTGAGGCCGTACGGGCCGAGCCGCAGCATCAGGTCGAGCCGCCGCTCGGCTCCGCCGGTCCCGGAGAGCCCTGCGGCGAACTCCTTGGGGTCCGCGCCGTACGCAGGCGAGTGCTCCTGTGTCACGGCCTTGGCGAGGGTGGTGTCGATGGCGAGGTCGTCGACGGCGGACGGCGGAGCGCCGTGCATCCCGGTCACGGCGAGGATCAGCCGGGCGTGGATCTCGCACTCGTCCATGCGGTCCGCTTCGAGGGGGACGGCCGCCGGCGTGTAGCGGACCTGGTCGCGCACGGCGAAGGAGTTGAAGGCGAAGTCGAAGTGGGCGCTCCGGGAGGGCGGCGGCGGGGGCAGCAGGACATCGGCGTGGCGGGTGGTCTCGTTGAGGTACGGATCGACGGCGACCATCAGGTCGAGGGAGTCCAGGGCCGCGTCGAGGCGGTCCCCGTCGGGCGCGGAGAGGACGGGGTTCGCGGCGACGGTGATCACCGCGCGGATGCGTCCCTCCCCCGGCGTCTCGATCTCCTCGGCGAGGGCGACGAGCGGCAACTCGCCCTTGACCTCGGGGTGGTGCGAGACCCTGCTGTGCCGGCGGCCGAGGGCGAAGCCCCTGCCCGGTCCGGCGGGGCGCGGGGCGGGCGCGGTGGCGGAGAGCGGGAAGAGCGCGCCGCCGGGCCGGTCGAGGTTGCCGGTGAGGACGTTGAGGACGTCGACGAGCCAGTTGGCGAGGCTGCCGTACGCCACGGTGGAGCTGCCCATCCGCCCGTAAACGGCGGCGGTGGGCGCGGCGGCGAGCTCCCGGGCGAGGGCGCGGATGGTGTCCGCGTCCACGTCGCAGACGGGTGCGACGGCCTCGGGGCTGAACTCCCGCACCGCGGCCCGCACCTCCTCGACGCCCTCCACGTGGGCGGCGAGCGGACCGAGGTCGGTGAGCTCCTCGTCGAAGAGGGTGTGGACGAGGGCGGCGAGGAGCAGCGCGTCGGCGCCGGGGCGGATCGCGACGTGCCGGTCGGCGAGGCGGGCGGTGCGGGTGCGCCGGGGGTCGACGACGGTGAGGGTCCCGCCGCGCCGGCGCAGCGCCTTCAGCCTGCCGGGGAAATCGGGGGCGGTGCACAGGCTGCCGTTGGAGTCCAGCGGGTTGGCTCCGAGGATCAGCAGGTGGTCGGTGCGGTCCAGGTCCGGCACGGGGACGGCGAAGGGGTCCCCGAAGAGCAGGCCGCTGGAGACGTGCTTGGGCATCTGGTCGAGCGTGGAGGCCGTGAACAGGTTCCGGGTGCGCAACGCGGCTATCAGCAGGGGCGGGTAGAGGGCGCCGGCGACCGTGTGCGCGTTGGGGTTGCCCAGGACGATACCCACGGAGTCCGGACCGTACTCCTCGATGAGCGGCCGGATTCGGGCGGCGATCGTGTCGAACGCCTCGGCCCAGGTGGCCTCCTGGAGCCTGCCGTCCCTGCGGACCATCGGGGTGCGGAGCCGGTCGGGGTCGGCGTCGATGGAGGGGAAGGAGGCCCCCTTGGGGCAGATGAACCCCTTGCTGAAGACGTCTTCGCGGTCGCCGCGCGCCCCGGTGACGCGGCTCCCGTCGAGCGTCAGGGCGAGTCCGCAGGTCGCTTCGCAGAGGGGGCAGATGCGCAGGGCGGTGGACATGGCGTCTCCCTGGGTGCGTCGGGTGACGCCGAGCCTACCGACCGGTAGGCACGGGCGGGAGGGGTCGCGTGAGGTTACGAGAGCGAGGGCGCCAGGTACGCGTGGAGCAGACACCGCGTCTCGGCGACGAGCGCCGGGTCCCCCGCCGGGTCCGCGCGGAAGGCCAGCCGGACCAGGGCGTCGGCGGTCTCCACGCCGACGAGCACCTTCCGGTGCAGCTCCTCGTCCGCGGCGCGGCCCAGGTGGGTGGCGAGGAGTGCGCAGATCCGTTCGGCGACGAGCCGGTTGGGGTCCTCGGCGGCGGCTTCGGCCGCGCCGTCCGCCACGGCCTCTCCGGGTGCGGCGGCGGGCAGCCCGAAGTCGACGAGCGCGAACCCGGGGACGGTCCGCTTCATCTCGATGAACTCGTCGAGGACGCCGTCGATGGCACCGTGCGCGTCGAGGATCGGAGCCCCGGCGAGCCGCTCCGAGACCCGCTCGGCGTACCGGTCGAGGTTCCGGTGGGCGAGGGCGGCGACCATCGCCCGCTTGTTGCCGAAGAAGCGGTAGACGGAGCCGATGGGGACGCCGGCACGGGCGGCGACGGCGCGGGTGCTCAGCTGCTCGTACCCGGTCTCGTCGAGGAGTACGGCGCAGGCGTCGAGGATCCGGGCCAGCCGCTCGGCGCTGCGCTGCTGCACGGGGGCGCGGCGGAGCGCCGGCTGGGTTCGGGGGCGGGTCTGGGGCACGGGGTCCATGATGCCGCTCCGGTCGGGATGAGGCGATCGGTCGGTGGGTCGGGTGGGGCGCTCCGGCGGTCAGGCGATCAGCAGGCCGATGCCGCCGAGGGTGTACGCGATCATCAGCACGAACAGCGGGAGTTGACCGGCGACGGCCCGGGCGGGCGGGAAGAGGCGCACGGACCGGTCGTGCGCGGCGACGACACCCAGGACGTGACCGGTGACGATCGCGACGACCTGGAGGGTGGCGAGGCCTCCGGGACCCAGTGGTGGAGCGGGTGAGGGGGCGTTGTCAGTGCCCCCTGCCAAGATGACGTTACGTGGTCCTTCGGTCACGAGAAGTGAGAAGTAGTGGGCCACGAAATAGCCGAGGGCGATGGGCAGGAGCGAGTGGGCGAAGGAGGTGAGCGGAGTGGTGAGTGCGGGGTTCATCAGGCGCAGGGCGCCGGCGCAGAGGCCGTAGCAGGAGGCGGCGAGGGCGACGGCGGCGAGGAGGCCGAGCGTGGCGGTGGGGACGGGGCCGAGGGAGGAGGTCTGGAGGGTGGTGATCCAGCGGGGGTTGTCGGAGAGGCCGTCGTAGGCGGTGGAGCCGAGGAGGACGCAGACGGTGGCGACGAGTCCGGGGGTGTGCGGGGTGGAGTCCAGGCCGTGGAAGGGGGAGCGCAGGACCAGTCGGCCGTCGGCGCGGCGGCCGAGGGGGGAGAGCCGGGCGAGAAGGGAGGAGTACACCTCGAAGGGGTCGGCGTGGGCGAACCACCGGTCGCCGTACCGGGCGGCGCCCAGGAGTTGGACGGCGGTGTGGACGGCGAGGGCGGTCAGGAGGGTGGCGGTGGAGGTGTTGTCGGGGGCGACGAGCTCCAGCCAGGTGAAGAGGAGGAGTCCGGCGGCGGCCGGCCGGATGCCGAGCGCGGCGGGCAGGGGGCGTGGGTTCCGGGGCGGGCGGAGGGCGTGGAGGGCGCGCAAGGGGTTGAGGAGGCGCCAGACGGGGCCGAGGAGGAGGGAGGCGGGGACGAGTCCGACCCAGAGGAGGACGTAGAGGGCGCCGGGCGCCGGGTTGCGGTCCGGGTCGTCGGGGCCGAGGAGGAGGTGGAGCAGGAAGAGGACGGCGGCGGCGGCGCCGAGGAGCCGGAGGGCGGTTCGGGTGGCGGGGGCGTCGGCGAGCCGCTGGAGGGCGGCGGGGAGCGGGTGGCCGGAGAGGTCGCCGCGGAAGCGGGAGGAGGACCAGAGCAGGCCGAGGGCGAGGAAGGAGACGAGGAGGGCGGTGAAGGCGCCGGCGTACGCGTAGAAGGGAGAGAGGGGAAGGTCGTGCTGGGAGCCCACGCCGTGGGCGAGCGGGAGCCGGAGGGGTTCGGCGTGGGCGGCGACGGCGGCGTGGGCGGGGACCGCGGCGTGGGCGGCGGCGACGGCCGTCATCGGACGACGAGTTGGGTCAGCACGAGTCCGGACTCGTGCGTCTCGACCTCGAAGAGACCGGTGCGGTCGACGGTGAGGGTGAGCGTCGCGGGGGTGCCGGGAGAGAGGGGGAGTTCGCGGTCGTAGCCGTGCACGTGGACGGTGTCGGCTCGGTCGCCGGTGATACGGAGGGTGAGGCGCTCGCCCTTCTTCAACTCGATGCGGGAGGGAGGTGGTTGGACGGTCGTTCCGGTGATGGCGAGGGTGACGGTCCGGCCGGGGTCGGTGGGCGTGCGGCTCGATGGTGCGGAGGCGGACGCGGCCGGGGCGGCGGAGGGGGCCGAGGCGGCGGGGGTGGCGCCGAGGCGGACGGTGGCCTGGACGGGGACGCCGGCGACGGCCCAGACGGTGTGGTCGTCCGCGTGGAGCCGGACGGCCAGGGTGTGGGCGCCCGGGGGCACGTAGCCCCAGGGGCCGTACAGGCGGGCGGTCTCCCGGCCGTCGACGAGGAGGCGGGCGTGGCCCCGGCCCGGGAGGGCCGCGCCGCCGGTGCTCTCCGGGGTGAACCGGAACCTCTCCACCGTGAGGTGGACGTTCCAGCCGCCCTCGGAGTCGGGGCGCGCCTCGACCCTGACGGTGGGCGCGTCCGCCGCGGGGAGTTCACGGAGCCGGTGTCCGCCCTCGTCCCGGGCCGCGAGCAGGGTCCCGCTGCTGCCGGTGGCCTCCTGGTGGCTGGTGCCGGGCTTGTGATGGGTGGTGGCCCGGCCGCCGCAGCCCACGAGGAGCAGGGCGGCGGCGACGAGGGCGACGAGGGGGCGTACGGCGGCGCGCGACGGCCCTTCGGCTCGCCGGGCCCTCATGCCGTCACCTCTTCCGGGTGGTCGGCCGGAGGCTCCGTCGGGGGCTCGGCCGGGGATTCGGCCGGGCGCGGGGTGCGCGTGCCCGCGGCGATCACTGCCCACAGGACCCAGACGATGCCGAGCAGGAGGCGGAGCCAGGCAGGGCTGACGGGGATGCCGGGGAGCATGAGGACCGCCTTGTCGAAGGCGTCGAGGAGGGTGAGGGCGCCGAGGGCCACCGTGGTCCAGGCGAAGACGGGGCGGGTGGGGCGCAGGGCGAGGCCGGTGAGGGTCCACCAGGCGCCCATGAGGAGCAGCGCGACGGAGGGGAGGACGGTCGGGGTGAGGGCGAGGGTCGAGCCGGCGACGTCGAGGGCGAGGCCCGCGAGGCCGAGGAGGGCGGCCGCGCCGGCGAGCCGGTTGCCACGGAGGCGTCGCCACCAGAGGGCGCCGCCGACGAGGGCGAGGACGAGGGCGCCGGCCAGGGCGAGCTGGGTCTCGACGCGCTGGAGGCCCCGGGCGCCGTACCAGTCGCAGCCTGCCGGGAGGCGGCGCGCCTGGACGTTGTAGTCGGCGCAGACGAGGAGCTGGGCGAGTTTGACGGGTTCGCCGACGAGCCGGTCGGTGGAGCCGGAGACGTCGCCGCGACGGGTGCCGCAGGCGGGCAAGGAGCCGGGGGTGGTGGCGTCGGCGTCGGACTGCCAGCAGTTGCCGCCGCCCTGGCCGTCCCACCAGACGTCGGTGCGGTTGGGGCGGGCGCGGCCGGCCTTGTCGACGCCGAGGTGGTTGCCGGCGTAGCGGTTGTGGTGGGAGGTGTCGGTCTGCTTGCCCCAGGCGGACTCGCCGCGGATGAAGGCGGGGACGGCGCTGAGGAAGAAGGCGGCGCGCTGGTGGCCGTAGACCCAGTTGTTCTCGTAGAGGTTCCAGTTGCCGCCGGCGGTGATGATGCCGGTGCCGGGCGGCATGGAGATCTGGGGGCAGACCACGCCCTGTTCGTAGCCGCGGTCGACGGGCGGCCTGGCGCAGGTGCCGTCGGCGACGTGGGGGTAGTAGTTCTGGTTGTTGTCGTGGATCAGGTTGCGTTCGAAGCGGGCGTGGTTCTGCGGGAGTCCGGGGTGGCCGGGGAAGGCGGAGTCCATGGAGGCGCCGCCCATGTTGTGGTCGAACTCGTTGTCGTGGACCCAGACCGAGTCTCCGGCGGTGCCGGAGTAGCCGACCATGTTGTGGTGGCTGCGGCAGCCGGTGATCTCGATGGAGTAGCGGGGGACGTCGTAGCCGTGACCGTCGTTGATGTTCGAGGCCGAGCCGGGGTAGATGCCGGAGTCTCCGTTCCCGTAGGACTCGCAGTTCTTGTAGAGGCCGTGGTCGGAGGCGAAGGTCAGGAAGCCGTACTCGTCGTTCCAGCGGGTGAGGACGTCGTCGATGACGAAGCCGTCGGCGGCGAGCACGTACAGGGAGTTGAAGGTGGTGCGCTGGGCGGTGAAGTTGCGGAAGTAGACGCCGTCGGAGCCGTCGGCGCGGATGGCGTTGAGTTTCTGGTACTTGGCGTCGATGACGACGTCGAGGCGGGAGGCGCCGGTGCCTTCGATCTGGAGGTTCTTCTTGCCGAGGATCGCGACGAGGTTCTGGTTGTGCGGGCACTGCCGCTGCTGGGCGTAGCTGAGGATCTGGTAGCCGAGTGCGGACTTGCGGGCCTTGAGCCTGGCGCAGGCGCCGGTGGGCGGCGGCAGGGAGGGCTCCTCCTCGTAGAGGCCGGGGAGGATCGCGATGGTGAGGCCGGGCCGGTCGACGGCGTCGACGGCCTGCTGGAGGTGGCGGTGGCCGGTGCGGGTGCAGCGTTCGAAGAGGGCGAGGTTGCGGGCCTTGAGGGCGGCCGGGAAGCCGGAGATCCGGCGTTCGAAGTCGGCGCGGTCGGTCTTGCAGACGAGGAGGTCGGGTTCGCCGGTGCGGAGTTCCGGCACGCTGCCGGTTCCGTCGGGGAGGGTGACGGGCCGCTCCTCGTGGGCCTGGGCGAGGGGAACGGTGAACAGGGCTGCGGCGAGCGCCACGAGCACGACCGAGAGCACGGAGACGAACCTTCGGGTCCACGACATGCGCGAGAAAGTAGAGCATTGTTCATCTTTTTTGACCCCCTCGCGCACCCCCGTGTGCGCGTACCGATCCGAGCGCGGACCACCGGTGCCCCGTTGACGTAGGGCGTGCGGAATCCTACGGTCATCCATAGGATTCCCTTGCGGGCTCAGGACAGGAGCGGTCGATGACCACGGAGCAGGCCAGGAAGACGGCCGAGGCGCTCACCTACAGCACCGGTTTCGGCAACGAGCACAGCTCGGAGGCGGTCCCCGGCGCACTGCCGGACGGCCGTAACTCGCCGCAGCGCGCACCCCTCGGCCTCTACGCCGAGCAGCTCAGCGGCAGCGCCTTCACGGAGCCGCGGTCCCACAACCGCCGCTCCTGGCTCTACCGGATCCGCCCCTCGGCAGCGCACCCGCCGTTCACCCGGATCGACAACGGCACCCTCGCCGGGGCCCCCTTCACCGAGACCGTGCCCGACCCCAACCGGCTGCGCTGGAACCCGCTGCCGGAGCCGGCGCCCGGCACCGACTGGCTGGCCGGCCTGTGGACCCTCGGCGGCAACGGCGACGTGACGCAGCGAGCCGGCATGGCCGTGCACCTCTACCACGCCAACGCCTCCATGGAGCGGGTCTTCGGCGACGCCGACGGCGAGCTGCTGATCGTCCCGGAGCGCGGCGGCCTCCTCCTCCGCACCGAGCTGGGCCTGCTCGCGGCGCACCCGGGCGAGGTGGCGCTGATCCCGCGCGGCGTCCGCTTCCGCGTCGAGCTGCTCGACGAGACGGCTCGCGGTTACGTGTGCGAGAACTACGGCGCGCCGTTCCAGCTGCCGGACCTCGGCCCGATCGGCGCCAACGGTCTGGCCAACGCCCGTGACTTCCGCGCCCCGGTCGCCGCCTACGAGGACGTCGAGGGCCCGGTCGAGGTGGTCAACAAGTACTGCGGCAACCTCTGGTCGGCGACGTACGGCCACTCGCCGCTCGACGTCGTCGCCTGGCACGGCAACCACACCCCGTACGTCTACGACCTGCGCCGCTTCAACGTCATCGGGACGATCTCCTACGACCACCCCGACCCGTCGATCTTCACGGTCCTCACCGCGCCGTCCGACACCCCGGGGCTCGCGGGCGTCGACTTCGTGGTCTTCGCCCCGCGCTGGCTGGTCGGCGAGGACACCTTCCGCCCGCCGTACTTCCACCGGAACGTGATGAGCGAGTACATGGGCCTCATCGAGGGTGCGTACGACGCCAAGGCGGAGGGCTTCGTGCCGGGCGGCGGCTCGCTGCACAACATGATGTCCGCGCACGGCCCCGACCGGGAGACCTTCGACAGGGCCAGCGCCGCCGAGCTGAAGCCGCAGAAGATCGACGACGGCCTTGCCTTCATGTTCGAGACCCGCTGGCCGGTGGCCACGACCCCGCAGGCCGCGGCCGCCGACCACCTGCAGAAGGGATACGACGACGTATGGCAGGGTCTTGAGCGCCACTTCCGGCCGTAATGTCACGGCCGTAAGCCCGTAGCCTTCGTACGGAGAACCCGTGACCGCCTTCGCTCCCGACTCGCTGGTCCTGAACCGCAAGCTGCCGCTCTGGTACCAGGTCTCGCAGTCGCTGCGCGCCTCGATACTGGGCCGCACGCCCGACGCCTCGCTGCGGCTGCCCACCGAGGAGCAGCTCGCCGCCCACTACGGCGTGAGCGTGCTGACCATGCGCCAGGCCCTCAAGGAACTGGAGGAGGAGGGCCTGATCAGCCGGCACCGGCGGCGCGGGACCTTCATCGAGCCGGGCGCCCGGCGGTCCACCCCGCGCCGGCTGCTCGGCTCGATCGACGCGATCGTGGCCCAGCAGTCGGGCGAGCGGACGACGGTCCTCGGGCATTCCACGGAGCCGGTGCCCGGGGAGCTCGCGGAGTTCTTCCCGGACGTGCCGGAGGTCGTCGCGTACCGGCGGCTGCGCAGCGACGGGGAGAGCGGCGAGCCGACGAACTGGGCGGAGAACGCGGTGCGGCCCGAGCTCGCCGAGGCGATCGACCCGGCGGACCTGGAGCGCTGGCCGATGACGAAGGTGCTGCGGGACGTCGTCGGGGTGCGCATCAGCCGCATCACGGACACGGTCGAGGCCCGCCTCGCGGACCCGGAGACGGCGGGACTCCTCCAGGTCCCGCTGCTCTCCCCGATCCTCCACTACACGGGCGTGACCTACGACGAGGACGGCCGCGTCGTCGACGTGGCCCGCATCCGCTACCGCGGCGACCGCTTCTCCTTCACGGTCACGGTGGAAGCGCACTAGGCCCTGCGGCGGCACCGCCCGCGGGGCGGCCGCGCCTTCCGGACCCGGGCAGGGGCGGCGGCGACACGCTGCCGGGGCCGACCCCTCGCCCGGCAGCCTGCACCGTGCCAGGCTGCGGACGGGGGGTGACCACATGAGGCACATACCTTTCTTCCGCTGGGTCCTGACGATCGGCTTCGCGGTCTTCGCGTGCTCGGTGGGGGTGTACGCGATCGGGCCGGACGCGGGGCTGCCCACGACGCGCCAGATCGACCTGGCGGTGGTCCACGAGAAGGCCGACGGCACCTGCCGGGTCCGGTGGAGCGACCCGTACGAGAAGAGGACGCGGGAGGGGCCGTACCACTGCGACCCCAACCGTGACGCCAGCCTCAAGGCGCCGTACTACGGGGACCGCCGGGGCTACGGTTGGGAGTCCGGGTTCATGGTCACGGAGGGGCCGGACCAGGGCGAGCTGTACGACCTCGACGCCGCCCCGGCGGAAGACCTCAGCACGGCGGACACCCTGCTGGTGCTGGGAGTGCTGCTCATCCTGACCGGGCTGGTCAGCGGAAACCTCCGTGCCCTGCCCCGGGTCCTCGGCGTGGAGGCGCGGCTCGTGCGCCGCGCGATCCGGCTGGCCGAGGCCGCCGGGTGGGCGCACGAGGACTACGCGGAGGCGGTGGACGCTGTGCGGGACGCCGGGCGGCGGGGAGAGCTCGGCGCGGCGCCCGACCCCGGACTGGTCCGCGCCCTGTGGGTGCTGCGGGAGGCCGGACCGCAGGCGCAAGCTGCGGCGGCGACCGCCCGGGAGCTCGCGGACCGGCTGCGCCCGCTGCTGGAGAAGGCGGCCCCCGCCGCCGGGCTGCGCGACCGCCTCCGCGCCGGACCGGTGGCCCGCGCCGACGCCGGGGCCGCGGTCGCCGAACTCCGCCGACTGCTGGCCGACGCCGAACGGCAGGGTCTGCAGGAGCGGTTCGCGCAGACGTCGGTGGACCTGCTGCGGGGACAGGACGCCGACCGGGCCGCCCTCGCGGCCGGGGCGGACTTCGAGCGGGACCCCGAGGCGTACCGCCGGCTCCTGGAGGACCTCGCACCGCTCGAACCGGCGAATCGGCCGGAGCCCCGGCCCCGCCGCCGGTGGCGCCGCTGACGGGTCCGCCGGGCGCGGCCGACGCTGGCCCCGTACGGACCGCCGTCGTTAGCATGCGGGGCGTGACGGAAGACGTACGTCTCGACGAGCTGCCGCTTCTCGACGAGCTGATGCCGTGGTCCGTGGCCCCGCTGCGGTTCGGGCGGTCGTGGATCGTCGCCCCCGACGTCCGGACGCTGCGGGCCCGGTGGGACCGGCTCGTGGCTGCCGAGGGGGCCGAGCGGGAGGCGCTGTTCCGGCCGAGCCGGGCGCGGACGCCGGCGAGCGCGGTGGGCGCGCTGCCCGGGCAGCGGACCGGCACCACGCGTTTCGCTCGCGAGTCGGGACCGTGCCCGGAGCCGGTGCGGGTGGCGTCCGGGCCGTTCGACGAGCAGTGGCTGCTGCCGGACCACCGGCTGATCGACACCGCCCGCCCGGAGCTGTGGCGGGTCGCCGGGGAGCCGCAGCTGTTCGCCGTCGAGCAGGGGTACGTGCCGGGGGCTGCGGGTCCCGCGCTCCTGGTGACGGCGGCGCTGCCGGAGGGCCGTTCCCCGGCGGGCCGTCCGGGCCGCATCCGGCCGCTGTTCCGGCGCCCCGGGGGCCGGGAGCCCAATCTCGCGCCCGGTCTCCTGGACTTCCTCGGCAAGCGGTACGGGTGCCGGGTCGACGCCCACGACTGGCTCGCGTGGACGGTGGCGGCGGCCCTCCCCTCCCCCGCCGGGTGCCGTGTCCCGCTCCCGGAGGATCCGGAGGTGTGGGCGGCGGGCGTGGCGCTCGGCCGGGAGCTCGCCGACGTGCAGCTGCGCGGCGCCCTGAGCGGGACGAGGCCCCGGCTGCCGGGCGGGCGCCGGCCCTATGTGCGGGCGGCGGTCCCGGCACGGCCGGCCGCGCTGGCGTACGACCCCGAGGCGGAGGCGCTCGACGTCGGCGGTGGCGTGATCTCCCCCGTACCGGCGGAGGCCTGGGAGTACCGGGTCGGCGGGGTGCGGGTCCTGGAGCAGTGGTTCGCGCACCGGACGACACCGGCGGAGCCCGGCTCCCTGGAGGCGATCGGGCCGTCGGCCTGGCCGCAGGAGTGGACCTCGGAGCTGCTCGGCCTGGTCACGGTGCTCGCGCTGCTCGGGGCGCGGGAGCCGGAGCGCGCGGCGCCGACTGTCGGCGGCATCGGCCGGACGGGCCTCGAGGCGGCCGGAGTCCTTCCCGTACCGCCCGCGTCCCGCCGCCCCGCCTCCGTACTGGATCATCAGGAGGAGGGCCCGGAGGGCCAGTTCATGCTTCTGTGAACGGCTCTCCGGAGAGCGGCTGCCCCTTGGCCCCAGGGTCGAACGAGTCGAGCAGCCGGGCGATGGTCAGCGCGAAGATCTCGTCCGGGTCGACGGGCGCGGCGGGGGCCTCGGCGAGCAGCCGGGCGAGGTGCGGGTAGCTGCCGGTCGCCACCTGCCCCATGAGGTAGGCGCCGCGCACCGCCTGCTCCTCCGCCTCGGACCAGGGCAGTCCGCGGGCCCGTTCGGCGATGGCCTGCTCGTTGGCGACGGTCGCCATGACCGTGCCGTTGATCATGGCGATCAGCTGCATCTTGAGCCCGGGGGGCGCGTCCAGGGGGACGAGGCAGCCGAGGCACCACTCCAGGAACCGCAGGGCGTTGGGGCTGAAGCCGTAGGCGGTGGTCATCACCCGCGCGAGCCAGGGGTGGCGGTACATGATCGCGCGGGTCTGGTACGCGATGCGGGTCATGTCGGCGCGCCAGTCGCCGCTCGGCTCCTCGGGGAGCTCGTACTCGCCGCTGACCGCGTCGACCATCAGCTCGTACAGGTCCTCCTTGCGGGGGACGTAGTTGTAGAGCGACATCGTGCCGCAGCCGAGTTCGGCGGCGACGCGGCGCATGGAGAGCGCGTCGATGCCGTCCGCGTCGGCGATGCGGACGGCCGCGTCCACGATGTCCCGCCGGCTGTACGCCGGTTTCGGGCCGCGCCCCGTGCGCTCGGGCCGCGCCCAGATCACTTCCGGTACGGCCGCTCGGCCCGCCATGGATCATCACCTCGCTCACCATCGTAGTTACGTACGCCGTACGTAGTGGGGTATGGTCACACCATGACGACTACGTACGCTGTACTTAGTGAGGGCCTGCGGAAGCGTTACGGCGACGTCCACGCCCTGCGCGGCCTCGACCTCGCCGTCCCCGAGGGCACGGTCTGCGGCGTCCTCGGCCCCAACGGCGCCGGCAAGACCACCGCCGTCCGCGTCCTCACCACCCTGGTCGCACCCGACGGCGGCAGCGCGCGGGTCGCGGGCCACGACGTGGTGCGCGACCCCGCGGGGGTACGGAAGCGGATCGCGGTCACCGGGCAGTACGCCTCGGTCGACGGCGACCTCACCGGCGCCGAGAACCTGCGCCTCTTCGCCCGCCTCCTGCGCGCCCCGCGCTCCCGCGCCGACGAGCTCCTGGAGCGCTTCGGCCTGACCGCGGCGGCCGGACGGCCCGCCCGCACCTACTCCGGCGGCATGCGCCGCCGCCTCGACCTGGCCGCGAGCCTGCTCGTGCCGCCGCGGGTGCTCTTCCTCGACGAGCCCACGACCGGACTCGACCCGCACAGCCGGAACGGGATCTGGGACGCCGTACGCGAGCTGGCCGAGCAGGGCACGACCGTGCTGCTGACCACCCAGTACCTGGAGGAGGCCGACCAGCTCGCCGACGACATCGTGCTGATCGACGAGGGGCGGGCCGCGCAGCGCGGCACCCCGGCCGAACTGAAGGCGCTGGTCGGCAGCTACGCCGAGGTCGTCGTCGCCGACCCGTCCTCCCTCGAAGCGGCCGCGTGCGTCCTCGACCAGCTGACCGGTTCGGCGCCCGTCCTGGACGCCGAGCGGCGCACGGCCGGCGCGGTGACCACGGACACCACGCTCACCCTCCCCCGGATCGTCCGGGAGATCGACGCCGCCGGGGTCCACATCGTCGACGCCTCCCTGCGCCCGCCCACCCTCGACGAGGTGTTCCTGCGCCTCACCGACCGGAAGGAGCTCGTCGCGTGAGCGCCCTCGTGCACGACGGGACCGCCGTCCTCGGCCGCCACCTCCAGCGGATCAGGCACGCGCCCGCGATCACGGTCATGACCCAGACGATGCCGATCGTCTTCCTGCTCTTCTTCGGGTACGTCTTCGGCAGCGCGCTCGCCGCCCCCGGGGCCGAGTACCGGGCCTTCCTGGTGCCCGGCATGCTCGTCGCGACGGCCGCGGGCGGCCTGATGACGGGCATGTTCCAGGCCGCGCAGGACTCGCACCGGGGCGTCATGGACCGCTTCCGCACCATGCCGGTGAGCCGCGCCGCCGTCCCCCTCGGTCAGGCCCTCGCCGACCTGCTCGCGAGCGCCGTCGGCACGGTCCCGCTGATCCTGGTCGGCCTCGCCATGGGCTGGCGGATCGACGGCACCCTCCCCGAGGCCCTGGGCGCCTTCGGCCTGCTGCTCCTCTTCCGCTTCGCGACGACCTGGGTCGGCATCCTGCTCGGCCTGGCCTCGAAGAGCGAGGAGGCGGCCGGACAGCTGGGCAGCGCGACCTTCATGCTGCCGCTGCTCTCCAACGCGTACATCCCCACCGACGGCATGCCCGGCTGGCTGCGGACGATCGCCGAGTGGAACCCCATCTCGGCGGTCACCACGGCGGTGCGGGACCTCTTCGGCAACGCGCCGATCCCCACGGACGCGGCCTGGCCGGTGGCCCACCCGGTCGCGGGCGCGCTGCTCTGGTCCCTCGGCCTCGTCGCCGTCTTCGCGCCGCTCGCGGTGCGGAGGTACGCCCGGGGGTGACGAGGGCCGTGGCGGCCGGCAGCGGCCCGGGTGACGAAGACCCCGGTGACAAAGGGCGGCCCGGCACGGTAGGCAGGGCGGTCATGAGCACTCAGCCACTCCCCCTCGCCGGGATCACGGTCGTCGCCGTCGAGCAGGCCGTCGCCGCGCCCTTCGCCACCCGCCAGCTCGCCGACCTCGGCGCCCGCGTCGTCAAGATCGAGCGTCCCGACGGCGGCGACTTCGCCCGGGGGTACGACACGGCCGCCCAGGGGCTCGCCTCCCACTTCGTGTGGTGCAACCGCGGCAAGGAGTCGGTGGCGGTCGACCTCAAGGACCCCCGGGGCCTGGCGCTCGTCCGGCGGATGGTGGCGGGCGCCGACGTCTTCGTGCAGAACCTCGCGCAGGGCGCGGCGGCCCGCCTCGGCCTCGACGCGGCCACCCTGTGCGCGGCGCACCCGCGGCTGATCGCGGTGGACGTCTCGGGGTACGGCGCTGGGGGACCGTACGCGCACAAGCGGGCGTACGACATGCTCGTCCAGTGCGAGGCCGGCCTGGTGTCGGTCACCGGCACGCCCGAACAGCCGGTCAAGTCCGGGATCCCGGCCGCCGACATCGCGGCCGGGATGTACGCGTTCTCCGGGGTCCTCGCCGCCCTCGTCCGGCGCGGCACGACCGGCCGGGGCGGTCCGGTGGAGGTCTCCCTGCTCGACTCGCTGGCCGAGTGGATGGGGCATCCGCTGCACCACGGGATGCACGGGGGCACGGCCCCGGCGCGCACGGGGCTCGCGCACGCGGTGATCGCCCCGTACGACGCCTATCCGACGGCGGACGGCGGTCTCGTCCTGCTCTCCGTGCAGAACGACCGGGAGTGGCGGCGGCTCGCCGAGCAGGTCCTCGGCCGGCCCGAGCTGGCCGGGGACCCGGAGTTCGCGACGAACACGGCGCGGGTGGCGGGGCGTGCGGCGACGGACGCGGTGGTCGCGGCGGTGCTCGCCCCGCTGACGGCGGCGGAGGCGCTGGCCCGGCTCGACGCGGCGGGCGTCGCCTGCGCCCGGCTCAACTCGGTCGCGGAGCTCGCGGATCACCCGCAGCTGACGGCCCGTGACCGGTGGCGGGAGGTGGAGTCCCCGGTGGGGCCGCTGCGCGCGCTGCTGCCGCCGATCGTCTTCCCGGACGCGCCGGAGCCCCGGATGGACCGGATCCCGTCCCTCGGCCAGGACACGGACGAGGTGCTGACGGAGCTCGGGGTGCCGGAGGCGGAGCTGAAGGAGCTGCGGGGCGCGGGGGTGATCGCCTGACGTCGCCCGCCGGGGAGCGGGTCGGGTGCTCCGGGCACGGGGGAGGTCCCGGGCACTTGAGCGGGCCCAGGTGGATGAGAACCCCCGGGCACGACGGAACGCCGGACGGGCGGGGACACGTCCGGCGGGGTCGTGGTCGGGGCCGTGCGGGCGGCGGTGGTGCCGTCCGGGCTAGTGGCGCGTGCCGAAGAGCGAGCGGCGCAGTCGGCGGAGCGGGGCGAAGAGCGAGACCCGCGCGCTGCGGCTGCGGTGGCTGTGCACCGGCACCTCGCGCGTACGCGTCGTCAGTTCCCGCATGAGCAGCGTCGCCTCGGCCACCTCGCGCTGGGGCACGGCGGGGCCGCCGAGCACCGCGAGATGGCGGTCGAGTCGCGAACTGGTCGCGCTGCTCCCGCAGGTGATGGCAGGCACTCGCGGCCTGCTGCGCATTGCTATCTGTTCCATGTCACTCCCCACCCGTACAAGGGCACCCGGCCCGGGCAGGTTAACCCTATCGCTCCATCGTGACACCCGTGTATCCCACCGGCGGGATTCACCACACTTGTACGGGGGTTGACGGTGACTGTCCGAATCCATCTGATTCCAGGGCGAGTTGGACAGCACTCGAACACCTGCCGAACCATCACGAACCATCCTGCACTCCGGACCGCCGTCCACGGACACGAGGACGGGTGTGATCTCCACCACCAAGATCGTCGCGAGCCCTCGCACCGCGCGACCGGAGCCTTGGAGACGCCCCTCGGCTACCGTGGATCCATGACGGTGATCGCGGGTCGTTACCGGCTGCTCGACGTTCTCGCCGAGGGGGCGACGGGCACCGTCTGGCGCGCCCTGGACGAGACGGACCGCCGC
Organism: Streptomyces sp. NPDC002463; assembly: GCF_042889835.1. Lineage (NCBI taxonomy): Bacteria > Bacillati > Actinomycetota > Actinomycetes > Kitasatosporales > Streptomycetaceae > Streptomyces > Streptomyces sp. NPDC002463. Next base: position 263,539 of record NZ_JBIARL010000010.1, read on the forward strand.
GAGGTGGCGCTCAAGGAGTTCCGCGCCCCCTCCGGACTGCCGGCGGACGAGGTTCCCCTGCTGTACGCGCGCCGGGAGCGCGAGGCGCGGGCCGCGGCGCGGATCTCCCACCCCTCTGTCGTACGGGTCCTCGGCGTGGCCACGGAGGACGGCCGGCCGTGGGTCGTCATGGAGCCGGTCCGCGGCCTCACCCTCGCCGAGACGGTCGACGCGGACGGTCCGCTGCCCGCGCGCGAGGCGGCGCGCGTCGGCGCCGAGGTCCTCGCGGGCCTGCGGGCCGCCCGGGAGGCGGGCGTACCGCGCCGGGGCGTACGGCCCGAACAGGTGCTGCTGGCGAACGACGGGCGGGTCGTGGTCACCGGCTTCGGCGGCGCTCCTGACGACCCCACGGGCCCGGAGGCGGATCTGCGCTCCCTCGGGGCGCTCCTGGTGGCGGTGGCGGACGACCGGCCCGGGCCGCTGGGCGCGCTGATCGACCGGTTGACGGACGAGGACCTCACCGTGACGGCGGATCAGGCCGAGCGCGAGCTGCACCGGCTGGCCGCGGGCGGCACACCGAGGGCGGAGGCGGCGCCGGCGGCCGCGGCATCTCCCCGGATCAGCCGCGGCGACGACGACGGCAGCGGGGCACGCGCCGGGACCTCACGGGCACCCCGGCCGGCGAAGCGGCCGCCACGGGCGGCGCCCCGCCGCTTGCCCGTCCTGGTGGCCGGGATCGTCGGGGCGCTGCTGATCGCGGGTGCGCTGACCTATCAGGCGGTACGGGACGACGGGCCGGGGACCGGGCCCGGGCCGGGCGGTGTCACGAGCACCGCTCCGGCCGAGCCCGGCAAGGGGACGGCTACAGAGCCCCGTTGAAGGAGGGCAGGTAGCCGCTGGACTGCCCGGCGGCGGTCGGGTGGTACGACTCGCCGATGTTGAGCCAGTTGACGCTGTGCAGCCAGGACGAGCTCGAGCAGATCTCGTGGCCCGTGAAGGCCGGGACGACGCTCGCGAAGGTGAAGCCGTGGTCGGCCGCGCGCTTGGCGGTGGCCGCGTTGAGGTAGTCGGAGGCGTTGTTGATGGCGCTGCGCTCGTTCTCGCTCAGGCCGGCGATGCAGCTGCCGCCGAGCTGGTAGAAGCGCGGGTAGCCGAGGACGACCACATGGGCGGCGGGCGCCTTGGCCCGGATGGCGTCGTAGACGGAGTCGAGCTTGCCGGGGAGCGTGGAGTCCACGTAGGCCTTGGCTTGATTCACGCGGTTGATGCACGTGGCCTCGGACTGGAGCACACAGGTCGTCATGACGTCGGCGAAACCGGCGTCATTTCCCCCGATCGTGATGGAGACCAGGTCGGTGGCGGCCGAGAGGGGTCCGAGCTGATTCGCGGTCACATCACCCGTTCGGGCGCCGGAGCAGGCGGTGAAGGCGAACGAGGAGGGGCCGTTCGCGTTCTTCCACAGGACCGGATACGCCTTCGTGGAGCGCTTGCAGTCGCCGCTGGCGCTGTCGTAACTCCCTGAGCCGACACCGGAGGAGTAGGAGTCCCCCAGGGCCACGTAGTCGAGCGCGGCGGTCTCGGCCGCCTGGGCTGCGCCCGCCCCGGTGAGGGTGAGGACGGCGCCGAGGAGGAGCGAGGACGAAAGGGCGGCAAAACGGGGCAGTCTCATGGAACCTCCCTGTAGCAGGATCTCTGCGCTACCAGGTAGTAGCATCGGATCGGCCGGACCGGAAGTGTTCATGTCAAAAGTAGGGACGGGAGTGATTCGAGCCTCCGTCAGGAACCGTCGAGATCCGGCCACTCCAGGAAGCGGATCCTCCGCTCCCTCCGACCTCAAAACCCGGTGCGCGGCCCGGGCGGTTGTCCGATCATGGGCGCATGTCTGACACCCCGTCCGTCCCGCCCGCCACGCTGCCCGTCGTCGTCAACCTCGACGACAGCGACTCACCGGGCGACGTCCTGGACGCGCTGTTCCTCGACCGCTTCGCGACCGGCGAGCAGCCGCACGCGCACAGCACCACCCTGGACAGGGCGAAGCCCGACGCGACGCTGCTCCCGGAAGGGGCGCGGGTGCTGCGGGCCGCCAAGGACGACGACCGCAGCTCGGTGCTCGCCGAGGGCGAGGGCTGGACGATCCTCTCCTCCCGCTGGAACCGGCGCGCGGACGTGACCGTCACCGCGACCGACCCGGAGCTGGCGAAGCGGATCCTCGCCGAGGCCACGGACGGGGCGAAGGACGAGCCGGAGCCCGAGCCCGACGACGTGACGATGGGCTTCTGGTACGTGGCTCCGCAGCGCGGCCCGCGTCGTATGACCCGGGCGATCAGCGCCGGGACCTGGGAGGAGGTCCGGCCCAACTACTCGGCCCCGGTGGCCGATGCGATGGACCGCCTGATGAAGGTCACCCCGGAGGACGTCACCGGCCGGCTCCTGCTGCTGCACGGCCCGCCGGGCACCGGCAAGACCTCGGCGCTGCGGACGCTGGCCCGGGCGTGGCAGGACTGGTGCCAGGTGGACTGCGTGCTCGACCCGGAGCGGCTCTTCAACGACATCGGCTATCTGATGGACATCGCCATCGGCGAGGACGACGGCACGTCGAAGGAGCGCTGGCGGCTGCTGCTCCTGGAGGACTGCGACGAGCTGATCCGGGGCGGGGCGAAGCACACGGCGGGGCAGGCCCTGTCGCGGCTGCTCAACCTCACGGACGGGCTGCTCGGCCAGGGGCGCAACGTCCTGGTCGGCGTCACCACCAACGAGGACCTGGAGCGGCTGCACCCGGCGGTGGTGCGGCCGGGCCGCTGCCTGGCCCGCATCGAGGTCGGGCCGCTGAGCCGGGCCGAGTCGGTGGAGTGGCTCGGCCGCGAGGAGGACGTGCCGCGCGAGGGCGCGACGCTGGCGGAACTGTTCGCGCTGCGCCGCGGCACGCCCTCGACGGACCTCCCGGAACCCCGCACGGCGGGGGCGGGGCTGTACCTGTAGCGGGTACGGACGCGTGGGCCTCGCACGCCGGCCCGTACGGGCGCGTCGGCTTCACACGCCGGCCCGTACGGACCCGCCGGTCGCCGTGCCTACCGGCCCGTCAGTCGTCGTACGCCGCCCGCAAGGCCTCGTTCAGCGCCGCTTCCGCGGCCTCGCGGGTGAGTCCCAGACGGCGGGCCTCCTCGGCGTACTGGGCGGCGGCGGTGGCGGCCCGGCGGGTCGCCGCGTCGCCGGCGGCGGCGACGAAGGTGCCGTGGCGCCCGCGCGTCTCGATGACTCCGTCCGCCTCCAGGGCCTTGTACGCCTTGGCGACCGTGTTCGCGGCGAGGCCGAGCTGCTCCGCGAGCCCCCGTACCGTCGGCAGCTTGTATCCGACCGGCAGTCTGCCCGACCGGGCCCGCTCCGAGATCTGGGCACGCAGTTGTTCGTAAGGAGCGGTGGTGGATCCGTGGTCCACGGCGATGGTGAGTGTCACCCCGCCGATTCTGCCCCCACCCCACCCGAAAATGGGAGGCGGTGGTGCGTCCCGCGCCCGTAGCGTGCCACCACATGACTGTGATCGTCCGTGATGTACGGCCCCCGGACACCGAGGGCTTCGCCCGGGTCCGCCGGGCGGCGCTCCCCTTCATGCTCGCGACCGCCGAGCAGGTCGCGTACGACTGGGCGCACGCCCATCCCGACAGCCACGCCCGCCCGCTGGTCGCCGTGACCGGGGACGGCACGATCATCGGGACGGCGCAGCTGAGGATCGCCCATGACGCCCCGGAGCCCGGAATCGGCTCCGTCAACGTGTACGTGGACCCCGCGCACCTGGGGCGGGGCGCCGGGACGCTGCTGCTTCGCGCCGCCGAGGAGCACCTGGAGGAGCGGGGCGCGCGGACGCTGTACAGCTGGGTGCTGGACACGCCGGAGAACCGGGCCTGGGCCGGGCGGCGGGGCTACTCCCCCAGCCGCTCCGCCCACTTCCTGCGGCTCGACCTCGCGCGGGCCGCACTGCCGCCGCTCCAGGACCCGCCGACCGGTGTCGAGCTGCGCACGGCCGAGGACTTCGCGGCCGATCCCCGGCCGCTGTTCGAACTCGACGCGATAACGACAGCGGACGAGCCGGGGGACGTGGGCGCGGAGCTGGACGACTACGCGCACTGGCGGGAGACCACCTGGGAGCACCCGCACCTCGACCGGGCGCTGACGACGGTCGTGGTGGTGGACGGGGTGCCGGCGGCGTTCAGCGCGGCGCAGACGGACGGTCTGGGGCGGTACTGCTCCGGGATGACCGGCACCGCGCCGGCGTACCGGGGCCGGGGGCTCGCGAAGCTGGCCAAGACCGCCTCGCTGCACCGGGCGAGGGCCGCGGGCTGCGTGGAGGCGTTCACGAGCAACGACGCCGGCAACGGACCGATGCTGGCGATCAACACATGGTTCGGTTACGAGATCGGCGCGACGGAGGTACGGCATGTCCGGACGATCGGTTGAGATCACCCTGACGAAGGCGGGGCGGACGAAGATCCGCTATCCGGCGGAGGTGCTGACGGAGGAGGGCGCCCGGCTGTCGGTGCGGGCCCCGTGGGCTGCCGAGGGGGTGCGGGACTTCGGTTTCGTGCGCTTCGAGCCCGGTGACGTGTTCGTGGAGCACTACTGGCGCGACCGCTGGTTCACGGTCAAGGAGGTGTGGTCGGCCGACGGCGCCCTGAAGGGCTGGTACTGCGACATCACGCGGCCGGCCGTGATCGACGGGTCCGGGGTGGTGGTCGAGGACCTGGACCTGGACCTGTGGGTGTCCGCGGACGGCAGCGAGGTGCTGCGGCTCGACGAGGACGAGTTCGCGGCGAGCGGCCTCGCCGCCTCCGACCCGGAGGCGGCGGCACGCGCCGTGGTGGCCCTCGACGAGCTGGAACTGCTCGGCCGGGAGGGCCTGATCGATCTGCTGGCCTAGCGCAGTTCGACGTCCGCCTGCTCCTTGGTGAGGAAGCCCGGCAGCGGCAGGCCCGACGGGCCGGCCGTGAGCTGTACGAGGGAGGCTTCGACGTGGGCGGCGCCCGGCTGGTAGGCCGGCTCCTTCACGACGGCGCTGTTGCTCCAGGTGTGGAGGTGTCCGTCGCATACGGCGCGGGTGCCGCCGATGCCGGTGGAGCGGGTCCCCTGCTTGAGGGTGGAGCTGACGAAGACGGGTCCTTCGCTGTCGTCGAGGCAGCGGTACGTGCCGGAGACGGTGACCGTGCTGTCGGCGGCGACGGTGCCGTACTCGTCGACGGTGAGGCCGTCGGCCCCTCCCGCGTGGGCGAGGGGGGCGACGGCGGCGGTGAGCAGGGCTGCTGCGGCGAGGACGAGTCGGACGCGCATGAACGGGGTCCCTTCGGGGGTGGGGGGAAGATGCTGCCCGCCAGGGATACCGGATCCGGCCGCCGACTGACCGAATCTCACCCCATCGGGGGCGAGTTGGACATGGGGGCACTCATACCGTCGTACGGTCGGTGCGCCGTGCCGCCTTCCTCACGAGCGGCCAGGCGAGCAGCACCAGGACGACCGTGTAGACGGTGACCGAGAACGGGGTGTTCACCAGGCCGGCCAGGGAGCCGTCGCTGATCTGGAGGGCGCGGCGCAGCTGCTGCTCGGCGGCCGGGCCGAGGATGACGCCGATGACGGCCGGCAGCACCGGAAGGCCGTAGCGCCGCATCCCGAGGCCGATCAGGCCGATGACGAGCAGCACGACCAGGTCGAGCGCCTCGCCGCCCACCGCGTACGCGCCGACGGCGGCGAAGAAGAGGATGCCGGCGTACAGGTACGGGCGCGGGATGCGCAGCAGCTTGGCCCAGACGGGGGCGAGCGGCAGGTTGAGCGCGAGCAGCAGCACCATGCCGACGAACAGCGAGGCGATGAGGCCCCACACCAGTTCGGGTTCCCGCTCGAAGAGGAGCGGGCCCGGCTGGATGCCGTACTGCTGGAACGCGGCCAGCATCACGGCGGCGACGGCGGTCGTGGGCAGCCCGAGGGTCAGCATGGAGACGAGCGTGCCGGCGGCCGAGGCCGAGGCGGCGGACTCGGGTCCGGCCACGCCCTCGATGGCGCCCTTGCCGAACTGCTCCCTGTGCTTCGAGAGCCGCTTCTCCGTGACGTACGAGAGGAAGGTCGGGATCTCCGCGCCGCCGGCCGGGATCGCACCGAACGGGAAGCCGATGGCGGGGCCGCGCAGCCAGGACTTCCAGGTGCGCTTCACGTCGTCCCTGCCGAGCCAGGGGCGGCCTACCGGGATGGCCTCCCCCGCCGTGCGGCGCAGGTGCGCGGCGACCCAGAGGGCCTCGCCGATCGCGAAGAGGCCGACCGCGACGATGACGACGTCGATGCCGTCGGCGAGCTGGAGCGAGCCGAAGGTGAGGCGCTGCTGCCCGGTCATCTGGTCGAGGCCGACGAGGCCGATGGTGAGGCCGATGAGCAGGGAGGCGAGGCCGCGGATGCGGGAGGAGCCGAGGACGGAGGTCACCGCGATGAAGGCGAGGACCATGAGGGCGAGGTAGTCGGGGGCGCCGATGTCGACGGCGAGCGCGGCGACGGTCGGGGCGAGGACGACGAGAAGGGTCGTGCCGATCATGCCGCCGGCGAAGTGGCCGATCGCGGCGGCCGCGAGGGCCTGTGCGCCGCGCCCGGACTTGGCCATCGGGTTGCCCTCGATGGCGGCGACGACGGCGGCGCTCTCGCCGGGGGTGTTGAGGAGGATCGAGGTGGTGGAGCCGCCGAACATGGCGCCGTAGTAGATGCCGGCGAACATGATGAACGCGCCGGTCGGTTCGAGTCCGTAGGTCACCGGGAGCAGCAGGGCGACGGCCATGGCGGGGCCGATGCCGGGCAGGACGCCGATGGCGGTGCCGAGGAGGACGCCGATGGCGGCCCACAGCAGGTTGATCGGGGTGAGGGCGGTCCCGAAGCCGTCGATGAGGGAGTTCAGGGAATCCATGGGTCAGATCACTCCCATCAGCGGGCCGCCGGGCAGCGGGACGCCGAGCAGCTGGTCGAAGACGGCGTAGGTGAGGAGCGAGAGGACGGCCGCGATCAGCGGGTCGCGGTGGAGGTGCCGGCTGCCGAGGGCATAGGCCGCGCCCCAGAAGAGGAGGGCGCCGGCGATCGGGAATCCGAGGGGGCCGATGAGGACGGCGAAGGCGAGGAACACGCCGGCGAGGAGCAGGACGGTGCGCCAGTCGGCGGGCTCGGCCAGGTCGACGTCCTCGCCGCCCTCGGCCTCTCCCCGGCCGCCGCGCAGCACGTCGACGGTGAGGAGGACGGCGACGACGAGGAGGCCGCAGCCGACGACGAGGGGGACGGTCCCCGGTCCGACCGGACCGCGTCCGGCGACGTCGGCGTCGAGGGTGAGGGCGTCGGCGAGGACGAGGACGCCGAGGAGGAACAGGAGGGCGCCGACGCCGAGTTCGGACCGCCCGCGCAGCACGCTCTTCACGGTGGTCTTCGCGGCGGGCTTCACGGTGGTGGTCACAGTCCCAGCTCCTTGAGGACGGAGCCGACCCGCCGGTCCTGCTCGGTGAGGAAGGTGCCGAACTCCGCGCCGGGCAGGAAGGCGTCGTTCCAGCCGTGGGTCTTCAGCGACTCGCGCCACTGCGGGGAGCCGTGCAGTCCGGTCACCAGGGTGACGAGCTTGTCGCGCTCGGCGTCGGAGAGGCCGGGCGGGGCGACGATGCCGCGCCAGTTGGTGAACTCGGTGTCGAGCCCGGCCTCGCGGAGCGTGGGGGCGTCGAGGCCGGGGACCCGCTTCGGTCCGGTGACGGCGAGGAGGCGCAGCTCCCCCGCCTCGATCTGGTCGAGGTACTCGCCGACGCCGGAGACGCCGAAGCCGACCTTGTTCCCGAGGATGGAGGCGAGGAGTTCGCCGCCGCCGTCGAAGGGCACGTAGTTGACGTCCTTCGGCGCGATCCCGGCGGCCTGGGCCATCAGCATCGGGGCGAGGTGGTCGGGGCCGCCGGGCGAGGAGCCGCCGCCGACGGGCAGCTTGCCGGGGTCCTTCTTCCAGGCCGCGAGCAGCTCCTGGATCGTCCGGTACGGGGAGTCCTTGCCGACCACGACGATGTCCTGCTCCTCGGTGAGCCGGGCGATCGGGGTGGTGTCGGCGAGGGTCCTGGGCGTCTTGTTGGTGTGGACGGCGCCGACGACGCCGAGGCCCATGGACATGGCGAGGCGGCCGTTGCCGCGCTCGCCGACGAGCCGGGTGAGGCCGACGGTGCCGCCCGCGCCGGGCAGGTTGAAGACCTCGACGTCGCCGGTGAGACCGGCTTCCTCGGCGTTCTTCGCGGCGGTGCGGGCGGTGATGTCGTAGCCGCCGCCAGGGGTGTTGGGGACCATGAAGCGCAGGCCGGGTATCGCGGTGCCGGTGTCGGAGCCGGTGCCCGGGCTGAGCAGCGGCGGACCGACGAGCACCAGGAGAGCCGCCCCGAGGAGGGCGAAGGGGGTGCGCAACCGCACGTGTGCCGCCTCTCAGTTGACAGGAGAAGGGATGTGATCCGGCCCACATGTTGCTCCGGCGTTAAGAAGCTGTCTCTCTTCCGCAATCAACGGACGTTGTGGTCGTTGTGGTCGGGACCTAGCGTGGGTCGGCGTGACGAAGGTGCTGGTCGTGGACGACGACTTCATGGTCGCCAAGCTGCACTGCCGCTATGTGTCGGCGGTGGCGGGCTTCACCGTGGCGGGGGTCGCGCACAACGGCGCCGAGGCGCTCCGCCAGGCCGAACTGCTCCGCCCCGACCTGGTCCTCCTGGACGTCTTCCTGCCCGACATGGACGGCGTCCGGGTCCTGCGGGAGCTGCGCGCGGCCGGCCTGGGCATGGACGCGCTCTTCATCACGGCGGCACGGGACGTGGGCACGATCCGCTCCGCGCTGCGCGCCGGGGCCCTGCACTACCTGATCAAACCGTTCACTCCGGCGGCACTGCACGACCAACTACGGCACGTGGCCTCCCTCCGCCACCGCCTCGACGAGCTGGACGAGGCCCGCCAGGAGGACGTCGACCAGATCTTCGGCACCCGCCCCCGCGGCTCCCGCGCACTCCCGAAGGGCCTGGCGGCCCACACGGCCGACCTGGTCGACTCCGTCCTACGCGCCCACCCGGAGGGCCTGTCGGCCACGGAATGCGCCGAAGCCGGCTCCCTCTCCCGCGTGAGCGCCCGCCGCTACCTGGAGTACTTCGCCCAGACGGGCCGCGCGGAGGTCACGCTGCGGTACGGGGGAACGGGGCGGCCGGAGCGGCGGTACCGGCGGATCGGGTAGCTGTTCCTCAGGCACTTCTTTCCTGCGCCTTAACGCGACCCTAAAGGCCCCGATCCGCGCTTCTTCCGGGGCTAGTTTGCTCGGCAACCCCCCACATCACCCTCGTGAAGGAGTTGTCCCCCCATGACCTCTCGCCGTACGGCAACGGGCGCCGCCACCGCCGCTCTGGTTCTGTTCGGTCTCGCCGTCGCGCCCGGTGCCTACGCGCACGGCTCGATGACCGCCCCCGTGAGCCGGGTTTCGGCCTGTTATGCGGAGGGGCCCGAGGCGCCGCGGTCGGCGGCCTGCAAGGCGGCTGTGGCGGCCAGCGGGACGCAGGCGTTCTACGACTGGAACGCGGTGAACATCGGCGACGCGGCCGGGCGGCACCGGCAGTTGATCCCGGACGGCAAGCTGTGCAGCGCGGGCAACGAGAAGTACCGGGGGCTCGATCTGGCGCGGGCCGACTGGCCGGCGAGCCCGATGAAGTCCGGTGCGCACACGTTCCGTTACCGGGGGACCGCTCCGCACAAGGGCTCGTTCGCGCTGTACGTGACGAAGGACGGATACGACCCGACGAAGCCGTTGAAGTGGTCGGACCTGGAGGACCGGCCGTTCGTGACGGTGACCGATCCGGGGATGCAGGACGGTTCCTACGTGTTCCAGGGGACCGTGCCGAAGAAGTCCGGGCGCCATCTCGTCTACTCGATCTGGCAGCGCTCCGACTCCCCCGAGGCGTTCTACACGTGTTCCGATGTGGTGTTCGGGGGGAATGACGGCGGAACCGCTCCGGCGGCCACCGCTCCCGCCCCGACCGCCTCCGCGCCCACCGAAGAGCAGATCGAGGACGGCGCGGACCGGTCCACGGTCGAGCACGGCGGGCACGGCGGGCACGGCGGGCACGGGGCGACGCCCACCGCACCTGCACCCGGCACGGCGGAGCCCGACGCGCCCGGCCCCGCCGCCAGTTCCGGGGTGGAGTTGGCGGAGACCGGTGGCGGCGCCACCACCCCGTATCTCGCAGGTGGTGGCGCCGCCGTCCTCGCGCTCGGTGCGGCCGTGCTCTTCGGGGTGGGCCGGCGGCGGGCCCGAGGCTAGCCGACCACGGAGAGGCAGGTGGTCGGGGTCGCGTGGGCCGGGTCGAGGGCGTTGGCCACCTCGTGGAACGTGACCCGGTCCACCGTGCCGATCGCCACGTGCTCGGAGAGGTCGAGCGCGCACTTGTCCTGGATGAGGACGTTGGTGACGTTCGGGCCGGTCAGGAACTGGGAGCGGTACGGGGTGACGACCTCGTCGTACTGGCTGGCGATGACGTGGTAGCGGACCCCCGGCACCGTGTCGCCGCCCTCGTTGAGCTTGGTGATGAAGTCCGAGCCGGCGATCTGGTCGGCGAGGCCGGGGGTCTTGGAGCTGATGACGTCCTCGGCGCCGGGGAAGTACGGCAGGAGCTTGGTGAGGCCGGACAGGGTGGTGCCGTGGTTGTCGGGCGCGATGCCGACGAGCGTGTTCACCTTCGCGGCGCCGCCGAGGAACTTGAGGTACCAGCGGGGCATCATGCCGCCCTGCGAGTGTCCGACGAGATCGGCCTCGGGGGCGCCGGTGGCGGCGAGGACCCGGTCGACGTAGGTGTCGAGCTGCCCGGCGGACGCGGCGATGGGCCCGAGCCCGTTGAAGAGGGGCACGCCCGGCAGCTGGCCGTAGTCGAGCGAGAAGACGCAGTAGCCCCGGTTGACCAGATAGGGCGCGAGGGCCAGCCAGTTGTCGACGGAGTTCCCGAAGGTGCCGTGGACGAGGACGACGGGCCGCGGGTGAGCGGCGGACGGCTTGCAGCTGAAGTCGTTCCAGCCACGGCTGGGGGCGGTGTCGGCCTGGGCGGCGACGGTGGGGGCGAGGGTGGCGGCGGCGGTGAGCGCGAGCACGGACAGTGCTCTGACGGCGCGCTTCCAGGGCTGACGGGACTGGCGGCGGGGCTTCCAGGGCAGCATCGGGCGATCTCCTTGCGGCTCAAGGGGAAGGTGGGGGTGCTGTGCCCTGCGGTCCGGACCACAAGTGGGGATGCTCTCCGGCCAAGCTACGCACGGGTAGCTTCGGTGGGAAGTTACGCGTCGGTAAAAAGTGCCGTGTCGTCACGACGGCACGGTCAGGCCGCCGGCGAGCCCGGCAGCACCGCCTTCGGTCCGCACTTCGTCCGGGCGCGGTCCGCGACCGCCTCGACGCGGCGGGCCTCGTCGCCGGTCGGGTCGAAGGCCGGCCGGTGGGCGGCGTGTCCGGCGGGGGCGAGGCCCTCGGCGCGCGGGGCGGGGGCGCGGACGCGGGCACGCCGGAGGCCGAAGGAGTCGTGGATCGCGTACGCGAGGGTGCTGAGGCCGCGGGAGTGGCCGGTCGCGCGGGAAGACCGCCGGGTCCTCGACGACCAGGGTGATGCCGGGCCGGGCCTCACGGGCTGTCAGCCGGGCCGGCATCGGGTGGGGCCCGGCGCCGACGACGCAGTCGACGCCGTACAGGGCGCGGGGCGCGGACTCGTCGACGAGGGCGCCGCCCCGGACGGGCGCCCGGTGGGCGGATCCCGGTCGGCGGGAGCGGGCTCGGCGGCGCCGGCCGGCTCGTACGCGAGGTCCACGCCGAACAGGGGACGGCCCCCTCCTTCTCGCACGCCCTGGCGAAGCGGACGAGAGGGCGTCGCGGTCGGTCGGGGCGGGCGCGTCCATGCCCCGCTCGGCGGCGCGAGCGGCGAGGCCTCGTTTTCGAGCATTCGCTCGATACGCAGGAGCGGCCAGGCATCCGGCCCCGCCCACCAGTCGGCGGTCAGCCATTCGGGCGCCTCCCACCTGCGGGGACACCCCCCGCCCCGGAGCGTGGGGGCATGAGCTTCGTCGATGAACTGAAAAGTGCCGTCACCCCACGAGCCGCCCTGCTCGTCGTCGGCGTCTTCGCCCTCCAGCTCCTGTTCATCACCTCGTACGTCGGGGCCCTGCACAATCCGAAACCCACGGACGTCCCCTTCGGCGTGGTCGCCCCCCAGCAGCAGGTCGCCACCGCCGTGACGGACCGGCTGGAGAAGCTGCCCGGCGACCCCTTCGACCCGCGCGTGGTCGCGACCGAGGCCGAGGCCCGGGACCAGATCCTGAACCGGGAGATCGACGGGGCCCTGATCGTCGACCCGCGCGGCCGCACCGACACCCTGCTCGTCGCCTCGGGCGGCGGAAAGGTACTCTCCGCGACCCTGGAGGCGATGATCACGACGCTGGAGGCCGCCAACCAGCGCCTCGTGCGGACCGTCGACGTGGCCCCGTCCTCCTCCCAGGACTTCAACGGCCTCTCCGCCTTCTACCTGGTCATCGGCTGGTGCGTCGGCGGCTACATCTGCGCCGCGATCCTGGCGATCAGCGCGGGCGCCCGGCCCGCGAACCGGGAGCGCGCGATCATCCGCCTCGGAGCCCTGGCGCTCTACGCGGCCCTCGGCGGTCTCGGCGGCGCGATCATCGTCGGTCCGATCCTCGGCGCCCTGCCCGGCAGCGTCGCGGCCCTGTGGGGCCTGGGCACCCTGGTGGTCTTCGCCGTCGGCGCCGCCACCCTCGCCCTCCAGTCCGTCTTCGGGATCGTCGGCATCGGCCTGGCGATCCTGCTCATCGTGATCGCCGGCAACCCGAGCGCGGGCGGCGCCTTCCCGCTGCCGATGCTGCCGCCGTTCTGGCGGGCGATCGGCCCGTACCTGCCGCCGGGCGCGGGCACCTGGGCGGCGCGCTCGATCGCGTACTTCAAGGGCAACGACATGACCGCCTCGATGGTGGTCCTGTCGGTCTGGGCGATGGTCGGCGCGGCCGTCACCCTGGTGATGTCCTCGGTGAAGCGGGAGCGGACGGCGGAGCGGATCCCCCCGGAGGTGCCGGAGCATCCGTAGAACACGCAGAGGGCCCCCCGCGCCGCAACGGGGGGCCTTCCGCATGCCTGGGGGCCGGGGGATCAGTACACGTTGACCCCGTACGCGCTCAGCGCCTCGGTCACGGGCTGGAAGAAGGTCGTCCCGCCCGAGGAGCAGTTGCCGCTGCCGCCCGAGGTGAGGCCGATCGCCTTGCTGCCCGAATAGAGCGGGCCGCCGGAGTCGCCGGGCTCGGCGCAGACGTTGGTCTGGATCATGCCGTAGACGATGTCGCCGCCGCCGTAGTTCACGGTGGCGTTCAGGCCGGTCACCGTGCCGCTGTGGATGCCGGTGGTGGAGCCGCGGCGGGTGACGGACATGCCGACGGTGGCGTTGGCGGCGCTGGTGATGTCGACGCTGCCGACCGTGCCGGACTTGGTGACCGAGGTGTTGGTGTAGCGCACGATGCCGTAGTCGTTGGTCGGGAAGCTCGACCCGGCGGTGGAGCCGAGCACGGTGCTGTGGGTGGAGTTCGACCACCAGGTGCCCGCGCCGTCGGTGCAGTGGCCGGCGGTGAGGAAGTAGTAGTTCCCCGCGCTGTCCTTGACGTTGAAGCCCAGCGAGCAGCGCCAGCTGCTCGCGTAGATGGCGTCGCCGCCGGAGATCAGCTTGTTGAACGTGCCGGGGGTGCGCTCGATGCGCAGGGCTCCGGCGTTGGCCCCGGCCCGGTGCTTGATCTTCGCGATCTCGGCCTGGGAGACGGTGGAGTCGGCGGTGACGACGACCTTGCCGGTGGCGGTGTCGACGCGCCAGGCGGTGCCGGCGACGTCGGCGGCGAGGACGGCGTCGCCCGCCTCGGTGAGCTGGGTGGCGCTGAACGTCTGCGCGGAGTCGGCGTTCGCGGTGGGGACGCCGAGCGTCGCGGCGGCGGCGACGAGACCGGCGGTGAGGGCGAGCAGCCGGAACTTCTTCGTGGGGGTGGTCACTTCTTGTTCCTCCTGTGGGGGGGATCAGTGGGTGTCCGTACGGGGATCAGAAGAGGCTGACGTTGTACTTGGCGAGCGCCTCCGGCACCGGCTGGAAGAAGGTGGTGCCGCCGGTGGAGCAGTTGCCGCTGCCGCCGGAGGTGAGGCCGAGCGCCTTGGTGCCGTCGTACATCGCGCCGCCGGAGTCGCCGGGCTCGGCGCAGACGTTGGTCTGGATCAGGCCCTTCACCGTGCCGCCGCTGGAGTAGTGGACGGTGGCGTTGAGGCCGGTGACCGTGCCGCTGCGGGTGCCGGTGGTGGATCCGGAGCGCTTGACGGACTCGCCCACGTAGGCGTCGGCCGCGGTGAAGCCGCCGGTGTGGGCGAGCGAGGTGTTGTCGTAGCGGACGAGGGCGTAGTCGTTGCCCGGGAAACTGGAGCCGACGGTGGCGCCGATGAGGGTCGACTGCGCCGAGTTGGTGTACCAGGTGTTGGCGACGTTGCCGCAGTGGCCGGCGGTCAGGAAGTAGTACGTGGAGCCGCTGCGCACGTTGAAGCCGAGCGAACAGCGGTAGCCGCCGCCGTAGATGGCGTCGCCGGCGGCGAGCAGGGGCTTGAGGACGCCGGGGGTGCGCTGGACGCGGAGGGCCGCGGCGTCGGCGCCGGCCGCTCTCCGGATCTTGGCGAGGCCGGCGTCGGTGACGGTGGAGTCGGCGGTGACCACGACCCGGCCCGACGCCTGGTCGACGTACCAGGCGGTGCCGCCGACCCCGGCGGCCTCGACGGCGGCGTCGGCGCGGGCGAGCTGGGCGGCTCCTGCGGGACCGGGCGCGGGGGCGGCCTGGGCGCCGGGAAGTCCGAGGGCGGTCGCGGCGGCGAGACCGGCGGCGACGGCGAGCAGGCGGGTGCGGGTTTTCCTCACTGTGCTCCTCCTTCTCGGAAAAAGCGGAGGGCCCGTGGATGTCGGGCCCGTGAGATGCCATCAGGTGACGTGTTCCTGACATGCACCGCCAGTGATAGTGGCCCTCCCGGAGCGGACGCACAAGACCGCCGCACGGACGGGCGCCCCCGGCCGTCCCGGCCGGGGGCGCCCGTCATCCGCGGTTCTCTCGGAGAAGGCCTGCTCAGGCCGGGTTCAGTCGCCTCTCCCCCGCCGCCACCGCGGTGTCGAGCGTGTTCCCGGGCGGCGGGAAGGGGCAGATGAAGTGGTCCGCGAAGGCGCACGGCGGCAGCAGGGCGCGGTTGAGGTCGACCGTCACCGAGCCGTCCTCGGCCGGTGCCTCGGGCCGCAGGAAACGGAAGCGGTAGCTGTCCCGCCCGCTGGTGGCGTCCGCGAAGACCGCCCACAGGGAGCCGTCGTCCTCGACGGCCGCCTGGAGGACGTGCTCCCCTCCGTGCAGCTCGAAGACCAGCTCCCCGGCGAGGCCGAGACCGCGCTCCCGGCCGTCGGCGTTCTCCACCCGTACGCTGCGCGTCTCCCCGTACGGACGGAAGACACCGGGCACCACCCAGCGCTCGTCGTACGGGGTGGCCTCGATGCCCCGGAAGGCGCTGCGCGCCTCCGAGCCGGGATCGAAGTCCCGTACGGCCCAGAGCCCTTCGCGCCGCAGCACCACGAGCCGCCGGCCCGCCGACTCGACCCGGGACTCGTGGATCGGGGCGTGGTCGGCGGTGAGCCGGACCGTGCCCGTGAAGGGCTTGCCGTCGACGGTGATCCCGTCCTCGGCGACGGCTGTCAGGAGGACCTCGTCGCCGTCCTCCCGCCACTCACCGGGAATGGCCGGAATCCGACCCTCGGGGAAGTCCGCGAGCCAGTGGGTGCCCGTGAGGGAGAGCGGGCCGTACGAGGAGGCGACCGCGGCCTCGCGCTGCTCGTGCCAGTGCTGCCAGTCCTGCTGTGGATCCGTGCTCATGGTGTGCCACCTTTCCATACGGGATCGGGAAGGCCGAGGTGCGAGCGCAACGTCGTGCCCGTGTACTCCGTACGGAAGACCCCGCGCTCCTGGAGCAGCGGAACGACCTGGTCGACGAAGTCGTCGAGGCCGCCCGGGGTGAGGTGCGGGACGAGGATGAAGCCGTCGGCGGCGTCGGTGGCGACGAACTCCTCCAGGGCCGCCGCGACCGTCGCCGGGGAGCCCACGAAGGACTGCCGGCCGGTGGACTCGATGACCGTCTGACGGATCGAGAGCCCCTTCGCCTCGGACAGCGCCCGCCACTTCCTCGCCACCGCGACGGGGTCGGCGACCCGCACCCGCCCCTGGACGAGCGTCGAGTCCGGGTCGGGGTCGATGTCCGGAAGCGGCCCGTCGGGATCGTAGCCGGAGAGGTCGCGTCCCCAGACCTGTTCGAGCGCGAGGATCGCGTTCTGCGGGGAGACCTGCTGCCGCCGGATCCCGGCCGCCCGCTCCTGCGCGTCTGCATCGCTGTCGCCGAGGACGTACGTCACCCCCGGCATGATCTTCAGGTCACCGGGCTCCCTCCCGTACCGGGCGAGCCGCCCCTTGACGTCGGCGTAGAACTCCCGGCCGGCCTCCAGGGTCGAGTGCCGGGTGAAGATCACATCGGCGGCGGAGGCCGCGAACTCCCGCCCCTCGGCGGAGTCCCCGGCCTGGATGACGACCGGCTGCCCCTGCGGGGAACGCGGCACGGGGAACGAGCCCTCGATCCGGAACTGTGGCCCGCTGTGGGCGAAGGCCCCCGGCTCCCCGCCCGGGGACCGGGAATCCCACAACTCCCGTACCGCACCGAGGAACTCGGCCGCCCGCGCATACCGGTCGGCACGGTCCAGATAGCCGCCGCGCCGGAAGTTCTCACCGGTGAAGGCGTCGGAAGAGGTGACCACGTTCCAGGCGGCCCGGCCCGCGCTGAGGTGGTCGAGCGAGGCGAGCCGCCGGGCCAGTTCGTACGGCTCGTTGAAGGTGGCGTTCACCGTGGCGGCGAGGCCGAGCCGGTCGGTGACGGCCGCGAGCGCGTTCAGGACGGTGATCGACTCGGGCCGGCCGACGACGTCCAGGTCGTGGATGCGCCCCGCGTGCTCGCGCAGCCGCAGCCCCTCGGCGAGGAAGAAGAAGTCGAAGAGCCCGCGCTCGGCGGTCCTGGCCAGATGCTCGAAGGAGGAGAAGTCGATCTGCGAACCGGAGCGCGGATCGGCCCATACGGTCGTCGAGTTGACGCCGGGGAAGTGCGCGGCGAGACGGATCTGCTTCCGGCTCATGCGGAGGCCCCCGCCTTCGCGTACTGACTGACCGGCCGGGCGAGCCCCAGGTGATCGCGGAGGGTGGTCCCCTCGTAGTCCGTACGGAACAGCCCGCGCTCCCTGAGCCGGGCCACGGTCTCCGAGGTGAACCGCTCCAGATCCCGCTCCCCCACGGCCGGCACGAGATGAAAGCCGTCGACCGCCCCGCCCCCGTGCCAACCGGCGATCAACTCGGCGAGCGCCCCGGCCCCGCCCTCGTACACGTCGAGATCGACGGTCGACGAGAGCAGGACACACAGCTGCCCGGGGTCCCGGCCGTGGGCGCGGGCCCCCCGGTGCAGTTCGGCGCGCAGCGCGGCGGCCTCCTCGGCGGAGGCGGCGCTGATCAGGGCCACGTCGGCGTGGTGGGCCGCGGTGTCGCGGGCGGCCGGGCGGGTGGCGTCGACGACGGTCACCGGGTTGCCCTGCGGGGGCCGGGGCACGATGGAGGGCCCCTTGACCGAGAAGGTCGCGCCCTGGAAATCGACGTGGTGCAGCTTGCGGCGGTCGACGAACCGCCCGGTCGTCACGTCCCGTATCTCGGCGTCGTCCTCCCAGCTGTCCCACAGCTTCCGGGAGACCTCGGCGACCTCGCCGGCCTCCTGCCAGAGCTCGGCGGTGGGCGGCGCGGGGCGGCGGCCGACGAGCCGGGCCTCGGCACCGGTCGGGGAGACCGCGATCCGCCAGCCCGCCCGGCCCCGGCTCACCCAGTCGAGGGTGGCGACGGCGGCCTGGACGTGGAACGGCTCGGTGTGGGTGGTGGTGACGGTCGGCACGAGGCCGACGGAGCGGGTCTCGGGGGCGATCCGGGCGAGGACGGCGAGCGCGTCGAGGCCGGGCCCGGCGAAGGTGTCGTCGTGGGTGAGGAAGTCGAGCGCGGCGGCCTCGGCGAGCCGGGCGAGCGCGAGCGTACGACGGGCGGCGTCGGGCCCGGCGCCCGAGGCGATCTCGGCGGCGAGATGAAGCGGTCGGTCACTGGTCATGCGGGTCTCTCTCGGTACGGGGGAACGGGCCCGGAAGACGACAACGGCGGGAGGGCCGGGGCGGGGGAGGTGGTGCCCGGACGTAGAAGCGTCTTGAACTCGCGCGAAGCGCGGTGAGACGCGGTCCGGACCCCGCCTCCTCCACGGAGGCCCCGGCCCCGGCGGACCCGGCCCGGGGGTCAGTTCTTGGTGCGGGGCAGGCCGGGCGGGTTGATCTCCGACTTCTGCACGGCCTCGTTGCTCAGCCCCCACCGCTTGAGGACCTGCGCGTAGGTGCCGTTCTCGACGATGTGGTCGATCGCGGCCGCGTACGCGGAGACGAGGCCGCTGCCCTTCTTCGTGGTGGCCGCGATCTTGCCCTGGAGTCCCGCGCCCGCCCCGGAGAACTTGCCGACGGACTCGGTCTGGCCGGCGGAGGCCACGTGGTAGGCGACGGTGGGGTTGGGCCCGAGGTAGCCGTCGATCCGACCGGACTGGAGCGCGAGGTAGTAGTCGGTCGTGTTGTCGTAGTACTTGATGTCGACGCCCTTGCGGCCGGCCTTCTCGTTCTGCCGGGACCAGTCGACGAGGATCTTCTCCTGGTTGGTGCCGCTGCCGACGGCGATCCGCTTGCCGGACACGTCCTCGGGGCCCTTCACCGTCCAGCCGGACCCCTTCTTCGCCTCGAAGGCGAGGTCGTCGAGCCGGTAGGTCGCGAAGTCGTACTTGTCCTTGCGCTCCTCGGTGACGGTCACGTTGGAGAAGACGCCGTCGTACTTGCCGCTGTCCAGGCCGACGAAGAGGTTCTCCCAGGAGACCGGGTCGAACTCGGGCTTCAGACCGAGGGTGTCGGCGACGAGGGTGGCGAGGTCGAGCTCGACGCCGATCAGCGTCGTGTCGTCGGTGGCGCGGAAGGCGAGCGGCGGGTTGCTCTTGGCGGAGACGCCGAGGATCAGGGTGCCTCTCTTGCGGACGGCCTCGGGCAGCTTGCCGGCGATCGCGTCGACCTTGGCGGTGTGGACGCGGTTCTGGTTCGGGCCGACGTTGATGCCGGTGTTCTTCTGCCCCTCGGGCTTGATCTCGCCGACGGCGGCGTCGCCCGAGCCGCAGGCGGTGAGGACCCCGAGGGCGGTGAGCGAGGCGAGGGCGGTGAGGAGGGTGCGACGGGTCTGCATGGCAGTGACTCCTGTTGTACGAGAGAAAGGAAGGGTCAGAGGACCTTGGAGAGAAAGGCCCGGGTCCGCTCGTGGCGCGGGTTGTCGAGCACCTCGGCCGGCGAGCCCTGCTCGACGATCCGGCCCTCGTCCATGAAGACCACGGTGTCGGCGACCTCACGGGCGAAGCCGATCTCGTGGGTGACGACGATCATGGTGGTGCCGGAGGCGGCCAGGTCCTTGATGACGTCGAGGACCTCGCCGACGAGTTCGGGGTCGAGCGCGGAGGTCGGCTCGTCGAAGAGGAGCAGGCTCGGTTCGAGGGCGAGCGCGCGGGCGATGGCGACGCGCTGCTGCTGTCCGCCGGAGAGCTGCTTGGGGTAGGCCTCGGCCTTGTCGGCGAGTCCGACGCGTTCGAGCAGCGCGCGGGCCGTGGCCTCGGCGTCCTTGCGGGGGCGCTTCAGGGCCGAGACGGGCGCCTCGACGATGTTCTCCAGGACGGTGAGGTGCGGGAAGAGGTGGAAGTTCTGGAAGACGAAGCCGATCCGGGTGCGCTGTTTGAGGATCTCGCGCTCGCGCAGCTCGTAGAGCTTGTTCCCGGAGCGGCGGTAGCCGACGAGGACACCGTCGACGCCGACCGTGCCGCTGTCGACCTTCTCCAGGTGGTTGATGGTCCGCAGCAGGGTGGACTTGCCGGAGCCCGAGGGGCCGAGGACGACGGTGACCTCGCCCGCCCGGACGTCGAGGTCGATGCCGCGCAGGACGTGGAGGGCACCGAAGCGCTTGTGGACGGAGCGGATCTCGACCTTGGCGGTGGCATCGACGGAAGCGGTGACGGAGCTCATCGGGTGCTCCCCTTCGCATAGTGGCGTTCGACGTAGTGCTGGACGACGGAGAGCGCGGTGGTGAGCAGGACGTACCAGGCGGTGGCGACCATCAGGAGCGGGACGACGCGTCCGTTGCGCCCGTAGACGACCTGGACCTGGTAGAAGAGTTCGCCGATCGCCATAACGGAGACGATCGAGGTGCCCTTGAAGAGCGAGATGATCTCGTTGGCGGCGTTGGGCAGGATCGAGCGCATCGCCTGCGGCAGCACGATCCGCCGCACCTGCCGGAGCCTGGGGATGCCGAGGGAGGCGGCGGCCTCCAACTGGCCCTCGTCCACGGCGAGTACGCCGCCCCGGACGATCTCCGCCGCGTAGGCCGCCTGGTGCAGGGCGAGCCCGAGGACGGCGGCGCTCATCTCGCCGACGAGGCCCATGGTGTCGAAGGAGAGGAAGCTCGGCCCGAACGGGATCCCGATGCTCAGTTCCTTGTAGAGGTAGGCCAGGTTGAACCAGAAGAGCAGCTGGACGATGAGCGGGATGGAGCGGAAGGCCCAGATGTAGCCGAAGGCGACCGACCGCAGGAACGGGCTGGCGGACAGCCGCATGAAGGCGAGCACGATGCCGATCGCGAAGCCGAGCGCGGTGCCGTAGAAGGTGAGCTGGAGGGTGACCCAGACGGCCCGCAGGATCGTCTCGGTGGTGAAGAAGGCGGCGAAGACGTCCCATTCCCAGCCGGGGTTGGTGGCGAGGCCGTGGGCGAACTGGACGAGCAGGACGGCGGTGACGGCGACGGCCACCCAGCGCCAGGGGTGGCGCACCGGCACGACGACGAGTCCGCCGGAGGCCGGCGGCGTGGTGACGGGTTCCTTCGTGACGGGCGGATCGCTGGTGAGAGACATGGCGGTTCCTCGGAGACGGTCGGGCAGCGGGTTTCAGGCGCTCAGCGGGGCGGGGCGCCGACACACCCGGTCCCGCAGGAGGGCCAGGGCGGCCCGCGCTGTGGCGTCGTTCTGCCGGAATCCGGCCCCGCCGGTACGGGGCCGGGTGAAGCCCGCCCCGGTGCGGGCGGTGGTGTGCGGGCCGAGGGCGAAGCGGCGCGGGTGCGGGCGCCCGTCGTGGTCCAGGAGGCGCCCGTCGCCGGGGTCGACGACGAGGAGGCCGCCGGGGGTGACCCTGGCCCCCTCCTCGTACAGGGCGCGGAGCAGCGGGCTGGCGGTGTGCTCCGGGACGGGTTCGGGGATGCGGGCCTCGACGAGGGCGCGGGCCTCGGTCCACTCCCCCGGCAGGGCGGCGGACGCGGCCCGGAAGAGGCCGTGTTCCTCGTCGGTCTCGACGGTGACCTGCGGGCCGAGGAAGCGGACGACGCCGGCGCGGGAGAGCGCGAGGAGCTGCCGGAGCCGGGGTCCGGGCGGCCCGGAGGCGAGGTAGCTGAAGAAGCCGTGCCACCAGCCGTCGGGGTCGACGCGGCGGCCGAGGCGCAGGAGCTGGCCGTAGACGGAGAGCAGGCCGGCGAAGACGGCGGCATCGGGGCTGTGGGCGGGGTCGTGGCGGCGGGTCAGATCGTCGGTGACGTAGCCGCGCAGGCCGTGCTGGAGGGCTTCGGCGGAGTCGTAGCGGATGCCGTCCAGGGGGTGGTCGAGGGCGTCGAGGTCGAGCCGGTCGGCGGGGTCGGGGACGGCGGCGGCGACGACCGCGGCGAGTTCGGCCCCGCGCGGCGGTGCCTCCTCGTAGGCCTTCTCGAAGTCGCTCCAGTCGAGCGAGGTCCGCTCGGGGTGGGTGGAGAAGAGCCGGTGGTAGTGGGCCCAGCCGAGTTCCTTGTCGATGAGCGGCCAGACGTCGCGCCGGAAGTCGAGCGTCCCGGTGCGCCGGAGCAGGGCGTCGGTCTGGTCGGGGCCGAAGAAGCGGGGTAGCGGGGGCCGTTCGCCGTCGAGGACGTAGCCGATCTTCGAGTGGTACGGGACGCCCCGGCGCGATCCGACGTGCAGCACCGGTTCCTTGCCGGAGGGGACGTAGACGAGCTCGTCGCCCTCGCCCTCGTACCGTCCGCCGCGGCCCTCGGTGAGCAGCACCATCAGGTCGACGAAGGCGAGGCCGAAGCCGCGGACGAGGACGGGTTCGCCGGCGGGGAGGGCGGAGAGGTCGGCGTCGGCGGTGAAGTCGGGCGGGAGGTGGACGAGCCCGTGGCGGTCGGCGAAGCCGGCGAGCCGCCGCTGCTCCGGGTCGGGTTCGGCGCCGACGTGGCCGACGGTGAGGACGACGAGGTCGGCGAGGAGGGGGGCGGAGGCGCCTTCGAGCCGGACCCGCTGGCGTCCGTCGCGGGGCCCGCTGATCCGCAGGGCGGTGGTGCGGTGCTCGTGGACGGTTACGGAGGCGGGCAGGGCGTCGCGGGCCCGCTCGTACACCCAGCGGAGATAGGCGCCCTGCTGGGGGCGGGTGGGGAAGGTGCGCCCTTCGATGCCGGCCCATTCGGCGAGGGTGGGGCCGGGGCGGACGGGTCCTTCGAGGTCGACGGTCTCGTCGGTGAACATCGTGACGTCCTCGGCCTGGGAGTTCATCCAGAGCAGCGGGGACTGTTCGGTGCGCCAGATCCGGCCGGGTCCCGGCGGGTGCGGGTCGACGAGGTGGACGTCGAGGGGCTCGTCGCCGTACAGCTCGGGCAGGTTGGCGGCGAGCCGCTCCAGGAAGCCGGTCCCCCGCGGCCCGGCGCCCACGACCACGATCGACGGACGCGGGCTCATCGGGCACCGGCCGTTCCGCGGGCGTAGTGCCGCTCGACGTAGTACTGGCCGATGCCGAGGATCGAGGTGACGGCGACGTACCAGAGCGTGGCGACGAGCAGCAGCGGGATGATCTCGTACGTGCGGTGGTAGACGAGCTGGGTCGAGTAGAGCAGGTCCTGGACGGCGATGACGGAGACGATGGAGGTGCCCTTGAGGGTGCCGATCAGCATGTTTCCGGCGGGCGGGACGATCGCGCGCATGGCCTGCGGCAGCACGATCCGGGTGAGCCGGCGCCGGCGGCCGAGGCCGAGGGACTGGGCGGCCTCGATCTGGCCCCGGTCGACGGAGAGGATGCCGCCGCGGACGACCTCGGCGGCGTAGGCGGCCTCGTGCAGAGTGAGGCCGATGACGGCGACGGCGACGGGGCCGAGGAGGTTGACCGTGTTCACCCCGAGGATCTGCGGGTAGAGCACGCCGATGTTGAACCAGAAGAGCAGCTGGACCAGGATCGGGGTGGACCTGAAGAACCAGACGTAGCCCCAGCTGACCGCGCGGAGCACGGGGTTGGCGGAGAGCCTGAGGACGGCGAGCAGGGTGCCCAGGACGAAGCCGAGGGCCATGACGAGGGCG
Organism: Streptomyces sp. NPDC002463; assembly: GCF_042889835.1. NCBI lineage: Bacteria > Bacillati > Actinomycetota > Actinomycetes > Kitasatosporales > Streptomycetaceae > Streptomyces > Streptomyces sp. NPDC002463. The sequence goes on from NZ_JBIARL010000010.1 coordinate 287,093, forward strand.
GTCAGCCACAGGGTGAGGCCGAGGCCGCGCAGGACGGACGCGGAGGTGAAGTACTCGGCGACGACGTCCCACTGGAAGGCCTTGTTGCGGACGACCGAGACGAGGGCGAGCGCGAGCAGGGCGAGGACGGCGGCGGCCGCGGTCCACTGGCCGGTGCGGCGGGCGGGGACGACGCGCGGGGGCGGTTCGGCCGGCGGGGCCGTGGAAGGGCTTTTGACGAGGGTCGCGGACATGCGAGGGCTCCGTGGATGCCAGAGGGCGGATCGAACACGGGATGCGCCTTCACACGCGCTGAGCCGCGGATCCGGGCCCCTCAGCCCGATCCGCCCTTCGAGGCTATGCGGTCAACACGGCCTGCTGTCAAGGGTGTCCGCACTGTGAGCCGTACGTCTCATCGCGGTTGACGCGGGACCGGATGCCTGTTCAACTGTGGCCATGCATCCGCAGCAGCTGGTCACGCGCTCCCACATCGACTTCGGTCGCGTGTGGTCCTCTTCCTGTTGAGCCGACCCTCTGCTTCTCCCCGCCCGCGTGCTGTTTTCCGCGGCGTCTTCACACCCTGCTGCCGTGGCGCCTCCACACCCGGGCCCCACGTGAGCGCCTGAGCTCTCCCCTCCCCTCGCGCACTTCTCTTCTCCTTCGCCCTCCTTCGCCCTGAAGGACCGTCATGACCTTCGCGTTGTCCGTGCACCGGACCACGACCACCGATCCCCTGGCCCGCCCGCTCCTCGACGAGCTGGCGTACGAGTACACGACCCGGTACGGCTCCGCGCACGATCTGAGCCGTTACCCGGCGGCGGAGTTCGCCCCTCCGCACGGTGCCTTCCTGCTCCTCCTGGAGCAGGGCCGGCCCGTCGCGGGCGGCGCGTACCGCCGCTACGACGACGACACCGCCGAGCTGAAGAGGATCTGGACGCACTCGGCGCACCGCAGACGCGGTCTCGCCCGCCGGGTCCTCACCGTGCTCGAACGGGAGGCCGCCGCCCGCGGCTACTCCCGCGTCTACCTCACGACGGGGCCGCGTCAGCCCGAGGCCAAGGGCCTCTACCTGGCGAGCGGCTACCGCCCGCTCTTCGACGTGTCCGCCGATCCCGAGTCGATCGGCCCGCTGCCGTTCGAGAAATTCCTGGAGAACCCGAAGCCATGAGTACGCGCACGAGTTCCGGCACCGCACGCACCACCCTCGTCTTCGCCCTGATCACCGCGGCCGCGCTCGGCCTCACCGCCTGCTCGGGCGGCGAGCCCGCGACCGCCCCGGCCGGGGCCACGGGAGCACAGGGTGCCGCGAAGGGCGCGCTCCCGACCGAGGACGTGGTCTCCGCGGTGAAGAAGAACGAGGCGGCGGTGAAGCTGCTCCCCGCCGATGTGCGGCAGCGCGGAAGCCTGACGCTCGCCTCCTCGGTGGCGACGCCGCCCAGCTCGGCCTACCTGCCGGACGGCAGGACCGTCGTCGGGGTGGACGCCGACTTCTCGGCCGCCGTGGCGAAGGCCCTCGGCCTGGAGCTGAAGCGCGAGGTGGTCGGCTTCGAGGCGATCCTGCCGGCGCTCGACAGCGGCAAGTACGACGTCGGCACCGGGAACTTCGGCGTGACCGAGGAGCGGCGCAAGACCATCGACTTCGTGACGTACATCAACGACGGGCAGGGCTTCGCCGCCCGGGCGGACAGCACCCTGAAGGCGGTCACCGACCTCACCCGGCTGTGCGGCCTGAAGGTGGCCGTGAACGCCGGTACGACCTTCGAGCGGACCCTGGAGAAGAACAAGGACCGGTGCGCGCAGGCCGGGAAGCCGGCGTACGAGGTGAACGTCTACAGCGAGGCCGGGGCGATCTGGATGTCGCTCCAGCAGGGGCGCAGCGATGTCGTGATGAACACGATCAACGGCGTGCGGTACGCGGTGACGCAGCAGAAGAACGTGAAGTTCCTGAACGAGTACCGGCGGCTCGACGTCGGCTTCGCCTTCAAGAAGGGCACCCCGCTCGCGCCGGCCTTCCAGGCGGCGGTGAACGGCCTGAAGGCCGACGGGACGTACGACCGGATCCTGAGGAAGTGGGGGGTGACCGGCTCGGGCATCGAGCGGTCGCGGATCTCCCCGCCGGAGATCCCGGCGCCGAAGAAGTAGCGGCGGCGCGCGGGACCCGACGGGAGTCCGGTTGGGGCTGCGGAATTCCGACGGTACGTCAGCAGTCGCAGCCGCAGTTGCAGTCCCCGCAGCAGCAGTCCCCTTCGCAGCAGGAGGAGCAGTTGCTGCAGCAGTCACAGCAGTCGCAGCAGTCTCCGCAATCGCACTGCTGGCAGAGCCCCTCGCGCCGCCGACGGCTCCAGGGGTCCTCGAAGGTCCCGCAGCACATCTGGCAGGTGCAGGCCATGCCGATCCAGAGGGCGCAGCCGGCTATCAGACCGCGCCGGTTCGGCGGCTCGGGCGGGAGCGGCCCGCCGGGGCCGCCCGGGCCGCCGGGGCCGGGGACGTAGGGCCCGCCCGGGCCGCCGGGTCCGCCGGGGGCGTACGGGTTGCCGGGCACCGGCCCGTTCGGGGTGGCGTACGGGTTCCCCGGCACCGGGCCGTGCGCCGCCCCCGGCGCGCCGTGCGAACAGCTGGTCGTGCCGAAGGCGCGGTCGACGGAGGTGCGCAGCTCGTGGGCGAGGAGGACGTGGGCGAGCTTGCCGTCGGCGAACTCGGCGTCCTTCAGCGCGAGACGGATGCCGCGGAGGGCGTCGTCGGCGAGCCGGCGGGCCTCCTCGCGGGAGGTGCCGGTGGCGGTGAGCGGGTTCCACGCGCCGCTCGCGGCATCGGCGGCCTGGTCCTCGACGGCGTCGAGGAGGTGGGCGAGGCGGCCGAAGAGGCGGCCGGCCTCGGCGAGCGGTTCCGCGTTCCCCGGCCGTCCCGCGAGGACGGCGGTGTGCGCGAAAGCGGCGGCGGTCGCCGTCTCGGTCGGCTCGGTGACGGCGAGCAGGGGGGTGCCGGGTCCGGCAAGGGCCTCGATGCCGGTCTGGCGGTCGACGGCGTCGACGAGGACGGCGGTGTCGAAGCCGAGGTCCCGCCCGGTCCTGGCGCCCGCCCGGTCCCAGGAGCGGGCGACGCGGCGGGCCGCGGCGGCGACGGGCCGGCGGGCCAACAGGCCGTCCCGGTCGGCGACGTGGTCCCGTACCTTCGCCGAGGCGAGGACGAGGGAGACGGCGGCGGCGAGCCTGGCGCCCTCGCCGCGGGCGACGGGGGCGGTCTTCATGGCGCGCAGGGCGCAGGGGCCCGCGGTGCGGCGGCCCGCCTCGGTGACGCCGGTCTGAGCCTCCGTCAGGACGGAGACGATGAGGCCGTCGTAGTTGGTGACGACCCGGGCGAACTGCCCGTGGTCGGCGCGGAGCGCCAGGCAGAGGCCGCAGAGGTGGGCCATCCACTCGGTCTTGAGCCCGTCGGTGAGGCGATGGGTGCAGGGTCTGACGATGCCGAACAAGGACTCCCCCGTGAGTCGTGGGCGGTGGCGGGCGGAGGTCCGCCGGGCGGCCCCGCGGCATCGTAGCGAGTGGGGACGTTCACCCGTACGCGCCCATCGTCACCCTTGTGACCCGACTTTCATATTTTCAGCTGCATGGCCCTCCATCAGGCCCCCCATACCGCAGGTTTCCTGACGAATCGCCAGGAAACGGCCCTCACGTTCTGCACCAGTACCGTCACGAATCCTCTGCGCGGCGCCTATCCACTTGGCGCGCGATCCGCATCATGGACGACGATAGGGATTGCGGAACCACAAGTGACCGCGCTGAAAGGAGGCGTCCATGGGATCGGTGCGCAAGGCGAGTGCCTGGCTGGGACTCGTCGAGGACAACGACGAGCGTTACTACGACGACGAGTACGCCGACGGTGCCGAGGGCGGCGACGCCTGGGTGACGGACCCCCGGGTCCGGGTGGCCACGGACACCGCCGAGGAGCGGGGCCGCCGGATCGCCACCGTCTCCCCGGACGGCTTCCGGGACGCCCGGGGCATCGGCGAGCTCTTCCGGGACGGGGTTCCGGTGATCGTGAACCTGACCGCGATGGAGCCGAACGACGCCAAGCGCGTCGTCGACTTCGCCGCCGGTCTCGCCTTCGGCCTGCGCGGCTCGATCGAGCGCGTGGCGACGCGGGTCTTCCTGCTGACCCCCGCCGACACCCAGATCGTCACCGGCGAGACGGGCCGACGTCAGCAGGACGGTTTCTTCAACCAGAGCTGAGCGGGTCCGCCGGCCCGGCCGGGCACCTCCCGACGCGGTCGGGTCAGTGCGCCGGACGCCCCGAGCCGGCGGGCTCGATCGCTTCCCGAGTCGCGGGCACCCGCGGCTCGACGCCCTCCGGACAACCGGACGGCTCCGGGACACCGGCCCGCTCCGAGATGCCGGGCGTCCCCGAGGAACCGGGCTGCCCCGAGACACCAGGCCGCTCCGGCGACCCGGACCGCTCCGGAAGACCGGGCACTCCCGAGACACCGGCCCACCCCGCCGACCCGGACCGCTCCGAGGGACCGGGCACTCCCGAGACACCGGTCCGCTCCGACGGATCGGCGGGCGCCGCTTCCGGCGCCCCCGCCGCCCCGAGTACGGCCCCGGCCCCGGCCGGCTCCGCGCCCCGGTCCAGGCCCTCCGGGCCCCCTGCGGCCGCACGCACCCCCTCGGCCTCCCTGGCGTCGAAGGCCTCTTCCGGGTCCACCGGGCATTCCATGACCCGCGGCAACCGCTGGGCCATCAGCGCGCCGACGAGCAGCAGGCCGGCGCTCACGAAGAGCGTGACGTGCAGACCGTTCACGAAGGAGTGCCGCGCGGCCTGGTGCAGGGCCACACCTGCCGTGCCGCCGAGCTGATCGGCGACCTTGTACGCCTCGCCGAGCGAGTTCGCGGCGGCCCTGCTCGCCTCCGCGGGCACTCCGGGCACCGAGGCGAGCCCGGGGGCGTACGCCGCGTTCATCACACTGCCGAGCAGCGCGATGCCCATGCCCGCGCCGAGCTGGTACGAGGTCTCGCCGATCGCCGCCGCGCCGCCCGCGCTCCCCTGCGGCGCCTCGCTGAGCATCGACTCGTACGCCGAGAAGAGCGTGGTCTGCAGGCCGAAGCCGAGCAGCACGAAGCCCACCGTGAGCAGCGCCGGCCGATCGTGCTGCCCCATGAACGTGAGCAGCAGCACCGCGGCGGCGGTGAGCAGGAAGCCCCAGCCGACCATCCGGCGCGGCCCGATCCTGCGCAGGGTGTACGAGCCGGTCGCGCCGGCGGCCATGGCGGCGAAGGTCAGCGGGAGGAGCCGGAGCCCGGTCTCCAGGGGGCTGAGGCCGAGGACCAGCTGGAGGTACTGGATGGCGATGAGCTCCAGGCCGACCAGGGCCAGCATGCCGATGACGATGCAGCCGACCGAGGTGGTGAAGGCCGCCCGGGAGAAGAGCCGCAGGTCGATCAGCGGGTGCGGGCGCCGCTTCTGCCTCCGCACGAAGAGGACGAGGAGCGTGGCGCCGAGCAGCAGCGGCCCGGCGGTCTCCAGGGTGAGCAGCGGGTCGCCGGCCCCGGCACGCTTGACGCCGAGGACGCAGCCGAGCACTCCGGCCGCGGCCATGAGCGCGCCGAGCACGTCCCAGGGGCCGTCGGCGGCGCCCCGGGACTCGGGGAGGAGCCGTCGGCCGAGCGGAAGGATCAGCGCCATCAGCGGGATGTTGATGAGGAAGACGGAGCCCCACCAGTAGTTCTCGACGAGGAAGCCGCCGAGCACCGGCCCGGTGGCGGCCCCGATCGCGGCGGTGGCCGTCCAGATGCCGATGGCGGTGGCGCGCTCCCTCCGGTCGGGGAAGACCGTCCGGAGGATGGAGAGCGTGGCCGGCATGATCATCGCGCCGCCGACGCCGAGCAGCGCGCGGGCCCCGATGAGGACGGAGGGCTCGGTGGCGAGCGCGGCGACCGCCGAGGCGATCCCGAAGAGCGCGTAGCCGAGGAGGAGCACTCTCCGTCTGCCGACCCGGTCGCCGAGGGTGCCGAAGAGGATCAGCAGCGACGCGCAGACCAGGGGGTAGGCGTCGACGATCCAGAGCAGCGCGGTGGAACTGGGGCGCAGGTCCTCGGTCAGCGAGGGGACGGCGACGTGAAGGATGGTCGCGTCGAGGGCGACCAGGAGAAGACTGACGCAGAGGACGACGAGGACGACCCAGCGGTTGGCGCCGCCGCCGACGGGGGAACGCGGTCGTTCTTGGGCCGTGTTCGTCCGCGACATGTACGTACCTCCCAGTGAAGCTCTCGCGCTCGGTGGGCTGTGACCAGGGCTTATGCCCCGGGGGCGGCCCGGCATCGACGGGCGAGTGAGCCGTCAGCGTACGCGAGTTCAAGGCCCGAGCGCGTGGTGCAGCTCTCACCTCGGCGGGGCTCGTGGTGTGGCGTACGCCACTCGACGGGGGCCGTGCGTCGCATGGAATTCCGCACGGACGTCTGTTTGAGGAAATTCCCGCACACTCAAACAAGCTTCCGGAATCACCCCGTCCGACATTAGTGCCGAAGGTCATCTGATTTCCCGACCGGTGCCCGGAATGGACCGGTCGCTGAGACCTACTCCACATCACATGGTCATCACGAAGGGAGCGGAACGACCGGGTCTGCTTCTCACTCCCTGTAACGTCGATTGGGTGCGTACCGACATCTTTGCCCGGCTGGACCGGGAGCCGGAACCGCCGAAGATAGAGGTCCCGCGGATGACCCGCACGCGTCTCGCCCTCTTCGGCGGGACGTCGGCGTTCTATCTCGCCATCGTCGTGGCCGTCCTGCTGTCGACGGGACTGGTGACCCTCGACTGGAAGATCATGCTCTTCCGGCCGTACCAGCAGTGGCCCGAGATCCACGGCTTCCTCGACTACTACGTCGTCCTCGGCCAGCGCGGCCCGACGGCCGTCATGGTGGCCGCCTGGCTGGGCTGGCGCTCCTGGCGCCAGCACACCCTGCGGCCCCTGCTGTGCCTCGGCGCCGCACTTCTGCTGCTCAACGTCTCGGTGGGTGCGGTCAAGATCGGGCTCGGCCGCCTCGGGCCCCACTACGCGACCCAGATCGGCTCCCCCGAGCTCTTCGGGGGCGGCGACATATTCCCCTCGGGGCACACCGCCAACGCGGTCGTGACCTGGGGCATCCTCGCCTACCTGGCGACCACCCCGAGAGCCCGGCGCTATCTGTCGGCCCTCTCCGCGGTGGTCGCTCTCGGCGTCGGCCTCACCACCGTCTACCTGGGCACGCACTGGCTGAGCGACGTGCTGCTCGGCTGGGCCGCCGGGCTGCTCGTCCTGCTCGCGCTGCCCTGGTGCGAGCCGGTCCTGGCCGTCTCCGAGGCCTGGATCCTCGCCGCGCGCGACCGGGTCAGGGAGCGGCTGCGGGACCGTCGCCGGCTCGTGCCCTCGCTGCCCGTGGCCTCGGGAGGTCCGCGCCCGGTCCGCGAGCCCGTACGCGAGCCCGTACGGGAGCCCGTGGGGGTGGCCGGCGGGCGGCGCGCCCCGGCGACCCGCGGCTGACACGCAGCGCAGAAGGGCCCCGGCCGGTACGGCCGGGGCCCTTTCGCGTGCGGTCCGGCCCCTCAGCCGAGCCAGCAGCGGGTGACGGTGCCGTCCTCGACCTCGAAGTTGATGCGACCGGACAGGTACTCCATGGTGATGATCGAGCCGGGCGGCAGGCACCGGACGACGCTCCAGCCACGGGTCCTGGCGAGCTGCTCGGCCCCCTCGGCGGCCAGGCCCACATAGGACTCGGGAGCGTCGCGGGGCGGTTCGGGAGTGCGCGAAGTGGGTGACATGAACCTCACGTTAGTCCCTCCGCGGTCACGCTTGTGTCACAAGTTCTCGACATATGTTTGACCTGTCCGACCGTCAGTCGCGGGCCCGGTATCCGGCCGTTTCTCCAGTAATTGAGAAGGCCTCCCATCCGTTCACACGAAGTCCGCAGAAGCGCCGCGAAGGCCCGTTCAATTCCCTTCTTCCGGCGCCCCGTCCCGAATTGCGTCGGCGACGCGCACGCGAGCCACGCACTCTTCCCTTACAGAATGCTTACGCTGTCCGAACGCCCGGAGACGCGGAGCCGGGACGACGGCGAGGCGGAGGCAGGATGAGCAACGGGACAGCGACCGCGGCCGCCGAATCGGCCCGGCAACGGCACGGCCGCATCCTGATCGACTGGCTCACCACCACCGACCACAAGAAGATCGGCCACCTGTATCTGGCCACCTCGTTCGTCTTCTTCCTGTTCGCCGGGCTCCTGGCGATGCTGATGCGGGCCGAGCTGGCCCGCCCCGGGCTGCAGCTGATCACGAACCAGGAGTTCAACCAGGCCTTCACCCTGCACGGCACGATCATGCTGCTGCTCTTCGCCACACCGACCTTCGCCGGCTTCGCGAACGAGCTCGTGCCACTGCAGATCGGCTCCCCCGACGTCGCCTTCCCGCGGCTGAACATGTTCTCGTACTGGCTGTTCCTCTTCGGCGGCCTGATGGTGCTCGGCTCCCTCTTCACCCCCACCGGACCCGCCGCCTTCGGCTGGACCGCCTACGCCCCGCTGAACAGCCTGGAACGGATGCCGGGCGTCGGCACCGACCTGTGGATCATGGGGCTCGCGCTCTCCGGCTTCGGCACGATCCTCACCTCGGTGAACTTCCTCGCCACCATCGTCGGCATGCGGGCGCCCGGCATGACCATGTTCCGGATGCCGATCTTCACCTGGAACGTCCTCTTCACCACGATCCTGGTGCTCGCCGCCTTCCCCGTCCTCGCGGCGGCGCTCCTCGTCCTGGAGGCCGACCGGCGCCTCGGCACCCTGGTCTTCCAGCCCCAGAACGGCGGCGCGCTGCTCTGGCAGCACCTCTTCTGGTTCTTCGGCCACCCCGAGGTCTACATCATCGCGCTGCCGTTCTTCGGGATCGTCAGCGAGATCATCCCGGTCTTCTCCCGCAAGCCGATCTTCGGCTACGTGACGCTCGTCGGCGCGACCATGGCGATCACGGGCCTGTCCGTGGTGGTCTGGGCACACCACATGTTCGCGACCGGCGCGGTGCTGCTCCCCTTCTTCTCGATGCTCTCGTTCCTCATCGCGGTGCCCACCGGAGTGAAGTTCTTCAACTGGACCGGGACGATGCTGCGCGGCTCGCTGTCCTTCGAGACCCCGATGCTCTGGTCCGTCGGCTTCCTGGTGTCCTTCCTCTTCGGCGGGCTCACCGGCGTCATCCTCGCCTCGCCGCCGATGGACTTCCAGGTCACCGACTCGTACTTCGTCGTCGCCCACTTCCACTACACGGTCTTCGGCACCGTCGTCTTCGCGACCTTCGCGGGCTTCCACTTCTGGTGGCCCAAGTTCACCGGCCGGATGCTCGACGAGCGGCTCGGGAAGATCCACTTCTGGACCCTCTTCATCGGCTTCCACCTGACGTTCCTCGTCCAGCACTGGCTCGGCGCGGAGGGCATGCCCCGCCGGTACGCCGACTACCTGGAGGCCGACGGCTTCACCGCGCTCAACACGGTGTCCACCATCGGGGCCTTCCTGCTCGGCATGTCCACGCTGCCGTTCCTCTACAACGTGTGGCGGACGTGGCGGTACGGGGAGAAGGTCGAGGTCGACGACCCCTGGGGGTACGGGCGCTCCCTCGAATGGGCGACGTCGTGCCCGCCACCGCGTCACAACTTCGAGCGGGTTCCGCGGATCCGGTCGGAGGCGCCGGCGTTCGACCTCCACCACCCGGAATTCGCGGCGTACGAACGAACCCGCCTCAGGACGCCCCCCGACGCCCCCTGACACGGCGCCCGTTGTGGGCATGCGTTCCGCTGGGGCGAGGGGGTCCCCCCTGCTCGAGCGAAGCCGAGAGCTTGGGGGAGGGTGGGCACGACGGACGGCGCCCTTGCCGGCGCCAGAGGCTCCGGTGCCCTGCCCCGCACCACGAGTGACGGTCCCTGGTGGTGCGGGTCCAGGCGCGGAACGCGGAGGCGCCGCTAGGGGCGCCGTCCCGTGTGCCCACCCGTCCCGCCCTGCGGGACGATTGCCCACACGGAGGTGGACCGGGCCCGTCAGCGGAAGCGTCGCACCAGCCTCCCCGCCCTCGCCTTCTCCGTGTACACCGCGTCCACCACCCGCCCCACAGCCCGATGCACCCGCACCCGCCCCGGCGAGTGCGTGCGGCGGCTCGCGCCCTGGGTGACGAGGTCCGTCCAGAGGGCCTCGTGGCGTGCCGCGACCCGTGCGGGGTCGAAGCGTTCCGAGGCGGTGAGGGCCGCGCGCCCCGCCTTGGCGCGGAGTTCCTCGGACTCGACGTACGCCCGCAGCGCGGCCGCGACCGCGGCCACGTCGTCGACCGGTACGAGCCGCCCGTCGACCCCGTCCTCGATGATCTCGCGCGGCCCGTGGGGGCAGTCGGTGGAGACCACCGGCAGCCCGCAGCGCATCGCCTCGACGATGGTCATGCCGAAGGACTCGCGCTGCGAGGTGACCGCGGCGATCGAGCCCTTGACCCATTCGGGTTCCATCGAGCCGACCGTCCCCATGAGGAAGACCTGCTCGTCGAGCCCGAGGGCCTTGATCTGCCGGGCGAGCGGGGCCTTGAGGTCCTGGACGGCGTCGCCGGAGCCGTAGATCCGCAGCTTCCAGTCGGGGTGGTCGGCGGCCACGGACGCGAAGGCGTCGATCAGCACGTCGTACCGCTTGACGTGGGTCAGCCGGCCCGCCGCCACGACCGTCCTCGCCGCGGGGTCTGCGGGCCCGACGGCGGGCGCGGGCACGCTGTTGGGCACGGCCTCGACGCGTACGCCGGGCAGGCGGAGCTTCCGGTAGGCGCGGGCGTCGGCCTCGGTGACCGTGGTGACGGCGTCGAGCAGCGCGTACTCGTGGCCGATGTCCCGGCGCAGCCGGTAGCTGTGGCCGGTCAGTATCAGGTGTTCCTGGCCGACGAGGACGGGACCGCGCCGGGCCTGCCGGGCGAGGTGCACGTTGAGCCCGGGGCGGGTGGCGACGAGGACGTCGGCCTCCACGCCGCGCAGGTACTCCCCGATCCGCGCGTCGGTGAGCGCGCTGTACTGCTTCCAGCGGCCGTCGCCGCGCGGGAAGACCTCGGCGGGGCGGTGGAAGTCGGGGTGGTCGCCGTCGTATCCGGGGCTGTCCTTGCGCAGGTCGACGAGGTGGCGCAGGGTCACCCCCGCCGGCAGGCCGAGCCACGGACGGTCACGGTGGCGGAACACCGAGACGATCTCGACCTCGTGGCGTTCCGCCAGTTCCTCGGCGAGCGTGAACGTGGTCCGGATCGTGCCGCCGTAGTGGTAGCCGTTGTGGAGCAGAAAGGAGATACGCATCTACTGCCGGTTCCCCCCGGTCAGTTCGGTCAGTCGGTCGGTGCCCGACTGTACTGCCGGTGCGGGGGTCCCGTTCACGGCCGGTAGCCGAGCTGGGGGACGGTCGCGCAGTTCTGCGTCATCTCGCCCTGGCTGACCCAGCCCCGCCCGTCCTGCCAACGGGCCACGGACAGACAGGTGTTCCGGGTGGCGGGCGGCCGGGCCAGGTGCTCGAAGCGCACGGGGAGCAGCAGTCCGCTCGCGGTGTACGGCTCCGGACGGTTCATGAAGTCCTCGACGCAGCCGCGGGTGAGCGCGCCCCGGGCGAGGCAGGAGCGGGCGGCGTCGGTGAACCACATGGCCGCCGCCCATCCTTCGAGCTGCCACTGCGACAGGGGGCGGTCGCCCATGGCCGTGCGGAACGCGCGGACCGCCGGCTGCCCGGTGTCCTCGTAGTTGCGGCTGGAGCCGGTCACCCACAGCGAGGCCCGGCAGCCGGGGGCCCGGGCGTAGTCGCGGGGGACGGCGGAGGACCAGTTCTGCACGTTGGTGACCTTGGCGGCGACGCGGACCCCGAGCGACTGCATCGCCTCGCACAGGCGGACGTTGCCGTGGGTGTCCATGGCGTCGAAGAGGACGTCGGCGTGCTCGGCCCGCAGATCGGCCGCGACGGCGCGGAAGTTGGGGAGGGCGAAGTCGACCTGTTCCTCGACGACGCGGTAGCCCTCGGCACGCAGTCCGCGGGTGACCAGCCGGGCGTACGCGGCGGAGGCGGCCTGGTTGTAGGAGACGACGGCGGCGGTCCGCGCGCCCAGCTTCTCGCGGAAGTAACGGTAGACCTCGGTCCCGCCGTACAGCGTGCCGTCCCAGCCGGGTGCGCGGCCGGTGCGCGGGGCGGAGCTGCCGTAGATGCCGTAGAGGTGCGGGGAGGTGTCGTAGGCGGGGGTGAGGGGCTGGCCGCCGATGTCGGGGACTCCGGCGCGGGCGACGAGGGGCGCGCCGGCGTAGTTCAGGGCGGTGGTGGCGACGAGGGCGAAGACGCCTCGCTCGTCGATCAGACGGTGCACGCACGCGTTGTTGCCGACGCCGCTGCCGCCGTCGTCGCAGGTCTCGACCTCGACGCGGCGTCCGTCGAGGCCACCGCGCGCGTTGAGGGCGTCGAAATAGGCGCGGGCTCCGTCGCGCGGGCCGGTGAAGGTCTGCCCGCCGACGGGGCTGGTGGTGCTGGTGATGATCCCGACGCGGAGCGGCTCACCGCCGGAGGGGGTGGCGGTGGGCCGCGTCTCGAAGGCGCGCTCGGGGAGCCGGCTGCCGCATCCCGCGACGAGGGTGAGCAGCACGGCCAGGAGCAGCGCCGCGACCGCCTCAGCAGCCCGGAACGGTGACACCGCTGAGCTCGACCAGGCCGCACAGGGTCTTCACGGAGACCTTCCAGGTGTCGTTCTGGAGGATGGAGGTGCCCTGGGAGCCGGTCAGGGCGGGGGCCCCGCCGACCAGCAGGTCGTAGGTGACGTTGGCGCCGGTGGCCGAGGTGAACTCGATTCCGGTGACCTTCGCGGAGGTCATGGCCGCGTTCTTGTCGCCGGCGAAGGCGCCGAGCACGGGCCGCATCTGCTCGCCGTTCTCCAGGAGCTTCACCTTCTCGGCGACGGGGGTCTTCGGGTCGAAGAACGCCGTCCAGTTCCTGGTGATCTCCGCCTTCGCGGCGGCCGGGTCGGCGGGCGCGGTCATCGACGGGGAGGACGGGGAGGGCGAGACCGTGCCGTTGCTCTTCCCGCCGCCGTTGTCCGAGCAGGCCGCGACGGCGGGTGCCAGGGCGAGGACGGCGACGACCCCGAGGACCGCGAGACGGGAGCGTCCACCGCGTCGTACGTCGACCATCTGGCTCACCACCGGGTGTCCCGCCAGTCCGGAGCGGCTGGTGTTTCCAGGGTGGGACGGATCGGGGCATAGTGCAAGGAAGAGACGAGGGAGGCCCGCGTGCCGACATCCCGGATCCTGCTCTGGAGCGGTCTCGCGGCGGCCGCCGGGGGCGCGGTGCTCTGCGCGCTCGGCTGGTACGGGGTCTCCGGCGAGCGCTTCGCGGAGCGCCAGCTGCCCTATCTGGCCTCGTGCACGGTGCCGGGGGCCGCGCTCCTCGTGGCGGGCGCGGTACTCGTCGGTGCGGCGGCGCTGCTTCCCGCGAGCCCTCCGCGGCCGCGCTCCCCGGCACCGGAGGAGCCTCCGCCTCCCTCCTCGGACGGCCCCCTCCTGCGGGTCCCCGGCGGGACCCTCGCACACCGCCCCGACTGCCCGCTGGTGGCGGGCAGGGCGGAGGCCGTGGAGGTGGGGGACGCCGAGCTCGCCCCCTGCCCGGTGTGTGAGCCGTGGACTCCCTGACGTACGAGCTGACGCTGGCCGGCCTCGCGGTCGGCAGCGCCGCCGCGCTCACCGGCATCGGCCTGGTCGTCACCTACCGGGCGACCGGGGTCCTGAACCTGGCACACGGGGCCGTCGCCATGATCTGTGCGTACGTGCTCCGCCAGCTGGTGGTCGTCTGGGGCTGGCCGCTGCCCCTGGGCGCCCTGGTCACGCTCCTGCTCGTCGCCCCCGCCCTCGGCCTGGTGCTCGACCGGGGTGTCTTCCGCCCCCTCGCGCTGCGTGGTTCGAACCCGGCGCAGACCCTGGTCGCGACGATCGGCGTCTTCGTCCTCCTGGTGGGCGGGGCGGTGCTGCTGTGGGGCCCGGGTGCCCGGGACGACGCGCCCGTGATCCTCGGCGACGACCCATGGGCGCAGCTCGCGGCCGTGCTGGCGCTCGCCTGTCTGGTGGGGGCGGTGACCCGGTGGACGCGGTTCGGCCGGGAGCTGCGGGCGGTCGTGGACAACCGCCCGCTCGCCGTCCTGGCGGGGATCGACGCGGACCGGGTCGCGGCGGCGGGCTGGGCGTTCGGCTCGTTCACGGCCGGGCTCACGGGCGTGCTGCTCGCTCCGTACGTACGGCTCGACCCGTATGGGATGCCGCTGCTCGTCGTCGAGGTGATCGCGGTCGCGGTCATCGCCCGGATGCGGTCGCTGCCGGTGGCCGTCGGGGCGGCGCTCGCCATCGGGGTCGCCCAGGCGCAGCTGACCCGGCTGCACCCGGAGGGCTGGGCGGGCCCCCTGCTCCAGGCCGTCGGGGCGAACCTGTTCGTGGTGGCGCTCCTGGTGGCGGCGCTGGTCCTGCCGGGCGTGGGCGGCAAGGGCCGCGACGCCCTGCCCCCGCCGACGCGCGCCCCGCGTGTCCCGCCCGCCCTGTGGCTGGTGGTCGGCGTCCTGCTCCTCCTCCCCCTGGGCCTGGCGGGCTCCGACCTGCACACGGCGGTCCAGGTCCCCGCGCTGGCCGTGATCCTCCTGTCGCTGGTCGTGGTGGCGGGCCGAGGCGGCCAGATCGCCCTGGGCCAGGCGGCGTACGCGGGCCTGGGCGCCTTGTTCACGGCACTCCTGGCAGCAGCAGGAATCCCCACCCTCCTCTCCCTGGCTCTCTCGGTGCCGATGGTGGCGGTGGCGGGCCTGGTGACGGCACGGCCGGCGATCCGGCGGCACGGCCTGGCCCTCGCCCTGGCGACCCTGGCCGTGGGGGTGGCGGTGAGCCGCTTCGTCCTCACGCAGCCGTACGCGACGGCCGGCCTGTCCCTCGGCCGCCCGGGGGGCTTCTCCGACGACCGCGCGTTCTACGCCCTGGAGCTGGTCGTCCTGGCCGGCTGCCTCGCCCTGGTGGCGGCCCTCCGGCGAGGCCGCACGGGCCGCGCGCTGGCGGCCCTGCGCGACCACGAACCGGGCGCCGAGGCGGCGGGCGTCCCCGTCCCCCGCCTCAAGCTCCTCGCCTTCGTCCTGGGCGCGGCCCTGGCGGCCCTGGGCGGCGGCCTCCTGGGCATGGGCCTGCGCGCCTTCGACCCCGACCAGTACGACCCGGTACGGGGCCTGCTCTGGTTCGCCGCGGTCCTCGTCCTGGGCGCGGACAGCCTCCTCACCCCCCTGGCGGCGGCGGCCCTCCTGACCACCCTGGACGCGGGCCCCCAGGCAGGCACGGCAGCGGCCCTGATAGGCCTCCTGGCCGCCCTGACGGGCCGCCTCCCGGCCCTCCTGACCCTCCTGCCGGACCAGAGCCGGGTCGGGGCCCCCTACGCAGGCCCGGCCGGAGGCCGGAGAAACGCGCACGACCGGGCGGCCGCCGCCGGCGGGCAACCACCCGCCGGAAAACCGGCACCTCTGCCGACCACCCGCACGGGCGGTGCGGACGGGAGCCCGCGTCCGGCCGAGAGCTGGACGCGTTCCCACGGCCGGGCGGCGGCCGCCGACGAAGCCCCGCCCCGCACGAGCCACCGCGCCGGCCTCCGCGCCGCGGACCTCACCCTCACCTACCCCGGAGGGGTCACCGCCCTCTCCCACGTCACCCTCTCCCTCGCCCCCGCCCGCGTCACCGCCCTCGTCGGTCCCAACGGCGCCGGCAAGAGCACCCTCTTCGACTGTCTCGCCGGGACCCTCCGGCCCCGCCGCGGTCAGGGCCGGATCACGCTCGACGGCACCGACATCACGGGGCGGTCCGCCCACGCCCGGGCCCGTCTCGGCATCGCGCGGACCTTCCAGCAGCTCGCCGTGTTCCCGTCGCTCACCGTCGAGGAGAACGTCCGCCTCGGCGACGAGCAGAGCAGGGGCCGCAAGGACCCGGCCGCCGTGGAGCGGAGCCTGCGGCTGCTCGGGCTCGCCGGGCCCGTACGGCACCGGGCGGCGGCGGACCTGCCCACCGGCACGCTGCGCCGGGTCGAGCTGGCCCGCGCGCTGGCCGGGCGGCCGCACACGCTGCTCCTGGACGAGCCGGCGGCCGGACTCGACGCCGGCGAGACGGAAGCGCTGGCCCGGATCCTGTCGGCGCTCGCGGCGGACGGCCTGACCGTCCTCGTCGTCGAGCACGACCCGGATCTCGTCGCCGGGATCGCGGACACGGTGCACACCATGGAGGGGGGCCGGATCCTGTCGTGACCGTCGAGATCGCCCTGCGCGCAGCCCGGGTCCGCTACGGCCCCCTGGAGGCCCTGCACGGTCTGGACCTGCCCGTACCGGCCGGGACGGTGACGGTTCTCCTGGGCCGCAACGGCGCGGGCCGTACGACCGCCCTGCGGGCCCTGGCCGGGACGGTGGGCCTCTCGGCGGGCCGGGTGGAGTGGCGCGGGGCGGACGTGACCCGTCTCCCGGCGCACGTACGGGCGCGCCGAGGGCTGTGCTTCGTACCGGATCTGAGGGCCGTGTACGCGGGCCTCACCGTCGCCGAGAACCTCGCCCTCGCGGAGAGCCGGGCCCGGAACGACGCCACCGCCCCGTACCCGGAACTCGTCCCCCTCCTGTCCCGCACGGCGGGGACGCTGTCCGGCGGGGAGCGCCGGATGCTGGCGCTGTCCCGCGCGTTCCTGGCACCACGCGCGCGCGTGGTGCTCGTCGACGAGCCGTCGCTCGGCATGGCCCCGCCGGTCGCGGCCCGTACGTACCGGATGCTCGTGGAGCTCGCCGTGGACGGCGGGGCGGCCGTGGTCCTGGCCGAGCAGCGCGTACCGGACGGGCTGCCGCCCGGCTCGGTCGTGCACGAGCTGCGGCGCGGCTCCCGAGCGTCGAGCGGGGAGCCGGCCGAGTACCGCTGACCCCTAGGGCCTGTCTTTTCGGATCATGCCGGGCTCGCGGGGCCTGGCACGCGCGCTCGCCGCGTCGTCGTCGGTCGGCAACTCCCCCGTAGCCCTTCGGGCACGGGAGGTGCCCCCGCCGCGTCGACTCCCTCCTCCGCCTTGCGATCGCGCGCACCAGGCCCCGCTCCCTGATCCGGCCTGATCCGAAAGCCAGGCCCTAGCCGATCCGCAGCATGGTGCCGACGACGATCCGGTTCGGGTCGGGCCCGATGAGGCTGCGGTTCGCCGCGTACAGCGCCGCCCAGCCGCCCTTGATCCCGAAGCGGCGGGCGATCGAGGCGAGCGTGTCGCCGGCCTGGACGGTGTGGACGCGCCCGTACAGGCCGTACCGCTTGGAGCAGACGGGCCAGGCCCCCCATCCCTGGGTGCGCAGCACCTCCTCGGCGACGGTGATCTGCTGCTGCCGGGTCGCCAGGTCGGCGCGCCGGGCGTACTTGAGCCCGCCGTGCTCGATCCAGGTGGGGTGCCAGAACTGGAGCCCGCCGTAGAAGCCGTTGCCGGTGTTGAGGTGCCAGCGTCCGGTGCTCTCGCAGTCGGCGACGCACCCCCACGGCCACTGGTCCTGCGCGCAGGCGTACGCGGGCACGGAGGCGGCCTCCCGGAGCGCGTCCGACACGCCCAGGAGCACGGCGGAGGCCTCCCGCGCCGCGTCCGGCACGTCCCGCACCCCGGCGATCGCCCCCTCGGCCACGCCCGCCACCGCGCCCGTGGCGGGCCCGGCGGGCGTGTCCCGGGCCTGCGCGGACGCCGGGGCCAGGGTCAGGAGCACGGCCGCGGACGCCGCCACGAGGGAACCGGCCGTCCAAAATCGGATCTTCGACATCGGGGAAGGCTAGGCAGCGCCCCGGCACCCCCGGCCCGTGCCGCGCGGAACAGTGTTCACACCCCACCCGGTCGGAGGCACGGCCCCGGACCTCGCCGAACGTCCACGGAGGCCCCCGGCCGCACGAGCCGGGGGCAAGTTGCCTCGCTTCCGCGCGTGACCCCGGCCGAGTCTGACCCGTTGAACTCGGCATGAGACGCCCGGGAACGGCCCGGCGTCCCCCCGTACCGAGTCCAGGGAGCCCCCCGTGCCGCGCATGCTCGACGTCAGCGAGGACGTACGCGCCGAGATCGGCGACGAAGAAGCCGCCCGGCTGCTCGCCGGCGACAATGCCCCGGGCAGCTACGACTGCACCTCCTGCCGCACGCCGGGCGACTCCGAGCAGGAGCGCACCTCCACGGTGCTGTTCGTCGGCGAGGAGACCGCGGTCCTCGCGTTCGCCCACGCCAGCTGCATCCCGTCGCAGGTGGTCCGGGTCTCCGAGGACCAGCTCCAGGGCGCCGTCGCCTCCATCACCGCCGCCGACGCCGCCGACGCGCTCACGGCCGCCCATCCCGAGCAGGCCGTGCTCGGCGTCACCAGCGGGCTCGTCCTGATCGACGGCGAGCTGCACCCGGCGCTGGTCGTGGAGCCCACCGCGCCGGTGGCCCGTCCGGGGTCGGACGGCCTCATCGACGAGTTCCTGCCGCTCCTGGCCGAGCAGGGCTTCCAGCAGGTCATGGACCTGGGCGAGAAGCCGGCGGTGCTGCCGGGCTGGTCGGTCCTGGTCGCGATGGGCCAGCTGCACTCCGTGCTCCAGCCGGGTCCGGGCGGCGCCGGTCAGGCCGCCTGGTGGCAGGCGCACCAGCCGCTCCAGGTCACCGAAGGCTGGCGCGCGGCGGCCAACAAGTCGCACACGGTCCTGGTCTTCGCCGCTCCGGTGGGCTCGATCGGCCAGCAGCCGCGCGAGGACCTGCTGCGCGACGCCCTGGAGAAGGCCGCCGCGAACGGCCGCCTGGTGGCCGCCGCCATGCCGCTGGCCGGCACCTGATGGAGGACGGCCGGCCCGGCATAGGGCGGTCGAGGCTCCCCGGGGCGGGGGCGGGACCGGGGTTTCCGACCGTGCCGCGACCCCGGGGCGCTCCCCTTTCGGAGAGCCGCCCGCATCCGACGGGCGTCGGTGTCGTTGGCACCTATGTGCACCCATACGACCCCTTCACCCAGCCGTATCCGAGCCCGATCCCCGCGATGCGCCCCGCGCGGGACGTCACGGCGGGCCCTTCGCCCACGCCGATCTACGACGCCCTGTACTCGGAGTACCGCAGGTCGTTCCGTACGCTGCCGGGCGACCGCAGCGGCGAGGAGGAGCTGGGCTTCCGGGCCTTCGGCACGGTCCTGAGCACGGGCGTCCACAGGCAGATGCACCGGCACGCGGCGCCGCACCCGACGGTGTGGACGGGACAGCAGCCCCCCCACACGCAGCCGGCGCTGCCACCGGGGCCGCGCAGAGGTCTCTAGGACGTACGGCTGAGGGCCGGGGCTCCATGTCGAGCCCCGGCCCTCAGCCGTACGTCACTTCCCCGCTGCTACTTCTTGCGGCCGCGCTTCTCGCGCACCCGGACCGAGATGTGGATCGGGGTGCCCTCGAAGCCGAACTCCTCGCGCAGCCGGCGCTCGATGAAGCGGCGGTAGCCGGCCTCCAGGAAGCCGGAGGCGAAGAGCACGAAGCGCGGCGGCTTGGTACCGGCCTGCGTGCCGAAGAGGATGCGGGGCTGCTTGCCGCCGCGGACCGGGTGCGGGTGGGCGGCGACGATCTCGCCCAGGAACGCGTTGAGCCGGCCGGTGGGGATACGGGTCTCCCAGCCGGCGAGGGCGGTCTCGATGGCCGGGACCAGCTTCTCCATGTGGCGGCCGGTCAGGGCGGAGACGTTGACCCGGGGCGCCCAGGCGACCTGCTGCATCTCGGTCTCGATCTCGCGCTCGAGGTAGTAGCGGCGCTCCTCGTCGAGCTCGTCCCACTTGTTGTAGGCGATGACGATGGCGCGGCCCGACTCGACCGCCATCGTGATGATGCGCTGGTCCTGGACCGAGATGTTGTCGGTGGTGTCGATGAGGATGACGGCCACCTCCGCCTTCTCGATGGCGGCGGCGGTCCGCAGGGAGGCGTAGTAGTCCGCGCCCGCCTGGAGGTGGACCTTCTTGCGGATGCCGGCGGTGTCGACGAACTTCCACGTCACGCCGCCGAGCTCGATCAGCTCGTCGACCGGGTCACGGGTGGTGCCGGCCAGCTCGTTGACGACGACCCGGTCCTCGCCCGCCACCTTGTTGAGCAGGGAGGACTTGCCGACGTTCGGGCGGCCGATGAGGGCGATGCGGCGGGGGCCGCCGACCGCGTTGCCGAAGCGCTGCTCGGGGGCCTCGGGCAGCTTCTTCAGGACCTCGTCGAGGAGGTCGCCGGTGCCGCGGCCGTGCAGCGAGGAGACGGGGAACGGCTCGCCGAGGCCCAGGGACCACAGCATGGCCGCGTCGGCCTCGCCGGACTGGCCGTCGACCTTGTTCGCGGCGAGGACGACCGGCTTCCCGGCGCGGCGGAGCAGCTTGACGACGGCCTCGTCGGTGTCGGTGGCGCCGACGGTGGCGTCCACGACGAAGAGGCAGGCGTCGGCGGCCTCGATGGCGTACTCGGCCTGGGCGGCGACGGAGGCGTCGATGCCGAGGACGTCCTGCTCCCAGCCGCCGGTGTCGACGACCTTGAAGCGGCGGCCGGCCCACTCGGCCTCGTAGGTGACGCGGTCGCGGGTGACGCCCGGCTTGTCCTCGACGACGGCCTCGCGGCGGCCGATGATGCGGTTCACCAGGGTCGACTTGCCGACGTTCGGGCGGCCGACGACGGCGAGGACGGGGAGCGGGCCGTGGCCGGCCTCCTCGATCGCGCCCTCGACGTCCTCGACGTCGAAGCCCTCTTCCGCGGCGAGCTCCATGAACTCCGCGTACTCGGCGTCGCCAAGTGCCCCGTGGTCGTGCTGGTCGTTCATGAAGTCCGTTCCTTGATCATTCGTGGTCGGTGGTCCCGGACGGCCGGAGCCGTGGGGCCACTACTGAGAGTGTCGCTCAGCGCCCGGTGAGGCGCCTGGCGTTTTCCAGGTGGGCGGTGAGCTGACCCTGGATCCGTACGGTGGCCTCGTCGAGGGCCTTGCGGGTGCGGCGGCCGGAACCGTCGCCCGCCTCGAAGGCGTCGCCGAAGACGACGTCGACGCGGCCGCGCAGCGGAGGCAGTGCCTTGACCAACCGTCCGCGGCGCTCGGTGCTTCCCAGGACGGCGACCGGGACGATCGGCGCGCCGCTGCGGACGGCGAAGTACGCCAGGCCCGCGCGGAGCGAGGCGAAGTCGCCGTCGCCGCGGGTGCCCTCGGGGAAGATCCCGAGGACGCCGCCCTGCTCCAGGATGCCCAGGGCGTTGCCTATCGCGTTGCGGTCGGTGCTCTCCCGGTCCACCTTGACCTGCCCGATGCCCTCGAGGAAGCTGCCGAGCGGTCCGACGAACGCCTCCTTCTTGATGAGGAAGTGCACGGGACGCGGGGCGGTGCCCATGAGCATGGGGCCGTCGATGTTGTGCGCGTGGTTGACGGCGAGGATGACGGGGCCGGAGGCCGGCACCCGCCAGGCGCCGAGGACGCGCGGCTTCCAGAAGCCGTACATCAGTCCGATGCCGATGCGACGGCCGACGGCGGCGCCCTTCTCGGAGGGCAGGGTCACTTGGCGGCCGTCCGCTTCTCGTCCACCAGGGTGACGACGCACTCGATGACCTGGTCCAGGGTCAGCTCGGTGGTGTCGACCTCGACGGCGTCGTCGGCCTTGGCGAGCGGGGAGGTCTTGCGGCTGGAGTCGGCCGCGTCCCGCTTGATCAGGGCTTCCTTCGTCGCGTGCACGTCGACGCCCTTGAGCTCGCCGGAGCGGCGGGCGGCGCGGGCCTCGGGCGAGGCGGTGAGGAAGATCTTCAGGTCGGCGTCGGGCAGGACGGTGGTGCCGATGTCCCGGCCCTCGACGACGATGCCGTTCTCGGCGCCCTTGGCGATGGACCGCTGGAGCTCCGTGATCAGGCTCCGCACCTCGGGGACGGCGCTGACGGCGCTGACCTTGGAGGTGACCTCCTCGGTCCGGATGGGACCGGAGGCGTCGGCACCGTCGACGGTGATCGTCGGCCGGGCCGGGTCGGTGCCGGAGACGATGACCGGCTTGGACGCCGCGTTGGCGACGGCCTCGGCGTCGGTGACGTCCACACCGTTGCTGATCATCCACCAGGTGATCGCCCGGTACTGGGCGCCGGTGTCCAGGTAGCTCAGCCCCAGCTTGGCGGCGACCGCCTTCGAGGTGCTGGACTTGCCCGTGCCGGAGGGCCCGTCGATGGCGACGATCACGGATTCCACGGTGGGAACACCTTCCTGGGGGTGAGCGGTAGGCCCGGCGGTGTGCGGGGACCCCCACAAGGTTACCGAGTCCCCGGCCCCCGTTCGGCCCAGCCCACGGGGCGACGCCCGCGGCCGCGGGACGGCGCCCCCGCCGCCGTGTGCCCGCCCGTCCCGCGGCCGCGGGACGGGCGGGCACGACGGGGCGCGTCAGCTCGTGCGCAAGGACCAGCCGCGTTCCTGGAGGGCCGTGCCCAGGGCCGACGCCGCCGACGGCTCGACCATCAGCTGGACCAGACCCGCCTGCTGGCCCGTCGCGTGTTCGATGCGGACGTCCTCGATGTTGACGCCCGCCCGGCCCGCGTCGGCGAAGATGCGGGCGAGTTCGCCCGGCTGGTCGCTGATGAGGACGGCGACGGTCTCGTAGGCCGTGGGGGCGGCACCGTGCTTGCCGGGGACGCGCGCGCGGCCGGCGTTGCCGCGCCGCAGGACGTCCTCGACGCCCGTGGCGCCGTCGCGGCGGTCGTCCTCGGAGGCGGACTGCAGGGCCCGCAGCGCGCGGACCGTCTCGTCGAGGTCCGCGGCGACGCCGGAGAGGACGTCGGCGACCGGCCCGGGGTTGGCGGACAGGATCTCGACCCACATGCGCGGGTCGGACGCCGCGATCCGGGTGACGTCGCGGATGCCCTGCCCACAGAGGCGTACGGCGGACTCCTCGGCCTCCTCCAGGCGCGCGGCGACCATCGAGGACACCAGCTGCGGGGTGTGGGAGACGAGGGCGACGGCCCGGTCGTGGGCGTCGGCGTCCATGACGACGGGGACGGCCCGGCAGAGGGCGACGAGTTCCAGGGCGAGGTTGAGGACCTCGGTGTCGGTGTCCCGGGTCGGGGTGAGGACCCAGGGGCGGCCCTCGAAGAGGTCGGCGGTGGCGGCGAGCGGTCCGGAGCGCTCCTTGCCGGACATGGGGTGGCTGCCGATGTACGCGCTGAGGTCGAGGCCGAGGGCCTCCAGCTCCCGCTTCGGTCCGCCCTTGACGCTCGCCACGTCGAGGTAGCCGCGGGCCACGCCCGCCTTCATGGCCTCGGCGAGGGTGGTGGCGACGTGCGCCGGGGGCACGGCGACGATCGCGAGGTCCACGGGGCCCTCGGGCGCCTCGTCGGTGCCCGCGCCGAGCGCGGCGGCCGTACGGGCCCGGGCCGGGTCGTGGTCGCGCAGGTGGACGGTGACGCCGCGGCCCGCGAGGGTGAGGGCGGCGGAGGTGCCGATCAGGCCGGTTCCGATGACGAGCGCTGTTCTCACTGGGCGATGTCCTTGCGCAGGGCGGCCGCGGCACCGAGGTAGACGTGCGCGATCGACGACTTGGGCAGTTCGGTCTCGACGTGGGCGAGGAGCCGGACGACCCTCGGCATCGCGCCCTCGATGTCGAGCTCCTGTGCGCAGAGCAGGGGTACGTCGGCCATGCCGATCCCGATGTGCCGGGCCGCGGCGGCGGGGAAGTCGCTGTGCAGATCGGGCGTGGCCGTGAACCAGATGCTGATGAGGTCGTCGGTGGTGAGCCCGTTGCGTTCGAGGACGGCGGTGAGCAGTTCCTCGACCTGCTCGCGCATGTGCCCGGCCTCGTCCCGTTCCAGCTGGACGGCTCCTCGGACCGCTCGTACCGCCACGTCGTGCTCCTTCGCCTGCGTCAGTGCTCCGTTCAGCCTAGTCAGCGGCGGGGCCGGCGCGCGGCGCCGCCCGCCCTCCGAGACGGGCGGGGCGGAAATGTTCCGCCACTCGGGGGGAGGCGGCGGGCGGGACGGCCGTGCGAGGGAGCCGGGCACCGGGTGCAGGCGTGTTGCGGGACCCGGCGGCTGGTGCACGGCCAGGCTGGCTGCATGACCTCACACACGGCCCCACGCCGTACCGTCCTGTTCGCCGCGGCGGCTCTGACGACGGGCTGCGGCTCGGACGGCGGGGGTGACGGCGGTACGAGCACGAGCACGCCGGCCGCCAGCGAACCGGCCCCGGCCACCACGGCCGCGCCGAGCGGCGGCACCCCCCTGGCCAGGACCTCCGAGATCCCGGTCGGCGGCGGCACGGTCTTCGCGAAGGAGAAGGTGGTCGTGACGCAGCCGGCGGCGGGCGAGTTCAAGGCGTTCTCGGCGATCTGCACCCATCAGGGCTGCACGGTGAACAAGGTCGCGGACGGCACGATCGACTGCCCCTGCCACGGTTCCAAGTACCGCATCGCCGACGGGTCGGTGGCGGCGGGACCGGCGCCCCGGGCCCTGCCGGCCGAGCAGATCAATGTCTCGGGAGAAACGATCACCCTCGCGTAATCTGCCCCGCATGACTCCGGACGAGCTGGTGCGCGAGCACACGATCTACTCCTGCGTGATGGGCTCGCGCGCCTTCGGTCTGGCGACCGAGGACAGCGACACGGACGTACGGGGCGTGTACCTGGCCCCGACGCCCCTCTTCTGGCACTTCGACAAGCCCCCGGCGCACGTGGAGGGTCCGGCCGAGGAGCAGTTCAGCTGGGAGCTGGAACGCTTCTGCGAGCTCGCCCTGCGCAACAACCCGAACGTCCTGGAGTGCCTCCACTCCCCCGTGGTCGAGCACGTCGACGACTGGGGCCGCGAGCTCCTCTCGCTGCGCGGCGCGTTCCTGTCCCGTCGGGCGCACCAGACCTTCGTCCGGTACGCGGCGGGCCAGCGCCGCAAGCTCGACGCGGACGTCCGCCAGTACGGCGGGCCGCGCTGGAAGCACGCCATGCACCTGCTGCGGCTCCTGACCAGCTGCCGTGACCTGCTGCGCACGGGCGAGCTCCGCATCGACGTCGGCGAGGAGCGGGACCGCCTCCTCGCGGTCAAGCGCGGCGAGGTGACGTGGCCCGAGGTCGAGTCGTGGATGGACCGCCTCCAGGAGGAGGCCGACCGGGCCCACGACAGGACCCCGCTCCCCGCCGCCCCGGACGAACCCCGCATCCAGGACTTCCTGATCCGCGCCCGCCGCGCCTCGGCCCTGAGCGAGCTCTAGGGCGGGCTCACACGTCCCAGAGCGCGCCGAAGGTCAGCAGGTCGCTGCGGTACTCGATGTTCTCGGCCCACTCCTTCGGCCAGGCGTCCGCGCCGAGGTGGGCACCGGCGAAGGCGCCCGCGAGGGCGGCGATCGAGTCGGAGTCGCCGCGCGTGCAGGCGGCGCGGCGCAGGGCGGTGAGCGGCTCGTCGGGGAAGAGCAGGAAGCAGAGGAGCCCGGTCGCGAGGGCCTCCTCGGCGATCCAGCCGTCGCCGGTGTACTCGCAGGGGTCGAGCTCCGGGTCGGCCGTGCGCTGGACGGCGTCCAGACGCTCCAGGACCGCCAGGCACTCGTCCCAGCCGCGCTGGACGAAGTGGAGCGCGCTGGGGTCCTGGGAGCGGGTCCACAGGTCGCCGAGCCAGTGCTCGTGGTAGCGGGAGCGGTTGTCGAGCGCGTACGAGCGCAGCTGTCCGACGAGCCCGGCCGGGTCCACGCCCTGCGCGAGCAGGTACACGGCGCGGGCGGTGAGGTCGGAGGCGGCGAGCGCGGTGGGGTGACCGTGCGTGAGACCCGACTGGAGCTGCGCGGCCCCGGCCCGCTGCTCCTCGCTCAGCCCGGGGACGAGCCCGATGGGGGCGACGCGCATGTTGGCGCCGCAGCCCTTGGAGTGGATCTGGCTGGCGTCCTGCCAGGGCCGGTCGCCGTCGAGGAGCATGCAGGCGCGGAGGCAGGTGTTGCCGGGGGCGCGGTTGTTCTCCGGGGAGTGGTACCAGTCGACGAACTCCTCGCGGACGGGCCTCACGAGCCGCAGGGGGGCGAGCACCCCCCGATCCATCGCCGTGCGGATACCGCGGGCGAAGGCGAGGGTCATCTGGGTGTCGTCGGTGACGTACGCCTTGCCGTTCCTGACGGGCAGCGCCATCTCACGCCACGGGCCGACCTTGGCGAGGATCGACGGCACGTCGTTGAACTCCGTAGGGAATCCCAGCGCGTCCCCGAGCGCGAGCCCGATCAGGGAGCCGGTCGCGGCCTGCTTGGTGGCGGGGCGGGTGAGGTTCATGCGGGGCGTCCTTCCGGTCGCAGGAGGGGCGGGTGGAGGGTGGTGGCCTCGCCCGCCCGGTAGAGGGCGGCCGGTTTCCCCCGTCCGCCGGTGAGGCGCGGCGGCCCTTCCACGGCCTGGACGAAGCCGGGCGTGGTGAGGACCTTGCGCCGGAAGTTGGGGCGGTCGAGTTCGACGCCCCAGACCGTCTCGTAGACCTGCCGCAGCTCGCCGAGGGTGAACTCGGGCGGGCAGAAGGCGGTGGCGAGGCAGGTGTACTCGAGCTTGGCGCCGACCCGTTCGTGGGCGTCGGCGAGGATCCGGTCGTGGTCGAAGGCGAGCCGGCCGTGCGTCCCGTACGGCATCCAGCGGGCCTGGGCCGCGTCGCCGCCGCCGCGTGGTTCGGGCGGGTCGGGGACGAGCGCGGTGAAGGCGACGGAGACGACCCGCATCCTCGGGTCGCGGCCCGGTTCGGTGTAGGTGCGGAGCTGTTCGAGGTGGAGGCCGGCGACGGTGGCCTCGGAGAGTCCGGTCTCCTCGGCGAGTTCGCGGCGGGCGGCCGTCTCGGCGGACTCGTGGGGCAGTACGAACCCGCCGGGCAGGGCCCAGGCTCCCGCGTACGGCTCCTGGCCGCGCTCGACGAGCAGGACGTGGAGGCGTTCCTCGCGGACGGTGAGGACGGCGAGGTCGACGGTGACGGCGAACGGCTCGAAGGCGTGCGGGTCGTAGCCCTCGGGGGCCCGGTGGGCGGTCATCGGGGTTCCTCCGTGAGGTGCAGGCCCTCGGCGAGCAGCGCGTCGACGGCGGCGACGGCGGCCGCGAGCCGCTCCTCGTGGGGGCCGGTGAGGACGGCCGTGCGGCGGCCGGTGTGGGCGAGCCGGGTGAGGAGACGCGCGGTCATCCAGGGCCGCAGGTGCTCCCCGCCGCGCGGTCCGTCGTCCGCGGCGTCGACGCCCCTGTGGTCGGTGAGCAGCCAGAGGTGCTGGCGGCCGAGGGCGGCGATCTCGCCGGTGGCGCGGCTGGTGGTGCCCAGGTACCGCTCGTGCCGGATGGTGGCGGCGAAGGCGTCGGTGTCGCAGAAGAGGACGGGTGAGCCGTCGCGGGCGGCCTCCTCCTCCAGTTCGGCCTGGCGCTGGGCGATGACGGGGAAGTCGGCGGAGCGGAGCTCGGCGGGCTTGAGTGCCCGGTACGCGCGCGCGTGATCCGGGACGTAACGCGTGCGGGCCCAGACGCCGCCGCGCCGCCGGTAGTGGTCGGCGAGGGCGAGGGCCATGGTGGTGGCGCCGGTGGACTCGGCACCGAGGACGACGACGCGCCGGGTGAGCGCGGCCCGGACGGGCGGCTCCAGGAAGCCCCAGAAGGCGGCGGGGTCCTCGCGGACGGCGGTGTCGGAAAGGGGGTGCACCCGGTCGACGCGGACGGTCTCGGCGCCGAGGCGGCGGCCGAGTTCGTCCCCGTACGGCTCCGAGGTGAAGACGGCGTCGACCTGTTCGGGGCCGGCGTACTCCTCGCCGCCGACCACGAGGACGTCCGGGTGGATCTCGCGCATCCAGTCGACCCGGTCCTCCAGCGGGAGGGGCTCCGTCGAGGAGCCGCGGACCAGCACGGTGAGGCGTTCGCAGCGGTCGCGTGCGGTGCGGACGAGGTGGTGGTGGCCGGCGTGCGGCGGGTGGAACCTGCCGGGGACGAGCCCGTGGCCGTAGCGCTTCATGTGGTGCCCCCCGCCGTGGACGGCCCCGTCCCTCCGGCGCGCGTCGTGCGGCGCACCGGGAGGACGTCGAGACCTGATCCACCCCCGTGGGTCCAGGTCCACCGGCTGTACACGGCGGGGCTCACCTCCGATCTCTCTTTAAGAGTCACCTTGACTATAAAGCGGTCGGACGGTCGGCCACAAGGCCCGGACGCGACGAAGCCCGTGACCGCCGGGCGGTCACGGGCTTCGTCGTACGGCAGGGGGCCTTACATGCCGACTTCCTTCATCAGCATGCCGACCTCCGTGTTGGTCAGGCGGCGCAGCCAGCCCGACTTCTGGTCGCCCAGGGCGATCGGGCCGAAGGCGGTGCGGACCAGCTTCTCGACCGGGAAGCCCGCCTCGGCGAGCATCCGGCGCACGATGTGCTTGCGGCCCTCGTGCAGGGTGACCTCGACGAGGTAGTTCTTGCCGGTCTGCTCGACGACGCGGAAGTGGTCGGCGCGGGCGTACCCGTCCTCCAGCTCGATGCCGTCCTTGAGGCGCCGGCCGACCTCGCGGGGCAGCGGGCCGGTGATGGCGGCGAGGTAGGTCTTCTTCACGCCGTACTTCGGGTGCGTGAGGCGGTGGGCCAGCTCGCCGTGGTTGGTGAGCAGGATGATGCCCTCGGTCTCCGTGTCGAGCCGGCCGACGTGGAAGAGCCGGGTCTCGCGGTTGGTGACGTAGTCGCCGAGGCACTGGCGGCCGTCCGGGTCCTCCATGGTGGAGACGACGCCGGAGGGCTTGTTCAGCGCGAAGAACAGGTACGACTGGGTGGCGACGGTCAGGCCGTCCACCTTGATCTCGTCCTTCTCCGGGTCGACGCGCATGCCCTGCTCGAGGACGATCTCGCCGTTGACCTCGACGCGGGCCTGCTCGATGAGCTCCTCGCAGGCGCGCCGCGAACCCATGCCGGCGCGGGCGAGGACCTTCTGCAGCCGCTCGCCCTCCTGCTCGGCGCCGGGGAAGGTCTTGGGGAGCTTGATCTCGGGCTTGCCGGCGTACCGCTCCCGGTTGCGCTCCTCCGTGCGGGCGTCGTACTCGCGCGAGCGGGCGGGCGCCGTACGGCCGCCGCCGCGCTGCGGGGACTGCCGGGGGCCGCCCTTGGCGCCACCGCGCGCGGCCGTGCCCCGGCCGCGCTTGGGGCCCTCGGAGGAGCCGCCGGGGCTGTAGCGCTCGTCGTAGGTGCGCTCCTCCGGGCGCGCCTTGCGCGAGCCGGCGCCGGTCGGCCGGCCGCCGCCCTGGCCGGGACGCCCGCCGCCCTGGCCCGGACGTCCGCCCTGGCCCTGCCGGTCGTCGCGGCTGTTGCCGGCGCCGCGGTAGTTCCCGCGCCCGCCGCCACCGCCGCTGTTGCCGCGGCCGCCGCCGCTGCCGCCGCGGCCGCCGCTGTTGCCACCACGGCTCCCGCCGTTGTTTCCGCTGCTGTTCCTGCCGCTGCTGCTTCGCATCAAAGTTCCGTCTTGTCGTCTACGTCTGCGTCCGGGTCGAACGACGGGACGCCTTCCAGGGAGTCCGGCTCGACCGCCTCGGCCTCGGGGAGGAAGGGGGCTAGCTCGGGGAGTTCGTCCAGGCCGCGCAGGCCCATCCGCTCCAGGAAGTAGTTCGTCGTCCTGTACAGGATCGCACCTGTTTCGGGTTCCGCGCCCGCCTCCTCCACGAGACCCCGCTGGAGGAGGGTCCGCATCACGCCGTCGCAGTTGACTCCGCGGACGGCCGAGACCCGGGAGCGGCTGACGGGCTGGCGGTACGCGACGACCGCGAGGGTCTCGAGGGCCGCCTGGGTGAGCCGGGCCTGCTGGCCCTCCAGGACGAAGGCCTCGACGGCCGGGGCGAAGGCGGCGCGGGTGTAGTAGCGCCAGCCGCCGGCCACCCGGCGCAGCTCGAAGCCGCGGCCCTGGGCGGTGTACTCGTCGGCCAGCTCGTGCAGGGCGTCGGCGACCTCGCTCGGGGTGCGCTCCAGGACCTTGGCGAGGTGGGCCTCGGTGGCGGGCTCGTCGACGACCATGAGGACGGCTTCGAGGGCGGGCTTGAGGTCGCTCACGCGAGGGCCTCCTGGTCGAATTCGTCGGTCACGGCCGCGGACGGGTCGCTCTCGCCGCCGGTCCAGGAGACCGTGAGGTCCCCGAGGGCGGTCTCCTGGTCGAGGGCGACGGCCTTCTCCCGGTAGAGCTCCAGGAGGGCGAGGAAGCGGGCCACGACGGTGAGGGTGTCGCCGGCGTCCTCGATCAGCTCCCGGAAGACGGCCGACCCGCGCTCGCGGAGCAGCGCGACGACCACCGCGGCCTGGTCCCGGACGCTGACGAGCGGGGCGTGGATGTGGTCCACGTACACCTGGGGCTCGGCCTTGGGCTGCATGGCCTTGGCGGCGAGCCTGGCGAAGCCCTCGGCGCCGATGGAGATGACGACCTCGGGGAGCAGCTCGGCGTGGTGCGGTTCGAGTCCGACGGTACGGGGGTGGCGGTGGCTCTCGGCCTCCCAGCGCTCCTCGAAGATCTCCGCGATGCGTTTGTACGCGCGGTACTGGAGGAGGCGGGCGAAGAGCAGGTCCCGGGCCTCCAGGAGGGCGAGGTCGGCCTCGTCCTCCACCTCGGCGGCGGGGAGCAGCCGGGCGGCCTTCAGGTCGAGCAGGGTGGCGGCGACGACGAGGAACTCGGTGGTCTGGTCGAGGTCCCCGTCGGGCCCGAGGGCCTTCAGGTGCGCCATGAACTCGTCGGTGACCCGGGAGAGGGCGACCTCGGTGACGTCGAGCTTGTGCTTGGTGATCAGCTGGAGGAGCAGATCGAAGGGCCCCTCGAAGTTGGCCAGCCGCACGGTGAACCGGCCGTCCCCGCCGTCGGGAGCGTCGGCCGCCTCAGGGGCCTCGCCCGTATCCGGGGCCTCACCCGCCTCGGGGGCGTCGGGCACCTCCAGGACCTCGGCCGCCTCGGGGGCCTCCGGGACCGCGGGCACCTCCAGGGCCTCGGGAGCCTCAGGGGCCCGGGACACCTCCGGAAGCGCGGGCGGCTCAGGGGCCTCCAGGACCTCCGGGGCCGGCGCGGCCGGCGTCGCCGGGTCCGCCGTCTCGCCCGGGCCGCGGCCCAGGGGGCGGCGGCCCGGCGGGCGGGACGTTTCGTCAGAGGCGTGGTGCATGGGGGTCCAGGGGGAACGAGGAGAACGGCAGCCCGCAGGCTACCGTCAGCGGCCGCGCAGGCGGCGGACGAGGATGCTCGCGTCGCCGCGGGACTCCAGGTCCGCCAGGACGACCGCGACGGCCTCCCGGACGATCCGCCCCCGGTCGACGGCGAGACCGTGCTCGCCCCGCAGCACGAGCCGGGCGTGCTCCAGGTCCATCAGCTCCTCGGCGGAGACGTAGACCGTGATCTTCTCGTCGTGGCGCTCGCGGCCGCTGGGCCGCCGGTTCGCGGTGCGGCCGCCGCGTCGCCGGGCCGCCGCCTGGGCGGGCACCGGGGCGCCGGGCGCGGCCTTGGAGGCCGGTCCCTCGGGCTCGGCCGTCCGGGCCCGCGGTTCCGCGGCCTCGGAGTCCGCCGCGGTGTGCTCCGCGGAGCCCTCGGCCGCCGTGTCGCTCTCGGCGGCCGGTGCCGGGACCGCCCGGCGGGGTGCGGACGCCTGGAGCGCCGTCCCCCCGGTCGTACGGAAGAGTTCGTCGGCTCCGGGCAGACTCACTCGGCGTGACACCGGGCGAGCACCTCCCTGGCGAGCTGACGGTAGGCGGCGGCGCCCACGGAGTTGGAGGCGTACGTGGTGATGGGCTCGCCGGCGACCGTGGTCTCCGGGAAGCGCACGGTCCGCCCGATGACCGTGTGGTACACGTGGTCGTCGAAGGCCTCGACGACGCGCGCGAGGACCTCACGGCTGTGCACGGTCCGGGAGTCGTACATCGTGGCGAGGATGCCGTCGAGCTCCAGCTCGGGGTTGAGCCGCTCCTGGACCTTCTCGATGGTCTCGGTGAGCAGCGCGACTCCGCGCAGCGCGAAGAACTCGCACTCCAGCGGCACGATGACCTTGTGAGCGGCCGTCAGGGCGTTCACGGTCAGCAGGCCGAGGGAGGGCTGACAGTCGATCACGATGTAGTCGTAGTCGTTCATCAGCGGCTTCAGGGCGCGCTGGAGCGTGGACTCGCGCGCGACCTCGCTGACCAGCTGGACTTCGGCGGCCGAGAGGTCGATGTTGCTCGGCAGCAGGTCCATGTTGGGCACGGCGGTCTTGAGGAGCACCTCGTCCGCCGACATGCCCCGCTCCATGAGCAGGTTGTAGACGGTGAGGTCGAGCTCCATCGGGTTCACGCCGAGGCCGACCGACAGGGCTCCCTGCGGGTCGAAGTCGACGAGCAGCACCCGTCGTCCGTACTCGGCGAGCGCGGCGCCCAGGTTGATGGTCGACGTGGTCTTGCCGACGCCGCCCTTCTGGTTGCACATCGCGATGATCTTCGCGGGTCCGTGGTCGGTCAGCGGACCCGGGATCGGGAAGTACGGCAGGGGCCGTCCGGTGGGGCCGATCCGCTCGCGGCGCTGGCGGGCAGCGTCGGGTGCGAGGGTGGCCGCGTACTCCGGATCGGGCTCGTACTCGGCGTCGGGGTCGTAGAAGTGCCCCTCGGGCACCTCGTCGTAGGCGGCGAAGTGGGTGGACTCTCGGCCCATCTCGTTGCCGGCCGTGGCGTTCACGTGTAGGCCGTCCATCGTCTTCATCGTGTGGGCACTCGTCATGGGCTGGTGCGTCGCGAAGGTCCGCACCGCGACGGAGCCGATCGGGGCACCTGGCGCACCGCTCCCGGGAGTAAATGTCGACTCATTCACAAGTCGTCTTACCTCCTTGGATGTGACCAGGAACATTTATCGATAGGTCAGCGTGGCACCATGCCGACGGTTGGCGACTCTATGGCGTGTCACCGGTCCGCAGCAACACAATCCGCCGGACCCGGCCCGATGTGTCGGCAACCGAACACCTCTCTGTCAAGGGTGCGCAGGCATGCATCCACACGTTTCAGGGGTGTGCGAAACGGTTAAAGGGTTACGTTCGAGGCGAGTTGCCCGAACGTTTCGGCGGGCCCGCAGACACGACCGGCCGGACCTTGTCGAACAAGGTCCGGCCGGGTGCGTGATATTGACGGCACGCGTTGACGGAGACGGCGTCAACGGGCCCTCGGGGGTCAGGCCAGGAGGCTGGCCAGCTCGACGTGCTCGAGGCCGTGCGCCTCGGCGACCTCCTTGTAAACCACCTTGCCGTCATGGGTGTTGAGGCCCAGGGCGAGGGCGGCGTCGCGGCGCAGCGCCTCGACCCAGCCGTTGTTCGCCAGCGACACGATGTAGGGCAGCGTGGCGTTGGTGAGGGCGTAGGTGGAGGTGTTCGGGACGGCGCCCGGCATGTTCGCCACGCAGTAGAAGATCGAGTTGTGGACCTGGAAGGTCGGCTCGGCGTGGGTGGTCGGGTGCGAGTCCTCGAAGCAGCCGCCCTGGTCGATCGCAATGTCGACAAGGACACTTCCGGGCTTCATCTTGGCGACGAGCTCGTTGGTGACCAGCTTCGGGGCCTTGGCGCCGGGGATGAGGACGGCACCGACGACGAGGTCGGCCTCGATGACGGCCTTCTCCAGCTCGAAGGCGTTGGAGACGATCGTCTTGACCTTCGTGCCGAAGATCTTGTCGGCCTCGCGGAGCTTGTTGATGTCCTTGTCGAGCAGGGTCACGTGGAAGCCCAGGCCGATGGCGATCTGCACGGCGTTCCAGCCGGAGACGCCGCCGCCGATGACGACGCACTCGCCGGCGTGGGTGCCGGGGACGCCGCCGGGGAGGACGCCGCGGCCGCCGGCCGAGCGCATCAGGTGGTAGGCGCCGACCTGCGGGGCCAGGCGGCCCGCGACCTCGGACATCGGGGCGAGCAGCGGGAGCGCGCGGTTGGCGGTCTCGACGGTCTCGTACGCGATGGCGGTGGTGCCGGACTCCAGGAGGGCGTCCGTGCACTCCTTGGAGGCGGCGAGGTGCAGGTAGGTGAAGAGGGTCTGGTCCTTGCGGAGGCGGTGGTACTCCTCCGCGATGGGCTCCTTGACCTTGAGCAGCAGGTCGGCCGTGGCCCAGACCTCGTCGGCGGTGGCGAGGATCTCGGCGCCGGCGGCGACGTACTCCCCGTCCGTGATCGAGGAGCCGACACCGGCGTTCTGCTCGACGAAGACCTGGTGGCCGTTGCGGACGAGCTCGTGGACACCGGCGGGGGTGATGGCCACGCGGAACTCGTTGTTCTTGACCTCGCGGGGGATGCCGACCTTCATCGTCGATCACGGTCCTTGAATCGGGGGGATAACTGGGGCAATGCGATACATACCCGGATGCGCTGCGGCACACCGGGGCAGACCACGTCCGAACGCGGCTCACCCAGTCTAATGAAGGAGTTCCCCCTGTCTAGCCTTTCAAAGTACTAATCTTTGATCGACCCACTGCGGATTTCGTAGGTTTCCGATTCCGTTTCCAGCAGTCTCTCGGCCACCGACCGGTGCAGCCCGGCGGCCGCGGGGTCCCCGAGCCGGTCGAGGGTGTCGGCGAGACGCAGCTGGAGGGCGGCCTGGAGCCGGGTGTCCTGGGCGCGGCGGGCCCACTCCACCGCTTCCTCGCAGGTCCGCAGGGACTCCTCGGGTCGTCCGGCGTACTCCTGGACCCGGGCCGCCTCGCTCAACGCCCGTGCGTAGCCCGGGAGATCGGAGAGCCTCCGATAGCCGGCCGCGGCGGCGCGCCAGCTCCGCAGGGCCTCCCCGTACCGCCCCGCATAGGTCTGCACGGCTCCCAGGCGGGCGTACAGCCGGGCCTGGTCGGCGCGCTCGTCCCGGGCGAGGCGCTGGGCGAGCGCCCGCCCGTACCAGTCGCCGGCCCGCTGCCAGTCCCCCAGCTCCTGATACGAGCCACCTACGGATTCCATTGCGCGACCGGTTGCATACGGGTCATTTGCTTTGCGTCCGGCATCCAAGGCCGACCGATATCGCAGCAGGGCGTCCTTCGTCCTGCCGGTCCTCGCATCCAGATCGGCCAGGTTGAGCAGGGCGGCGGCCCGCTCACGGTGCAGCCCGCGCCGCTCGGCCACGTCCAGGACCAGCCGGTGCAGGCCGTACAGCTCGGGGGCGGCGGCCTCGGCGCCCCGGTGCGCGGCGAGCGCCCGGACGAGCGAGGCGACGAGCCGGCGGGCCAGCGTGTCGAGCTCCCCGTCGGCGACGGCGAGCCGGGCGGAGGCGAGGAGCACGGCCTGCCGGGAGTCCAGCCAGGCCGCGGCCGCCGCCACGCCCGGGAAACGCAGGGCGCGCGGCAGGCCGGCCAGTTTCCGGCGGGCGGGCGAGCCCTCTGGTTCGGTGACCGCACGGCAGGACTGGAGGAGCCGTACGGTCCGCTCCAGCATCCGGGCCCGGGCGAGCTGCACCTCGGCGGGCCGGTCGTGCTCCTCCAGCTGAGCACGAAGGAGGGGGACGAGGTGCGCGCGCACCTCGTACTGTCCGTCCTCGCCGCCCGAGACCAGCCCCAGGGCGGCGAAGTCGGCGAGGGTCGTCGCGGCCGCCGAGACCGAGCAGCCGGCCAGGGCGGAGGCGGTGTGGGCGTCGGCCCGGCCCAGCGGGGCGAGGGCGAGGAATCGCAGTATCCGGGCGGCGGTGGCGGGCAGCGCCTCGTGCGCGAGCAGGAAGGCCCGGGTGAGGGGATCGCCGCTCAGTCCGCGCAGCCGCTTGGCGAGGTCGGCGACGGAGGCCTTCGGCTGTACGGACAGCCAGCCGCCGGCGAGGACGACCGCGGCGGGCAGTCCTCCGCACTCCTCGACGAGGGTCTCGGCGGCCTGCGGGTCGACGGTGATGCGGACGGAGCCGGTGAAGGAGGTCAGCAGCTCGATGGCCGACTTGGGGTCGAGCCCGCCGAGAGTGCAGGGCCGCACGTCGGGGATGCCGGTGAGCGGCCCACGGGCGACCCCGACGACCAGGGCGTCGGGATTGTCGGGGATCAACGGATCGGCCTGCTCGGCGTCGACGGCGTCGTCGAGGACGAGGACGGCGCGACGGTCGGCGAGGGCGTTCCGGACCAGCTCCGTCAGCTCGTCCTCCCCCGCCCCCGGGGGTTCGGCGACCCCCAGCGCGGCGAGGAGCTCCTGCGCGACCCGGGCGGTGGGGACGGGGTCGCCGCCGGGCTCGGTGAGCCGGGCGCGGAAGACCCCGTCGGGGTAGCGGTCGGCGAGCCCGGCGGCCAGCTCCTCGGCGAGAGCCGTCCGTCCGGAGCCGGGCTTGCCGGCGATGAGCAGGACCCGGGCGCGGGGCGCCTTGCGGCCGGTGAGGGTGTCGAGGCCGGTCCGCTCGATGTCGGCGCGCAGGGCCTTCAACTCCCGCTGCCGACCGAAGAACCGCCGGCTGCCGGCCGCCGCCACAGCCTGATCCGTCACGGGCCACGCTCCCGTCCACCTGCGCACGAGCCGATCCCGCGGGGGACTCCGCACGGGCGATTCCGAGCGTAGTTCAGCCCAGGAGGCGCTCCCGGCGGAGCACGACGAAGCTTTCCCCCGATCGGATCAGCAGATCGTCACACCGCCACCCGTTGCGGTCCCGCGCCCCGCCGTTGTGGGCATGCGTTCCGCCGGGGCGATTGCCCACACGGGGGGGCCGAGGGCCTAGCCCTCGAAGGGCCTTGCCGGCCACGGGGCGTCCGCCGGGCGGAGGGCCTCCAGGCCGCCCGCGGCCGCCCGCGCCGCCGCCAGCGAAAGCACCCCCACCACCAGGCAGTTGTTGTGCAGCTCGCCCGCGAGGACGCCGCGCACGAGCTCGCCCACCGGCACCCGCGCGAGCTCCATGTCCGCCTCCTCCTCGGAGACCTCGAACCGCTCGCCCTCCGCCTCCGCGAGGCCCCGCGCCAGGAAGATCCGTACGGCCTCGTCGCAGCCGCCGGGCGTGGTGTAGACGTCCGTCAGGACCCGCCAGTCCTCCGCCTTGACGTGCGCCTCCTCGTACAGCTCGCGCTGGGCGGCGTGCAGCGGGTTCTCGCCGGGCACGTCGAGGAGTCCGGCGGGGATCTCCCAGAGCTTCTGCCGCACGGGGTGCCGGTACTGGCGGAGGACGACGACGCGGTCCTCCTCGTCGAGGGCGAGGACGGCGACCGAGCCGGGGTGGACCTGGTAGTCACGGCGGTGGACCGAGCCGTCGGGCATGACCACGTCGTCCGTGCGGACACTCGTCTTGTTGCCCTTGAAGGGGGTGGCGGTGGCGACGACCTGCCATTCCTCGGGGGTGTCCTGCACGCGCATCAGCAGTAGTCCTCTCGTACGAAAACCGGGGTACGGGTCCCGGAAAGGGACTCGTACCCCGGCAACGTTAACGCCAGAGGACTACTTGCCCGTCTTGCGCTCCACGGCCGCCTTCACCAGGCCCGCGAAGAGCGGGTGCGGGCGGGTCGGGCGGGACTTGAGCTCCGGGTGCGCCTGCGTGGCGACCAGGTAGGGGTGGACGTCCTTCGGGTACTCGACGAACTCGACGAGCTTGTTGTCCGGGGACGTGCCGGAGAAGACCAGGCCGGCCTTCTTCTCCAGCTCCGCGCGGTACGCGTTGTTCACCTCGTAGCGGTGACGGTGGCGCTCCTCGACGTACGGCTCGTCGCCGTAGGTCTCGCGGACGACCGAGCCCTCGGCGAGCTTCGCCGGGTAGAGGCCCAGGCGCATCGTTCCGCCCAGGTCGCCCGCGCCCTCGACGTACGCCAGCTGCTCCTCCATCGTGGAGACGACGGGGTGCGCGGTGGCCGGGTCGAACTCGGTGGAGTTGGCCTCGGGGATGTCGGCCAGGTTCCGGGCGGCCTCGATCACGATGCACTGCAGGCCGAGGCAGATGCCGAGCAGCGGCACCTTGTTCTCGCGGGCGTACTGGATCGCGCCGACCTTGCCGGACACACCGCGGTCGCCGAAGCCGCCGGGGATGAGGATGCCGTCGACGTCGCCGAGGTGCTTCGCGGCGCCCGCCGGGGTCTTGCAGTCGTCGGAGGTGACCCACTTGACCTTGACCCGGGCGCGGTTGGCGAAGCCGCCGGCGCGCATGGCCTCGGTGACCGACAGGTAGGCGTCGGGCAGGTCGATGTACTTGCCGACGAGCGCGACGGTGACCTCGTGCTCCGGGTTGTGGACGCGGTCCAGGAGGTCCTCCCAGACGGTCCAGTCCACGTCGCGGAAGGGCAGGTCGAGCTTGCGGACGACGTAGGCGTCCAGGCCCTCGGTGTGCAGCACCTTCGGGATGTCGTAGATCGACGGGGCGTCGATGGCGGCGACGACCGCGGCCTCGTCGACGTCGCACATCAGCGAGATCTTGCGCTTGATGGCGGTCGGGACCTCGCGGTCGGCGCGCAGCACGATCGCGTCGGGCTGGATGCCGATGTTGCGCAGGGCGGCGACGGAGTGCTGGGTCGGCTTGGTCTTCAGCTCGCCGGAGGGGCCGATGTAGGGCAGCAGCGAGATGTGCACGACGAAGACGTTGTCGCGGCCGACCTCGTGGCGGACCTGGCGGACGGTCTCCAGGAAGGGCAGCGACTCGATGTCGCCGACCGTGCCGCCGACCTCGGTGATGACGACGTCGACGTCGTCGGTCGCCATGCGGCGGATGCGGCCCTTGATCTCGTTGGTGATGTGCGGGATGACCTGCACGGTGTCGCCGAGGTACTCGCCGCGCCGCTCCTTGGCGATGACCTGCGAGTAGACCTGGCCGGTGGTGACGTTGGCCGAGCCGTCGAGGTCGACGTCGAGGAAGCGCTCGTAGTGGCCGATGTCCAGGTCGGTCTCGGCGCCGTCGTTGGTGACGAACACCTCACCGTGCTGGAAGGGGTTCATCGTGCCCGGGTCGACGTTCAGGTACGGGTCGAGCTTCTGCATCGTGACCCGCAGTCCGCGGGCCTTGAGGAGCGCACCCAGGCTGGAGGCGGTGAGGCCCTTGCCGAGGGAGGAGGCGACACCCCCGGTGACGAAGATGTGCTTGGTCGTCG
Organism: Streptomyces sp. NPDC002463; assembly: GCF_042889835.1. NCBI lineage: Bacteria > Bacillati > Actinomycetota > Actinomycetes > Kitasatosporales > Streptomycetaceae > Streptomyces > Streptomyces sp. NPDC002463. Next base: position 326,006 of record NZ_JBIARL010000010.1, read on the forward strand.
TGGTGTTGGGCGGCATCGCCAAGAGGGGGCTCCCGTGGTCGCGTTCTGGAGGTGCGTACCGGCGTCCCCTCCGGAAGAATCGGGGGGTGCCGTCGCTGCGGTTTCGGTGTCCTCGGCTGTCGCCGTTTCCCACCGGTCCACGGGGTACCAGGGTATCAGCGACATCGGGAGACCGCTTCCGGCCACACGCGGCAGTCGGGTGTTCACGGACGGCGACGGGGCCGTCGGGGAGGGGGAAGCCGCAGCTCACCCGGGTGGAGCAGCGCGCCCGCCCGTGTGATCACTCCGGGCAGGGGGCCGCGACGTATTCTGCTCGGACATCGCCCGCCCGATCGGTCGGCGCATCCCGCACACTGGCCTGGTCGACCCTTCGCGCACATCACGCACATCACGCACATCCGTAGCAAGCGCCCCACGGGGCGGACGTGGCCGTACGACTGGAGTGAAGCACGTGGCCGGGCGTATCGAGGATTACGCACTCATCGGAGACATGCAGACGGCCGCCCTGGTCTGCCGGGACGGCAGCGTGGACTGGCTGTGTCTCCCCCGCTTCGACTCGCACGCGATCTTCGCCGGGTTGCTCGGCACCGAGGAGCACGGGTTCTGGCGGGTGGGCCCGGCGGGTCCGGCGGACGCCGAGCCTGCCCCCGCCGACCGGCGCCGCTACCGCGGCGACTCGCTGATCCTGGAGTCCGAGTGGGACACCCCGCGCGGCACGGTCCGGGTGACGGACTTCATGCCGCCGCGCGACGGCGCGCCGCAGCTGATCCGGATCGTCGAGGGCGTCTCGGGCCGGGTGCGGATGCGTTCCTCGCTGCGGATGCGGTTCAGCTACGGCCGGATCGTGCCCTGGGTCCACAAGGTCGGGGAGCGCACGGTCGCGGTCGCCGGCCCCGACTCGGTGTGGATCGACACCGAGGCGGAGACCCACGGCAAGGACCTGACGACGTACTCCGACTTCACCGTGACGCCCGGCGAGCGGATCACGTTCACGCTCTCCTGGCAGCCCTCGCACAAGGAGCCGCCCGCGCTGCCGGACCCGGAGGGTTCGCTCGAGGCGACGGCCGACTTCTGGCGCGAGTGGGTCGAGCACTGCACGTACCACGGCCCCTACCGGGAGGCCGTGATCCGCTCGCTGATCACTCTGAAGGCGCTGACGTACGCGCCGACCGGCGGAATCGTCGCCGCGCCGACGACCTCGCTGCCGGAGGAGATCGGCGGCGTCCGGAACTGGGACTACCGCTACACCTGGCTGCGGGACGCGGCGATCACCCTGTCCTCGCTGCTCCGCACCGGCTACCGGGAGGAGGCCCGCGCCTGGCGCGACTGGCTGCTGCGCGCGGTGGCGGGCGACCCGGAGAACCTGCAGATCATGTACGGCATCGCGGGCGAGCGGGAGCTCGGCGAGGCCGAGCTCGACTGGCTCCCGGGGTACGAGAACTCCGGCCCGGTCCGGGTCGGCAACGGCGCGGCGAACCAGCTCCAGCTGGACGTCTACGGCGAGGTCGCGGAGGCCCTGCACCTCGGGCACATGACGGGTCTCTCCCGCAACGACTACGCCTCCCTGCTCCAGATCAAGCTGATCAACTACCTGGAGACGCACTGGGACCAGCCCGACGAGGGCATCTGGGAGGTCCGCGGCCCGCGCCGCCACTTCGTCCACTCGAAGGTGATGGCCTGGGTGGCCGTCGACCGCACGATCAAGCTGATCGAGTCCGGGGACGCCGACGGCCCGCTGGAGCGCTGGCAGGCGCTGCGCGACGACATCCACCGGGACGTCTGCGAGAAGGGCTACGACAAGGACCGGAACACGTTCACGCAGTCGTACGGCTCCCAGGAGCTGGACGCCTCGCTGCTGCTGATCCCCCAGATGGGCTTCCTGCCGCCGGACGACAAGCGGGTCATCGGCACGATCGAGGCGATCCAGCGCGAGCTGTCCACGGAGGACGGCTTCGTCCTGCGCTACCCGACGGCCGGCGAGGAGTGCGGGGTGGACGGCCTGGAGGGCGACGAGGGCGCGTTCCTCGCCTGCTCCTTCTGGCTGGCGGACGACCTGGCGATGATCGGCCGCGTCGACGAGGCGCGCACGCTCTTCGAGAAGCTCCTCGCGCTCCGCAACGACCTCGGGCTGCTCGCCGAGGAGTGGGACCCGCGGCTCCAGCGGCAGGTGGGGAACTTCCCGCAGGCCTTCAGCCACGTCCCGCTGATCGACACGGCGCTGCGGCTGACGGCGAGCGGGGCGTACGGCGGCTGAGGAGCGCCCGTGGGGGCCCCGACCTACGATGAAAGGGTCCTTGTCCCCCCTCGCGAAAGGGGGGCTCCCATGGCTCCCCACATCTCCGAAAGCGCCCTGGCCGGGCTCGTCGACGACCTGGCGGGTGAGGTGATCATCCCCGGTGGTCCGGGGTACGACGAGGCGCGTGCCCTGCACAACGGCATGATCGACCGGCGCCCGTCGGTGATCGCCCAGTGCGCCACCCAGGCCGACGTGTCGAACGCGATCCTGTTCGGCCGCGAGGCCGACCTGCCGATCGCGGTGCGCGGCGGCGGGCACAGCGTCGCCGGGACCTCCATGATCGACGGCGCGCTGGTCGTCGACCTCCGCAGGATGCACGGCGTCGTCGTGGACCCGGAGGACATGACGGTACGGATCGAGGGCGGGGCGACCATGGCCCATCTGGACCACGCCTGCCAGCCGTTCCACGTGGCGACCACCGGCGGGCGGGTGTCCACCACCGGCGTCGGCGGCTTCACGCTGGGCGGCGGATCGGGCTGGCTTGAGCGGAAGTTCGGCCTGGCCAGCGACAACCTGCTCGCGGCCGACCTGATCACCGCCGAGGGCAAGCACGTCCACACGGACGCGGAGGAGAACCCGGAGCTGTTCTGGGCGCTGCACGGCGGCGGCGGCAACTTCGGCGTGGCGACCGCGCTGACGATGCGGCTGCACCCGCTGCCCCGGATGAGCATGTCGATGCTGTTCTTCCTGCCCGAGAACGCGCCCGAGGTGGTGCGGACCTTCCGCGATCTCGGGCTGAGCGCGCCCGACGAGATGGGTGGCGGCGCCATCTACCTGCCGGCGCCCCCGGAGCCGTTCATACCCGAGGAGCTGGTCGGCAAGCTGGTGTGCGGGGCGCTGTTCACGTACACCGGGCCGGTCGAGGAGCTGCGTGAGTTCGCGGCGCCGCTGTTCGCGCTGAAGCCCGTGGTGGAGATCGTCACGGACATCCCGTACGTGGACCTGCAGTCGATGATGGACGACCCGCCGGGGCTGCGGAACTACTGGTCGGCCGAGTACCTGCGGGAGTTCTCCGACGAGGCCGTGGACGTCTTCTGCGAGCGCGGCGCGGCGATCCCGGCGGGGACCGCCATCCAGCAGGTGCTGTTCCTGATGGGCGGGGCCGTGGCCGCCGGGCCCTCCGGGTATCCGCAGCCGTGGCGCACCGCGCCGTGGGCGGTGCACCCGTTCGCGACCTGGGAGGACCCGGCGCTGGACGGGCCGGCTGTGCAGTGGGTGCGCGATGTGCGGGCCGATGTGCGGCCGTGGGCGCTCGACGCGACGTATCTGAACTTCGTCGGCGCCGAGGGCGAGCAGCGGATCGTCTCCTCCTTCGGGGAGAGGAACTACCGCCGGCTCGCCACCGTGAAGGCCGCCTACGACCCCGACAACGTGTTCCGCTTCAACCAGAACATCGTGCCGGCCGGCTGACCCCGGCTCAGCGCAGCGCGGTGATCACCTCCCGGGCGGCGCGCTCGCCCTCGGTCGCGCCGCCTTCCATGAAGCCCTGGAAGTCGTACGAACAGTGCTCGCCGCCGATGTGGACGTTGCCCTGGGCGACGCCCTCGTATCCGGCGTACCGGTGGAGGTAGCCGACGGGCCAGCAGGAGTACGCGCCGAGGGAGTACGGGTTCTTGTGCCAGGCGGAGAGCTGGGCGCGGCCGGTGTACGCCCGGGAGGTGCCGGGGAAGAAGGCGTCGATGCCGGCCAGGTAGCGGGTGACCAGGTTCCTCACGTACGGGTCGGACTCGGTGGAGAACGGCCCGGCGGGGTTCAGGTTCCGGGCCAGGCTGCCGCCGCCGTACTGGAGGAGGATGCCGCCGGTGCCGCCCTGGACCTTGGTGGTGTCCCAGGTCTGCTGGACCTCGGTGTCCGTGAAGCAGTCGCCGGCGGAGACCCCGGGCCAGGGACCGGTGCCGCGCCAGGGGCGGGTGCCGAACTGCATGTTGAGCTTGGTGCAGTAGCCCATGCGCGCGTCCCGCAGGAGGTTGCGCATGAGCGGGTCGAACCCGGCCTGGGAGAGGTCGAGTTGCTGGAGGATCGGCAGCGGGACGCACAGGATCGTGTGGTCGGCGGTGACGGTCCTGGTGGCGCCCGCCTCGGTGAAGGTGAGCGTCTGGGTGCCGTCGGCGTTGGCCCGTACGGCGGTCAGGGACCAGCCCATGCGCAGGGTGCCGGGGGCGAGCGCCCCGGCGACGGCGTTCGGGAGCAGGTCGTTGCCGCCGACGACGTGGTAGCGCTCATTGGAGAGGCCCCAGACGTTGAAGTTGCCCGGATTGGTCTGGTAGCCCATGAGCAGGACGAGGGCGAGCGAGGACTGTTCGGTGGTGTCGGCGCCGTACTCGACGTTGTAGGCGACGTCGATGAACTTCCCGAGCGGTGAGGAGTGTCCGCCGGGTACGCGGCTCTCGATCCACTCGTACAGCGACATGTTGTCGAGGGCGGTGCCGGTGGGGGTGGTCTGGTTCCAGTACACCTCTCCCGCGTCGAGCAGGTCGCGGTGGAGGGCCTGGTAGACGGCGTTGAAGTCCGCGTCGGCCTGGGCCCGCGGGTAGTAGGCGCCGCCGAACCAGAGGACCTCCTCGGCCCCGTTGGGCCCGCCGCCGAGGAAGTCCTCGGTGACGAGGCCGAAGCGGCGGCAGAGTTCCAGGATCTTCTTGTGGCTGGTGTCGATCAGCTCGCCGCCGATCTCGGAGGTCTGGCCGTACGCCCAGTGGTCCCGCTGGGTGTACATGCGGCCGCCGACCCTGGACGGGTTCGCCTCGTAGAGCACCGGGCTCAGGCCGGCGTCCTGGAGGGTGAGGGCGGCGGTGAGGCCGGAGATCCCGGCACCGACGACGGCGACCCGGGCGGTGCTCTTCACGGGTGGGGTCGGGGTGACGGCCGCGGCGGGCACGGCCGAGCCGACACCGACGGCGATGCCGGCGGCGGTGGCGTACTTGAGGAGGGACCGGCGCCCGAGGGCGTCGGCTCTCAGGCCGCGCAGCTCGTCGACGGGGAGGTTCAGCCGCCGGGCGGCGGCGTGCTCGGCCGCGAGGTTCTTCAGGAGGTGCATCGGGTTGGTGCGTGCCATGGGGCGCTCCTGGAGGTGGAAGGGATCAGCTCTGGGGTACGGGGACGGTCTCCGTGCGGGTGTCGTCGGGGCGTTCGGCGGCGTCCTCCAGGACGATCCGGCCGATGATCTCGTAGCGCTCGGGCCGCTTGGCCTTGAGGTAGAAGCCGAGGCCGAGGCCGCCGAAGAAGACGGCGCCGACGATCCAGGGGATCGCCTTGAAGAAGAGGGAGTCGGCGGCGAGACCGGCTGCGGTCTCCATGTTCATGACCAGCAGGACGACGACGGCGATCATGCCGATGCCTCCGAGGAGCGGGGCCGTGAGGGTCCTGAACCAGTGCCGGTCCTCGGGGTGGTTCTTGCGGAAGTAGCCGATGACGGCGAAGGAGCAGAGGGTCTGCACGATGAGGATCGCCATCGTGCCGAGGATCGCGAGCAGCGTGTAGAGGTGGATGTACGGGTCCTCGCCGGCGAGCCAGAAGGCGGCGACGAGGGCGACGGCGATCGCGCTCTGCACGTACGAGGCGATGTACGGCGAGCCGTGCCGGGCGTGCGTCCGGCCGAGCGCCGGGTGGAGGAAGCCCTCCCGGCCGATGGCGTACAGATAGCGCGAGGCGCACTGGTGGAAGGCCATGCCGCAGGCGAAGGAGCCGGTGAGCAGTAGCCATTGGAAGGCGTCGACGGCCCAGGCGCCGATGAAGGTCTGGGTGGGAGCGAAGAACAGGTCGAGGGGGCTCGCGGACGAGGACAGCTTCACGGACCCGGCGAGCCCGTTCCCGGCGATCGTCATCCACGACACGTAGATGTAGAAGAGGCCGACGCCGATGACGGAGATCAGGGTGGCGCGCGGGATGACCCGCTTGGGGTCGCGGGACTCCTCGCCGTACATCGCGGTCGACTCGAAGCCGACCCACGACCAGAAGGCGAAGAAGAGACCGAGCCCGGCGGAGGTGCCGGTGAAGGCGTTCTTGGGGTTGACCGGCTCGACCGGGATGCCGTCGGGGCCGCCGCCTGCGATCAGGACGGCGGTGGCGACCGCGAAGAGGACGGCGATCTCCGCGACCAGCATCACCCCGAGCGCCTTGGCGGTCAGGTTGATGTCGAAGTACGACAGGACGGCGGTGACGGCCAGCATGACCGCCGCATACAGCACCCACGGCAGGTCGACGCCGAGCTGGTCGGCGACCGTGGTCTTGGCGAAGTAGGAGAAGACGCCGACGATCGAGGCCTCGAAGACGATGTACGCGAGGACGGCGAGCATGCCGGAGGCCATGCCGGCGATGCGGCCGAGGCCGTGCGAGATGTAGCCGTAGAAGGCGCCGGCGGCCGTGATCCGCTTGGCCATGGCGACGTAGCCGACCGAGAAGACGGTCAGGACGAGCGTCGCGAAGAGGTATCCGGCGGGTGCGCCGGTGCCGTTGCCGAAGCCGACGGCGATGGGGAGGTTTCCGGTCATCGCCGTGATCGGGGCGGCGGTGGCGACGGCCATGAAGACGACGCCGACGAGTCCGACCGAGTTCGCCTTGAGCCGGTGGACCTCGGGGGTGGTGTTCCCTGTCGCGGGATTCCCTGGGATGGGGTTCTCTGCCATGGGCCGAGAGGATCCTCGTGAGTGACGTAGGCCACAATCGACATGCGGTCGCACAATTCCCGCCACGGGACGACGAGTTGTCGCCCTGGTGTACGAAGTGTCCGGTCCCGTGACCGTGGGGTGATGTCGCGGAAACACGGACGCGGGTAGCGTCCGGCTCCATGGACAATCAGGGCGGGATCACCGTGCAGCGGGCCCTCGAACTCCCCGGACTGCGCGGCGGGCTCCCGGAGGTCGTGGCCGGCGCGGACCGGCTGCACCGCACGGTGCGCTGGGTGCACGCGGGCGAGGTGCCGAACATCGCGTCGCTGCTCAAGGGCGGCGAACTGCTCCTCACGACGGGCCTCGGCCTGGGCACCCGCCCGGCCGAGCAGCGGGCCTTCGTCCGCCGGCTCGCCGACCGGGGCATCGCCGCGCTCGTCGTCGAGCTGGGCCCGCGCTTCGCCCGCCTCCCGGCGACGATAGTGGAGACCGCGCGGGCGGCCGGCCTGCCGCTCGTGCAGCTCCACCGCGAGGTTCCCTTCGTCGCCGTGACGGAGGAGATCCACACCGAGATCGTCAACGGCCACTACGCCCTCCAGCGGCAGGCCGAGGAGGTCCACCGGCAGTGCACGGAGGCGCTGCTCGGCGGCGGCGGGGTCCCGCAGGTGCTGCGCATCCTCTCCGACTTCGCCGCGAACCCGGTCTTCCTGGAGACCGCCGACGGACAGCTGCTGTACGCGGCGGGCACCGAGTCCGCGCCCGCCGACCCGCTCCAGGTGTGGGACGGGCTGCGCGGTCAGCGGGCGGCCCGCGAGTCCGGCCCGCCCACCGGCACGGTCCTCGTCGACGTGCCCGGCGGCGGCCCCGGCACGGGCTCGGTGCGCGCCCGCCTCGTCCTGCTGGCGGTCTCCGGCGCCCTCTCCCCCGTGCACCGGATGGCGGCCGAGCGGGCGGCGGGACTCCTCGCGGTCGTCCTCATGCAGGCCCGCCAGGAGGAGGAGCTGGCCGCGCGCGGCCGGGGCGACTTCCTGACGGACCTCGCGGAGGGCCGCATCTCGGCGGAGGACGCACCCGCGCAGGCTCGCGTCCTCGGCTTCAAGCCCGGCGAGGGCCCCCTGCTCCCCGTGGTCATGCGCCTGGCCCCGGAACTGTCGCCCTCGGGCAACTGGGCCCTGCTGGCCCGCGCGGTCCTGGAGGAACTGTCCTCGGTGGGCGTCCCGGCCCTCCTGGGAGTCCGCCCGGTAGAAGGCCGAGTGCCCCTGCTCCTGGGCCTGCGCTCGGAAACGGAACGGACGGCGGTCGCGGACCGGGTCGCGGCGGCGCTGCGCGCGGGCGTGGAACGGGCCGGCCTGGAACGCGCCGGGGTGCACGCGCCGGTCGTCGTGGTCGGCGTCGCGGGCGGCTGGGCGGCGGCCTCGGCGGGCCTGCGGCACGCGGCGGAGACGGCGACGGCGGCGCAGGGCCTGTCGGACCTGCCCTGGTACGACGCGCGCCGCCTCGACATCGACCTGCTCCTGTGGCGGCTGCGCGACCACCCGGACCTGGCGGCCTTCGTGGACCGCGCGATCGGCCCGCTTCGGGACCATGACAAGGCGTCCCGCCCGCCGCTGCTCCCGACCCTGGAGACGTACCTGGCGCACGCGGGGCGCAAGGCGGAGACGGCCCGCGAGCTCCACCTCAACCGCCAGACGCTCTACAACCGCCTGGCCCGCATCTCCGAACTCCTCGGCACGGACCTGGACGACCCCCAGACGGTCCTGGCCCTCTCCTTGGCCCTGAGAGCCCGCCGGCACACGCCGTGACCCGGTGTGGGTGGTCGTCCCGCAGAGCGGGGCGACCACCCACGACGAAGGGCTACCGCCCCGTCAACTCGTCGTACACCGCCAGCACATGCGCGATCGTCTCGTCCTCCGTGGGCCAGGACCCCGCCTGTACCCGCCCCGCCGCCGCCAGGTCCATCCGGCGGTCCACGTCGGAGAGCAGCCCCCGCACCGCCCCCGCGAGGGCCCCCGCGTCCCCGTACGGCACCAGCTCCGCCGCGTTCCCGACGAGTTCCGGTACGCCGCCGACGGCCGTCGCGACGAGCGGCACCCCGAGCCGGAGCGCCTCCTGGGCGAGCAGGGAGCGGGCCTCCCACCGTGACGGCAGGACGGCGACGTCGGCGGCGGCGAGCAGCTCGGCGACGTCGTCCCGGCGCCCGATGAGCCGCACGGCGAGCCCCTCCTCGAAGATCCGCCGTTGCAGGAAGGCCCGTTCGCGTCCTTCCCCGGCGATGACGAGCAGCGGCTGCGGGTCGAGCTCCCGCCACTCCCGGGCCGCGTCGAGCAGCGTCCGGTACCCCCGGCCGCGTTCGAGCGCTCCGACGGCCATGAGCAGGGGCCGGTCGACGGCGCCGAGTTCGGCGCGGGCCTTGCCGTCGTGGAGGCAGACGGGCCCGCGCGCGGCGGGCACGGTGACGGGGGCGAGGCGCGCGTCCCGGGCCCCGCGCCGCCGGGCCCGGTCGACGAGCTCGGAGGAGGTGCCGAGGACGACGGTCGCGGCCCGCGCGGCCTTGCGTTCGAGGAGCCGCAGCACCCCGCCCCGCGCCCCGTCGACGTGGTTGCGGCTGTGCCAGGTGGTCACGAGCGGGGCCCGGCCGCCGCCGGCGAGCGCGAGCGCGGCCCGTACGGAGGCCTGGAGGCCGTGCGCGTGGACCACGTCCGCGCCGATGCATGCGTTGCGGAGCGCGGTGACGGTCGCGGGGTCGCCGAGGCGCGGCAGGGGCACGAAGTGCGCGCCGGCGCCCAGGTAGTCGTATGCGCGGTCGAGTTCGGCCGGGGCGCACACGGTCACCCGCACGCCCCTCTCCACCAGCCCCGAGGCAAGTGATCGGACGTGCGCGCTGCTGCCCGCGCCGCCGCCGCCCAGCACTTGGACCGTACGGAGCTGTGTCACGCGCCCAAGGATGCCAGTCCGTGCCCTCGACCGTACGCACGTTCCGGCACGGAAGTGGCGTCGTTCCGGTGTGCGGAAGGCGTACGGGCCGGGCACGCACACCACGGGTTCACCCACACGGGTGAGCGCACGGATCCCGAGCCCACTCCCCCCGCACGGCTCTCGCGCCGTCAGGCGGAAGCCGCCCGCTCTCCCCACACCGCCGCCGCGACCAACCCGGCCGCGTGCGTGGCGAGTCCGAGCCGCCCGTTGGAGCCCGCGACGGCGCTCCCGACGGCGGCACCGAGCGCATGCGCGCCCATGTCGCCGAGCATGGTCACCTCGCCGAGGTCGTCGCCGAGTACCGCCGCCGCGGCCCCCATCGGGGCGGCGGCGAGGGACCCCCGGAGGAGCCCGGGCGCGGAGAGCCCGAGCACGAGAAGGCCCGCGCGCCCCGGCCGTACGTCCACGAGGTTCACCAGGTGGGCGGTACCGGCGATGACGACGCCGGCGAGGACCTTGTCGACGGGCTTCTCCTTGAGGAGGGCCCCGGCGGCGAGCGAGGCGGCGCCGATCCCGAACAGCTTCACCGCCCCACTGGTCACCTCACCGTCCCGGAGTGCCGCCAGATGCTCCCGGAACCCCCGCCGGTGGTCACCGTGCAGATCGTCGTGGCGCCCGCACACGGCCGCCGCGGCGACGGCCAGGGCGGCGGCGGGTGCCGTGGGCAGGACGGCGACGGCCGAGCCGAAGGCGGCGGCCGGTCCGGACTGGAGCCGTACCGGCCGGCCGGCGTGGTTGGTCCGCTCCCAGCTGCCCGGGTTTCCCGGCGGCCGCCTCAGCAGCTGCCCGTACGCGGACCGGGTCGCCCCGAAGGCGACGGCGAACGTCCCGATCCGCCCGAGGGCCCCCGAGGCCACGCTCACGCGTCCGCCCGCGCCGTCGCGAGCAGCTCCTCCGCGTGGGCCCTGGCCGTCTCGGAGTCCTCCTGGCCTGCGAGCATCCGGGACAGCTCCCGGACCCGCTCCTCGCCCTCCAGGACGGTGACGCCGGAGCGGGTCACGGAGCCGTCGTTGGTCTTCTCGACGAGCAGCTGCCGGTCGGCGAAGGCCGCGACCTGCGGGAGGTGGGTGACGACCACGACCTGCGCGGACCTGGCGAGCTTGGCGAGCCGGCGGCCGATCTCCACGGCCGCCTTGCCGCCGACGCCCGCGTCGACCTCGTCGAAGAGGTACGTCGGCACCGGGTCGACCCCGGCGAAGACGACCTCCACGGCGAGCATCACCCGGGACAGCTCACCGCCGGACGCGCCCTTGGCGATGGGCCGGGGCGGGGCGCCGGGGTGCGGGGCGAGCAGCAGCTCGACCTCGTCGGCCCCGGACGGGCCGTAGGCGACCCGCCGGCCGCCGACCTCGACGCCCTCGGGGTCCTCGGTCTGGGCGATGGCGAAGGACACGCGCGCGTGGGGCATGGCGAGCGAGGCGAGTTCGGCGGTGACCGCGTCGGCGAACCGGGCGGCCGTCTCCGTACGCGCGTCGGTGAGCCGCTGCGCGAGCACGGACAGCTCGTCGCGCAGCCGGTCCCGCTCGGCGGTGAGCTCCTCGATCCGGTCGTCGTCGCCGTCGAGCTCGCCGAGCCGCCCCGCGCTCTCCTCCGCCCAGGCGAGGACGGCGTCGATGTCCTCGCCGTACTTCCTGGTCAACTGGGTGAGCAGGGCCCGCCGTTCCTCGACGGCGGCGAGCCGCAGCGGATCGGCGTCCAGGTTGTCGGCGTATCCGGCCAGCTCCTGCGCCACGTCCGACAGCAGGATGGAGATCTCGCCCATCCGGTCGGCGAGCCCGGCGAGCGCCGGGTCGTGCGACCGTACGGCCTCCAGGGCCCGGCCCGCGCCCGCGACCAGGGTGGTCGCGTCGACGGCCTCGGGGTCCTCGGGGTTGCCCGCGAGCGCGCCGTGCGCGAGCGCGGCGGCGGAGGCGAGGGCCTCGGCGTGCCCGAGCCGCTCGGCCTCGGCGGCCAGTTCGACGTCCTCGCCCGTGCGCGGCTCGACGGCCTCGATCTCGCCGAGCCCGAAGCGCAGCAGATCGGCCTCCTGGGCGCGTTCCCTGGCCCGGGTGGTGATCTCGTCCAGTTCGGCGGTGACGGCGCGCAGCCGCCGGTACGCCTCGCCGTAGGCCGCGAGCGGCACGGACACGGCCTCGCCGGCGTACCGGTCGAGGGCGCCGCGCTGCCGGGCGGGCTTGAGCAGGCCCTGCTGGTCGGTCTGGCCGTGGACGGCGACGAGCTCGTCGGCGAGCTCGGCGAGCAGCCCGACGGGCACGGAGCGCCCGCCGAGGTGGGCGCGCGAGCGTCCCTCGGCGGAGACGGTGCGGCTGACGAGGAGCACGCCCTCGTCGAGCTCGGCCCCGGCCTCCTCGGCGCGTACGGCGACGGGCGCGCTCGCGGGCACGCTGATCCGCCCCTCGACGACGGCCGAGGCCGCGCCGATCCGCACCAGGGCCGGGTCGGCTCGTCCGCCGAGCAGCAGCCCCAGGCTGGTCACGACCATGGTCTTGCCCGCACCGGTCTCACCGGTCACCGCGGTGAAGCCGGGTGACAGCTCGACCACCGCGTCGTCGATGACCCCGAGCGACCGTATCCGCATCTCCTCCAGCACGCCCCAGACCATACGAGGTTTCCCGGGTCGGATGCGACATCGCCCCCGGGCGTAACCCTCGGGAGCACCAGTCGTTACGGGGCGGGTCAGCGCGGTGCGCCCCGCCATCCCGAGACCGGCAGGGCGAACTTGGCGACGAGCCGGTCCGTGAAGGAGGCGTGGTGCAACCGGGCGAGCCGGACCGGCACGGCGCCCCGCCGCACCTCGACGCGCGCGCCCGCGGGGAGCTCCACGGTCCGCCGCCCGTCGCACCACAGCACGCCGTGCGGGGTGTGCGGCTCGACCTCGACGGTGAGCACCGACTGGGGGGTGGTGATCAGCGGCTTGGCGAAGAGTGCGTGGGCCCCGATCGGGACCATGAGCAGCGCCTCGACCTCGGGCCAGACGACCGGGCCGCCCGCAGAGAAGGCGTAGGCGGTGGAGCCGGTGGGTGTCGCGCAGATCACCCCGTCGCAGCCGAAGCCGGTCACCGGGCGCCCGTCGATCGCGAGGACGACCTCCAGCATCCGCTCCGGCGAGACCTTCTGCACGGCGGCCTCGTTCAGCGCCCAGTCGCGGTGCAGGACGTCGCCGTTCTCGTACACGGTGACGTCGAGGGTCATGCGCTCCTCGACCTCGTACGCCTTGGTGACGACCCGGTCGACGACCTTGTCGAGGTCGTCGCGCTCGGCCTCCGCGAGGAAGCCGACGCGCCCCAGGTTGACGCCGAGCATGGGCACGCCGGAGGCGCGGGAGAACTCCGCGCCGCGCAGCAGGGTGCCGTCGCCGCCGAGGACGACGAGGAGTTCACAGCCGTCGAGCGCGTCGGAGCACGCCTCCGGCACCTTCTCGACGGACGGCGGCAGCGGCAGGTCCGCGGCCTCGGCCTCCAGGACGCGGACGCCGATGCCGCAGCGCAGCAGCCCCAGGACGACCAGTTCGGCGCTGCGCACGGCGGCCGGGCGGCCGGTGTGCGCGAGCAGGAAGACGGTGCGTGTTGTTCCCGATGGTGCTGCTGCAGTTGAGCTCAACGAGGTCCCTCCGCCACGGCGCGGTCGACGTCAGCCGGATCCAGCGCGGGCGCGCCTGCCCGCAGCCACAGAAAGTACTCGACGTTGCCGGAGGGGCCGGGCAGGGGGCTGGCGGTGACGCCGAGGACGCCGAGGCCGAGCTCGCCGGCCTGTCGGGCCACGTTCTTCACGGCGTCCGCGCGGAGTTCGGCGGAGCGTACGACTCCGCCGGTGCCGAGCCGCTCCTTGCCCACCTCGAACTGCGGCTTGACCATCAGGACGAGATCGGCGCCGGGCGCGGTGCAGGCCGCGAGGGCGGGCAGGACGAGCCCGAGCGGGATGAAGGACAGGTCGCCGACGACGAGGTCGACGGGGACGCCGTCGATGGCGTCGAGCGTCAACTCGCGTACGTTCGTGCGGTCCTTCACGGTGACGCGCTCGTCGCTCTGCAGCGACCAGGCGAGCTGTCCGTAGCCGACGTCGACGGCGACGACGTGGGCGGCGCCCGCGCGCAGCAGGACGTCCGTGAAGCCGCCGGTGGAGGCTCCGGCGTCCAGGGCGCGCCGGCCCTCGACCTGGAGGCCCCGGGGCACGAAGGCGGCGAAGGCCCCGGCGAGCTTGTGGCCGCCGCGCGAGACGTAGTCGGGGTCGGAGTCGTCCTGGGAGACGACGATGGCCGCGGCGGTCTCGACCTGGGTGGCGGGCTTGGTGGCGACGGTCTTGCCGACGGTCACCCGGCCCGCGGCGATCAGCTGGCTGGCGTGCTCGCGCGAGCGCGCGAGCTTGCGCCGTACCAGCTCGGCGTCCAGACGGCGGCGTGCCGGTCCTGCCACGTTCGGTTCAGCTCCTGTTGTCGTACGGACGGGGGGCGGGGTGCGCGTCGAGCGAGGTCAGCTCGGCGCGCAGTCCACGGTGTACATCCTCGTACACCGCCAGGTGTCCGTCCGCCGGGAGGTGGTCGAGCTCGGCGAGACGCGCGAGGCCGGCGTCGACGGCGGGATGGCCGGTGGGCTCCACGGCGACACCGAGCGGCGCGGGTCCCGCGGGCTCGTCCGTCGCGGCCGGGGCCTGCTCCTGCGGGGCTTCGGGGGTGGCGTCGCTCATGCCCCGACGCTACCGCGAAGCCCTGGGGTACCGTCGACGACGATGGCGACGATCACGGAGTGCCGCGGCGCACTGGACAGACTTTCGGACAATCTCGCGCGGGCGAACGAGGGCGTGCGCGGCGCGGCCGCGCTCGACCGCAGCCTGAGCTGCCACATCACGGACCTGGACACGACGTTCACGGGCCGCCTCGCGGACGGCCGGATCCGGGTCGACTCGGCGGTGGACGGCCCGCCGCCGGCCAAGGCGCAGATCCGTCTCGCGATGACCGGCGACGACCTGGTGGCGATGGTGGACGGCGAGCTGAACTTCGCGAAGGCCTGGACCGCGGGCCGGGTCAGACTGGAGGCCGGCTTCCGCGACCTCCTCAGACTGCGGTCACTTCTGTAGCGCGACGGCCTTGAGGTCACTTCTGTGACGCGGGCTCCTGCACTTGTACCCGCACGGTCGCTTCTGCAGCGCGGGCTCCTGCGTTCGTGCCCGCACTCTCACTTCTGCAGCGCGGGCTCCTGCGCCTGTGCCCCCACGGTGGCCCGGACGCGCGCCTTCCGCCCGGCCGGCACGACCAGCGGCGTCCCCGTCTCGGGGTCCTCGATGACCTGGCAGCGCAGCCCGAAGACCCGCTCGACGAGCTCGGCGGTCACCACCTCCGACGGCGGTCCCTCGGCGACGACCTCGCCGTCGCGGACGGCGATGAGGTGGGTGGCGTACCGGGCCGCGTGGTTGAGGTCGTGGAGGACGGCGACGAGCGTCCGCCCCTGCGTCTCGTGCAGCTCGGCGCACAGGTCGAGGACGTCGATCTGGTGCTGGATGTCGAGGTACGTGGTGGGCTCGTCGAGCAGCAGCAGCGGCGTCTGCTGGGCCAGCGCCATGGCGATCCACACGCGCTGGCGCTGACCGCCCGAGAGCTCGTCCACGTACCGGTCGGCCAGCTCGGCGACGCCCGTCGCCGCCATGGACTCCCGCGTGATGCGCTCGTCTTCCGGGGACCACTGCCGCAGCAGCCCCTGGTGCGGGTAGCGGCCGCGCGCGACGAGGTCGGCGACGGTGATGCCGTCGGGGGCCACGGAGGTCTGGGGCAGCAGCCCGAGGGTCTTCGCGACCTTCTTGGCGGGCATCGCGTGGATCGACTGCCCGTCGAGCAGGACACGGCCCCCGCTGGGCTTCAGCATCCGGGAGAGGGCGCGCAGGAGGGTGGACTTGCCGCAGGCGTTGGGTCCGACGATGACGGTGAACGACTGGTCGGGGATCGCGACGGACAGGTCGCGGGCGATGATCCGCTGCTCGTACGCCAGGGTGACCGATTCCGCGCTCAGGCGCTGCTGCCGACCGTCCATACCCGCACTCCCGGTGTCTCGTCCGTGGCCGGTCCAGGCGGTGACGACCACGATCACGCGAAGTTAGGTTAGCCTACCCAACCTCACTGATCGGTCACACCCCGAGCAGCGCAAGCACCTTCCCCGCGTCCGGCACGCCACCGCCCGCCCGGTCCGCCTCCGACCAGGCCGCCCCGCACAGCGCCCGCACCGCGTCCAACACGTCCGCGCCCTCGCCCGGCGCGCCGTCGAGGACGAGCCCACCGCCGCTCACGGACGCCCGCCACCCCCCGCACACGTAGCCCCCGTCCCCGTCCGCGACCACCTCGGGCTGCCCCACGAGCAGCCCCCGCAGATCGGCCGCCACATACGTGGGCCGGTGCTCGGGCACGGCCGCGAGCAGCTGCGCCACGTCCGTCACCCCGGTCAGCACCAGCAGCGAGTCCACCCCGCCGTTGAACGCGCCCTCGATGTCCGTGTCCAGCCGGTCCCCCACCACCAGCGGCCGCCGCGCCCCCGTCCGCAGCACCGTCTCCCGGTGCATCGGCGGCTGCGGCTTCCCCGCGACCTTCGGCTCGTACCGGCCCCCGGTGGCGATCCGCACGACCTCCACCGCCGCCCCGTTGCCCGGCCCGATCCCCCGCGCCCCGGGGATCGTCAGGTCGGTGTTGGAGGCGTACCAGGGCACTCCCCGCTCCACCGCGTAGGCCGCCTCCGCGAACCGGCCCCACCCCATCTCGGGCCCGCCGTACCCCTGCACGACCGCCGCCGGGTCGTAGTCCGCCGACTCCACCGGTACGAGCCCCCGCTCGCGCAGCGCCACCCGCAGCCCCTCGCCGCCGATGACAAGCACCCGGGATCCCGCCGGCACCTCGTCCGCGATCAGCCGGGCCACCGCCTGCGCCGAGGTGACGACGTCCCCGGCCTCCGCCGGCACGCCGAGGTCCGTCAGATGCTCCGCCACCTCACCGGGCGTCCGCAGCGCGTTGTTGGTGACGTACGCCAGATGCATCCCGCCGGCCCGGGCCGCCCCGAGCGCCTCCACGGCGTGCGGAACGGCCTCCCCGCCCGCGTACACGACACCGTCCAGGTCCAGGAGCGCCGTGTCGTACGCCTCGCTCAGCGCGACCGCGCTGCCGCCCGGGTACGCCCTGCCGCCGTCCCGCTGTCCCTGGCCGTTCCGCACCGTCACCGCACACTCCTCAGATCACCGGGTGAATTCCCCCACTCTCCCGATCATCGCTCATGCCCGCCCACATACGATGACAGGATGAACACATCAGGTCACGCGGCCGACGGCGTCCGCGACGACACCACGGGCCTGCACCTGACCCCGTTCCGCGGACTCCGGTACGTCCCCGAGCGGGTCGGCAGCCTCGCCGCCGTGATGTCCCCTCCCTACGACGTCGTCGTACGACCTGACGGACTGCTCCATCTGGAGTCCGCCGATCCGCACAACATCGTGCGGCTGATCCTCCCCCAGGCGATCACCGCCGGCACCCGCCACCGCAAGGCCGCCGTCACCCTCGACCGCTGGCTCGCGGACGGCGTCCTCGCCCCGGACCCGGAGCCCGCGCTCTACGTGTACGAGCAGAGCGGCGACGGCATCCTCCAGCGCGGCGTCATCGGCGCCCTGGAGCTCTCCACACCGGCGGAGGGCGTCGTCCTCCCCCACGAGGACGTCATGCCGCACGTCGTCGAGGACCGCGCCGCCCTGATGCGGACCACGGCCGCCAACCTGGAGCCCCTGCTCCTCACGTACGTCGGAGCCGAGGAGGGCGGCGCCGCAGCGGTCATCGAGAGCACCGTCCGGCGCGAGCCCCTGTTCTCCACCACCACGGAGGACGGCTTCCAGCACCGCCTCTGGGCGGTCACCGAACCCGCCGAACTCGCCGTGATCGCCGGCGAACTGGCCCACCACCAGGCCCTCATCGCCGACGGCCACCACCGCTGGGCGACGTACCTGCGCCTCCGCGAGGAGCACGCGGCCCCCGGCCCCTGGAACTACGGCCTGGTCCTCCTCATCGACACCGCCCGCTACCCCCTGCGGGTCCGCTCGATCCACCGCCTCCTCAACCGCCTGCCGGTCGCCGACGCCCTCGCGGCCCTCGGGGACGCGTTCCGGGTGCGCAGGATCGACCGGCCGCTCCCCGTGGCCCTGGAGGCCCTGGAGGCCGCCGCGGCCGAGGGCAACGCCTTCCTCCTCGCGGGCGACGGCACCTTCCACCTCCTCGACCGCCCGGACCCGGCCCTCCTCGACCGCACGATCCGCACGGACCGCCCCCAGGCCTGGCGGACCCTGGACGCGACGGTCCTGCACTCCACCCTCCTGGAGCACGTCTGGCACATCCCGGACGCCCCCGAGGACATCGCCTACATCCACGACACGGAGGCCGCGGTCGCCCAGGCGGAACGCCGCGGCGGTACGGCGGTCCTCATGCATCCGGTACAGGAGGAGGTCGTCCGCGACCTCGCCCGCCAGGGCGTCACGATGCCCCGCAAGTCCACCTCGTTCGGCCCGAAGCCGGCGACGGGTCTGGTGCTGCGAAGCCTGGCACTGGACTGAGCACACCGAGACGCAGAAACGCAGAAGGGGGGCCCCCCCCCCGGGCCCCCCCACCCCCCCCCCCCCCGGGGGAAACCATATACGCCACCCCCAAGGACACCCACCTCGCAGCGTCAACAAAGTGCACGATACGCACCAGGGCCCACCCCACAA